>LSIG01000099.1 GCA_001556125.1 Rhizobiales bacterium CCH10-E5 | reverse complement strand
TCGATCTGTGTTTGAGACAGGCCGCCCGGGAACTGGCCTCGATCTATTTACTGTCCGAGTGAACCAGGACCTTGGTCTTCGGCTTCCGTCGCCATACCGCCATAAGCAACGCCTGCAGCACGACGTCGGTGACCTGCCGGCTCTGCAGTGACCAACCAATGACACGGCGGGAGAACAGGTCGATCACCACGGCCAGATAGGCAAAGCCTTCCTGGGTCCTGATGTAGGTTCTTTAATTGATCGCCTGCGCTTGGTGATATTGTAGCTGTGATCGGTCGACTGCAAGGTTCTTTTCGAAGTCGTCTCTGGCGAGCGCTTCATCTCGGCATCCAAGGCTTCGACGTCCCGAAGGTGATATTCGCGATGCACAAGGTGCTCGCACGTAGATCGCACGGGATCAGTCGACTGCCTGCCGCCTCAACCGACACGGCAACAATGGCAGGCGCGGTTCAGGGCGCCTGTGTTGTTTCGGATCAGGCCTCCTGCAGCTGGACGCCCGCAAAAACCTCGCCGAATTGACCGCTTCATGATTCACTCGG
>LSIG01000098.1 GCA_001556125.1 Rhizobiales bacterium CCH10-E5 | reverse complement strand
AGAAGCCTTGAATCAATCCGCGAGTCTCAGGTCAAGCTTTGTCCACGAGGCCTAGTCAGCCAGATTTCAACGTTGCAAGAAATTGGATTCAACATCAGTGTTTTTCGAAAACATGGGTTTGACCGTTCGGGCCGACTACAAGGGTCTCGAATTGCTCTGCCGCGACGCCCGGAACTTCCATGCCCGGTGACCCGACTGGCATGCCGGGTACTGCGAGGCCAAGCACTGTCGGGCGGTCCTTTAAAAGCCTGCGGACATCTGAAGCCGGGACGTGCCCCTCGATAAAATACCCATCGACGATGCCGGTGTGACAGGACTCGACCTTGCTTGAGACCCCAAGAGCCCGTTTTGCTACGGTCATGTCCTGGCTTTCGACGATGCGTGGCGTGAAGCCTGCCTGCTCGAGATGCCGAACCCAAGCCTTGCAGCAACCGCAGATCGGACTGAGATGGACCTCGATTTGCTGCGCGGTTGCCGGAAAAGCAGGGAGGAAGGCGGCGAGGAAAAATAGCGATGCGCGGTTCATCATGATCTCCGACCTATCGGGCGTTTCAAATTGAGGAAGGATTCGCCATTTCGCGCGCAGCGGTTCCGTGGACCGACATCGCGTCTCCGGCAATCGCCTGCGCCAGCATCTGCTCTGGCTGGGCGAGGCGAGGCAGAACGATCGTCACCTGAAGACCGCCTTCTGGACGGTTGGCTAGCGCGATCTCGCCGCCATGAGCGAGTACGACAGCGCGCGCAATGGTCAGGCCGAGGCCGGAGCCGCCGGTCTCGCGACCGCGTGATTCCTCGAGGCGGACGAAGGGTTGGAAGACGCGTTCCATATCGCCGTCGGGAATGCCGGGACCATCATCTTCGACCGTAATCGCGAACCCTGCTGGCGTCTCGTCAACCATAACGGTGACATGGCTTCCGTACTTCACCGCGTTTCCAACGACGTTCCAGAAGGCGCGCTTGAGCGCGAGAAGCCGGCCGAGCACGCGACCATGACCGGCTCCGCTCAGGCTGACGGCATGACCCTGGTCGGCATGATCGTCGACGATGGTCTCGATCACCGAGACGATGTCGATCGGCCTGATCGCCTCACTGGAGACGCCGCCGCGCAGGAACTCCAGTGTCGAATCGATCATGCCCTCCATCTCGGCGAGGTCGGCGTCGACGAGAACGCGCGTCGCCTCGTCCTCCATCAGTTCGGAGCGCAGCCGCAGCCTGGTGATTGGCGTGCGCAAATCGTGCGAGACCGCCGCCAAGGCCTGCATGCGCTCGGAGACGAGACGCTGGATGCGCTCGCGCATGGTGTTGAAGGCCCACGCCGCCCGGCGGACTTCGGCGGGGCCGGTTTCGTCAAGCGGCTTTGGAATCTGGTCGAGGCTGAAGCGTTCGGCTGCGAGCGCGAGTTCTCGCAGAGGCCGCGTCGCCCAGCGCAGCAGCAGCACCGCTACGACGATGATGGCCACGCCAAAGCAGATCGTCACCGCCAGTACGCTCCAGTCGGCGTGCTGGGTTGCCCCAAGCGTGGTCGACGAGAAGTTTACCCAGGAGCCGTCGTCGAGCCTGACCGAAACCAGCATCATGTGGCGGTAGGCATCGGCGTCGCCGGAGCCGAGCGCACCGTCATCGGCGAAGCCGAGCCGGAAGGATTCCGAGGCCAGATCCGGCACAAGCTCCTTGAGCTTGGCTTCCATCGCCGCAGTGCGCTCGGTGGTGGGCGCGGTGCCGAGCACCAGGCTAACCTTGCTCCAGTGGACTTCCAGGCTGGCGCTCGACAGATCGTGCGCAGCACGATCACGCTCCGGCTCCTGCGGGATGCTAGCGATCGCCCGTTTGATGGAAACAATACGCTCGGCCAGGCCTCTGTCGCGCTGCGCGCTCGCCAGGCTTTCCACGCCGACGCGATAGGCCCAATAGCCGACGAGATGGAAGGCGAGCAGCGCGGCGACGAGGATCAGGATTGCGCGGCCCGCCACGGTATCGGGAAACCCTTTATGAAGCATGCGACTCATGCCGGCTGACCCTCACGCGTCTGAACGGCGGGGGTGAACATGTAACCGGCGCCGCGGATCGTCTTGATCAGTTGGCCGCCATGGGCGTCAGCTTCCAGCTTGCGCCGCAGGCGGCTGATCTGGACATCGATCGCCCGATCGAAGGGATCGCTGTTTCTGGTTTTGGCGAACTGCATCAAGGCATCGCGCGACAACACCCGATTGGCGTGCTCGATAAACGCGACCATCAGGTCGAACTCGCCCGTCGATAGATCGACCAGCGTACCTGATGGCGAAACCAGTTCCCGCCGGCGCAAATCCATCCGCCACCCGTCGAAAACAACGCACTCGCTGGCGCGTCCGCCTCCTGCTCTGCGCAGGGTGCGCGAACGTCTGAGCACGGCGCGCACGCGCGCCAGCAGTTCTCGGGGGCTGAATGGCTTGGTGACGTAGTCGTCGGCACCGGCCTCCAGCCCGATGATGCGATCGCTTTCCTCGCTGCGCGCCGTCAGCATCACGATCGGCACCTGCGACGTCGCGCGCACATCGCCGCACAAATCGAAACCGGACCGTCCCGGCAGCATCAGGTCGAGAATGATGAGGTCAATCTCGGTCTGTTTCAAAACGTCGAGCATGGCGCGTCCGTCGGGCGCGCCCGTTACCTTGTAACCGTGGCGCTGCAGGAAGCGGGCGACCAGCAGGCGGATCTGCGGGTCGTCATCTACCACGAGCACATGGCCGTGATCGTCGGCTTGGGGTGTGGTCGGGATGTTCGTCACGAGCATCTTTCAAACGGCGTAGGTGGCATTTTGCACCGAATGGTCGGCCGGCTGATCAACAATATAGCGCTGTATCGCGGGCCAGGCGCGATCCGCTTTGATACAATTTGTAACGGACAGGACTGACCCGCCGCTGCTACCAAACTGCATCGAGGCTTTGGGGGTCGAACGAATCGCGATGGCCGTTAAACTTTATTTTGCCGCTCTCATAGCGCTTGCGCTCGGCGCGTGCTCCGTCACGCCCGTGCCAGTCCATCTGGCGCGGCCCTCCGATCCAAGCGCGCGCGTTCCAGCCGTTGGATATCAGAGCGTCACCGCCGGGCTTACCTCGATACGCCCAACCGACCCGAAAAATTGGCGCGAGCTGAACCGTAGAGTAGGGCCTCAACAGTGACTGCTATCGCTTCCTCTTTTGGTTCCAACCAACAATCGTCGATTGGATTTATCCGCCGCTTTGCCCTCCTGGCTGGCGTTTCCATGCTTCTTGGTGGTTGCGCGACTTTTTCGGCAGATGGCGGTGTCGGCACGGCGCAGGCCATCGCTTACACAGAGTTGAACAAGGACGTCGTCCGGATCACGGATGACGCCGTCGCAGGCAGCGCCAAGGCGCGGGTTGACCAGCTTCTCAAGAAGCCTCTCACCGCCGATAGCGCTGTCCAGATTGCGTTGCTCAACAACCGCGGCCTGCAGGCGGCCTTCAACGAGCTCGGTATCGCCGAAGCGCAGATGGTCGCGGCCAGCCTGCCGCCCAACCCGCGCTTCGGAATCTCCAAGCTGTCAGGTCGGTTCGAGGTCGAGATCGAGCGGCAGATCGTCGGCAGCTTGTTTGCTTTGGCGACTTGGCCAGCACGCGCCGAGGTTGCCCGCGACCGCTTCCAGAACGCACAGCTTCGCGCGGCGGAGGCTGTGCTGAAGCTCGCTGCCGACACGCGCAAACAGTATTATCGCTCCGTAGCAGCCAATGCCCAAGCGTCATTCTACCAGGAAGCCAAGGCTTCCACCGACGCTGCGACCGAGCTGTTCAAACGCCTTGGCGAGTCGGGCGGCATCAACAAGCTCGATCAGGCGCGGGAGTTCGCCTTCGACGCCGAGCTCGGCGCGCAGCTGGCGCAGGCCCGGCTGCAGCAACGCCAGGAGCGCGAGCGACTGGTCAGACAGCTTGGGCTTTGGGGCGACGACCTCAAATTCCGCATGCCGGCCTCGTTGCCCCCGCTGCCGCGCCTGCAGTCGGCCAAGGCGATCGAAGCGGAGGCGCTTCGCAAGCGCGTCGACATACAGATCGCGCGGGGGGAACTTGCCCTTCTTGCCAAGTCGCTGGGGCTGACGCAGGCGACCCGCTTCGTCAACGACATCGATCTGCTGGGCCGGCGGACCTATGATCGCGGACGCAGCGTCCTGCCCGATGGTGATGTCGAGCGTACGACGAGGCGTACTCGTACCTTGGACCTCGAGATCGAGATCCCGATTTACGATTTCGGGCAGAGCAAGGTGGCCTTGGCTGAGCAGACTTACATGCAGGCCGCCAACAAGCTGGCCGAAAAGGCCGTCAACGTTCGCTCGGAAGCGCGAGAGGCCTATACGAGCTATCGTGGTACCTATGACATCGCTCGGCAGTACAGTGCTAACGTCCTGCCGCTGCGCAAGATCATCCAGGACGAAGCTCAGCTGCAGTACAACGGCATGCTGATCGACGTGACGCAGCTCATCACAGACGCGCGCAGCCGCATCCTGTCCAATGTCGCGGGCATTAATGCCCGCCGCGACGCCTGGATTGCCCATACCGATTTCAAGCACGCGCTGATCGGCGGCGGTTCGGTCGGCGGCGGCACCGCTGTCGCGGCCGCTGGCGGCGGCGGCGATGCGCCGGCCCATTGAACCCATCAGGAGCAAGACGCCATGACGGATCTGTCACGTAGAGGTTTCATCGGAACGTCGGGGCTTGTGATCGCGGGCGCCGCAGCTGTCTCCGGTCGCACCGCCTTCGCCGCCGTGCCCGAAGCGCCGACAATGGCGAGCGCGGCCACCCAGGCCCCGCTAGTCCCGACTTCGGGCCCGGACTACCAGCCGGTGGCCACGCTGAACGGCTGGACCTTGCCCTGGCGCATGAACGGCGACTGGAAGGAGTTCCATCTCGTCGCCGAGCCGGTCGAGCGCGAGCTTGCGCCGGGCATGATCGCCTATCTCTGGGGTTATAACGGCCAGTCGCCCGGCCCGACGATCGAGGCTGTCGAGGGCGATAAGGTCCGCATCTATGTGACCAACAAGCTGCCCGAAAACACGACGATCCACTGGCACGGCCAACGCCTGCCCAACGGCATGGACGGCGTCGGTGGGCTGAACCAGCCGCATATCCCGTCAGGAAAGACCTTCGTCTACGAGTTCCAGCTCAGGCGCTCGGGCACCTACATGTATCATCCGCATTCCGACGAGATGGTGCAGATGGCGATGGGCATGATGGGTATGTTCATCGTCCATCCCAAGGACCCGGCCTTCCGCCGCGTTGATCGCGACTTCGTGTTCCTGCTCAACGCCTTCGACATCGAAGCCGGCTCATATGTGCCGAAGGTCAACACCATGCTCGACTTCAATCTGTGGGCCTGGAATAGCCGTGTTTTCCCTGGGATCGACCCGTTCGTTGTGGCCAAGAACGACAAGGTCCGCATTCGCTTCGGCAACCTGACCATGACCAACCACCCGATCCACATGCATGGCTACGAGTTCAAGGTCTCCTGCACCGATGGCGGCTGGGTCGATCCGGCCAGCGCCTGGGACGAGGTCTCGATCGACGTCGCGGTCGGCCAGATGCGCGCCTTCGACTTCGTCGCCGACGAGCCTGGCGACTGGGCGATCCACTGCCACAAGTCGCATCACACGATGAACGCCATGGGCCACTCGGTGAAGACCTATATCGGCGTCACCAAGAAGGATCTGGTCAGCCGCATCCGCAAGGCCGTGCCAGGCTACATGCCGATGGGCTCGAACGGCATGGGCGAGATGGGCTCGATGGAAATGGAGCTGCCCAAGAATACGCTGCCGATGATGACCGGCTACGCGCAGTTCGGCCCCGTCGAGATGGGCGGCATGTTCTCGGTCGTTAAGGTGCGCGAGGGGCTGGCCAAGAATGATTACAAGGATCCGGGCTGGTTCAAGCATCCGGAAGGGACGGTCGCGTTCGAATATAAGGGACAGAAGCTGGCCGAAGCGCCTCGTGTCGAGGGGCCGAAAGTTAGTCCTGAGCTTGCCACATGGCAGGTGAAAGACCCGCGCAAGCCGCGCCTCGGTCCCGATGGCAAGCCGCTACCCGCTGCCAAGGCGGGCGGCCATTCCAACCATTGACGCCGACGACAAACCCCGGAGCGACCGCATGACGATCACCCCCTTCAGACTGACAGTGGCAACCTTAATCCTACTGGCTTCGGCAGGCCTGGCCTCGGCAGGGCCGGGCGGCGCTGGACATGGCCATGACGATGAGACCGCCTATGGCAAGCCCGGCGATCCGAAAAAGCCGTCAAGACTGGTTCAGGTTGTCATGAGCGAGCGTGATGGCAAGATGCTGTTCATTCCCGATCGGATCGAGGTTCGCCGCGGCGAGCAGATCAAGTTCGCGCTGCGTAACAATGGGGAGTTGGATCACGAGATCGTGGTGGCCACGCTTGAGGACAATCTCAAGCATGCCATCGCGATGCAGAAGAACCCCGACATGGAGCATGACGATCCGAACGCCAAGCGCCTCGCGCCGAAAAAGACCGGCGAGATCGTCTGGGCGTTCACGAAGTCGGGCGAGTTCGACTTCTCCTGCCTGATCCCCGGCCATCGTGAAGCCGGAATGACCGGCAAGGTTATCGTCAAGTAGGCGCCTGCCTACTCAACAAGGAGAACAGCATGCTGAAGATCATTACCACCGTCGCTTTTGTGGCGTTCGCACTGCCGGCCCTTGCCCAGCAGGTCAATGGCACCGTCAAGAAGGTTGACGAGGCGGCAGGCAAGCTGACCATCGATCATGGAGCGATCAAGAACCTCGACATGGACGCCATGTCGATGGTCTTCCGCGCCGGCGACCCAGCCATGCTGAAGGGCCTGAAGGCCGGCGACAAGATCAAGTTCGACGCCGACCGGGTGAACGGTCAGCTCACCGTCACAAAGTTGCAGAAGACTAAGTAGTCGTATTCGAACGGTTATATAACTGTCGACCGCGGCATCTTAATGCCGCGGTCGAATATAACGCTCCTGGGCTCCTTATATCTCACAAGATGAGAGAGCGCTTACCCAAACCTCATGGGAGGGTGGTGTATCATGTTTACATTGATACTGATCATCCTACTCTCGCTCGCTCCGACGCTATCGCACGCTGATGATGGTGATTTGCAGCGCGCCTTGTTGGAGGCTGCCTGTGTGAACGCGAAAGTCACGCGCCTGTCGGGAGTTGGTAAGAGCGAACTCTACGAGGCGAACTGCTTGGGCACGACGCACAGGCGTATCAAGATCGTCTGTACTGCTGGGCATTGTAGTGCTGACCATCCCCTCTCGGGACGAGATGAGTCTGACGATTAGGTCAGAGATTATGCCGATATAACCATGACGATAAATCAGACAAAGTCGAATAAATCTAATTGAGCAATCAAAATCAAACAAGGCAAATAATGGACCTTATTGCTCAGGTTGCTCGCTTTATATTGGTCGGCGGTTCAGCAACCGTTGTCAATTGGCTGGCTAGGTTCCCTCTTTCTTTAGTAATGCCATTTCTTGAGGCGGTTTTTGTCGCCTATATGATCGGCATGGTGGTCGGATTTATACTGTACCGGGCCTTCGTTTTCACAACTTCTTCACAGCCTCTCGCTGCCCAAATCGCTCTATTTATCGGCGTGAACGTCGTTGGAGTGGCGACCGTGATCGCGGCCTCTCACGTCCTGCTCCGGCTGGTCTTTCCCGCGATCGGTTTCACGTTTGAGCCAGAAGCGACCGCACACGCTGGCGCGCTCGCGCTGGGGGCGGCCGCCAACTTCATCGGTCATAAATTCGTGACGTTCAGAGCTGGTGGACCGCCACGGTCCCCTGAGCTTGGAAGCTGATCTAACAGGTGAACCTGTTAGGTGTCCAGTTTCTCGGTCCAACAGGTTGTGGTGGTCGGTCGAGGTCAGCGGTGAATTTTCACGTCGAAGCGCCGATAAACTATGCTGGAGGCCATCGTGAACGTTGCCATCAGGAGAGCTGCACCCGAAGACGCTGCAGCGCTTGTCGAACTGATGCATCAGGCTGCGGGCGAAACGCTGCAATTCATTCTCGATGAACTGGATCCTCGCTTCAGCCCTGCCGATGTTTTTCGGCATATGATTTCATCGAACGATAGCGAATGTTCTTACCGCCGTTGCTGGGTCGCGGTTGCGCAGTCTGGGGCTCATGCCCCCGTCGTCGGCATGGTGAACGCCTTCCCGGCCTCGCTGCTCTGCGACCAAACAATGCCGACGAATTTGTCAGCGCGAGAGCTCCATCTCTGGCCCAGAACGACGCTCCAGGACGCGAACAGCTATTGCATCAACAGCCTTGCAGTCTTTCCTCTGTACCGGCGCTGCGGGATCGGCTCCCGACTGATCGATCAGGCTGCCGAGCAAGCCGTCGCCGAAGGCTTCGCCAGCTTGAGTCTGCATGTGTGGGCGGATAATGCGTCTGCTGTCCGACTCTATCGTTCGAAGGGGTTCAAGGAACTCGATCGGGCTTCGATTCCTTGGCACCCTCGACTCCCGCATTCCGGAGGAAGCCTACTCATGCGGTTGAGCGGACTTGCCGAGGGCTTCGTCTCGCCAGTTTCCCACAAAGCGGCGAACCCGGATTTTGGTAATGGTGTAGATGATCAGGGCGCGGCGCCCCCGTGTTGTCGCCTTACTGCACGGGATGAGCATCAATGAGCACTGTCATCGAGCCGCCAGCGACAATGGAAAGTCAGAAGAGCAAACTCTTTTCGCCGGTTTGTGTTTTTGCCTTCGTCTTGATTGGCGTCTGTATTTTATTGACACTACCTCTTAAGTTGCCGGTCGGTCCTATGTATTGGGATTTGATCGTCTATATCGACGGGGCTTATCGGGTTTCGATCGGTCAAGTTCCATCGGTTGATTTTTTTGCGCCTGTCGGTCCACTTGCCTACTGGCTCGTTGCGCCATTGCTGTCGACGTTCAGTAGCGCACAGCCACTTCTCCTGGTCCAATGGTCGCTGCTGCTCGTCAGCGCGCCACCCATGTTCGCCATTGTCGCCTATGTTGGGCGCCGATCAAGATCGACCGCGTTAGCTCTTCTTCTTCCATTTCTATTTTTTCAGCTCTTGCCAATGAATGTCGAACAGTATTCGAGCTATCCTAGCATCGATGGATATGGGATTTACAACAGGCATACGAGCGTTTTGCTATATGTTTTGGTATCGGGTCTCATCTTCATGCGTAAACAGCGGCTGCTATTGTTCGTTGTTGCCTGGACGTGTCTGGCACTCTTTCTTTTGAAAGTTACGGGCTTTATCGCTGCGGGGCTCATCTGCTTCTTCGCCTTTGTTGCCGGACGCATTAGCCTGCGTGCCGCCCTTGCGAGTGTAGCCCTCTTCCTGCTGGCGCTGCTGACGCTCGACGTCACCCTGGGCATCGTTCGCGCCTATGTGTTCGACATATGGCTGCTCGTGCGCCTCAACGAGGGCAATCTGCTATCACGCTTCCTCCAGGCCAGCTCACTCCACTTTGGCATCCTCGCTCCGGCTGCGGGGTTGGCTGTCGCGCTCTATTTGCTCAAGGCTGGGGATGCCCCCCCTACACGCGGATTTTCGACTGCCCCGGTCTTCAATGCCTTTGGGACGAAGCTCGACCGCCACAGTCTCTGGCTCGCCGTTACCGTTTTTGCCGGCCTGTTTTTCGAGACGCAGAATACGGGCGGGCAAGCACTCATTCTCATTTGGCCTGTCCTGCTCTCGGTCTTGCTGGAAGCAAACCGGCTCCGCGGCGGTTCGCTGCTCCTTGTCCTGTCTCTCATAGGCGCAGCGGCGCTGCCGCCCTTCATAAACGTGGCTCACCGCGCGGCACGCGCGCTTATCGTGCAGGCTAAATTCGTAGACGTTCCGAACCAGGGGCTCAAAACGCTCGGACAGGTCACTCAACGTCTCGAGATCGTCGAGCGGGCGGCGAAGATGCGGGAGGTGTACGCACGCTTCCCCGAAACATTCCAATTTTTGGCTGATAGCAATCTGCTCCCGGCGTTCACGCTTTACTCCGAGTTGGATTTTCAGGTTGGTTGGTTACTCGCTACCGATGAAGCAGTTAAAGCAATTCATGAATATGAAATGGCTAACAAAATACAGTTTAAGACGATAATGAGTTTAAATTTTACGAACCCGTTCCCTTTTCTATTAAATCGTGACGCAACGCGACACATCGCGATCGGCGCAGATCCGTCCCGTGCGGTTCCGACGCCTGACGCCGAAACCCTGGCCGCAGTTTCAAAGACAGATCTTATCCTATATCCAACATGCCCAATTACAGACGCTAACGATTCATTATTGTCCCTTCATCGATCTGCTATGGCGGCACACAGATCCGTCGTTCTTTCGCCGTGCTGGCGGGGATATATACGTCAATGAACATAATATTGTGTAGTTCGATTTCTGTCTATAACGATGCTGAAGCAGCACGCGTTTTCTCGTTCAAATACATGTGTCTTTTTTATATCGGTTATTTTATTGGAAACTTACTTCAATGAATTCGGCAAATATATTTAATAGCCTCAACGAATACATACATCAGATCATCCATAGGTTTGCTGGCCTCGATTATCCCCACGGCCATTGGATTCTGTCTGCCGCAGCGATTGTCGTTTTTGTTGTCGCTCCTGTATGGACCATCGGACTCTTGGGGAGAGCGCTGTTTCGCGGGGCATCCGTCGCTCGAAGGCGCCGAGCCCGGGTCGCTGCCGTGATCGGGAGGCCGGTCACGGCACCGGATGACGTACGCGTTGGACCACAGCCAAGTTTGGAGACGGCTAATTCGCCCATCGCGAGCAGCGTGGCTATGCCTGTCGCCCATAACCCATGGAAGTTAGCCCTCTTTGTCGCAAGGGCGACGTCGCGTTATCAGGTTTTGCTGATCGTGTTGTCCCTGCTCACGCTGCCCGCAGGCTGGTTCCTGCTCGATATCCCCAAGCACATCATCAACCACGCGCTCGCAAGTCCAGAAGCTCACGATGGGATGACATTTCTTGGCTTCCATCTGCCCCGTCTGGAATTGTTGATCGCGCTCTGCGGAAGTTATCTTGCAGTCTTGACCGCCAGCGGACTTGTGAAGTTCGCGGCGACTCGAATCCGAGGACGAGTGAGTGAGCGGCTCGTCCGGCGACTGCGGCTGCAAATCTTGCGCCGATCGAGAAAAACTGCGCCCGAAGCGAGAGCGCGCCTGGCGGCTGTCGCCGTTCAGGAGGTCGAACCTATTGGGTACTTTGGCGCCAGCTTGTTCGTTGTTCCGCTGATTTACGGGGGAACGCTACTCACCAGCCTTGTATTCTTGTTCGTTCAGAACCCCGCGCTTGCTCTGTCAGCCTTGATCATGTTGCCCGTTCAACTGATTTTGCTGCCTCGCATTCAAAACATGTTGAACGCTAAAGTGCGCGAAAGAGTTTATGCGACGCGAGAGCTTACTCAGCTTCTGACCTCCGGTGAAGGAGGCGCCAAGCCAGAACTAAAAAGAAATTCCGATGATCCATCCCTACAAAAACAGACGCGCCAAATTGCCGCCCTCGAACGGGTGCGTGTGGAGATAAGTGATATAAAGGGACGACTGCGGGGTTTATATAACTATACATCGAATTTGACTCCCTTTTTCTTTTTCGCCATTGGCGGATATCTTGTTGTGCAGCAGCGCCTTTCGCTTGGAGCATTGGTGGCGGCGATAGCCGCCTACAGAGAAATAGCACCTGCGATGAGAGAATTGTTCGACTTCGTGCAGAATTGGTCTGATGCAGAAGCTCGATTTGAAGAGGTCACACGTGTTCTGGAAAATATTGAAACAAAAACGTACGTTTAGAGGCCAGTACCAAACGACGTGAAACTGGCATTTTTACTCCGAGTTTCGCGCAAGAATCTATCCGAACGAATTTGAGGGAGTTCGAAGGTATGGCATCGACAGGGTCGGGACAGGATCGGATTGGATCGCAAATCGCAGTGCCGTTTGCTTCTGAAATTGACCGCGAGCCGCTCACTGGCAACGGGTCGCGTCCGTTCGACTGCCTTGTGATCGGCGGCGGCCCGGCCGGTCTGACGGCTGCGATTTATCTGGCCAGGTTTCATCTGTCGGTTTTGGTCGTGGACGGCGGCGAAAGTCGCGCGGGTTGGATCCCCGTCAGCCACAACCATGCCGGTTTCCCGGACGGCATAGGAGGATTGGAACTTCTGGCGCGCACGAAGGCTCAGGCCACGCGATATGGCTCCCGCCATATAGCCGCCGAGGTGACCTCGTTGGTGAGAGACGGCGATCTGTTCGTGGCGCTAGCCGGGGACTTGATCCTGCGAGCCCGTACGGTTCTGCTGGCGACTGGCGTTGTGAACCGCCGTCCCGCCATGCCAGATGATATGCACGCCCAGGCACTGTCGCGCGGCTTGCTACGCTATTGTCCGATCTGCGATGGGTTCGAGGTAACGGATCGCCGCGTCGGCGTCATCGGCACCGCGGCGAACGGGCTCAATGAAGCCGAGTTCCTGCGCGGCTTCACGGCAGATGTAACACTGATTTCGCCTTACGGCCTGCATGATCTCGATGTATCTCAGCGACGACGCATCCACAATGCTGGCATCAAACTGCTTGCGGGGCCCTGCCTTGCCTTTGATCTCCGGGAAAGGACGATCGCGGTCGCCTTGCCCAACAGAAATATGGAATTTGACGCTGTCTACCCGGCCTTGGGCAGCGAGGTCCGATGCAATCTTGCGGTTGGCATGGGGGCTATAGTTTCGAGAGGGGGTTGCGTAATCGTCGACGAAAAGCAAAGGACCAATGTGCCAGGCCTGTATGCCGCAGGTGACGTGGTCGAGGGGCTCGACCAGATTAGCTACGCCATGGGGCAGGCTGCCGTGGCCGCCACAGCTATTCGAAACGATTTGAGCGACCGCCAACCTCTGCATCGGTAGCTTTGGTCGGCACCGGCTGCGTAATGCAGAAAATTGATAGGGGCTGGCTAATGCCTGCCGATGGCCATCCATACTGCCATGGCGACCATCATCAGGTTCTCCGTCAGGGATATAAAGCCGAGCGGCACCTTGCTGCTGCCGCCGACGCAGGCGCATTTGATGTCTCGGCGATCGATATAGACAGCCTTGATAACCGAGACAGCACCGATCGTCCCGATGAAGCCGGCGACGGGGATCGACACCCATATCAGCGCGCCTGCGACCATTAGAACGCCCGCCAGAAGCTCGGCATAGGGGTAGATGTAGGAATACGGTACCCAACGTTGAGCCAGGAGATCGTACCCGAGGAACATGCTCGAGAAGCTCTCGACGTCCTGAAGCTTCAGCAGCGCCAGAATGCACATGCTGAAGGCAGTGAACCACTCGATCGAGCGAAGGTCGACCAAGTCGCCCGAGGTCGCCCAATTGGCCGCAAGCGCCATCAGCGCCGCGACCCCAAAGACCCAGAGGACCGGCTGGTAGCTCGTCGCGCCGGGATCGGCCACACGCATCCCGAAGAAGCGGCGGAGGTCGTCATAGCCGCCGATGCGTTTTCCGTCGATGAAGGTCTGCGGCGTGGTCTTGACGTCGTGCTCGACCTTGAAGGCGTCGGTTTCGGCTCGCGTCGTGAGCCAGTGGTCATCGACGGCATAGCCACGACGACGCAGGAGGTCGCGTGCCTTCAGTCCAAACGGGCAGGTATGCCCCGGCATCACCATCCGGTAGATGGTCGCGGTCGGCTTTTTGATGGTTGTCAAAGCTCTCTCCGAAGGCACGGATCTCGTGCCAATCACTGACGCGCCAAAATGGCTTCCATCTGTGCGATTTCTTTCTTCTGCGCCGCAACGATCTCGCTGCACAGAGACTTGATTTCGGCATCTGTGAGTGAAGCTTTCTCGCACATCAGGATCGCGCCCGAGTGGTGCGGGATCATCGATCGGAGGAACTCTGCATTCCCGACGCCAGCCTGCGTCCGCATTCCAGCGAAGCTAAGTGCGAAGACAACGACCGCGCCCGCGCCGATAGCCATGTTAAGCCGCGGCGACGCGAACATGGAACGCATCGAGACGAGCATGATAACGGTCATCGGTGCGACCATCATCAACGTCATATAGACGTTGTTGAGGTTGAAGTGAAAATGCGCCAGCGTCGCGATCATCGTGTACATCACGAGGTACATCACGATGAAATCCAGCGCCAGCTCCATGCCAAGGCGCAGGTAGCTACCCTGCTTCATCCGGTTGTGCTCTTCCATGGCGGATCACTCCACGATATCGGCGACAGCCATCTGTCGGAACTGGCGTCGAACAAGGGATAGGGCGCTATTTGCCTTTCGATTTCAGCCAAGTGTCGATCATGGCGATTTCCTTTTCCTGAGCCGCGACGATATCCTGCGCCAGCTTCTTGGCCTCCGAATCCTTGCCGTTGGCGAGTTCGACCTTGGCCATGTCGATGGCGGCCTGATGATGGCCCTTCATCTGTTTCATGAAATCGACGTCGGCATCGCCGGTATAGGCCGGCATTCCGCTCATCATGGTCATCATTGATGCCTTATAACCCTTGGTCGCCGCTGAGTCCCACGCCATCGGCTGCATCATCTTCATATGCATGGCGGGGTCCATCGCCGGTTTGGACGCTGGCTGCTGGGCGACGGCGGCCGAGATGGCAAGCGCGGACGAGATGACGATGAGGTTGAGACGCATCATGGCGGTGGTTCCTTCGTATCAAGGGTAGGTAGGCTGCGGCGGCGCACGGCGCCCCTTGGGGAGGAGGCTACGCTGCCATTTCGCGACAGCTCTCGGCACAGGTGCGACAGGCCCGGACACATTCATCCATGTCGCCGACGCGCTCGCATTCGCTGGCGCAGTCCTCGCAGATGTCGGCACACTCCGCGCAGAGATGTTTGTGATGGCGCGAGCCGATGACCATGACATGGGCGGCGGCGCGGCATGTCTCGGAACAGTCGAGCATGAGCTTGACGTGGTCGGGCCGTGCATGCTCGCCGCCAAGTTCGAGACAATAGCTCGTGCTCATGCCGAGGCATGTCTGGTAACAGCGCAGGCAGGCGTCGATGCAGGCCTGCATTTTCGGATCTGTGTGGTGCATGGGTTGCTCCGGTCTGCTGGACAGGGTTGGTTCATGCAGCAAAGACGCGTCCGGAAGGCGCCATGTTCCAGTCCGTTACAATCTGTAACATCCATGCAGAACGTGGTTCGTTTAGGTGCGGTTCATCCTTAAAGATCCACAGTCTCGTCCTGACGTTTGAAGGAGGGACCGATGCTCACGAGACGAAATGGGTTCTTGGCGATCATCGGGCTTGTGCTCGGTGGTAGCGTATTGGCTCCAGGCCAAGCTCGGGCTTGGCATCATGGTGTTCCTCATGGCGGAGATCATGACGGCGAGGACAGACGTCACCGTGGTGGACGCGGCGAATTTATGCGGGAAGAACACGAACGCCCGCATCACCGTCGCCGCCATTGCCGGGAAGTAGAGCAATACGACCACCACGGTCGAATCCACATCCGTACAGTCTGCGACTGATCCATGTGATGAGTTAGTGCAGAATTTGGTTGGGATCAGTGTGGTCATGAGCAAATTCATAAGGCTATGCGTACAATTTTGATACACAAAATTTTTTTGTTGATTAACGAGTCTCGATAGTGCGCCGTAGATCGGCGTGGCTGATAACCGGTATATCTATCCCGATTATAATAGTATTACGGTTTTGGTACGCTGATTAGGCGAGAGAATGGCGCGTCCTTCGGACCTCGCTCTACTCCGCCGGCGATGCCGGCTCCACGGAACCCCGCAAGCGGGTTTCCGCCTTCGGTCACGATTCCTCGCGCTGGCCGGCGCCCGGCGCCGGCGGTTGCCGCGCTGCTGGCGCGACGATGTTGCGCTGAGCGGGAAGAGAGGCGCGCGGCCCTCTCTCCCCAGCAAGAGCCAATTCGGGTCTCCCCATCCTTCCGCGCCGCAGGTGGCTTGTGCAGGACCGGGCCGAGGATCCGCCTGCCGCGGCCCCTCGCCCGGCGCGTGCCGCGTGGGCGATCCCCCTCCCGATTTGGCTCTTGCCCCCCTCTCTCCCCGCTGCTCGCCGCGAAGGCAGAGGTGCAGGCGGACCTGCACCCTGCCGGGTGACGGGCCTTCGGCCTCAGCAAGGAGAGACCACCATGACCACGACGATCACGACTGCCGCTATCGGCACGCTCACCACGACGATCCAGCACATCGCCCTGTCGAAGCTGGTCCCGAGCAAGGCCAATGTCCGCAAGGTCAATTCCAGTGCTGGTATCGGCGAGCTTACCGACAGCATCGAGGCGCACGGCCTGATCCAGAACCTCACCGTCAGGAAGTCATCGAAGGGCCAGAAGTTTGAGGTCGTCGCCGGCGCGCGGCGGCTGGCGGCGCTGCGATTGCTGGCGAAGGAGGGCCGGTTTGACAAGGCGATCGACATCCCCTGCAATGTGCTGGCGGCCGAGCGCGATGCCGAAATCTCGCTTGCTGAAAACACCCAGCGCCAGGCCATGCATGTCGTGGACGAGGTGTTGGCCTATCAGCGCCTTGTCGCGGACGGGCTTCCGGCTGACGCGATCGCAAGCCGGTTCGGCCAGTCCGTCGTCACGGTGCGTCAGCGCTTGAAGTTGGCGGCTTTGTCGCCGAAGATTCTGGAGGCGATGCGCGCCGACGAGATCACGATCGAGCAGGCTCGCGCGCTGGCGATCAGTGACGACCATGGCGCGCAAGAGGCGGCATGGTTCGGCCGCGATGGCTGGAGCCGCAGCCCTGGCAACCTGCGCGCGACACTGACGAACGAGAATCTGCGCAGCACCGATCGGCTTGTGCGCTTCATCGGAGTAGACGCCTATGAGGCCGCCGGTGGCGCAGTCCTGCGTGACCTGTTTTTCGAGAACGAGGCGACGTTCCTGACCGACCGACCCTTGGCTATGCGGTTGGCGACCGAGAGGCTGCAAGCGGTGGCTGATGCGGTCCGGCTGGAGGGGTGGAACTGGACGGAAGTTTGCATCGAGGCCGACAGCATCCATCATGCCGGATATGGGCGCATCCATCCGCAGCGTCGCGATCACACCGAAGCCGAGCAGGCCGAGCTTGCAACCCTTGGCGAGAGCTACGACGCCCTGGCCGAGCGCATCGAGGCCTATGCCGATGGCGATGACCAGATCGCAGCCGACGAGGCTCGCCTTGCCGAGATCGAGCAGCGCATCGATGCGATCAGGAGCGCGACCGAAAGCTACGTCGCTGCCGAGCAGGCCTTGGCCGGCTGTATCATCGCCATTGGCTATGACGGATCGCTGCAGGTGACGCGAAGTCTCATCAGAGCGGAGGACCGTGCCGCTCTGGACCGGCTGCGTCGTGGCGATGACGCTCATGATGATGGCGACGAGGCCCCTGCCCTCCCCTCCCCGCTCGAAACCGAGCCGAGCGGATATTCCGCGACGGTGATCGAGGAACTGACGGCAATCCGGACAGCAGCGCTGCGCGTCGAGCTGGCGCAGCGGCCGGACATCGCGATGGCGGCGATGCTGCATCCGCTTGTGCTGGCCTGCTTCTATGATCGCCATCGCGGACTGCACATGCATTCGGCGGTCGAGATCAGAGGCGAGCGCAAGGCTCTGGACCTCAGCATCAAACAGCCGGAGGCCTGCCGCGCACTCAGCGGCTGGACCGAGATCGTCGATGCATGGGGCTATCGGCTTCCCGGCGAGCAGGCCGACCTCTGGCCATGGCTGATCGACCAGCCCATCGAGACGCTGACGGACCTGTTGGCGGTGGTGGCGGCGGCGAACCTCAACGCCGTCACCGCGCGCCATGAGATCAGCCGTGGCCGGATCGCTCAGGCGAACCAGATCGCGCAGGCCGTCACTCTCGATATGCGCTCATGGGGGCACCTCAAGGTTTGTACGCTAAACCGCGCTAAGCTGGACGAAGCATGAACATGGCTCATGCTGCCTGCCGCAGCCGCGCTGTCGGATCGTTGAGCGAACGATAGGTGTTCGGGGCGATGTCGTCGGGCCGTTCCCACAGGTAGTCGCCTGTCAGGCCGACATGAGCCCAGCCCATCGGAGAGACATGGGTGAGCAAGGCTTCGGAGACGGCTTCGCCTCGGCTGCGCAGATGATCGACGGCGCGTTCGAGATACAGGGTGTTCCAGTAGGCGATCGCGGCGATGACGAGGTTCAGCCCCGAGGCCCGATGGGCCTGGTTCTCCAGGGTTCGGTCCGAGAAGCGACCCTGGCGATGGGCATAGACGGCCTGCGCCAGGGCGTGGCGGGCCTCGCCCTTGTTCAGTCCGGCCTGGCACACCCGACGCTGCGACGGATGTTCCAGCCAGTCGAGCGTGAACAGCGTGCGCTCGATGCGCCCGATCTCGCCGAGCGCGAAGTCCAGGCGGTTCTGACGCTTATAAGCTCCAAGCTTCTTCAGCATAGTCGAAGGCGCCACCGCGCCGGCCTTGATCGATGCGGCGAGGCGGACGATGTCGTCCCAGTTCTCGGAGATGACCTCGGTGCGGATCGGTCGCCCGATCAGAGCTTCCAGGCCCTTGTATCCTGAAGCCGGCTCGATCGTGCCGAGCCGGCGATCGGCGAGATCACGAAGCCGCGGCACGAACCGCAAACCGAGCAGGTGGCACAGCGCGAAGACGTGGTCCGTCGCGCCGCCGGTGTCGGTGTAATGCACTTGCGGGGCCAATGCGCTGCCATGCAGCAGCAGGCCGTCCAAGACATAGGGCGCTTCGCCGGCCGTCGCCGAGATGACGCGGGAATGGAACGAAGCGAAGTGGTCGGAGAGGTGGGTGTAGATCTTCACCCCCGGCTCGCCGCCATACTTGGCGTTCACTTCGGCCGCGCCCGCGCGCTCGCGGCCAGCCCGGAAGAACTGCCCGTCGGAGGAAGAGGCCGTGCCGTCGCCCCAGTGACGCGCGAATGGCAGCCGGTGATGAGCATCGACGATCATGGCGAGCGCGGCGCGATAGTTTTCTTCCGAAAGATACCAGTTGTGGGTCCAGGCGAGCTGGGCGTAGCTGACGCCTTGGCTGGCGTTCGCCATGCGCTCGAGGCCAAGATTGGTGCCGTCGGCCAGGACAGTGGCGAGCACGGCGTTCGGGTTGTCGTGGATCTTGCCGCTGCGCAGATCGCGGAAAGCCGACAGGAACCCCGTCCGAGCCGCAACCTCGCGCAGCAGATCGGTGATGCGCACGCGTGGCAAGAGCGCGTCGAGCTTGCGGTCGAGCATGTCGGCCTCGGGTGGCGTCGCCGGCGGCAGCGGCTTCACCTTCAGCTTGCCGCGCACCATCGACACGCCTTCCAGCTTGTCCTGCCGCAGCAGCGCAGAGAAGCGCTTCAATCGCCAATCCAAAACGCGGGCGCGACTTGCAATGTAGGCGTCCGCGGCAACACCGATCGGTAATCCGGTGGCGATTTCGACCGCTGCCCGCTTCGAGAGCAGATAAGCGTCGAAGCGCCGATAGTTCCGCGAGCACTCGATCCAGACGTCGCCTGCCCGCAGCCGGTCGCGCAGCGTCGAGAGCACGGCGGTCTCATAGAGCCGGCGGTCGATCCGGCCGTTACCCTGGCGCACGAGCCGCTTCCATTGCCTGTTTTTGAACGGCAGCGGCGCATCGTCCGGCACATCGCGCCGGCCACGCCGGTTGAGCTCGCGCAAAATCTCGACCGCCCGCAGGAGGGAAGCTCCGCCTCCAGCGGCGCGGAAAGCGAACGCCTCGAGGAACGCCGGCGCGAAACGGCGGATCGTGCCGTAACGTTCGGTCGCGGCCGCCAGCATGTCTTCGTCGGCCAGTTCGGCCAGCGCATCGATCTGGGGCTTGGCGGCGAGGAGCCGATGCCAGCCGACCGTCTCGTCGATCACGGCGAGAGCGTCGGTATCGCCCTCGCGCGCTTCCGACAACGCCGCGATCGTGCGGCCAAACAGGCGCATGAGCTGGCCGACGTCACGGGTCGTTGCCTGGTAGCGCCGTTCCTGACCGCGCCGGGCGCGGCTGAAGAGGGATCCGACGAGCTTGTCGAACATGTCGATCGCGGCATCCGCCAGTCGCATCTCGAGGTCGATCAGGCTCGCAATGAGGGTCGCCCGGCGTCGGTTTGCGGAGTAGTCGGAGAGCAGGAACGCCGGCGCCACCGCGCCTTCGCGCACGAACTGCCGGAAGCGGTGCTCGTGAACCGCGGACATGACGTCATCGGCGGAGATGCCGATGCCGCGCACGAAGGCCAAGCGATCCAGAAGGTCGTTGATGTTCGTCGTCGAGGGCGACTCCGGGATGTCGCGCAGCCAGGCAAACCGGGTCGAGTTCAGCGCGGCATCGTTGACCAGCAGAGCATCGAGGCGGCCGAGTTGCTCGGGCGCCAATGGAGCAACGAGAGCTTCCGCGGCTTTCCGTCGAGCGCGAGCCCGCCCGGCCAATCCGGCTCGTTCGATCGTGTCGGGGGCGGGAAGGATGATTTTGGCGGAACGCAGACCTTCGACAATCCCGTGAGCGATCGGTTCGCCCTTGTCGGTCGACCACGCGGCTGCGGCGGCGAGATCGAGAGCGAGCGGCACATCGGCACGGATGAAGGGGCGCAAGCCGAGATAGCCGAAGAGTTCGCCCGCGTGATCGAGCCGGGTCTGGGTGCGACGGCTATAATCGCGAAAGGCTGCCGCCGAGAGCCCGAGCTGATGAGCAAGGTAGGTCAGGAGCGCGTCGGGCACCGCATCGCCGGCGCGTAGGCCAAACCCCGGATAGCGCAGAAGGCAAAGCTGGACCGCAAATCCAAGACGGTTGCGACTGCCGCGCCGATCGGCGGCAAGGTCGAACTCAGCGGGCGACAAGGTGTAATGCCGGATGAGTTCGCTCTCGCCCTCGGGAATGCCGAAGAGGCGCCCGCGCTCGTCATCGGTCAGCAGCTCCCGCCGCGCCATGTCGGCCATCCTCCCCAAGGATGATCGACCCTAACCCGCCTCACCGACCTCGCCGAGTCCGATCAGTCGGATTGCGTCACACAATCAACAGCTCGATGCGTTTGCAGGCCTTTGACAGAATGACGGGATTAGTGACACGATTCGTCGATCATCAAGCTGCAGTAGCGGCGCTCGGATAATCGGCCGTTTGCGTGACGGCGCCGGAAGGGAAGAAGCTGGTGCTGATAGGCTACATGCGCGTGAGCAAGACGGACGGCAGCCAGGTCGTCGATCTGCAATCCGACGCGCTCGTGGCGGCCGGCGTCGCCGTCGATCAACTCTACACCGATCGCGCGTCGGGAAAACGCGACGACCGCCCAGGACTGGAGGCCTGCCTGAGAGCGCTGCGCGATGGCGACACGCTGATGGTCTGGAAGCTCGATCGGCTGGGCCGCAGCCTCAAGCACCTCGTCGATGTCGTGCAGGCTCTCAATAGACGCGGCGTCGGGCTGAAGGTGCTCACCGGCCAAGGCGCCGCGATCGACACCACCACGGCCAACGGCCGGCTGATGTTCAACTTCTTCGCGGCGCTGGCGGAGTTCGAGCGCGAGCTGATCGTCGAGCGCACCAATGCCGGCCTCGCCGCAGCACGAGCCCGCGGGCGCAACGGCGGCCGGCCCTTCAAGATGACGTCGGCGAAACTGCGGCTGGCGCAGGCGGCCATGGGCAAACCCGAGACGAAAATCGGTGAGCTCTGTGCCGAACTCGGCGTCACCCGTCAGACGCTCTACCGCCATGTCGCGCCCACAGGGGATCTCCGGCCAGACGGCGAAAAGCTGCTCGGCCGCAAGCCCAAATCGCCGCGTTCCCGGTCCGTCCAACTAAACGCGGTTTAGCGAACAAACCTTGAGGTGCCCCC
>LSIG01000097.1 GCA_001556125.1 Rhizobiales bacterium CCH10-E5 | reverse complement strand
GATGAAGAACGACCTCCCGGCTCGATGGATCATGGTGCAAAACGAGCGCGCGGGCGTTGTCGAGCAGCACCTCGCGTGGAATCCCGCCGATGGCCTGGAATGTGCTCTCCATCCCGGAAAACCAACTCTCCTGCTTCTCGTGCCCGAAGGCGCGCACATGAAGCCGGCGCGAATAGCCCAGCGTTGCGACAAAGAAGAAAACCTTGGTCGCGGCACCGGCGATCTCGACCCGCCGCTCCCCGAAATCGATCTGCAACTGCTCGCCGGGCGGTGTCTCGAACCGAACCGTCGCCCGAGCCTCGGCGACCAACTCCCGGCGCAGGGGCGCCACGGTGCGCTCGACCGTGCGCAGGCTGACATGGATCTCCTTCTCCTGCGCCAGTTCCTGGCGGATTACATCGGCGTTCCCGCGATGGCGCCGGAATCGCTCGGCCAACCAATCCGACAGACCATCCAGCTTCTTCGAGC
>LSIG01000096.1 GCA_001556125.1 Rhizobiales bacterium CCH10-E5 | reverse complement strand
GCTTGGTGTTCATGCCGCCTTTCGTGCGTCCGATCAGGCGGCCGAGATCCCCCTTATGGATGGCCCGCCCCTCACCGAGTTGCGCTGCTAGGTTTGCAGTTCGGCTCACAAGAGGGAAGGAGCGGATTCATGCAAATCGCGGTGCTTGGTGTTGATTTGGGCAAGAACAGCTGCAGCCTTGTCGGGCTGAACGAGGCGGGCCATGTCGTCCTGCGCCGCCGCATGCGGCGTGAGACGGTTCTGAGCTTCGGAGCCTCGTTGCCTCCATGCGTGATCGCCATGGAGGCGTGCTGCGGCGCGCACCATATGGGTCGCGTGCTGGCTGCGCAGGGGCATTCGGTCAGGCTGATGTCACCGGAATATGTCCGGCCTTATGTGAAGGCGCAGAAGAACGACGATCGCGATGCGGAGGCCATCGCCGAAGCGGCAACGCGGCCGACGATGCGTTTCGTCACTCTCAAATCCGAGGCACAGCTCGACATCCAGACGCTGCATCGTGTCCGCGATCAGCTCGTCGGCGAACGAACGGCGCTGATGAACCAGATCCGGAGTATTCTGCTGGAACGCGGCCATGTTGTTGCGCAGGGACGGGCCAAGCTCGCAGCGCACCTGAGCGGCCTGCTCGACGCCGATGCCGAACCGGGTCTTACCCCACGCATACTTGCACTCGTCGCGGAGGTTCGCGAGCGCTGGCAGGCCCTCGATCAGCGGATATCGGACCTTGATGCCGAGTTCGCCGAACAGGCCCGCTCTGACACGAATGCGCGCCGCCTCACGACCATCCCTGGCATCGGCGCCTTGAATGCCACCGCGCTCGTCGCGGCCATCGGAGATGTCAGCACCTTTGCGCGCGGGCGTGATCTGGCGGCCTGGCTCGGCCTCGTACCGCGACAGGTGACGACCGGAGGCCGTCCCAGGCTGCTGGGCATCACGAAGCGAGGAAGCAAATACCTGCGCAAGATGCTGATCCAGGGCGCGCGTTCCGCCATGCCGACGCTTTGCAAGAGCGACACCCGGCTGGGAAGTTGGCTGCGCGGGCTGCTGTCCCGGGCGCACACCAACACCGCCGTCGTCGCCCTCGCGGCCAAAATGGCGCGCACCGTCTGGGCGCTCCTGCGCCATGAACGCGTCTACGACAGCGCGGCTGGCGCGGCCTGAACCGGATCGGCCGGCCGAAGCGGGCGTCGACTCATGATATCTGCGAGCGGTGAGAGGAAGATGGCCTGACAGTCGATCGGTGTTCTGGAAGCCTCTGGCGAAAAATGGCGCTCGACGCCGTCCCCCTTATGAGGACCGGAACGCGCGAATCTCCATCTTGGCCAACGGCGCTGCAATGATGATCGCGCCGAGAGCGTCCATCGTCATCGCAATCCAGTGCAGGGCAAGGCCGACCCGTTCGGGCATGTCAACGTTCTTTGATCCGTGGCTTAAGCCGGGGCTCGGTCTCATCTCATAGCAGGAAAGGCGCGGGCCGTTCCAACTGGGACGGCTCCCGAGCGGAAACGCGGATCGCGTGGCCCCCCGGCAGCCACCACGGAATTCGTCCCGCCATGGGCGTTCCACCATGCCCGCGCTCCGCTTCTGCGAACGAATTGCAGATTGTATCGAAGAAGTTGTGAGCCAAAAGCCCGTTCAATAGAACGCGGTTGATAGAGCTCTTGAGGGAAGCCTCGCTTACATGTTGATCACACTGAAGCTCGCTACCGGCAGCATCCTGATTGGACTTGTCGTCCTCGGCCTCAAGATGCTGGCTTACTACTTGACCGGTAGCATCGCGCTCTACTCCGACGCCCTGGAAAGCGTCATCAATCTCGTGACCGCGCTCGCGGCTCTGACGGCCGTCCGCCTGGCTGCTCGACCGGCGAGCCACAGGCACCCGTACGGCTATCACAAAGCCGAGTATCTCTCGGCGGTGCTCGAGGGCGTTCTGATCGTGCTCGCCGCGCTCTCGATCCTGCGCGAAGCCTACTTCGGGTTCATCAGCCCGAAGCCGCTGGACGCTTCTTTCTCGGGGCTAGCGTTCAACGGACTGGCGAGCCTCATCAACGCGGCTTGGAGCTGGGTGCTCATCCGGGGCGGTCGCAAGAGCCGCTCGACGGCGCTGGAGGCCGATGGGCGTCACCTTCTGACCGACGTCATCACCTCGGCCGGCACGCTCGCCGGCGTCGGCCTGGTGTTCGCGACAGGATGGCAGGTCTTTGACCCCGGCCTGGCCGCCCTGGTGGCCATCAACATCCTTTGGTCCGGCTGGAGGCTTGTGAAGGACTCGGTCGCCGGCCTCATGGACGAGGCCGTCGCGCCGGAGATCCTCACGCGCATCCGTCACGTGATCTCGACCCATGCGGGTGGCGCGATCGAGGCACACGACGTACGGACCCGGCATGCCGGGCGCATGACGTTCATCGATTTCCACCTCGTCGTGCCGAGCACGATGCTGATTGCGGAGGCGCACGAGATCTGTGACCGGCTTGAGGGAGCGCTGAAAGCGGAGATCGAGGACGCCGTGACCACCATCCATGTCGAGCCCGAGAACAAAGCCAAGCATAGTGGCGTACTGGTTCTGTGATGGAAAGAACACGCCGAAAGGCTGGGAGCCGTATGCAAGACGATCAAAGTCGCCCTTCGCAACATCGCCACGAGAGATCTGAGCTCTGCAAAGCGATATGACCGCCAGAACAAGACTCAGCCGGCAAACCTCTCGCCTCCCGGAGCTGTGCGGCCGGCGCGCCCCACGACAAGTCGCCGGGGACCAAGTGGCCTGGACATCGGAGCCCAACCGCGTATGACTTCACCGCCCAAGGCCGAGGCCAATCGCGCCCAGCTGCAATCAGCATCCTATCGCCTGGCTGCGCTCGACCAGGAGTTCCTCCTCGGCGACTCCATGCGCGGCGTGCACTTTCTCCTGGAATACGCCAAGGCCGAGGAAGCCATGCGGGCCTGGGGCGTGCGCTCCACCATCGTCGTGTTCGGAAGCGCGCGGGTGCGCGAGGACGGCCCAGCGCAGCACGCGGAATGGTACCGGCAGGCCCGAGCCTTCGGGCGGATCGTCTCCGAGCGCGGCGGCGCGCTACACCCGGACGGAGGACTTCGCGACAATGTCATCGTCACGGGCGGCGGTCCCGGGTTGATGGAGGCGGCGAACCGAGGAGCACATGATGCGGGCGCGCCCTCGATCGGGTTCAACATTACACTGCCGCGCGAGCAGGACCCCAACCCGTACTCCACTCCGGAGCTGACCTTCCGCTTCCATTATTTTGCGATGCGCAAGATGCACCTCGCCATGAGGGCCAATGCGCTGGTCGTGTTTCCGGGCGGCTTCGGCACACTCGACGAGTTGTTCGAGATCCTTACCCTCAAGCAGACCGGCAAGGCGGTGCCGATCCCGATTCTCCTGGTCAACGAGGATTACTGGCGCGGGGTGGTCAACTTCGAGCAGCTGCTGAGCATGGGTATGGTTGCGGAAGAGGAGTTGCGAATCTTCGAGTTCGCGAGCAATGCGGAGGCGGCTTGGTCCATCCTCGAGCAGCACAAAGTCACTGTCCCGCCCCCGCCGTCGTTGCCGGAGCAAATCAGCAAGCCGGCCATGTGAGCCCGCCGGGTGCTGAGCCGTAGTTGAACCCAAACGCCTTGGCTCACGCTGCTCGGACCGCCGCTGAAGAGCGGCGCTCCCTCGGGTCGCGGTAGGCGAGCAGGCGCAGCGCGTTGGCAACGACGACAAGGGTCGAACCTTCGTGGAAGAGGACGGCGATCCCGATCTGGAGCCCGAGCACCGTCGCGGGAATCAGGAAGACCACCATGCCGAGACTGAGCCACAGGTTTTGACGGATGATGCCGCTCGTGCGCCGGCTCAGGCCCACCGCGAACGGCAGGTGCTCGAGGTCGTCGGCCATGAGCGCCACGTCCGCCGTCTCGAGCGCCACGTCCGAGCCCGCTGCGCCCATGGCGATCCCGACCGTCGCGTTCGCCATGGCGGGAGCGTCATTTACGCCATCGCCCACCATCGCCACCTTCTGCTGTGCGCGCAGCTTCTTGATCGCCTCGACCTTGTCCTCCGGCATCAGGTCGCCCCAGGCCTCGTCAATGCCGACCTGCCGCGCCACGGCATCCGCGACGCGCTGGTTGTCCCCGGAGATCATGATCATGCGCGAGATGCCGAGCTCGCGCAGCCGCGCGACCACGCGGGTCGCGGGCTCGCGCGGCGTGTCCATCAGCCCGAGCGCGCCAAGGTAGCGCTCGCCGCGCCGGACCACCATCGTGGTGCGCCCCTGCTCTTCAAGGCCCTCGATCGTGGTCTGCACGGCCGGCGGAAGCGGCGGCCCCTCAACCTCGGTGAACAACTCGCTTTTGCCGACGAACACGGGCTCGCCGTCGATCCTCGCCGCCAGGCCACGCCCGGTGATGCTGCGCAAATCCTGCGCGTTCGGGATTCCGACCGCGTTTCCGAGGCGCGCACGCCCGTCGCGGACCACCGCGGCCGCGAGGGGGTGATCGCTCAGACCTTCCACGCTGACCGCAACGATGAGGAGTTCGCGTTCGTCCACGCCCGGCGCTGGGAGCACGTCAGTGACGCGCGGCTTGCCCTCGGTCAGGGTCCCCGTCTTGTCGAAGGCGATGGCGCCGAGCGTGCCAAGGTTTTCGAGCGGGCCGCCCCCCTTGACCAGCACCCCGCCCCGGGCGGCTCGCGCGACACCGGAGAGGACGGCGCTTGGCGTAGCGATCGCGAGCGCGCAGGGGCTGGCGGCGACGAGCACGGCCATGGCTCGGTAAAAGCTGTCGCGGAACGGCTCGTCCACCACCACCCAGGCAAACAGCAGGAGCACCACGAACGCGAGGACGGCGGGAACGAAGGCGCGCTCGAAGCGGTCGGTGAAGCGCTGCGTCGGCGACTTCTGCGCCTCGGCCTCGCTCACCATACGAACGACACGGGCGAGCGTCGTGTCGGCCGCCCGCTTCGTGACCTGAATCTCAAGTGCTCCGCTGCCGTTGATAGTGCCGGCATAAACGCGATGCTCGGCTTCCACCCCGTCTGGCCTGGCGGCAGCGCGCTCGGGGTCATCGACCGGCTGCTTGTCGACGGGCACGCTTTCGCCGGTCACAGGGGCTTGGTCAACGCTGCTTATACCCCGGACGATGAATCCATCGGCCGGAATGCGCGCGTTCGGCTTTACAATAACCGTGTCGCCGATCACGAGGTCTTCGACCGGAACTTCGCGCACCGCCCCATCCCGCCGAACCTCCGCTGTTCGCGGCGCGAGCTCGGCGAGCGCCTCGATGGCGCGGCGCGCCCGCCCCATGGCGTAGTGCTCGAGCGCGTGGCCGAGACTGAACAGGAAGAGCAGCAGCGCGCCTTCGGCCCACTCCCCGAGCGCCGCCGCGCCAGCCGCCGCCACGAGCATGAGCGTATCGATCTCGAACCGGCCGATGCGGAGGGAGTCGACGGCCTCGCGCAGGGTGTAGAAGCCGCCAAAGCCGTAGGCCCCGATATACAACGCGAACGGTAGCCATGCGGGCGCACTGGTCGCGACCGAGATGAGATAGCCGAGGCCGAGCAGTGCCCCACAGATCAGGGCGAAATAGAGCTCGGTATTCTCGCCCAGCACGCCGCCATGGGCGTGGGCATGGGCATGCTCCTCATCGTGGCGATGCTCGCCGGCTGCATGCTCCTTTCGATGTGCGCGCTCGTCATCCTCGTGCTCATCATCCCCGTGCCTGTGTTCACGCCCGGAAGGTTCTCGTCCCTCCACCCGGACCACCTCCCGTGGCCCATCCTCCCGGACTCGCACACGCAATTCGTCAAGCACGCGACGGAGATCCTGCTCGGAGGTCGCTTCGCGGTCGAACTCGATCCGAAGCGGCCCGGCCGCCGACACCTCCGCCTCGACCACGCCCGGCATGCGCTGCAGCCGTTCCGCGATCGTGCGGGCCCGCCGTTGATGCTGAACCCCGTCCACCTCCCACAGAACATGGGCGAAGCGTTCGGTGAGGCGAGCGCCGGCGCTTTGGGCGATCTCCCGCACTCGCGCGAGGCTCAGCACCTCCGGGTCGTAGTGGATGCAGAGCTTGGCGGGCTCTTCGCCGGAAGCTGGGGCGATATGGACTCGTTCCATGCCCTCGCGGTCGGCCAGATCGCTGACGAGACGCCCGACGCACGCGTCGGCTTCGCCCGGTGCCTCCGGAAGAAGAACGGGCAAGTCCAATTGCAAGCGCTGAGCTGCGTTCTTGAGCATGGTTGGGCGGCTTTCAAGCGGTGAAAGAGGGATGTCGGAGCCGGAAGGCGCGATTGCGGCGCGAGCGTTCCTTGAGCTCGCGGTAGCTCGAGCCGTGCGCGGGTCCAATCATCCGCACCATGATAACGGCCGCGATCGCGATCAACATCACCCGAATAACCATCTGGATCTCCAGCGAGATTTGAAAAGCATCATAGCTGGCCTTGGGCTGGCCCGGACCACCGCTCAACTGTGTGGCCTGAGAGTTTTGCTTAGCCGAAGCGGCCGCAGCAACGGTGTCGTCGGTCAACGCGCTGTAGGAAAAAGGCCGGCCCAGCAAGGTGAGCACTAACCTACTCGTATGCCTCACTGGTCACGTCATCATTGGCCATCGTATCAGGTGCAACACATCGAGAACGAAAGCACCTTACTTCGTATTTGGACGGACAACCTCCTTCAAGGGCCCCAGACAGCGCAAGGTCACGAAGGTGACGAGGCTCAAGATTGCAGCGATGTCGTAGAGGCCAAACCCGACCGCGGCCCCGAGCGCACCGGTCGCCCACAGGCTTGCGGCCGTCGCTGTGCCGGACGCTTGTCCCGCATGCTTGAGAATGGCCCCGCCCCCGATGAAGCCGACGCCCGTGATCAGCCCTTCCAGGATTCGAGCCTGAGCGGTCGAGCCCTCGCCCAAGACGCGGATCGCGATCAGCACGAAGCCGCAGCTCGCGACGGCGACGAGCGGAAAGGTCCGGATCCCTGCGCTGCGCTCCTCTCGCTCCCGATCCCACCCAATGGGAAGGGCAAGGCCGTAAGCGATCGCAAGATCGACAAGGTGGGACGCTACCTCCCACCAGCTCAAAGATTCCAGCCTCATAGGGGACTTATAGCGTCGCCGAAGCCTGCTCGATAGTCGCGTTACGGTCGACTGGCCGGCCGGACTCAGCCACAGTAGCAGGTCTCAGCTCGCCTCCAGGCCTTACTGCCGCTGCGGACTCACGACGCTCACCTCAAGGACGGGCCAGATGACCGCGTGGTGGTCCAAGCGTCCGATGCAGCGACAAAACTGGAAGATAGCCGGTCCAGTTGGTGGGAGCGTCGAAAGGCGGGGCAACCTACCCCACCCAATGCGCTCCCGTGTGATTTGCCGATTCGTGACTAAAAGCGGCCTCCCCTGCCGCCCTCGTGACCGCCACCCCCCTGCATCATGCGCCGCGATGGCCGCGACCGCTCACCATGCCGCCCCGGTGGCCACCACCGCCCCGCATCATGCCGCCCCGATGACCGCCGCCGCCCTGCATCATGCCGCTGCGATGTCCGAAGCCCCGCGGGCGATGACCAATGGCCGGGCCGTGCTGCACAGTGTCGACGAGGCCGAACGCGTGAACGGCGCTCCGAATGTCCGGCATTCCCATTGTCCAGCGACATTCGGAACTGACCCCTTTGCGTCATGAAGAACTGACCCCCATGCCGATTGCCCTTCAGGCGGTTGCGGGTTGAGGCGTCGCAGCGGCCTTTTGCAAAAGGCCGCTGCGACGCTTTTCGCGAAGCCGATAGCTGTCTCCGCGGATGGTGATGACGTGACTGTGGTGGAGCAGCCGATCGAGGATGGCGGTTGCGACGACGGGATCGCCGAAGACCGAACCCCATTCTCCGACGGCCCGGTTGGAGGTCACGAGCATGGCGCCGCGCTCGTAGCGGCGGCTGACGAGCTGGAAGAACAGATGCGCGGCATCGGGCTCGAACGGCAGATAGCCGAGCTCGTCGACGATCAGCAGCTTCGGCTTGGCGTAGTGGGTGAGCTTCTCCTCGAGCCGCCCTTCGCCATGGGCCTTGGCCAGTTGCGCGACCAGCGTCGTCG
>LSIG01000095.1 GCA_001556125.1 Rhizobiales bacterium CCH10-E5 | reverse complement strand
CGTGCTCCACGGTGACGATGCCGAGCGTGGAGAGGCTGCGACCCTCGATGCCGCGGGCGCAACCCGGATCCGGCTTCAGCGCGCCGCCTATGCGGTGGACCCGCTGATCGTGCCGCCGGGGCCCGCCGCCCCGTCCCAGGAGGATCGGGGCCTGGCACAGTGGCCGATCCGGCACTTCGATCTCGTCGATCTGTCCCCGCCCTCGGCCGGGGACGTCCTGCTCTCGCCTCGGGAGATCGCCCGCTGGGGCCTGTTCCTGAAGGCGGAGCCTCCCTTCGGAGACAGGCTCGCTCGCGTCGAGCAGATGTTCGCGATCGCCGATCGCCTGCGGGTTCTGGCGCGGCAGGCGGAGGATGGCGCGCGTGAACTGCGCTGGGCCTGCGAGGGCGCGCTCATACTGGCCTACATGGCCGCGGCGCAGATCGCGATCTGGCCGGCGCTGAAGCATTCGCCGGAAGCGCAGGCGAAGGAGCGCCTCGTCACCGTCGTCAACGCGCGCGCCAGCCGCGGTGATCCCGCGCACATGCAGGCGGCGGTCCGGCATCTCTACACCGAGGCGGCATGGCCGGCTCATGGCTGGCGACCCACCGCCACGGTCGTGAACGAGCCGGACTGGATTCCGATCGTCTAGGCCAGCTCGAGGTGACCTCACCATAGCACTTGCCAGGAAGAGGCGGCGCCGCGCGGTGCCGCCTCTTCGCGTTTGGTCCAGGCAAATGGGGAAGGGAGACAGGAGGAAGGGTGCTGCGGAGAGCAGATCACCCCTCATGAAAGAGCATTCCTGTGAAGATCAGCAATAACCCGGACATCGCGGCGGCCTGGCGTTCGGCCGCCGCCGACCTCCCGCTCGTCGGCGTCGTCGACGAGCTCGAGTCTCTCGAGTTCCTCGGCGACGAGGATCAATCCGGTCTTCGGCGGTGCGCCTCGGTCTGGCGCGAGCGCCCATCGCTCTTGCCGATCCGGGGGCGAGCACGCTTCCATGCCGCACAAATCCAGGACCTGCTGACAGCCCTTCGCGACGGCATCGTCACAGTCGACGACCTCAAATCCGATGCTGTCCGGGCCTGGGCGATCCTGATCAATGCCGGCAATGTCGCGACGATGTTGATCGCGCCGCGCAGCGATTCGGATTATCGCGCCCGCGCCGACCTGCGGCGCGCCTTGCGCCATCAAGCCCGCCGTTCGGCCGACCCTGACCTCGCCTGCCGCGTCAGCCGGATGTGCGGCGGCGACTTCGTCGCGCTCAGCGAGGACGGCATGAGACCTGCCAGATTGCCTAATATCTGCACCGAGCACTACATCAGCGCCGCAGAAGGCGAACCCGCAGCCTATCCGGTCACGATGGCCCGGTCACTGCAGCTCTGGCTCGAGACGCCGGTCGACCTCTCCGACCTGTTCGACGGCGCGCGCACGCTGCTGTGGCAGGTCGATGTCTGGCGGCGCCTCCAGGGCAAGATTGCGGATTCTTCGCTTCTCGATGATGCCATCCGGGGGGCGGAGCTTCTCGCCTATGGCCGGCTCGCCCGGATCGGCGTGTGCCGGGCTCTCGATGACGACGACCTCGCCGTGAAGCGAGCCGCCCTCGGCCTGATCGCGCCGCGCGCTCGCGATCCTGATCCCATGCGGGCCGCGATCGAATGGGCGGTCGAGCTCGGGCGGACTGTCACCGACCGCGACTGATCTGCGCGCTCCAGCTCCTGATGCTGAGAACGCAAGGGCGCGCCTCCCCGGCGCGCCTTTCGGCATGGCGATCGCGAGGCGGTGAAGGGGCGGAAGAGCCGACCCCAGGGAAACAGGTTCAAGGCCATGACCGACACCACCGCACCGCCCCTGCGCGACCTCGTCTTCACCACCGACAGCGTGCAGGTCACCGACGAGCTCGCCGCCTTTGAGGGGCTCCTGCCGGACATGCCGGACGACGTCGAGCGCCATGCTGCTCTTCTCGAACGGCTACCGCCGCTTCTCGACCTGCGCGAACGGGCTCTGGTTCACGCCCAGGAATATCAGCGCTTCCTGACCCTCGCCGACGCCGATCCCTCGGCGCTGGAGTACATGGTCGACATCGGCAATGCGCTTGCGCTCCTGTCCCATGCCGGCGAGATCGCGATGCTGCTGGT
>LSIG01000094.1 GCA_001556125.1 Rhizobiales bacterium CCH10-E5 | reverse complement strand
TGGTTCTTATCCGCCGCATCGCGCGAGCGTCATGAGTTCCGGGACGGACTCTGAGGGTGAACAGATTTCGCTGACGGACAAGCAGGCCAACACCATCAAGCAATGGTTTTGGCGCTCAGCTTTTTCAAGGCGCTACAGCAGCGCAACAAAACGGAATCTGGAAGCTGACATCAGCGGCGCAAAGCTACTGAGAAGCGCTGGAGAAAGCACCCTCGGCAGCTTCGAAGCTCCCGTAAACGAGATTTACTTCAAGGATAGGCGCTTCATAATTGGGACAGTTGATACTCGGGTATTTGTTCTTCTTTTGAGTCAACAACAGCCAAAGTCAATCGTCAATGGAAGCAACATAAACATCTCACAAGTGCTGACATCGGGCAATAGAGCTGAGTTCTACCATCTCTATCCACAAGCATATCTCCGCTCTGCGGGCGTTGATTCAATACGAATAAACGCACTAGCAAATTTCTGTATCCTTTCTGCTGCTGATAACAAGCGCGTAGGTAGCCTTCAGCCTTCAGCCTATAAATCACGGCTTGCAAACAACATTGAGACAATTTTGCCAAGCAACCTAATTCCACTATCTCTATTCAATGATGATTTTGAACAATTTCTCGACGACCGGGCTAAAATGCTATCAGCTGCCGCCAACAAGCTGATGGGCAAATAACTGCTCAGCACGACACGCACTCGCTCGGCATCGATGGCATCTAGACTCAACGAAAATAGGAACCCCTCTCCTTACAGGAGAGGGGTTTCCCGCGCATGATCACCAAAGGTGGAGGGCGTCAGCCTCTCCGCCCCCGCCGCTCCCCAGCCCCCTTCGGCCGCTGCTCCGTGCGCGGGCCCATCTCGTCCAGTGTCGGCTTGCGCGGGCGGGCGCCGGGCTTGGCGACCGGCTTGCCCTCGCCGCCGCCCCAGTTGTGCGGGCCCATGTCGTCGTCGGTCGGCTTCCTCGCTCTTGTTGAGTAGACGCCGTCGCCTGCCGGCGAGGCTTTTGTCGGCGGCAGATTGGCGTTGGCGCCGTAGCTGCGCTCGCCCTTGTATTTGCCGGCCGAGGCCTCGACATCGCCCTGGCGGGCGAGCGGATCGTCGGAGATGGCGAGCTCGGTCGCCTGCAGCCGCTTGATCTCGTCGCGCAGCCGGGCGGCGGTCTCGAATTCGAGATCGGCGGCGGCCTCGCGCATGCGCTTTTCGAGATCGGCCAGTGCCGCCTTGAAATTGTGCCCGGCCGCCGGCGTGCCGAGCCCGGCATCGACGGTGACATGGTCGCGCTCATAGACGCTGCCGAGAATGTCGCCGATGGCGCGCTTGATCGTCTGCGGCGTGATGCCGTGCTCGGCATTGTAGGCGAGCTGCTTCTCGCGGCGGCGGTTCGTCTCGGCCAGCGCCCGCTCCATCGAGCCGGTGACCTGGTCGGCATAGAGGATGACCTTGCCGTCGACATTGCGGGCGGCGCGGCCGATCGTCTGGATCAGTGAGGTCTCGGAGCGCAGGAAGCCCTCCTTGTCGGCGTCGAGAATGGCGACGAACCCGCATTCGGGAATGTCGAGCCCCTCGCGCAGCAGGTTGATGCCGACGAGGACGTCGAAGGCCCCGAGCCGCAGATCGCGCAGGATCTCGATGCGCTCGATCGTGTCGATGTCGGAATGCATGTAGCGCACGCGCACGCCGTTCTCGTGCAGATACTCGGTCAGGTCCTCGGCCATGCGCTTGGTCAGCACGGTGACGAGCGTGCGGTAGCCCTTCTCGGTCACCTCCTTGATCTCGTCGAGCAGATCCGCGACCTGGTGCTTGGCGGGGCGGATCTCGACCGGCGGGTCGATCAGCCCGGTGGGGCGGATGACCTGCTCGGTGAAGACGCCGCCGGTCTGCTCCATCTCCCAGGAGCCCGGCGTCGCCGAGACATGGATCGATTGCGGGCGCATCGCGTCCCATTCCTCGAAGCGCAGCGGCCGGTTGTCCATGCAGGAAGGCAGGCGGAAGCCGTATTCGGCCAGCGTCGCCTTGCGGCGGAAGTCGCCGCGATACATGCCGCCGATCTGCGGCACGGTGACATGGCTCTCGTCGGTGAAGACCAGCGCATTGTCGGGCAGGTATTCGAACAGCGTCGGCGGCGGCTCGCCCGGCTTGCGGCCGGTGAGATAGCGCGAATAGTTCTCGATGCCGTTGCAGGAGCCGGTGGCCTCGATCATCTCGATGTCGAAGGTGGTGCGCTGGTCGAGCCGCTGCGCCTCGAGGAAGCGGCCCATGCGGTTCAGCTCGTCGAGGCGGGCCTTCAGCTCCTCCTTGATGCTCTTCACGGCCTGGGTCAGCGTCGGCCGCGGCGTGGTGTAGTGCGAATTGCCGTAGACCTTCACGAATTCGAGGTCGGCCGTCTTCTGCCCGGTCAGCGGGTCGAACTCGCTGATGCTCTCGACCTCGTCGCCGAACAAGCCGATGCGCCAGGCGCGGTCCTCATAGTGGGCTGGGAACAGCTCGATCACGTCGCCGCGGACGCGGAAGCTGCCGCGAGTGAAGTCGTGCTGCGTGCGCTTGTATTGCAGCGCCACGAGATCGGCGATGAGCTGGCGCTGCTCGACGCGCTCGCCCAGCTTGATGCCGAAGGTCATCGCCGTATAGGTCTCGACCGAGCCAATACCGTAGATGCAGGACACCGAGGCGACGATGATGACGTCGTCGCGCTCCAGCAGCGAGCGCGTCGCCGAATGGCGCATCCGGTCGATCTGCTCGTTGATCGAGGATTCCTTCTCGATATAGGTGTCCGAGCGCGGCACATAGGCCTCGGGCTGGTAGTAGTCGTAATAGGAGACGAAGTACTCGACCGCGTTGTCGGGGAAGAAGCTCTTGAACTCACCATAGAGCTGCGCGGCCAGCGTCTTGTTCGGCGCCAGGATCAGCGCCGGGCGCTGGGTGCGCTCGATCACCTGCGCCATGGTGAAGGTCTTGCCCGAGCCGGTGACGCCGAGCAGAACCTGGTCGCGCTCCTGCCGGGACACGCCCTCGACCAGTTCCGCGATCGCGGCCGGCTGGTCGCCCGCCGGCTGGTATTCCGAATTCATCCGGAAGCGGATGCCGCCTTCCGACTTGTCCGGCCGCGGCGGGCGGTGCGGCACCCAGGCCTTGCCCGGCTCGATGAAGGGATTGCCGCTCTCCAGCAGCGTCTGCAGCGACTGCGCCGTCGCCGCGGCCGCGCCCTCGGCCCCGATGAAGGCGCCGTCGGCCTTCTTCGAGAGCTTGCGCTTCGGCCGCTCCTCGCCGCCCGGCCGCTCCAGGGAATAATCCGGCTTCGGCTCGTAGCCGGCCTGCGGCCGGTCCGAGAAGCCGCCCGCGCCGCCGGGCACCGCCGTGCCGCGGTTGATCGCGGGGTTGAGCAGATCGGCGAGATAGCCCTCGAGCGGCTTTAGCTCCGGCTTGCTCGCCTTGGAATTGGGCGTGCGCGCGCTGGAGGGCTTTTTGGCGGGCTTGGTCTTGGCGGGGCTCTCGGACATGGCAGCAATATGGGACCGGTCGCGTCCGCGCGCGAGGGGGCGCGACGCATGGCGACGCGCACTGGTGACAGGAGCTGGCAGGAGAGGCGCCGGTCGCCCTACCCCTTCCCGGTCAGCTCCGCCTTCTTCTTATCGGCCCAGTCGCGTCCGGCGTCGCCGCCCCAGAGCTGCCAGGCGATGAAGCCCGCCGAGGGGTTCTCGGCATTGTCGAAATCCTTGCCGCTCTTGTCGACCGCATGCCGGGCGAAATAGCTCGCCATGCGCTTCACGACATCGGCCGAGAGCGGCTCCCGCTTCATGAGCTGGTGCGCCCGGGCGACACCGACGCGGGTGCCCCCGCGCTTGTGCTCCTTCCGCAGCTTCAGCCCCTGCTCGGCCGCCTTCGCGGCGGCGGCCGGCGGCGTCAGATCGATCTCCACCATCAGCGCGCCTCCAGCTCGCTCTGGGACTTCAGCGCCTTTGCGCCATCGGCCTGCCGCACCAGATAGGCCGGCTTCTCCTCCGAGGCGTTGCGGCGGATGCGCTTGCCCTTGATCGTGCGGCTCACCGGCTTGGTGAACACGCTTTCGACCTCCCCCTCGGCCGTGCCGTTGCCCCAGTGCCAGCGTACGGCGCTGCCTTTCCTCAGTTTACTTGTCATGCGATCTCTCCATGATCGGCCGGCGATGACGGGAGCAACGCGGACCCCCGCGACCGGGTTCATCGGGAGGGACACGCCATGCGCCGCCGCCTGATCGCGCTGATGACGGGAGCCGCGGCCCTGCTCGCCGCGGCCGGCGCCCAGGCCGTCGGGCCGGACTGGACCTGGCTCGACGAGGACCCGGAATACCGCCAGGCGCGGCGCTGGATCGAGGAGAAGAACTTCCCGCCCGCGATCGAAAAGCTGGAGGCGCTGCTGAAGCGCTCGCCGCATTCGCCAGTGCTGCTGAACTGGCTCGCCTTCTCGCATCGCAAGCTGAAGAACTACCCGCTCTCGAAGCAGTATTACGACGCCGCCCTGATGCGCGACCCGACCTTCCTGCCCGCGCTCGAATACCAGGGCGAGTGGTTCATCGAGACCGGCGACATGGCCTCGGCCAAGGCCAATCTCGCCAAGCTCGCCAACCTCTGCGACCGCTGCCATGAATGGCAGGATCTCGACGAGGCCATCCGGAAGGCCGAGGGGCGGTAGGGGGCGTCATTCTCGGGCGAAGCGAAGCGCAGACCAGAAAGCGCGGGGAACCCCTCTCCTGTAAGAAGAGGGGCAGGGGTGAGGTGTCGGCCCCTGGACCAGCCGAGTGCTGACCCAACCGCTGCGCCGGTCAGGTCTCACGCCACCTTCAAACGGCCGACCCCTCACCCTGCCCTCTCCCTATGGGAGAGTGTTCTCCGTCGAGGTTCCCCGCGCGAGCCACGCCACCATCCCCGCCGCCGCCGCGACGCCGGTCGCGAAGCAGCCCTGCAGCAGATAGCCGCCGGTCGGCGCCTCCCAGTCCAGCATCTCGCCGGCGACGAAGACGCCCGGCAGGCGCCGCAGCATGAAGCCCCCGTCGATCTCGCCGGCCGCGATGCCGCCGGCGCTGGAGATCGCCCGGTCGATCGGCATCGTCCCGGTCAGGCGCACAGACGCGGATTTGATCGCCGCCGCGAGCGCCGCGGGACTCTCGTCGAGCCTGCCGCCGACGCTGTCGCGCAGCACCGCCACCGCCGCCGGCGACAGCCCTGCCGCCTTGCGCAGATGGTTGCTGAGCGTCTCACCGGGCCGACGCTTGCCGAGCTTCTCGGTCAGACGGGCGAGGTCGAGATCGGGCCGCAGGTCGATCTCCAGCAGCGCCGAACCGTCGCGCGCGATCGCCTCGCGTAATGGCCCCGACAGCGCATAGATCGCGCCGCCCTCCAGGCCCTTCGCGTCGATCATCGCCTCGCCTGCGATCTCTTTGCCGGCAAAGCGCAGCGTGATCCGTTTGAGCGGCGCGCCGGCGAAGCGCTCGCGCAGCGTGTCGGACCAGGCCACGGCGAAGCCGCCATTGGCCGGCCGCAGCGGCGCCACCGCGAGACCCTTGCCGGCCAGCAGCGGCACCCAGCCGCCGTCCGAGCCCAGCCGCGGCCAGCTTGCCCCGCCCAGCGCGAGCAGCGTCGCATCGGGGGTCAGCGTCACCTCGCCCGCAGCGGTGGCGAAGCTCAGCGCGCCCACGTCGTTCCAGCCGGTCCAGCGCCGGCCGGCTTCGAGCCAGACACCGAGCCCGTCGAGCCGGCGCAGCCAGGCGCGCAGCAGCGGCGAGGCCTTCATCCCCTTCGGGAAGACGCGCCCGCTCGTGCCGACGAAGCTCTCCGCGCCGAGCTCGTCGGCCCAATCGCGCAGCGCCTGCGGTGGAAACGCCTGGATGGCGGGTTCGAGCCAGTCCCGCGCCGCGCCGTAATGCGGCAGGAAGGTCTCCAGCGGCTCGGAATGGGTCAGGTTGAGCCCGCCGCGTCCGGCGAGCAGGAACTTCCGCGCCGGCGACGGCATCCGCTCATGGATCGTGACGCGATGGCCGGCCACGGCCAGCCGCTCGGCCGCGATCAGCCCGGCCGGGCCGGCGCCGACGATGGCGATGTCTTTGATCTGCATTGGGCCGGCTTGCGCCGTGAAGCCCTAGCGGTCAAGCGATACATCCGCCCCATGCGCGCCGTCGTCCCGGGCGACCGCAGGGAGACCCGGGACCCATTCCGGAACGGTTCAGGCATGGATCCCGGATCTCAGCTCCGTCCGGGATGACCGCGCGGATGAGAGCAGCGTGGACGCCCGCCCTCACGCCCGCGCGAAGGTCTCGTCGAAGGCGTAGCCCGCGCCACGGACCGTGCGCAGCGGGTCCTTGGCATCGCCCGGTGTGATCGCCTTGCGCAGCCGCCCGACATGGACGTCGACGGTGCGCTCGTCGATATAGACGTCGCGGCCCCAGACGGCATCGAGCAGCTGGGCGCGCGAATAGACCCGGCCTGGCGCCTGCATCAGGAACTCCAGCAGCCGAAACTCGGTCGGCCCCAGATGCAGCTCTTCGCCGGCCCGGCGCACGCGGCGCGTCGTGCGGTCGAGTTCGAGATCGCCGGCGACCAGCAGCCCCGCGACATGGCCGGGCTTCGCCCGGCGCAGCAGCGCCTGGATGCGCGCGATCAGCTCCGGCAGGGAGAACGGCTTGACGACATAGTCGTCGGCCCCGGTAGCGAGGCCGCGCACGCGCTCGGTTTCTTCGCCGCGGGCGGTCAGCATGATGATCGGCACGCGCTCGGTGTCGCGCCGCGCCCGCAGGCGCCGGCACAGTTCGATGCCGGAGAGACCGGGCAGCATCCAGTCGAGCAGCACGAGATCGGGCGTGTTGTCGCGCAGATGCAGCTCGGCGTCGTCCCCCCGCGCCACGCTGTCGACCGCGAAGCCCTCGGCCTCGAGGTTGTAGCGCAGCAGCAGGGTGAGGGGTTCCTCGTCCTCGACGATCAGGATGCGGGCGGCCATGGCACGGTTCCGTTCTTGGCGTTTGTGCCGAAACGCATCGTCATGCTCGCCCTTGTGGCGAGCATCCACGTCTTGAACGCGGCGTGGGTCCGGCGAAGACGTGGATGGTCGGGACAGGCCCGACCCTGACGGCGAAGGCTCCGGCGCAGTCGGTTTTGTCAGCTCCCTGTCACGGCCTCGACCGTGATGTCGGTGGTCTCGAGCTTGGGACGGTTGATGTCGAGCGATTCGCCGGTGACGAGATAGTGGATCGTCTCGGCGATGTTGGTGGTGTGGTCGCCGATGCGCTCGACGTTCTTGGCACAGAACAGGAGATGCGTGCAGAAGGTGATGTTGCGCGGATCTTCCATCATATAGGTCAGCAGCTCGCGGAACAGCGAGGTGTAGAGCGCGTCGATCTCGCCGTCGCGATGCCAGACCTCGAGCGCCTTCTGCTCGTTGCTGGTGGCGTAGGCGTCAAGCACGTCCTTTAGCTGCGCCTGGACCAGCCGGCTCATATGCTCCAGACCGACGACGGCGCGATGCGGCGGCGAGAACTGGCCGGAGATCGCGACCGCGCGCTTGGCGATGTTTTTGGCGAGGTCGCCGACGCGCTCGATGTCCGAGGCGATGCGGATCGCCGAGATCAGCTCGCGCAGGTCGTTGGCGAGCGGCTGGCGCCGGGCGATCGTCAGCACGGCGCGCTCCTCGACGTCGCGCTGCAAATTGTCGAGCCGCTGGTCGGCGGAGATCACCTTCTGGGCCAGCGTCGTGTCGCGGCGCACCAGGGCGACGGTGGAATCGCCGAGCATACGCTCGGACATGCCGCCCATCTCGGCGAGGCTGCGGCGCAGCGACTCCAGTTCGGCGTCGTAGGAGCGGACGATATGTTCGGTCATCGCGGCGTTGTCCTTTGGATGCGGAGCGGAAGCGGCGGCCAAATCAGCCGAAGCGGCCGGTGACGTAGTCCTGCGTCTGCTTCTTGCTCGGGTTCATGAAGATCGTGTTGGTCGCGGCGAACTCGATCACTTCGCCCAGATACATGAAGGCGGTGTACTGCGAGATGCGCGCCGCCTGCTGCATGTTGTGGGTGACGATGACGATCGTGAAGTCGGCCTTCAGCTGCTCCAGCAGATCCTCGATCTTGCCGGTGGAGATCGGGTCCAGGGCCGAGGTCGGCTCGTCGAACAGGATGACCTCCGGCTTCTGCGCGATGGTGCGCGCGATGCAGAGGCGCTGCTGCTGGCCGCCCGAAAGGCCCATGCCGGAGGTCTTGAGCTTGTCCTTGACCTCGTCCCAGAGCGCGGCCCGGCGCAGCGCGCCCTCGACGCGGTCGTCGAGCTCCGACTTCGGCGGCTTCTCGTAGAGGCGGATGCCGAAGGCGACATTGTCGTAGATCGACATCGGGAAGGGCGTCGGCTTCTGGAAGACCATGCCGATGCGCGAGCGCAGCTCGTTGACGTCGACGTCGTTGGAAATCACGTTGCGGCCGTCGAGCATGACCTCGCCGGTCGCCCGCTGCTCGGGATAGAGCGAATAGATGCGGTTGAAGATGCGCAGCAACGTAGACTTGCCGCAGCCCGAGGGGCCGATCAGGGCCGTGACGTGCCGGTCGCGGAAGTCGAGATTGATGTTCTTCAGCGCCTTGTGCTCGCCATAGTAGAAATCGAGGTTCTTCACCGCGATCCGGACGGGCGCGTCGGCGTCGAGCGTCTGCGGGCTGAGTTCGAGGGTCGAAAGCATCGACGGGTTCCTTCGGATCTGACGCGACGGAGATGAGTTAGGCGGGTCTCACTTGCCGCCACGCACGATGCGGCGGGCGACGAGCGAGAGCAGCAGGATCGACAGGGTGATGATCAGCGAACCGGCCCAGGCGAGCTGCTGCCAGTTCTCGTAAGGCGCGGAGGCGAACTGGTAGATCGTCACGGGGAGGTTGGACACGCCGCCCATCAGGTCGGACGAGAACCAGAAATTGTTGTTCAGCGCGGTGAAGATCAGCGGCGCGGTCTCGCCGGCGATGCGGGCGAGCGCCAGCAGGATACCGGTGACCATGCCGGCCTTCGCGGCCTTCCAGGTGATCGAGGTGATCACCACGGAAGGCGGCGCGCCCAGCGCAGCCCCGGCCTCGCGCAGCGGGCCGGGCACCAGGCGCAGCATGTCCTCGGTGGTGCGCACGATCACCGGGATCGCGATGATGCCGAGCGCGACGCCGCCGGCCCAGCCGGAATAGCCGCCGACCGGCTCGACCAGAATGACATAGACGAACAGGCCGATCAGGATCGAGGGCGCCGAGAGCAGGATGTCGTTGATGAAGCGGATCAGGTCGGCGAGCTTCGAGCCCTTGCCGTATTCCGCCAGATAGGTGCCCGCCAGCACGCCGATCGGCGTCGCCACGGCGATGCCGAGGAAGGTCAGCACGATCGAGCCGACCATGGCGTTGGCGAGGCCGCCGCCCTGTGACCCCGGACCCGGCGTGATCTGCGTGAAGGTCGCGACGGAAAGCCCGCCGATGCCCTTCACGATCAGCATGCCGAGGATCCAGAACAGCACGAAGATGGCGAGGAAGGTGAAGCCGGCGGAGATGACCCGCATCGCCTTGTCGGCGGTGCGGCGGCTCTGCCGGACGCGGCCCCAGGCGGCGTAAGGGGCGGCGGGAGCGGTGGAGGAGGTCGTCAGGCTCATGATCGGGCTCGCTCAGAAGGTCTTGACCCGCGACACCAGGATGCGCGCGACGACCAGGACGACGAATGTGACGAAGAACAGGATGCAGCCGAGCGCGATCAGCGCGTTCATCTGCAGGCCCAGCGCCTCGTTGAACTCGTTGGCGATGCGCGAGGCGATGGTCGAGCCCGGATCCATGATCGAGGCCGAGAGGCGGTTGGCGTTGCCGACCACGAAGGTCACCGCCATCGTCTCGCCGAGCGCGCGGCCGAGACCCAGCATGATCGCGCCGATGATCGAGACGCCCGCCTGCGGCACCAGCACATGGCGCACCACCTCCCAGGTCGTCGCCCCGATGCCATAGGCGCTCTCGCGCAGCACGGAGGGGATCTGGTCGAGCATGTCGCGCACGATCGAGGCGATGAAGGGGATGATCATGAAGGCGAGGATGATGCCCGCCGTCAGGATGCCGAGTCCGGAGGGCGAGCGCGAGTACAGGATCGTGCCGACGATCGGCATGCCCTCGACGATGTTCGAGAGCGGGACCTGCACATAGGCCGCGAAGAGCGGCACGAAGACGAACAGGCCCCACATGCCGTAGATGATCGAGGGCACGGCGGCGAGCAGCTCGATCGTGGTCGAGACCGGCTGCTTGAACCAGGGCGGGGCAAGCTGGGTGAGGTAGACGGCGATGCCGAGCGAGAGAGGCACGCCGATCAGCAGCGCGATCAGCGCGGTCGAGAGCGTGCCGACGATCGCCGGCCAGGCGCCGTAGACATCGGCCTGGGTGTCCCACTGCGAGCCGGTGATGAAGCTCAGCCCGAAGGCCTTGAAGGCCGGCCAGCCGCCGATGACCATCGAGAGCATGATGCCGGCCAGCAGCAACAGCACGAACAGGGCCGAGATCAGGCTGGCATTGCGGAAGACGATGTCGAAGGTGCCCTTCGGCGTCTTTCGCTGCGGCCGCGCGGCCGGAATGCTCATGGTGTCGGTCACGGCGGTCATCCGTGGAACTCCGGTCGTAGCGGAACGAGGATGCGAGGCGGAAGGCGAAGGCTCTCGGGAGGGCCCTCAGCCCGAACAGCGGTTCCGCCGCTGTTCGGGATGGAGGCCTGATGAGGAAGACGAGGCGGAACCGGGTTCCGCCTCGCCCTCAGTCGGTGATCAGAAGATCGGCTTGCCCGACGGGTCGGTCACGCCCTTCCAGGCGGCGCGGACCTGATCCTTGACGTTGGCCGGGAGCGGCACGTAGTCGAGGTCCAGCGCCATCTGGTCGCCGTTCTTGAAGGCCCAGTCGACGAACTTCAGCGCGGCCTGCACCTCTTCCGGCTTCTCCGGCTTGGCGTGGACGAGCAGGAAGGTCGCGGCCGTGATCGGCCAGGCCTCGGCGCCCTTCTGGTTGTTCAGCGAGATGCCGAAGCCGGGAGCCTCGTTCCAGTTGGCGTTCGCGGCCGCGGCCTGGAACGACTTGTCGTCCGGCGCCGGGAAGTTGCCCTCGGCGTTCTGGATCAGCGCGTAGCTGAGCTTGTTCTGCTTGGCGTAGGCATATTCGACATAGCCGATCGAGTTGGCGACCTGCTTGACCGAGGCCGAGACGCCCTCATTGCCCTTGCCGCCGATGCCGACGGCCCACTGCACCGAGGTGTTGGCGCCGACCTTGGACTTCCACTCCGGCGAGACCTTGGAGAGATAGTCGGTGAACACGAAGGTCGTGCCCGAACCGTCCGAGCGATAGACGGGATTGATGTTGGCGTCGGGCAGCTTCAGGCCGGCGTTGAGGGCGACGATCTTGGGATCGTTCCACTTCTTGACGGTGCCCATGTAGATTTCGGCGATGATCGGGCCGGTCAGCTTGAGCTGGCGGGCGTCGATGCCGGCGATGTTGATCGCGGGGACGACGCCGCCCATCACGGTGGGGAACTGGATGAGGCCGTCCTTGGCCAGATCCTCGCCCTTGAGGGGAGCGTCGGTGGCGCCGAAGGCGACCGTCTTGGCCTTGATCTGGCGGATGCCGCCACCGGAGCCGATCGACTGGTAGTTGAGACCGATATTGGTCTCCTTCTTATAAGCCTCGGCCCATTTCGAGTAGATCGGGAAGGGGAAGGTCGCGCCGGCGCCGGTGATGTCGGCCGCCTGGGCGACGCCCGACAGACCGATCGTCGCGGCCGCGAGAATGAGAAGTTTGCGCATGAGATGTCCTCTCTGGGTCGCGGGTTCAGCGAGCCGTTCAGAACACCCTCTGCATGACAGCTTCATGACACTTCGTCACGCACGCTGTCATGAAGGCGTCACGCAGCGTTAAGAAACGCCCTCAAGGCTTGCGCGCCGAAGCCCCGAAACGTGGCAAAACAGCCCTGAACGTCGCGCCCTCGCCGAGCGCGCTCTCGATCGTCAGGCGTCCGCGATGGCGCAGCACGATGTGCTTGACGATGGCGAGGCCGAGCCCCGTGCCGCCGGCCTCGCGGCTCGCCGCGGTGTCGACCCGGTAGAAGCGCTCCGTCAGCCGCGGCAGATGCTCCGGTGCGATGCCCGGCCCATCGTCGCGCACGCCGACGCTGACCTCGAGCGGCCCGTCGACGACGTCGATCACGACCTCTCCGCCGCTCTTGCCGTACTTGATCGCGTTCTCGACGAGGTTTTCCATCAGCCGCAGCAGCTCGTCGCGGTCGCCCGGTACGTTTACCGGCTCGGTCGGCGCCCGCAGCGTCAGCGTCACCTCGCGCTCGCGTGCCATCAGCGTCAGCGAATCCACGATCTCGCGCGAGATGCCGGTCAGATCGACCGGCGTCTCCGGCGCCAGATGGGCGCGCAGTTCGATCCGCGAAAGCGAGAGCAGGTCGTCCACCAGCCGCGCCATGCGCAGCCCCTGCTCGCGCATGATCGCCAGGAAACGGTCGCGCGCGCCGGCATCGTTGCGCGCCGGGCCCTGCAGCGTCTCGACGAAGCCGAGCAGCGAGGCCAGCGGCGTGCGCAGCTCGTGGCTGGCATTGGCGACGAAGTCGACCCGCATCCGCTCGGTGACGCGCTGCTCGCTGAGGTCCTCGAAGGTCAGCAGCACCGGTCGCCGGACACCCTCGCTGCCCAGCGCAGCGATATGGATGCGGAAGGTGCGCTCCACCGGCACGCGCTCGATCAGCTCGATCACCTGCCGTCCCCCCTGCCGCGAGACGCCTTCGATCGCCTCGATCAGGTCCGGATCGCGCATCACCAGTGTCAGCAGCCGTCCCTTTTCCAGCGCCGGGATCAGGGCGCGCATCGCCGGGCTCAGCGCCTGGGCCACCCCCTGCGCATCCAGCAGCAGCGCAGCCGACCCCATCGCTTCGACGAGCGCCTGCGTCGTGGCGGCTAGGGGATCGACGGCACCGGGCATGGGAAACCTCGACACGGACGGCACCGGAGGAAGCGGCGCAGGCGGGCGCCCCTTCCTGATGGCCGGCGCGGCGCCCGTCAATTCCCTTCGCCGCTGAGGCCCGCTAGGCTGGGCGCATTGCCGAGGAGGCTCCGATGGCCAAGACCCTGTCAGCGCGCACCAAGAAATCCGCGATCCGCCTGGTTTCCGACAGCGGCGAGGGCCCGGCTCCAGCCACCACGGGCAGGACACCGAAGACGAAGACGCCCCGCAAGCCCCTCGGTCCGCAGGGCTTCGACATCGAGGCCGAGACGCTGCCCGAGGCGATCACGGACGCCGCCTTCCGCAGCGGCGAATACCCCTACGGCAAACGCATGAAGCGCAAGCGCTACGAGCGCGAGCTGGAGCCGCTCCAGATCGAGCTGCAGAAGCTCGCGACCTGGGTGCGCGAGCGCAAGGAGCGCGTCGTCATCGTTTTCGAGGGTCGCGACGGCGCCGGCAAGGGCGGAACGATCGGCCGCTTCACCCAGCACCTCAACCCGCGCCAGGCCCGCGTCGTGGCCCTCTCAAAACCCTCCGACAGCGAGGCGGGGCAATGGTATTTCCAGCGCTACGCGGCGCAGATGCCGACGGCCGGCGAGATCGTCTTCTTCGACCGCTCCTGGTACAACCGCGCCGGCGTCGAGCGTGTCATGGGCTTCTGCACGCCGGAGCAGACCGACACCCTGCTGCACGAGGCGCCAGCCTTCGAGGGCATGCTGGTGCGCGACGGCATCCGCCTGATCAAGCTCTTCATCACCATCGGCCCCGAGATGCAGATGCTGCGGCTGCATGCGCGCTGGCACGACCCGCTCAAGCGCTGGAAGCTCTCGCCGATCGACTTCGAGGCGATCCCGCGCTTCGCCGCCTATTCGGAAGCCTTCGATGAAATGCTCCGGCGCAGCTCAACCGACCGGGCGCCCTGGCATGTCATCCGCGGCAACGACAAGCTGCGGGCCCGGCTCAACGCCATCCGCCACGTCCTGCTCTCGATCCCCTATGATGGCCGCGACGAGGCCGCGATCGGCGAACTCGACCGCAAGATCGTCCTCGACGTGAAGCACTACCTCCATCAGGGCGGTGAGGTCTGAGCGACCGCTGATCCCCGCTCGCGGTCCAGCCTCGCACCGGAGCAACCGGGCGCGGTCCGGGCCGCCTGTCGTCTTTTGATCCCCCAACCCGGAAACCCGACCATGACCAAGACCATCCTGATCTCCGGCGCCACCGCCGGCTTCGGCGCCGCGACCGCGCGCCGCTTCATCGCCGCCGGCTGGCGCGTCATCGGCACCGGCCGCCGGGCCGACCGGCTCGACGCGCTGAAGGCCGAGCTCGGCGAACGCTTCCACGGCGCCGCCTTCGACATCACCGACGAGGCGGCGATGACGGCGGCGCTCGCGGCCCTGCCGGCCGACTTCGCGAAGATCGACGTGCTCCTGAACAATGCCGGCCTCGCGCTCGGCACCAAGCCCGCGCCGCAGACCAAGCTCTCGGACTGGAAGACGATGATCGGCACGAACGTTACCGGGCTGGTGACGCTGACCCATCACCTGCTGCCGGGGCTGATCGAGCGGCGCGGCGCCATCGTCAACATCGCCTCCGTGGCCTCGAACTGGCCCTATGCCGGCGGCAACGTCTATGGCGGCACCAAGGCCTTCGTGCGCCAATTCTCGCTCGGCCTGCGCTCGGATCTGCAGGGCACCGGCGTGCGCATCACCTCGATCGAGCCCGGCCTCTGCGAGAGCGAGTTCACGCTGGTCCGCAACGGCGGCGACAAGGCCGCCTATGACGCGCTCTATGGCGGCGCCGATCCGCTGCAGCCGCAGGACATCGCCGACACGGTGTTCTGGGTCGCGACGCTCCCCGCCCATGTCAACATCAACAGCCTCGAGATCATGCCGGTGAGCCAGTCCTTCGCCGGCTTCCAGATCCACCGCAAGGCCTGAGCCCGGCGGGGACGCTGGGGCTTCGCAGCCTCAGCGTCCCATCACGAGGTTCGGCAGCCAGGTCGTCAGCGGCGGCCACAGCGTGATCGCGACCAGCACCGCCAGCAGCGGCATCAGCCAGGGCACGATCGCCCGCGACATCGACTCGAAGCTGATGTTGGCGACCTTCGCCGTGACAAAGAGCACGACGCCGACCGGCGGCGTGATCGTCCCGATCATCAGGTTGAGCACGAAGATCAGCCCGAACTGGATTGGGTCGATCCCGAACTGCGCCGCCGCCGGCGTCAGGATCGGGATCAGGATCAGCATGGCGGCGAGCGCCTCCATGAAGCAGCCGACGAAGAGCAGCAGCAGGTTGACGATCAGCAGGAAGATCAACGGGTTGCCGGCGAGATCGACCAGCATCGGGCCGACCACCTGCGGGATGCGCGAGATCGACAGGCACCAGCCGAGCGCGGCCGCCGTCATCACCAGCGCGAGCACCACGCCGGTCGTCTCGACCGTCTGCACGACCAGCTCCGGCAGATCGTCGAGAGCGAAACTGCGATAGACGAAGAGCCCGAGCACCAGCGCATAGGCCGTGGCGACCGCCGCCGCCTCGGTGGGCGTGAAGATGCCGGCCATCATCCCGCCGAACAGGATCACCGGCGTCATCAGCGCCCAATGCGCCTCCTTGTAGGCGACCCACAGCTGCGCCGCGCCGGGGAAGGGATGGCGCGGCAGATCGCGCTTCTTCGCGACATGCACCACCATCGCCATCAGCAGCCCGGCCATCAGCAGGCCGGGGATGATTCCGGCGAGGAACAGCCCGCCGATCGAGACATCCGCCGAGACGCCATAGATCACCATCGGCAGCGAGGGCGGGATGATCGGGCCGATCGTGGCGGAGGCCGCCGTGATCGCGGCCGCCGTCTCGGCGTCGTAGCCCTCGTCCTTCATCGCCTTGATCTCGAGCGTGCCGACGCCGCCGGCATCCGCCACGGCCGAGCCCGACATGCCCGCGAAGATCACGCTGGCGAGGATGTTGGCGTGGCAGAGGCCGCCGCGCAGCCAGCCGACGCAGGCGGTGGCGAAGGCGAAGATCCGGTCGGTGATGCCGGCCGAATTCATGATGTTGCCCATCAGGATGAACAGCGGCGCCGCCAGCAGCGGGAAGGAATTGGCCGATTGCGCGATCTTCTGCGGCACGATGCCGAGCGGGAAGCCGCCGAGAAACGCGAACGCGATCGCCGCCAGCCCCATCGAGACGAAGAGCGGCACGCCGATCAGCAGCGCGGCGAACCAGACCGGCAGGATCTGCAGCATCAGCGTCGTCACAGCGGCTGGCTCCCCGGCTCGGCCGCGACATGGCGGCGCCCCGCCACGACATCGCCGATCTCGGCCAGCGCCTGCAGGATCAGCGCGAGCCCCGCCAGCGGCATGACGATGTAGAGCGCCGCCCCCGGGATCGGCAGCGCGATCGACTCGACGTCCCAGTTGCGCTCGATCAGCGCGAAGGAATAGCGGATCAGCACCGCCGCGAAGACGATGATCGCGGCCTGCGTCACGATCTCCAGCACCCGCCCTGCCCCGGCCGGCAGCTTCTCGGCGAAGACGGTGATGCGGATATGCGAGCGCCGCCGCGCCGCGATGATCCAGCCGACGAAACCCGTCCAGACGAGCAGGTACTGCGCGAGCTCGTCGGTCCAGGCCAGCGGCGCGTTGAGCTGCCGCGACACCACGCCGAGCAGCACCGCGACCAGCAGCGCCAGAAGCAGCGCCACGGCAGCAGCCCGCACGATGCGGTCGGAGAGGTGGAGGAGGGATTTCATCGACGTCGATCCAGCAGGCGCGGGGAACCCCTCTCCTGTAAGGAGAGGGGCAGGGGAGAGGTGCTGGCTCCTGGACCAGGAAACCATCAAATCCAAGCGGCGCGGCGGTGCGGTCGCGGCCAAAGCGTCAATCGGCCGACCCCTCACCCTGCCCTCTCCCTACGGGAGAGGGTTCCCCGCGCCCCATCCGGTCAGCTTGAGCCTCAAAGCGCCGCCAGCGCGTCCCAGGTGCCCTTGCCCCACTTGCTTTCGAACTGCTTGGGCAGGCTCGCCAGCACCGGCTTCGAGAAGCTCTCGAGATCCGGCTCGGTCACGCTCATGCCGGCGGCCTTCAGCGTCGCCACGAGGCTGCCCTCCTGGCTGGCGAGTTCGGCGTCCTGCCAGGCGACACCCTCGGCGATGGCCGCCTCCAGCAGGCTGCGGTCGGCGTCCTTGAGGCCCTTCCAGAAATCGCCGTTCACGATGACGAGGCGTGGCGTGATGATGTGGCCGGTCAGGATGAGGTGCTTCTGAACCTCCTGCAGCTTGGCGCTGTGGATCGTCGGCAGCGGGTTCTCCTGCCCGTCGACGGCGCCCTGGCTCAGCGCCAGGTAGAGCTCGTTGAAGTTCACCGGCGTCGCCTTCGCGCCCCAGGCCTCGACCATGGCGCGGAAGGTATCGACCGGCGGCACCCGCAGCTTCAGGCCGGCGACATCGGCTGCGCTCTTCACCGGCTTGGAGCCCGTGGTGAGATGGCGCTTGCCGTAATAGGTCACGGCGGCCATGCGCATGCCGCGCTTTTTCTCCAGCTCCGCATTCATCTGCGCGAAGACCGGCGCCTTGGCGACCTTCGCCATATGGGCGGCGTCGCGCCAGAGATAGGGCGCCTCGACCACCGAGAGCTGCGGCAGGAAGGAGCCGAGCGCGGCCGCCCCGTCCGTGGTCATGGTCAGAGCGCCGGAGGCGACCGACTCCATCATGTCCTTGCCGGAGCCGAGCTGGCCGGCCGGAAAGGCCTGGATGTCGATGCGTCCGCCGCTTTTCTCCTTCACCTGCTTGGCGATGCGCTCGACCATCTGCACCTGCGGATGGGTCGTGGGCAGCATCTCGCCCCAGCGCAGCACGGTCGCCTGCGCGCGCAGGACGCTCGGCATGGCGATGGCGCCCGCGAGGGCAGCCGAGCCGGCGAGGAAGTCTCGTTTCGTCAACGTCGTCATGATGGTCTCCTCCCAATGCGGCCGGTTTTCCGGCTCGATGTGATGTCCCGGCCTTCAAAGAACCGGCTGTTCGTGAAATCCAAAACGCCGTCATCCTGGGCGGCCGCAGGCCGACCGTGATCCATCGTGGGGCGCACGGCCCTATGATGGATCCCGGAACGGCGCTGCTTCGCAGCTTGTCCAGGATGACGGGGCGGTTCTGCCGCGAACGTCCTTCCTCAGTAACTCATCGCCCGCGTGCGGGCGTTGCCGATATGGATGCCCATCTCCTCCGCGGCCCGGATCGGATCGCGGGCCTCGATGGCGGTGATGATCTTCAGGTGGTCGCGCATGACCGGCACCAGGATGTGGTTCTGGATGCGCGTCTCGTATTGCCGGATCAGCCTGATCTTCAGCCAGGTGACGCGGAAGGCCTTGGAGACGATGTCGTTGTCGAGATGGTCGATGATCGCCTCGTGCATCAGCCGGTCGACATCCTCGGCATCCTCGATCAGCTGCGGGTCGCCGCCGGCCTCGGCCCGGGCGATGATCGCCTCGTGCCGGGCGCGCTGCTGCGCGATCTCCTCGTCGGTGGCGTTGACCGCATAGAGCGCCGTCGCCTCCTTCTCGAGGAAGAGCCGGAACTGGAAGGCGTTGCGGATCAGGTTGAGATCGACATGGGCGACCTGCATGCCCCGCTGCGGCACCGTCTTGATCAGCCCCTCCGCCTCCAGCCGCGGGATCAGCTCCCGGATGGCGCCGAGCGGCAGGCCGGTCAGCGCCACCAGCTCGCGCTGGGTCACGAACTGCCCGGGCTTGATCTCGCGCGCCAGCAGCCGTTCGGTGAAGGAGGCGTAGGCGCGCTCCCTCAGCTTCAGCGGCTCGCCCTCGCGCGGATCCTGCTCGGACTGGTTCAAGACATCCTCCTTCAGGCCGCCTTAGCCTGCGTGATCTTGTCGAACGCGGCGAACAGCCGCTTGCGCGTCCCTTCGTCGAGCGCCTCCAGCGGCGGACGCATCGCGCCATAGCCGGCATCGCCGTGCAAGTGGCCGACCAGCGCTTTCACCGCCGCCAGAACCGGATGCGAGCAGATCTCGTCGACCAGCGCATTCACGACGGAAGAGTCCTTGCCCTCATAGACGATGGGGCGCAGCAGATGCGGCACCAGATTGGCGACGCCGCAGATCGAGCCCTGGGCGCCGTTGCGCACCGCCTTCGCCAGCAGGCGCTCGTCGCCGACGAGGATGGCGAGTTCGCCATGCGCCTTCAGATAGGCCTCGGTGTTGGCATAGTCGCCCGACGAATCCTTCACGCCGGTGACGACGCCGGGAAAAGCCTTCTTCAGCCGGTCGATCAGCCCGACGCTCAGGCCCACCGCCGTCACCGAGGGGATGTGGTAGAGGATGACGTTGCGCACGGAGGGGCCGAGCTTCTCGAACAGCTGCGAGAACCAGCGATAGAGCCCCTCGTCGCTGACGCCCTTGAAGTAGAAGGGCGGCGCGACCAGCAGCCCCTTGGCGCCGGCATCGAGCGCGAGGCGTCCCTGCTCGACCGACTCGTTCAGCGAGGCCGCCGCGACGCCGGCATAGATCTGCGTCGCCGGATCGATGCCCGCTCCCAGCAGCGCGCCCATCATCGCGCCCCGCGCCGGCAGGCCGAGCGCCGCGCCCTCGCCCGTCGTGCCGAACAGCGTGACGCTGTCGCAGCCCTGGGCGAGGACATGGCGGGCATGGTGGACGAGCCGCGGCAGGTCGACGCTGCCGCCCTCCCGCATCGGGGTGGTGATGGCGCAGGAGAGGCCGAAGCGGTGGGGATCGATGGACATGGAGAAGCGTCTTTCAGAGGGAGAGAATGAGAGGTGTGGGTGTCGGGCCGCGTGAGCAGACATGCGCCCGGCGGTGATGGGGATTGCGCGCGTCAGCCATCCTTGAGCCCTCCGGCCGAGAGCCCGGCGACGATCTGGCGCTGCGCCAGCACCGTCACCAGCAGCACCGGCAGCGTCACCAGGAGCGCGGCCGCGGCCAGCGGGCCCCAGGAGATCTGCTCGAAGGTCAGCGAGTTGTAGACCGCCGAGGGCAGCGTGCGGCTGTTCTTGCCGCCGAGCACGACCGAGAAGATGAAGTTGTTCCAGGAGAAGATGAAGGCGAGGATGCCGCCGACCGTGACGCCCGGCATCGCCAGCGGCAGCGCGACATGGCGGAAGGCCTGCCAGGTCGAGGCGCCGTCGATCCGCGCCGCATCCTCCAGTTCGATCGGCACGTTCTCGAAATAGCCGATCATGATCCAGACGATGATCGGGATGGTGATGACGAGATGGGTGATGACGAGCGCCGTGATCGTCCCCACCAGCCCGGTCATCTGGAACAGCAGGAAGAGCGGGATCAGATAGGACAGGGCCGGCGTCATGCGCGCGACCAGGATCAGGATCGCGAACTTCGTCGCCTTGCCGCGCGCGATGCCGTAGCCGGCCGGCACGCCGACCGCGAGCCCGATCAGCACCGCCCCGCCCGTGACCAGGATCGAGTTCCACAGATAGAGCGCGAAATTGTTCTGCGCGAAGACGTCGATGTAGTTCTTCAGCGTCGGCGGATCGGGAATGAAGACGGGCGGGAAGGCGGTGTTGTCGAGCTCGTTCTTGAACGAGAGCGAGATCATCCAGAGGAACACCAACACCGCCGGCGAGACCAGCACGAAGACGGAGGCGTAGAAGCCGAACTTCTTGGCGAGGCGGGTCATGGGAGACGCCCCCCTTGCTCCTCAGCCCTCATCCTGAGGAGCCACGCAGCGGCGTCTCGAAGGATGCTCCAGATGTCTCCGGAGCGTGCTGGACCATCCTTCGAGACGCGCTCCTGCGGAGCGCTCCTCAGGATGAGGGCTGTGGATGGGATCGCCGCCATCACGCGTTCCACTTCGACTTCTGCCGCGCATAGAGCAGCAGCAGCGAGAGCATGATGATGATGACGAAGAAGATCACCACCACGGCCGAGGCGTAGCCGATCTTGTAGAACTGGAACGCCTGCAGATAGAGGAAGATGTTCAGCGTCTCCGACGCCGTGCCCGGACCGCCCTGGGTGATCACGAAGATCGTGTCGAAGGCCTTCAGCGCGTCGATCGTGCGGATCACGATCGCCACCATGATGAAGGGCCAGACCAGCGGCAGCGTGATGTGGCGGAACATGTGCCAGTCATTGGCGCCGTCGATCAGCGCGGATTCGTAAGGCTCTCGCGGCAGACCGGCGAGCCCGCCGAGCACGATCAGCATGACCAGCGGCGTCCAGTGCCAGACCTCGACGAGGATCAGCGTCGGGATCACCGTATCGGGCGAATAGACCCAGGCCTGCGGCCCGATGCCGACCAGCGAGAGCAGATAGTTCAGCACGCCGAGCTGGGGATGGAACATCATCGTCCAGACCAGCGCCACCGCCACCGGCGTCGCCATCATCGGCATCACGAAGACGGTGCGCAGCAGGCCCCGGAACGGGAATTCGCGGTGGAACACCAGTGCCGCCGCCGTGCCGAAGACGATCGGCAGCACCACGGCCAGCGTCGTGAAATAGAAGGTGTGCCCCATCGACTCGAGGAAGCGGGCGTCGCGGAACAGCTCGACGAAGTTCTGCAGGCCGACGAATTCCGGCCCGCCGCCGATCTTCCAGTCATGGCCGGACATGTAGAGCGTGAACAGCCAGGGGAAGACGATCACCGTCCCGACGACGAGCACGGCCGGCGCCGCGAACAGCCAGTAGCGCGGCGTGAAATCGGCCGAATGGACGAAGGGCGCGGGCTGTGCGGGTGCGACGGCCGTCGGCGATGGGAGTGATGTGGCTGTCATGACTTGATCGCTCGAACCAACCCGTCATGCTCGCCCTTGTGGCGAGCATCCACGTCTTGAACACAGCCTTCGCCCAGCGAAGGCGTGGATGGTCGGCACAAGGCCGACCATGACGACAAAGCGCCGAACCTCAGCCCTGCTCGCTCTTGGCGAGCACCGGCGCGAAGGCTTCCGTCGCCTTCTTCAGCTCGGCGGCGACATCCGACCCGCCGATCATGTTGGTCAGCGCCACGCCGAAGACGTCGCGGAACTCGGTGACCGGCACGATCTGCGGCAGCGCCGCCCGGGCGATCTTCGCCGAGGCCAGCAGGCAGTCGAAATACTGCTTGCCGAACTTCGACGCCTGGATCGTCGCGGTGTCGAGATAGGCCGAGGAGCGCGCCGGCGCGCCGGCGCCGGCCTTGAGCATGGCGAGCTGCTGGGCCTTGTTGGTCATGTGCTGGATGTAGAGCCAGGCGGCCTGCTTCTTCTGCGAGCCGCGCGAGATGCCGATGCCGTCACCGAACATGCCGGCATGATGCGCCTTCGGCCCCGGCGGCGTCACGCCATAGCCGACCTTGCCGACGATGCGGGACTTGGACGGATCCTCCAGCGGCGTGGCGAAGCCGATGCCGTCGAGCCACATCGCGGCGCGGCCCTGCATGAAGGTGGTCTGGCACTCGTTCCAGTTGAAGCCGACGGAGCCGACCGGGCCGGTCTCCTTGTTGAGCTTGCGGTAGAGTTCCGCCGCCCAGATCGCCTCCGGCGTATCGGTCTGCAGCTTGCCGTCCGCCGAGGTCGCCTCCATGCCCTGGCCGAGCATCAGGCAGGACCAGACCGGGACATTGGCGTTCTTGAGCCCGCGCGAGACGAAGCCGGCGACGCCCTTGGCGGGATCGTGCAGCTTCTGCGCCGCGGTGAACATCTCCTCCATCGTCTTGGGGAAGGCGACACCCTTCGCGTCGAAGAGCTCCTTGTTGTAGTAGACCATCCAGTAATCGACGAAGAAGGGCAGCGTATCGAGCGCCCCGTCGGCCTGCCGCGCGTAGGCGACCGGACCGGCGCCGAAATCCTCGAACGCGAAGTCCGGCGAGGTCAGCGAGGCGTCCTTGATATAGGGGTTCAGATCCTCGAACCACTTGCCCTTTGCCGCCATGCGCTTCTGCACATGCAGCGAGATGCCGCTGACATCGAAGCTGGGCCTCCCCGAGGCGAACTCGATCACGGCCTTCTGGCGCTGCTGCTGCTCCGGCACCTGCTCGGAGGAAACCTTGATGCCGGTGAGCTCGGTGAACTCCTTCTCGGCCGCCTGGAACAGGTCCGAGCGCGGGTTCTTCACCAGCAGCACGTCGATCGTCGTGCCCGAGAAGCGCTTCCAGTTGAAGGCCGCCTGGGCGCGCGCCTCGCGCAGCACCATCGGCGCGCCGATCGCGCCGGTGGCGGCGAGGGCGGCGGTGCCGCGCAGCAGCGCGCGGCGGCTCGGCTTGATCGGAGTCTGGCTCATCTCTCGTCCTCCCAGGACTTCTCGCGCATCGCCCGTTTCGGGCTGTTCTGCGGCGCCGGCGCGGGACCTCGTCCCTGATCGCCGGCCACCATCTTGCGCCGGACGCTAATCAAGATCGAAGACGGTTGCAAGCTAACATGTCGGTGTGCACATACTCTGCGCAACGAGAACGGAAACGCCCGATGCCGCCTGCCTCTGCCCTTGCGCCGCGCCCGCTCGGCCGCAGCCGCCTGCCCGTCTCGACGCTCGGTTTCGGCGGCGCGCCGCTGGGCGATCTGTACGCCCATCTCGACGAGGCGACCGCCGTCGCGACCGTCGAGGCCGCGATCGCCGGGGGCGTCACCCTGTTCGACACCTCCCCGCTCTATGGCCACGGCCTCTCCGAGCATCGCATCGGCGCGGCGCTGCGGCGGGTGCCGCGCGAGGGCCTCGTGCTCTCCACCAAAATCGGGCGCGTGGCCAAGCCTTTCGCCGGACGCGGCGACGGCTCCGGCTATCGCGGCGGCCTGCCGCATGGATTGCGCTTCGACTATTCCTACGATGGCGCGATGCGCTCGCTCGAACAATCGGCCCTGCGGCTGGGCGTCGACCGCATCGACATCGTCCTGATCCACGATGTCGACGTCTGGACCCATGGCGCGGCGCTGATCGAGCAGCGCTTTTCCGAGGCGATGGACGGCGCCTATCGCGCGCTGGAGGCCCTGCGGGCGGCCGGCGCCGTCGGCGCCATCGGCGTCGGCGTCAACGAGGCGGAGATGTGCGAGCGCTTCGCCCGCACTGGGGACTTCGACACCATGCTGCTCGCCGGGCGCTACTCGCTGCTGGAACAGCCGGCGCTGGCCTCCTTCATGCCGCTCGCGCTGGAGAAGGGCATCGGCCTGATGTTAGGGGGCGTCTTCAACTCCGGCATCCTCGCCACCGGCCCGGTCCCCGGTGCGCGCTACAACTACAACCCCGCCCCGCGGGAAATCCTCGCCCGCGTCGCGGCGATCGAGGCGGTCTGCGCCCGCCATGGCGTGCCCTTGCGCCGCGCCGCGCTGCAGTTCCCGCTCGGCCACAAGGCGGTGGCGAGCCTCGTCATGGGTGCGGTCTCGCCCGCCGAGGTCGCCGACCAGATCGCCGAACTCGCGCAGCCCGTCCCGGCCGCGCTCTGGGCGGAGCTCAAGGCGGAGGGCCTGCTCGCCGCCGATGTGCCGGTGCCCCAATGAGTCCGCTCCGCATCGACGCCCACCAGCATCTCTGGCAGATCGCGCGCGGCGATTACGGCTGGCTGACGCCCGCGCTTGGGCCGATCCACCGCGACTTCACGCCCGACGATCTCGCCCCCCTGCTCGCCCGCCACGGCATCGACCGCACCATCCTCGTCCAGGCCGCGCCGACCGAGGCCGAGACGCGCTTCCTGCTCGACACCGCCGGGCGCACGGCCTTCGTCGCCGGCGTCGTCGGCTGGACGGATCTCGAGGCGCCCGACGCCCCCGCCCGCATTGCCGAACTCGCCGCCGACCAGCTGCTGGTGGGCTTGCGCCCGATGGCGCAGGATATTCCCGACCTCGGCTTTCTCGGCCGGCCGGAACTCGCCCCGGCCTTGGCCGCGATGGTCGCCCACGGCCTCGTCTTCGACGCGCTGATCAAGACGGAGCATATCACCGCCACGCTTGCTCTGCTCGCCCGCGAGCCCCGGCTCACCGTCGTCATCGACCACGGCGCCAAGCCCGATCTCGTCGCCGGCGACCTCGCCGCCTGGCGCGAGGGGATCGCCGCGCTCGCCGCCCATCCCGCCACATTCTGCAAGCTCTCCGGCCTCGTCACCGAGGCCGGGCCGGACTGGAGCCTCGCCACGCTCCAGCCGGTCGTCGACCACCTGCTGATGACCTTCGGCCCGCAGCGGCTGATTTTCGGCAGCGACTGGCCGGTGGTGACGCTGCGCGCGCCTTACGAGCGCTGGTTCGACGCCGCGCAGACGCTGCTCGACGGCTGCAGCGAGGACGAGCGCGCCGCGATCTTCGGCGGCACCGCGCAGCGCGTCTACCTCGCCCGGCGGGGTCGGCTGTGACCCGCCTTTCGCCTGTCAGGACGACCCCGCCATGCTGAAGACCCTCGACCCCGTCCTCTCCGCCGACCTGCTCTGGATCCTCGCCGCCATGGGCCATGGCGACGACCTCGCGCTGGTCGATGCCAACCACCCGGCCGAGACGATCGCCGCCGCGACCACCAGCGGCCGGCTCGTCCGGCTGCCCGGCCTGACCATGGAGCGGGCGGCGCGGGCCATCCTCTCCGTGCTGCCGATCGACGATTTCGAACCCGAACCGCTGCGCCGCATGCTGGTCGTCGGCGACGCCGCCACGATACCCGCCGTCCAGGCCGCCGTGCAGCGCGAGATCGACGCCGCGCTCGGGCGGCCGGCCCCGCTCGCCGGCATCGAGCGCTTCGCCTTCTACGAGGCGGCGCGGCGCGCCTTCGCGGTGGTCCAGGTCGGCGACCCCCGCCCCTATGGCTGCTTCCTGCTGCGCAAGGGCGTCATCGCCGGCGAGCCGGGGTGAGGATCAGAGGGCTCCGGACCCTCCACCGTCATGGCGAGCGCAGCGAAGCCATCCAGGAGCGGCAGCACTCGACGTTGCCTGGATTGCTTCGCTGCGCTCGCAATGACGAGGTCAGCCCTCCCCCTTCGCCACCGCCTGGCGCAGACGCGCCAGCGCCTCGGCCGCGCCGGCGGCGAGGGTGACGTCCTTCGATTCGGCGTCCTTCGCCAGCAGCTCGGTCAGCGCCGCGACCGTGATCTCCGCCTTCGCCGCGGTCAGCTTCAGCACGGCGTTGGACAGGATGTTCGGCCAGAAGGCGGCGGCGCCCTTGGCCAGCCCCTTGGCCTTGCGCCCCTCGAATTCGCGGGCGAGCTGTTCGGGCGTCTTCTTGGCCATGTCGTCGAACCTGTTGCGGAATGTCGCCGCTGCCTATCACGGAAGGGCGCCGCGCGGCGAATGCGGCCTTTGTTCCCTGCCCTGCCCGCGCATCGGGGCGGCGACAATCGCATTTGCCTCCGGCGGCGCGGCGGGGCAGGAGCGCGCCCATGCGAGCCCGCCGCGCGGGCCCCCCGTCAGGACCGTTCCCCATGCCCCGCCTTCCGCACGCCTTCGCGGCCGCCCTCGCCGGCCTGCTGCTCCTGCCCGCCCCGGCCATGGCCCGGATCACCGACCGGGAGCTGAGCTGCGCCGACTGGCTGAAATCCGGCGCCCGCGGCACGAGCGAATACCCGCCCGCCGTCGCCGCCCGCATCCGCGCCTTCTGCGCCGCCAACCCGACCATGAAGGCGATCGACGCCGAGATGACGATGACCGGGGACTGAGGGGGTCCCGCGCGTCATGCTCGGGCTCGACGCGAGCATCTCGGGACGAGAGAGCGCCGGAATCGCGACGCAGACCCCTCCCCCTTGTGGGGAGGGGAAGGGGTGGGGGTCGTGCCGCCTGGTGGGCGTTCGCCGGACTGGCATGGATGGTGCACCCAGCCTGTCCAGGGCGCGCTCAGCTTTCCGACCCCCACCCCTGCCCCTCCCCACAAGGGGGAGGGGTTCGCGCCTTCCCGCGAAACCGCACAGCGGAAGTCCCCGCCCGCCTTCCGGCGTCGGTTGATGACGAGGGGCAGCGGAGCGCCGCGAGGCGCGTGGGTCTCAAATCCGCATCCGTTGAGCCAGGATGCGGCGCGGATGGATTGAGCCACCATCCGCACGCCCCGTGGCGCTCCGCTTGTCGGCGTTTTTTGTCTCCGGGCCGCGCTTATCGGGTCGAAGGCCAGCCTCCGCCGCGAGCCCTCGGGCGCCAGTTCCCCTCATCGGGTTGTCGCGCCGTCCGGCATGGGACGAAGGCGTGATGCCAACGACCGGTCCAGCGAGCTCCTCGCACAGGGGCCGTAGTACCCCCAGGGCGGTGCCCCGAAGCCTCCCGAGTCCAGCTTGCAAGGCTGGCCGCAGGCGCCGCGCCCATCCCCACCAACGGCTTGCCTTCCGGATGGCTGCCCCTCGGGGATGAGGTGGTGGCAGATTAAGGCGACACGAAAGCACCGGGGATAAGTCAGCCTCCTTCTCCCCTCGGGGGAGAAGGTCCGGCAGGGGATGA
>LSIG01000093.1 GCA_001556125.1 Rhizobiales bacterium CCH10-E5 | reverse complement strand
TCGTCGGCCCCGCCAACCACGCCGGCAAACGCGAAATCCTCGTCGAAACCGGCCGGGCCCGCGAAGACGAGGATTGAGGGAAGGCGGCGCAGCCCTTGTCCTGAGGGCTGCCGGTCCTCAAATTGCCATCAGGACGCTGCAACCTGCAGCGCAATAAAGGCGTTCAGGACCGAGAGCCGGAGGCTCTTCCGGAACAAATCCGCCGCCGGCCGACGTGGCCGACCGCGAAACAAGGGAGCGAGGCCGGCTCATGGCATCGACATCGACGCGACCGAACCGGGCTGCGCTCACGGGCCGCGTCGCGATTCTGGCGTGCTGCGGCGTCCTGGCACTGTCCGCGCCGCTGGCAGCCCAGCCGCTCCAGATCCTGCCGCCGAAGCCCGCCGCGACCAAGCCGGCCGCTCCGCGCGCCCTGCCGTTGCCGCCGGTGCGGCCGGCCGGGCTCGGTCTGCCCCGCGTCGCCGAGGCCGCGACCGTTCAGGCGGCCTCCGTCGGAGCCACCGCTCCTGCCGCAGCCGAAGCGACACGCGCAGCGCCGTCTGTCCCCGTCACCCGCGCTCGCACGGCAGCGCCGGCCACCCGCGAGGAGGCGATCGAGCGGCTGAACGCCTATCTCAACAGCTTCACCACGCTGCAGGGCAATTTCATCCAGCATGCTGCCGATGGCCGGCGCCTCGAGGGCCGCATCTATATTCAGCGTCCGGGCAAGATGCGCTTCGAATACGAGCCGCCCGCGACGATCGAGGTCATCGCCGACGGCACCTCGGTCGCCGTGCGCGACAAGCGGCTGGCGACGCAGGATGTCTATTCGCTCGGCCAGACGCCGCTGAAGTTCCTCGTGCGCGAGCGCATGGATTTGGCGCGCGAGGGCACGATCACCGGCGCCGCGGTCGATGGCGATGTGCTGACGCTGCGCCTGGAGGATCGCACGACGCTGGGCGGGACCTCCAAGATCGCCCTCAAATTCGATCTCGCCGCGAATGTGCTGCGGCAATGGGTGGTCGTCGATCCGCAAGGCTACGAGACCAGCGTGTCGCTCTATAACCTCGACACCCAGCGCAAGCCCGACGCGAAGAACTTCGTCATCGACTATCAGCGCAGGCTCTGACGTTCCGCCTCGTCGCGCTCGGCGGCGGGTCATCGACCCGACGGCGCCAATCCGGCTTGCTTTTCACGCCGCCCCGAACCAGTTTCCGGCACCTCTCTTTGCCGGAAGCGCGCGCGTGCAACTCACCGTCACCAGCTGGAACATCAACTCGGTCAGGCTGCGCATCAGCATGATCACCGATTTCCTGACGCGTCATGCGCCGGACATCCTGTGCCTCCAGGAAACCAAGACGCCGGACGACCAGTTTCCGGCCAAGGCCTTCGAGAAGGCCGGCTATATCCACCAGGCCTTCATCGGCCAGAAGGGCTATAACGGCGTCGCGATCCTCTCGAAGCTGCCCTTCAGCGAACGCGACGCGATGGCGATGTGCGGCCGCAACGACGCCCGCCACATGACCGTGGTGCTGGATGCCGCAGCAGGGGCCGCCGCCGGCATCGCGATCCATAATTTCTACATCCCCGCCGGCGGCGACATTCCCGATCCCGAGAAGAACGAGAAATTCGCCCACAAGCTCGCCTTCCTCGACGAAATCGGCGCCTGGAACGTCGCCAAGCGGCCGACCGACCGGCCGGCGATTCTGGTCGGCGACCTCAACATCGCGCCCTACGAGCACGATGTCTGGAGCCACAAGCAGTTGCTCGACGTCGTCAGCCACACGCCGATCGAAACGACGACGCTGGAGAAGCTGCGCTCCGAGGGCGGCTGGACCGATGCGGCCCGCCGGCTGCGCCCGGAGCCGGAGAAGCTCTACAGCTGGTGGAGCTATCGCGCCGCCGACTGGGAGGCCTCCAACCGCGGCCGAAGGCTCGACCATATCTGGCTGTCGGATGCGCTGACGCCGTCGCTGCGCGACGTCACCTTCCTGCGCGAGGCGCGGGGCTGGGAGCGCCCCTCCGACCATGTCCCTGTGACCGTGACGCTGGAGCTCTGAGGCGCGCCCTCAGCCGCGCTCCAGGGCCGTCAGCGCCTCCTGTACGGCGGTGAGTTGCCCGACGAAGCCCTGCAGCCGCTGCGCCACCGCCGCGGCGATCGCCTCCGCCGAAGCCGGCGATTCGGCCAGGACGCGGCGCATCACGCTGCGCGACAGCCGCATCACCTGCGTCGGTTCGCGCGCAATCGCCGTCACGGGCCGCGCCACAGCGGCAAACAGCGCCGTCTCGCCGATCAGCGCGCCCGGCCCGACGATTTCCTGCGCGGGCTGTCCATCCTCGCGGCTGTCGAGCGCCACCGCGCCCGAGATCACCAGCACCGCCCCGTCCGAGGGCTCGCCGACGCGGAACAGCACGTCCCCGGCCCGCAGGATCCGGCTCTCGGCCGCGAAGGCGAGCAGACGCAGCGCATCGCGCTCCATCAGGCTCAGCAGCGGCTGCCGGGCCAGCAGGGCGATGTCGTCGTCGAGGGCCATGTCCTAGGGGTTGAGCCGGTAGCCGCCGGCATCCGTCACCAGCAGGCGGGCATTGCCCGGATCGGGCTCGATCTTCTGCCGCAGCCGGTAGATATGCGTCTCGAGCGTGTGGGTGGTGACCTGGCTGTTGTAGCCCCAGACCTCCTGCAGCAGCACCTCGCGGGCGATCGGCTTGCGCCCCGCCCGGTAGAGGAAGCGCAGGATCGCGGTCTCCTTCTCGGTCAGCTTGGTCTTCGAGCCCTTTTCGCTGACGAGCAGCTTGGACCCGGGATGGAAAGTGTAGGGGCCGACCTGGAAGACCGCGTCCTCGCTCGCCTCATATTGCCGCAGATGGGCGCGGATGCGCGCCAGGAGCACGGCGAACTTGAACGGCTTGACGACATAGTCATTGGCGCCGGCTTCGAGCCCCAGCACCGTATCGGCATCCGAGCCCTGGCCGGTGAGCATGATCACCGGGCTCTTGAAGCCGTTCTTGCGCATCAGCTTCACCGCCTCGCGCCCGTCCATGTCGGGCAGGCCGACATCCATGATGGCGAGGTCGATGCGCTCCGCCTGCACCGCCTTGACGGCGCCCGTGGCGGTGCCGGCGGTCGAGAGCTTGAACTCGTCATAGAGCGCGAGCTGCTCGGCGAGCGCGTCTCGCAGGGTCTGGTCGTCATCGACCAGCAGGATATGATGCACGGCGGGCATGGGATCGTTCGCACGAGAAATGAACCGTCACCATGAGCCCGCCGAATCCCGACCGCAAGTCACGCGCAATGGAATTCCCGTGAGAAACCGTGATCGGGCCGGCCCGGGCCGCCTCCAGCAGTGTCCCCGCCTGCTCTCGAAGCTGCGCGTCTTCGCCTCGGTCCGCGACCGCAGGAAGGGCGTTCTCGTCGCCGGGGGAACGGCCTTTCCCTGCGCGCTGGGCCGCTCCGGCATCGGCACGCTGAAGCGCGAGGGCGACGGCCGCACTCCCCGCGCGGATCTGCCGCTGCGGCGCGTGCTCTACCGTGCCGACCGGATCGTCAGGCCGCGCAGCCTTCTGCCGCTGCGCATCATCGGCCCGCGCGATGCCTGGTGCGACGATGCTGCAGATCGCCGCTACAACCGCCTGATCGACCGCCCGCCCGGCGAGGCCGAAGAACGCCTGACCCGCGACGACCACCTCTACGACGTCATCGTCGAGCTGGGCTGGAACGACGCCCCGGTCGTGCGCGGGCGCGGCAGCGCGATCTTCTGGCATCTCGCCCGGCCCGGCTTCACCCCGACCGCGGGCTGCGTCGCGGTCGAGCGTCATGTCTTCGCGAAGGTGCTGCCCCGGCTGGCGCGACGCTGCGTGATGCTGGTCAGATAGAGGCATTCCGCCCAAACACCGCCTCAGCCAGGTCGTCATTCTCGGGCGGAGCGAAGCGAAGACCCGAGAATCTTCGGCCGAAAGGAGCGCAGAACCTCTCCAGCCTGAGATGGTCGGGTCAAGCCCGACCATGACGTACTACCCACGCGCGCCGAATATCGCGCTGCCGACTCGCACATGCGTCGCGCCGAGCTGGATCGCCGCCTCGTAATCGGCGCTCATGCCCATCGACAGGGCGCGCAGGCCGTGGCGGGCGGCGATCTTGGCGAGCAGCGCGAAATGCGGCGAGGGCGGATCGGCGGCCGGGGGAATGCACATCAGCCCCTCGATCGTCAGCCCGTGATGGACGCGGCAGCTCTCGAGGAAGCCGTCGATCTCCGCCGGGCTGACCCCGCCCTTCTGCGGCTCGTCACCCGTGTTGACCTGCACATAGAGGGTCGGCGAGCGCCCGCTGCGCGCGATCTCGCGGGACAGCTCCCTGGCGAGGCTCTCGCGGTCGAGCGAATGGATCGCGTCGAACAGCTCGACCGCCTCCCTCGCCTTGTTCGACTGCAGCGGTCCGATCATATGGACCTGCGCATCGGGGAAACGCGCCTTCAGCGCCGGCCATTTCGCCTTCGCCTCCTGGACATAGTTCTCGCCGAAAAGTCGCTGGCCGGCTTCCAGCACCGGCAGGATCGCCTCCGCCGGCATCGTCTTCGACACGGCGATCAGCGCGACCGAATCGGGATCGCGCTCGACATCGCGCGCCGCCTGCGCGATCGCAGACCGAATCTGCGCCCATCGCGTCACCGTATCGCTCATCGGAAGCCCTCGCATGCCCGGCACGGCGTTGACCGCGCCGCCTCAATGGTGTCCTAGAGCATGATGCCGAAAAGTGGGAACCGGTTTTCGGCCACCATCCTGCGCTGACCTGCGGACGGGACGGCTGCCGTCTCCGTCCGGCCCCATCCGATCATGCAAGAATAGCCCGCTGCCATGGCCGTCGAACGCTACAATCCCAAGGAATCCGAGCCGAAATGGCGCGCCGTCTGGCAGGAGCGCAAGCTCTTCGAGACGCGCAACGACGACCCGCGGCCGAGCTACTACGTGCTCGAGATGTTCCCCTATCCGTCGGGCCGCATCCATATGGGCCATGTCCGCAACTATGCCATGGGCGACGTGGTCGCGCGCTACAAGCGCGCGAAGGGCTTCGCCGTGCTGCACCCGATGGGGTGGGACGCCTTCGGCCTGCCGGCGGAGAACGCCGCCAAGCAGAAGAAGGTGCATCCGCGGGAATGGACCTACGCCAACATCGCCGCGATGCGCACGCAGCTGCAGTCCATGGGCCTTTCGCTCGACTGGAGCCGCGAACTCGCGACCTGCGACCCCTCCTATTATCGCCACCAGCAGAAGATGTTCCTGGACTTCCTCAAGGCCGGGCTCGTCGACCGCAAGACGGCGAAGGTGAACTGGGACCCGGTCGACGAGACCGTGCTCGCCAATGAGCAGGTCATCGACGGCAAGGGCTGGCGCTCGGGCGCCCCGGTCGAGATCCGCGAGCTGACGCAGTGGTTCTTCAGGATCACCGCCTTCGGCCAGGAGCTGCACGACGCTCTCGAGGGGCTGACCCGCTGGCCCGACAAGGTGCGGCTGATGCAGAAGAACTGGATCGGCCGCTCCGAGGGGTTGCTGGTTCGTTTCGCGCTCGAATCGAATGCGTTCGGAGCGGAAGAGGTCGAGGTCTACACCACCCGGCCCGACACGCTGTTCGGTGCGAAGTTCCTCGGCATTGCCCCCGATCATCCGCTCGCCAAGGCCGCCGCGGCCGAAAACCCCGCGCTGCAGGCCTTCATCGACGAGTGCAAGCGCACCGGCACCGCCCAGGAGAACATCGACAAGGCCGAAAAGCTCGGCTTCGACACGGGCCTACGCGTCGCGCATCCCTTCGACCCGTCCTGGACGCTGCCGGTCTATGTCGCCAACTTCATCCTGATGGAATACGGCACGGGCGCCATCTTCGGCTGCCCGGCGCATGACCAGCGCGACCTCGATTTCGTCAACAAATACGGCCTCGGCAACACGCCGGTGGTGGCGCCGGAAGGCGTCGATCCGGCCGGCTTCGTCATCACCGACACGGCCTATGTCGACGATGGCCGCATGATCAATTCGCGATTCCTGGACGGGCTGACGATCGCCCAGGCGAAGGAGGAGGTCGCGCGGCGCCTCGAGAGCGAGACCCGCGGCAACCGGCCCGTGGCTGCGCGCAAGGTCAATTTCCGCCTGCGCGACTGGGGTATCTCGCGTCAGCGCTACTGGGGCTGCCCGATTCCCGTGATCCATTGCGCGAGTTGCGGCACGGTTCCGGTTCCCGATGCCGACCTGCCGGTGAAGCTGCCCGACGACGTCTCCTTCGACCGGCCGGGCAACCCGCTCGACCACCATCCGAGCTGGAAGCACGTCGCCTGCCCGCAATGCGGCGCGGCCGCCCGGCGCGAAACCGACACGATGGACACCTTCGTCGACTCGTCCTGGTATTTCGCGCGCTTCACCGATCCCTGGCGGACGGAGAGCCCGACCGACCGCGCCGTCGTCGACCGCTTCCTGCCCGTCGACCAGTATATCGGCGGCGTCGAGCACGCGATCCTGCACCTGCTCTATTCGCGCTTCTTCACCCGCGCGATGAAGGCGACCGGCCATGCCGGGCTCGACGAGCCCTTCGACGGCATGTTCACGCAAGGCATGGTCGTCCATGAGACCTATCGCGACGCGGACGGCAACTGGGTCGAACCCGGCGATGTCCGCATCGAGACCGAGGGCGCGGAGCGCCGCGGCTTCCATGTCGAGACCGGGGCGCCGATCGAGATCGGCGCCATCGAGAAGATGTCGAAGTCGAAGAAGAACGTCGTCGACCCCGACGACATCATCGCCTCCTACGGCGCCGACACGGCTCGCTGGTTCATGCTCTCGGATTCGCCGCCGGATCGCGACGTGATCTGGACCGACGAGGGCGTGCAGGGCGCCGCACGCTTCGTCCAGCGCCTCTGGCGCCTGCTGAACGAGATCGCCGAGCGGACCGGAAACGCCGCCGCCGCTCCCGCGACCCTCGGCGAGGCCGCGCAGACTCTCCGCAAGGCCACGCACCGGGCACTGGACGCCGTCGGCAACGACATCGAGCGGCTGGCCTTCAACCGCTGCATTGCCCATGTCTACACGCTGACCAACGCGATCGGGAAAGCACTGGACGCCGCCGCCGAGGCTGCAGCCCTGCCGGCCGACATGGCCTTCGCCCTGCATGAGGCCGGGGTCATCGTGACGCAGCTCGTCGCGCCGATGATGCCGCATCTCGCCGAGGAATGCTGGCGCGTGCTGGGCGGGAACGGGCTCGTCGGGGAGGCCGCCTGGCCGGTGGCCGAGGCGTCTCTGCTCAAGGACGACAGCATCGTCCTGCCCGTTCAGGTCAACGGCAAGAAGCGCGCCGAGGTGACCGTGCCCGCCGATGCGGATATCATGGCGGTCGAGGCCCTGGTGCGGGCCTCGGAGATCGTCACCAAGGCGCTTGACGGCCGCGAGATCCGCAAGATCATCGTGGTTCCCGGGAGAATCGTGAATGTCGTCCTCTGAGACCGGTCGTCCCGGAGCCCTGCGGGGCTCCCGCCTCATGCTGGCCGCCGCCCTGTTGGCGGCCGCGACCGCTGGCGGATGCTTCCAGCCACTTTATGCCGAGAACACGCGCTCCGTCACTGGCGGCAGCATCAAGGATGCGTTCAAGGAGATCGAGGTCCTGGAGATCAAGGGGCTGATCGGCCATTATCTGCGCAACGAACTCGTCTTCGAGCTCGATGGCGGCAATGAGCCGGACCGGACCAAGCGGCTCAAGTTCCAGAGCCAGATCTCGGAGTCTCTCGAGGTTGTGACGGTCGACTACGCCAATGGCCGTGCCGATTCGGCAATCCTGGTGGCGACGGCGAACTGGTCCCTCACCGACACGACCTCCGGCAAAGTCGTGTCGCAAGGGATGAACGTCGTGCGCGCTCCCTATGAGCGCTCCTCGCAGCGTTTTGCGACGGTGCGGGCCGCGCGCGACGCCCAGATCCGCGCGGCCAAAAACCTCGCCACACTCATCCGCGGACAGATCGCCGCCGATCTCTTCGCCGGCTGAGCGGCCGAGGGACGCGGCATGGCCGCCATCAAGGCGCATGAGGCGGACCGCGCCCTCGCGAAACTCGATCCGGCCTATCGTCTCGTCCTGATCTACGGGCCCGATGCCGGGCTGGTGACTGAACGCGCCGCGGCCCTCGCCCGCGCCCATGTCGACGATCCCGACGACGCATTCCAGCTCGTCCGGATGAGCGGCGACGACATCGCCTCCGATCCGATGAAGCTGGTCGACGAAGCCAACACCATCGGCCTCTTCGGCGGGCGACGCAGCATCCGGGTCTCGCCGACGTCGAAGGCCCTGCTGGCTGCCGTCGAGCCTCTGCTGGCGACGCCGTCCAAGGACGCCATCGTCATCGTCGAGGCGGGCGACCTGCAGCGCAACAACCCGCTGCGCACCGCCTGCGAGCGCGCCCGGACCGCCCTCGCCGTGCCCTGCTACGGCGACGCCGCCCGCGATCTCGGGACGATCATCGACGAGATGGTCCGTGCCGCGGGCAAATCGATCGATCGCGCCAGCCGCGACCATCTCGCGGGCCTTCTGGGCGGCGACCGCCAGACCTCGCGCCGCGAGATCGAGAAGCTCCTGCTCTATGTGGGTGACGAACCCGCCGTCACCCAGGGGCATATCGAGGCGATCGTCGGCGACACGGCGCAGCGCGAGCAGGCCATGCTGATCGACGCTGTCTTCGCGGGAAAACTGTCCGTTCTCGATCTCGCCCAGGCCAAGCTGGCCAGCGAAGGGCTCGACGCCGGCGTCATGCTCGGCGCCGTGCTGCGTCATGCTCTCGCGCTGCTGAAGGCCCGCCAGGGGATGGACGCCGGCCGCAGCGCGCGGGACATGGTCGCGGCGATGCGCCTGCCCTATCCGCGCATCGCCACCACGGAAGCGGCCCTCTCGGCCTGGAGCACGGCGAAGCTGATGGAAGCGGTGACGCTGCTGGGGAATGCCACGCTCGCCGCGCGTCGCGACGGCGACCTCGGGCGTGCCGGCGCGACGCGCGCGCTGTGGACGCTGGCGCGCCTCGGCCGGTCGGCCGGGCGCGGCGAGTAGCCGTTCAGTCCTTCAGGCGGCGGCAGAGCGCGTCGAGCTGCTCCAGCGTCTTGTAGCTGATCTTGACCTCGCCACTGCCATTGGTGCGGTGGCTGATTGAAACGGACAGGCCGAGCGCCTCTTCCAGCGCCTTTTCGACGGCACGCGTGTCCGGGTCCTTCTCGACCTTGGGCTTGCTCGCGATGCTCTTGGTTTCGCCGCGCGATTCCTCCTGGACGATGCGCTCGATGTCGCGGACGCTCAGCCCCTGATCGACGATCTTGCGCGCCATCAGTTCCGGGTCCGAAACGGACAGCAGCGCGCGGGCGTGGCCGGCGGACACGGAGCCCTCGCTGACCATCTGACGCACGGAGGCGGGCAGCTTCGACAGCCGCAGCGTATTCGCGACATGGCTGCGGCTCTTGCCGATCACCCGCGCGAGATCGTTCTGCGTGTAATTGAACTCGGCGATGAGTTGCTCATAGCCCGCCGCCTCCTCGATCGCATTGAGGTCCGTGCGCTGCACGTTCTCGACGATGGCGATCTCCAGCGCTTCGCGATCATCCGCCTCGACCAGAATGACCGGCACGTCATGCAGGCCGGCCCGCTGCGCCGCACGCCAGCGGCGCTCGCCGGCGATGATCTCATAGGCGTCGATCATGCCGACGATCGGGCGCACGATGATCGGCTGCAGGATGCCGCGCTCCTTGACGGAGGCCGTCAGCTCCTCGAGATCGCCCTCGGCAAAGCTGCGACGCGGATTGCGCGCGCTCGGGCGTAGAAATTCGACCGGCACGCGGCGCTGGCCACGCGCCCGTTCGAGCGCCCCGATTTCCTCCCCGACATCGCCGATCAGGGCGGCCAGGCCGCGGCCGAGACGCGAGCGCCCCTGTTCTTCCGCCATCGCCATCGCGTTCAACCTCTGCGTGATTGTTTCAGGCCGCTGCGCGCAGCGCGCGCTCGCGGCGGATGACCTCGGAGGCCAGCTTGAGATAGGCCTGCGAGCCAGAGCAGCGCAAATCGTAGAGCAGCGCCGGTTTCCCGTAGGAGGGCGCCTCGGAGACCCGCACATTCCGTGGGATCACCGTCTCGTAAACCTTGTCGCCGAGGAATTCGCGCACATCGGCCATGACCTGACCGGAGAGGTTGTTGCGCGGATCGTACATCGTCAGCACGACGCCCTGGATGATCAGCCGGGGATTGAGGCCGGCGCGAACCTGCTCCACGGTCTTGAGCAACTGGCTCAGACCTTCCAGCGCGAAGAACTCACACTGCAACGGCACCAGCACCGCATCGGACGCCGTCATCGCGTTGATGGTGATCAGGCTCAGCGACGGCGGGCAATCGATCAGGACATAGGTCAGGCCAGCGCAGCGCTGGTCATAGACCAGCTCGTCGATCGCGTTCTTCAGGCGATGGGCACGATCCTTCGAGGCGGCGATTTCCAGCTCGACCCCCAGCAGATCCAGCGTCGAGGGAGCGAGAAACAAACCCGGAACCGCCGTCTCCTGCATGGCTTGGCCAAGCCCGACATCCCCGCACAGCACATCATAGGTCGAGGATTTGCGGCTGCGGCGGTCGACGCCCAGCCCGGTCGAGGCGTTGCCCTGCGGGTCGAGATCGACGATCAGCACCTTCTCGCCGATCGCCGCCAGCGCCGTGCCCAGATTGATCGCGGTCGTGGTCTTTCCGACACCGCCCTTCTGATTCGCGAGCGCGAGCACGCGCGGGCGGCGCGGCATCGGAACAGGGGTCATGTCGGTCATGGATCGGCCCGTTTCTCGGCCGCTTGGACCATCAGGATCCTTGCGGCCCCATCCGTCACGGAGGAAACCGTTGAGGCCTGAATCTTCCAATATCTGGACGACTCCGTCAATTCCGCATCTAGATGTTGTCCCTTCGGAAAGAGACCCAACGTCCCCGTTCTCAACAACTCTTTGCACCAGTCGAGAAGCTGGGGCAGGGGGGCGAGCGCCCGCGCCGTCACCACATCGACGCAACCGGTGAAATCGCCGATGACGTCCTCGATCCGGGCTGCATGCACGGTCACCGGCGCCCCGGTCAGGCGCGCCGCATGCCGCAGAAAGGCGCATTTGCGGCTGTTGCTCTCGACGAGGTGAATGCGCCCGCCCGGAAACTCGGCCAGGCAGATGCCGATCACCAGACCGGGGAAACCTCCGCCGGAACCGAGGTCGAGCCACGTCTTCGCATCCGGCGCGAGCCGGGCGATCTGTAGCGAATCGGCGACATGCCGTGTCCAGACATCGGCGAGGGTGGCGCCGGAAACCAGATTCTTCGCCGCCTGCCAGCGCTCGAGTTCGGCGACCAGCAGGGCGAGGCGCTCCTCTGTTTCACGTGAAACAGGCGTCAAGCGCAAAGCGCGGCTGCGATCGAAATTATCAACAGTCATCGGCCTGTTATCAACAGAGGGATGGCGCGCCTGTGGATCACCCGGCGGCCGCGGCGATGCGGCGCTTGCGCGAATGGGCCGCGAGCAGCGTCAGAGCGGCAGGGGTCATGCCCTCGATCCGGCCGGCCTGGGCGATATCGGCCGGCCGTTCGGTGCGCAGTTTCGCCTTGAGTTCGTTGGACAGCCCGGAAATGCCGTCGAGGTCGAGATCATCCGGGAGCTTCAGCGCCTGATCGCGCTGATAGGATGCGATCTCGTCCGCCTGACGATCCAGATAGACGGAATAAACGGCGTCGGCCGTCACGCGGGCGATGGTCCGGGGGGAATAGCCGCCCAGCTCAGGCCAGATCGCGGCGAGCCTGTCAAAACCGACATCGGGGTAGGACAGGATCTGATAGGCGCTGCGACGCAGCCCGTCGCGGTTCAGTTGTAGCCCCGCAGCCTCGGCCTGCTGCGGCGACAGGGTCAGCGAACGAAGCTGAGCCGTAAGGGCCTGCGTTTCCGCCTGCTGCGCCTGAAAGACCTCATGCCGCCTGGATCCGACGACACCGAGGCTCGCGCCGAGGCTGGTCAGCCGCTCATCGGCATTGTCGACGCGCAGCGACAGCCGGAATTCGGCTCGCGAGGTGAACATTCGGTACGGCTCCGTAACGCCCCGCGTGACCAGATCGTCGACCATCACCCCGGTATAGGAGGCGGTTCGCTCCAGCACGATGGGCTCGGCACCGCTCGCGCGGCGCGCCGCATTCAACCCTGCCAGCACACCCTGGGCGCCGGCTTCCTCATAGCCCGTCGTGCCGTTGATCTGCCCCGCGAGAAAGAGCCCAGCGATCGCCCGCGTCTCGAGCGTGTTCCGCAGGGCGCGAGGATCGACGAAATCATATTCGATCGCATAGCCCGGGCGCAGCATCGCGGCACGCTCCAAACCTGGGATCGTCGCCAGCAAGCCACGCTGAACATCCTCCGGCAGCGAGGTCGAAATCCCGTTCGGGTAGACGGTGTCGTCGTCCAGTCCCTCGGGCTCCAGAAAGATCTGATGGCCGTCCCGATCGCCGAAGCGCCCGACCTTGTCCTCGATCGAGGGACAATAGCGCGGTCCCCGTCCTTCGATCTGACCCGAGAACATCGGCGCGCGGTGGAGATTGCCGCGGATCAAATCATGGCTGGCCAGCGTCGTGCGGGTGATGCCGCAGGCGATCTGTGGCGTGGCGATCCGATCGGTCAGCGCCGAGAAGGGCTCGGGCGGGTCATCCCCCGCCTGCATCTCGAGCGCCGCCCAATCGATGGTGCGGCCGTCCAAGCGCGGGGGCGTCCCGGTCTTCAGCCGGCCGAGCGGGAAGCCGTAGCGCTCCAGCGTCGCCGAAAGGCCGAGCGAGGGCGCCTCCTCGACACGACCGGCGGGAATTCGCGTTTCGCCGATATGGATCAGCCCCCGCAGGAACGTCCCGGTCGTCAGCACGACCGTTCCGGCACCGAATCGCCGCCCATCGGCAAGGATCACGCCTGCGACGCGGCCAACGCGAACGTCCAGATCGAAGACGTCGCCCGCAATCTGCGTCAACCCGTCCTGCTCTGCCAGGAGATCCTGGAGGGCCTGACGGTAGAGCTTGCGGTCGGCCTGCGCGCGCGGACCGCGCACGGCCGGGCCCTTGCGCCGGTTAAGCATGCGGAACTGGATACCGCCCCGATCGGCCGCGCGCGCCATCAGGCCATCGAGCGCATCGATCTCGCGGACGAGATGGCCCTTGCCGAGACCGCCGATCGCGGGGTTGCACGACATCACGCCGATCGTCTCGAGCCGGTGCGTGATTAACGCGGTCCGCGCGCCGAAACGCGCAGCAGCGGCCGCAGCCTCGACGCCAGCATGACCGCCACCGACGACCACGACGTCGTAGCAGCTCTCGGACGGGTTGTGGGACATCGCGTTTGGCTAGCGAAGCGACGCCGGCAGGTCAAACATTATCGCGCGGGACACGGGCCGGCGCCGGCGCTATTTGCCGATGCAGAAGCCAGCGAAGAGCTGGTCCAGCACATCCTCGACATCGACGCGCCCCAGCAGCCGTTCGAGCGCGCGCACGGCCAGACGCAGATCCTCGGCCAGCAGCTCGGCCGGTGCGCCGGGCGAAGCCAGAATGCGCTCCAGAGCGACGACAGCCTCCGCGATCGCCGCGCGATGACGCTCTCGCGTGAGGAGCGCCGGTTCGGGCTGCTCTTCGCCGGCCAGCCGCCGCACCAATAGCGCGAGGAGTTGCGGCATTCCTTCGCCGCTCCGGGCGGAGATCCGCAATTCGCCGGGACGGGCTGTCCCTCCGAGATCGGCTTTCGTTGCGAGCGCGATGACGGAGCCGCCGGGATGGTCTCGATCCGCATCCGAATCGATCGCGCGCAGGCTCAACACGAGGTCCGCCTTGGCAGCGAGGTCGCGCGCACGCCGCACACCTTCGGCCTCGATCGCATCGTCGCTGTCGCGCAGTCCAGCCGTGTCGATCAGGGTGACCGGAAGACCATCGAGATCGAGGCGGACTTCGATGGCATCACGCGTCGTGCCGGCGACCGGTGAGACGATCGCGACCTCGCGCCGGGCGAGGGCGTTCAGCAGGCTGGACTTGCCCGCATTGGGTGGCCCCGCCAGCACCACGACGAATCCCTCGCGAACCCGTTCGCCATGGGCGAAGCCACGCTGGGCATCCCGGAGCCCGGCGAGGACGCTGGCAGCGCGTTGAAGCGCCCGCTCCACCAGGGGACCCTCGACATCGCCCTCATCCGAGAAGTCGAGTTCGGCCGCGAGCAGCGCCTGGGCTTCCACCAACGGCTGGCGCCAGCCGGCCACCGCCGTGCCCAGCGCACCGTCCATCTGGCGCAGCGCCTGACGCCTCTGCCATTCCGTTTCCGAATCGATCAGATCCGCCAGACCTTCGACTGCGGCGAGGTCGAGCTTTCCGGCCTCGAAGGCGCGCCGGGTGAATTCGCCAGGCTCGGCCAGACGAACGCCATCCTGCGACGAGAGCAGGCCCAATAGCCGCGCCAGAACCGCGCGCGAGCCGTGAATGTGGAATTCGGCGACATCCTCGCCGGTGAAACTGGCCGGGCGGGGAAAGAACAGGACGAGAGCCTGATCGACGACATCGCCGGCGGCGTCCCGCAAGGCCCGCAGCGTCGCCTGGCGCGGGGAGGGCACGACGCCGGCGATTGTTTCGAGAACGAATCGAACGCGCGGTCCCGACACCCTGACGACGGCGACACCCGCCCGTCCGGGCGCGGAGGAGAGAGCGACGATCGTAGGCGTAGCAGGATCAACCATCGCTCTCGGCCGTTCCGCAGCTCAGAACGGCACCGAATCGGCCGGCGCGTCGGCCGCTCAGGTGTTCATGGAGTCGAAGAAGTCGGCGTTCTGCTTCGTCTGACGCAGCTTGTCCATCAGGAACTCGATCGCGTCCTGCGGGCCCATCGGATTGAGGATGCGGCGCAGCACATAGGTCTTGGTGAGCACATCCTTCGGCGTGATGAGCTCTTCCTTGCGGGTGCCCGACTTGAGGATGTCGATCGCCGGGAAGATGCGCTTGTCGGAGACCTTGCGGTCCAGCACGATTTCCGAGTTACCGGTGCCCTTGAACTCCTCGAAGATGACCTCGTCCATGCGGCTGCCGGTGTCGATCAGCGCGGTGGCGACGATGGTCAGCGAGCCGCCTTCCTCGATGTTGCGGGCCGCGCCGAAGAAGCGCTTGGGCCGCTGCAGGGCGTTGGCGTCGACACCGCCGGTCAGCACCTTGCCGGAGGAGGGGACGACCGTGTTGTAGGCGCGGCCGAGGCGGGTGATCGAATCCAGCAGAATCACCACGTCGCGGCCATGTTCGACCAGGCGCTTCGCCTTCTCGATGACCATCTCCGCAACCTGGACGTGGCGCGTGGCCGGCTCGTCAAAGGTCGAGGAGACGACCTCGCCCTTCACCGAGCGCTGCATGTCGGTGACCTCTTCCGGCCGCTCGTCGATTAGCAGAACGATGAGATAGCATTCGGGATGATTGGTGGTGATCGACTGTGCGATGTTCTGCAGCAGCACGGTCTTGCCGGTGCGCGGCGGCGCGACGATCAGAGCGCGCTGGCCCTTGCCGATCGGGGCGACGATGTCGATGACGCGGGCCGAGAAATCCCTCTTGGCCGGTTCGGCAACCTCGAGCCGCAGTCGCTCGTCGGGATAGAGCGGCGTCAGATTGTCGAAATTGATCTTGTGCTTGATCCGCTCGGGATCCTCGAAATTGATCGTGTTAACCTTGAGCAGGGCGAAATAGCGCTCGCCGTCCTTGGGGCTGCGAATTGGCCCCTCGACCGTGTCACCGGTGCGCAGACCGAATTTCCGGATCTGCGTCGGAGAGACATAAATGTCGTCGGGACCCGGCAGGTAGTTCGAATCGGGCGACCGCAGGAAGCCGAAACCGTCGGGCAGGACCTCGACCACGCCCTCGCCGAGAATCTCGGTCTCCCTCGCGGCGAGCTGCTTCAGGATCGCGAACATCAGCTCCTGCTTGCGCATCGTGCTGGCGTTCTCGACCTCGAGCCCCTCCGAGAAGGCGAGCAGTTCGGTCGGCGATTTGACCTTGAGGTCTTGGAGCTTGATTTCCCGCATGGGGCACCCGGATCGGAAATGTCGCGACCTGCGAGGCCGCAATCAGGACGGTAATGGGATGATCGACAGGCCCGGACGGACGGCGCTGGGGTTGTGCGCCACGAGCGGCTGCCAGGGCAGTCGGCTCACGAACCATCGACAACAGGGAGAACGCTGGAGAAGCGTGATGTCTGATAACCGGAAACCGCGTCCTGCTCAAGCGCGAAACCGCAGGCGCCTCAGAACGGCTTGACGATGACGAGAATGACGATGCCGACCATCAGCACGGCAGGCACCTCGTTGATCACCCGGTAGAAGCGGCCCGACTTCGTGTTCCGATCGTTAGCGAAGTCCCGGACGCGGCCGACGAGATAGCCATGGACGCCCGAAAGCAGCACGACGAGCAGGATCTTGCCGTGCAGCCAGCCGCCCTTGAAGCCGAACGCCGCCCAGGCGAGGTAGAGGCCGAGCACCCAGGTGACGATCATCGATGGGGTCATGATGCCCCGGAGCAGCCGCCGCTCCATCACCTTGAACGTCTCGGACTGCACCGAGCCCGGCGGTGCATCGACATGATAGACCATGAGGCGCGGCAGATAGAGCATCCCGGCCATCCAGGAGATCACCGCCAGCACGTGGAAGGCCTTCAGCCACTCATACATCGCGAACGCGCTCCGTCCTGCCCACTGCGGTCAGCCCCTCACCGCAGCCAGCAGCCGCTCGACATGCGCGATCGGGGTGTCCGGCAGGATGCCGTGCCCGAGATTGAAGACGAAGGGTCCTTGGCCGAACGCCTCTAGCACGGCCGCAATCTCGCGCTCCAGCTCGGGACCGCCGGCCCTCAGCACCAGCGGATCGAGATTGCCCTGCACGGGCACGAGCGACTGGATCTCGTCACGGGCGAAACCGCGATCGATCTCCGATTCGAGGCCCACCGCATCGACGCCGGTGCCGCGGACATAGGCTGGGATCAGCCTGCCCGCGCCACGCGGGAAACCGATGATCCGGGCCTTCGGCTGGCGGGCGCGCACACCATCGACGATCCGCCGCGTCGGCTCGATGCACCAGCGCTCGAAATCGGCCTCGCCCAGCGAACCGGCCCAGCTGTCGAAGATCTGGACCGCATCGACACCGGCCTCGATCTGCGCACAGAGATAATCGATCGAGGTCGCGACGATCCGGTCGATAATGTCCCGGAACAGCGCCTCGTCGCGGGTGAAGAGGTCCTTGGCTGGCCCCTGATCCGGAGTGCCCCGGCCCGCGACCATATAGGTCGCCACTGTCCAGGGCGCGCCGCAGAAGCCGATGAAGGCCGTTCCCGTCGGAAGCCCGGCGCGGACACGCCGCACCGTCTCGATGACAGGATCCAGCACGGAAAGCCCGGCATGCCTGTCGATCTCGGACAGCCTGTCACGATCGGCAACCGGTTCGAGACGGGGACCTTCGCCCTCGACGAACCAGAGCTTCTGGCCGAGCGCCTGCGGCACGACGAGAATATCGGAGAACAGGATCGCGGCGTCGAAACCGAAGCGGCGGATCGGCTGGAGGGTGACCTCAGCAGCCCATTCCGGATTGTAGCAGAGGCCGAGGAAGCTGCCGGCCTTGGCCCGGAGCTCGCGGTACTCCGGCAGATACCGGCCCGCCTGGCGCATCATCCAGATCGGAGGCGTCGTGAGGGTTTCGCCGGCAAGGGCTCGAAGAAACGCAGGCCGGTCAGATGTCGTAAGGCTCATCGGCGATCCATCCCCCATCTCTCTTAAATAGATTTCTAGAGAGAGAATCTTCTTCTTTGACTCTTGGATGGGGGCAGATAGCCCGACGCAATCCGATCCACAACCTGTCCACAGGTGGCCAGCCTGATGCAGGCAGGGCCTGCTGTCCACCTGTCTCTCGTTAACGGTTTGTTAACCTGCGCGAATCGCGCTCGCCAATCGCCGCGTCAAAATGATTCACGTGAAACACTCCGGCGACGCCCCACAGCCTCTGGCCTGTTAACGGATCATTAGGGTTATACAGACCTTAACACCGCCGGCTTCCGGAGGCGTTTTTGTCCACAGCGCTCCCCAGGCCACCCAATGTGGCCGGCGGCCTGGGCGGCCTGGACGTGGCGCGCCAGGAGCTGGGCCGATTTGCTTTGACGGTCCGCCGGGCTAGAGGTTGCAGCAGACCGCCATCGCCCCGGGGAACCCGTGCACCGCAATTACTTCCACCTCCATCTGGTGTCGGACGCGACCGGCGAAACCCTCATCGCCGTCAGCCGCGCCGCTGCGGCGCAGTACGAAACGGTGTCCGCGATCGAGCATGTCTACCCGCTGGTGCGGTCGGAAGCCCAGCTCGCCCGCGTCCTGGCGGAGATCGAGGCCTCGCCCGGCGTCGTTCTCTACACGCTGGTGGAGCCGGAATGGTCGCAGCGGCTGGAGAATTTCTGCCGCGAACTGGGCTGTCCCTGCCTGTCGGTTCTCAACCCGGTGCTGGCGCTCTTCCAGTCCTATCTCGGCCAAGCCTCGGCGCCGAAGCCAGGTGCACAGCATGTGCTCAATGCCGAATATTTCCGCCGCATCGATGCGATGAACTACACCCTGCTGCATGACGACGGTCAGCTCGGCGGCGATCTCGAGAATGCCGACATCATCCTCGTCGGCATCAGCCGGACCTCGAAGACGCCGACCTCGATCTATCTCGCCAATCGCGGCATCAAGACCGCCAACATTCCGCTGGTGCCAAACGTGCCGCTGCCGGCCGAGCTCGAACATGTCCGCAAGCCGCTGATCGTCGGTCTCGTTGCCAGCCCGGATCGCATCGTCCAGATCCGCCAGAACCGTCTGCTCTCGCTGCGCGCCGATGATGAGACCCCCTATGTCGATCCCGCCTCGGTGGCCGACGAGGTCGCGCAGTCGCGCCGGCTCTGCGCCCGCAAGGGCTGGCCGGTGATCGACGTGACCCGGCGCTCGATCGAGGAGACGGCGGCCTCGATCCTCGATCTGCTGCGCGACCACCGCATGAAGTTTATCGCGACATGATCGCGGGCTCTGGCCTCTGGCTCCCGCCGAAAGCGCTGGTGCTGGCCTCTGGCAGCATCACCCGGCGCGACATGCTGATGGCGGCCGGTGTTCCCTTGGAGACGGTGAAGCCGGCCGTCGACGAGCGGGCTGTCGAAGCGCCCTTGCTGGCTGCCGGTGAATCGCCGGTGCGGACCGCTCTCGCCCTTGCTGTCGCCAAGGCGTCGGCCGTCTCGGCGCAGCAGCCCGACAGGCTGGTGCTGGGCGCCGACCAGACGCTCGCCTGTGCTGGCAAAACCTTTCACAAGCCGGCGCACCGTGCTGCAGCGGCGAGGCAGATCGCCGCTTTGGCCGGTCGCGACCACGAGCTGCACAGCGCGTTTGCGCTGGTGCGCGGTGGAGCGGTGCTGGCCCAAGGTCACCAGACCGCCCGGCTCACCATGCGCCCGCTGACGCCGGGCTTCATCGAAGCCTATCTCGACACGGTTGGCGATACGGCTTTCTCCAGCGTCGGCGGCTATCAGATCGAGGGTTTCGGCGCACAGCTCTTCGAGCGCATCGACGGTGACCATTTCACCATTCTCGGACTACCGCTGCTGCCCGTCCTGGCGGCGCTGCGCGATCTCTCCGTTCTTGCCCGCTGAGCGTTCAGACCCATGATACCGCGTTGTTTCGTCCTCGGCCATCCCGTCGCCCATTCCCGCTCGCCGCTCATTCATGGCAGCTGGCTGGCCGAACACGGCCTCGCCGGCAGCTATGAGCGCGTCGATGTCGCCCCGCCCGATCTGGCGGCCTTCGTGACGCGGCTGCGTGAGGGGGTATTCACCGGCGGCAATGTCACCGTGCCGCACAAGGAGGCGATGCTGGGTATGGTGGACCATGCGACTGACGCAGCGCGTGCCATCGGTGCCGTCAACACCCTCTGGCGCGAAGGCAAGCGGATCTTCGGCGACAACACCGACGTCTCGGGCTTCCTCGCCCATCTCGACGCCACGGCTCCGGGCTGGGACGGGCGCGTCGGGACGGCGCTTGTTCTGGGCGCAGGCGGGGCTGCCCGCGGCATTGCCTTCGGGCTGAAAGGTCGCGGCATCGGCCGGATCATCCTCGTCAACCGCAGCCGTGCGCGGGCCGATGAACTGGCGGCGGCGCTGGGCGGCAGCGTCGAAGCGGCCGACTGGGCACGGCGCGATGCGCTGGTGGGTGAGGCCGATCTCGTCGTCAACACGACGGCGCTGGGCATGCACGGCCAGCCGCCGCTGGAGATCGACCTCGCGCATCTGCGCCCGGGTACGATCGTCGACGACATCGTCTATGTCCCGCTCAAGACGCCGCTGCTGATCGAAGCCGAGCGCCGCGGCGGCGTTCCCGTCGATGGGCTCGGCATGCTGCTCCACCAGGCGGTGCCCGGGTTCGCGCGCTGGTTCGGCGTGACGCCGGCCGTCACGCCAGCGCTGCGGGCAAAGCTCGAAGCCGATATCCTCGGCCACTGATTCGTGAGGCGAGCCCGCTGGGCTCCGGGACGCGGCACGCCATGACCTTCATCCTCGGCCTGACCGGCTCGATCGGCATGGGCAAGTCGGCTACCGCCGCACTGCTCCAGGCGCGCGGTATCCCGGTTCACGACGCGGATGCGGCGGTCCATGCGCTCTATCGCGGCCGGGCGGTGCCTCTGATCGCCGCAGCCTTCCCCGATGCCGTTCATGACGGCGTGGTCGATCGGGCGCGCCTCTCGGGAGCCGTACTGGGCAGGCCAGAGGTGATGGCGCGGCTGGAGGCGATCATTCATCCGCTCGTGCGCGAGGAGGAGGCCGGCTTCCTGCGCGGTTGCCGGCAGAGGGGGGTGGGCCTTGCCGTCCTCGACGTCCCGCTGCTGCTCGAGACAGGTGGCGAGAGGCGCTGCGACGCGGTTCTCGTGGTCAGCGCGCCGGCGGAGATCCAGCGCGCCCGCGTGCTGGCCCGGCCGGGGATGACCCCCGAGCGGCTCGACGCCATCCTGGCCCGTCAGATGCCCGATGCAGCCAAGCGGGCGCACGCCCATTTCATTGTGGACACCTCGCGCGGCCTTGTGGCGGCGGGCCGGCAGGTCGGGTCTATCCTGACCGCGCTCGCCGGGCGTCCAGGCCGGGGCGGGCGAGGGTGGACCGACGACCATGCGTGAGATCGTTCTCGATACCGAGACCACCGGCGTCGAGGCGCTAGGGGGCGACCGCGTCGTCGAGATCGGCTGCGTCGAGCTCGTCAATCATTGCCCGACCGGACGCAGCTTCCACCAATACATCAATCCCGAGCGTCCGATGTCGGAGGGGGCCTTCAAGGTCCATGGCCTGTCGGACGCCTTCCTCGCGCCGCAGCCGGTCTTCGCGGCGATCGCCGACGAATTCGCCGCCTTCATCGACGGCGCGCGCCTCGTGATCCACAACGCCGCCTTCGATGTCGGCTTCCTCAACATGGAATTCCAGCGCGTCGGCCGGCCGCCGATCGAGCCCTCCCTCGTCGTCGACACGCTCTCCATGGCGCGCCGCAAGCATCCGGGCGCCTCGAACAGCCTCGACGCGCTGTGCACGCGCTACGGCATCGACAACAGCCGCCGCACCCGCCATGGCGCGCTGCTCGACGCCGAAATCCTCGCCGAGGTCTATATCGAGCTGATCGGCGGCAAGCAGGCTTCGCTGGGGCTGGGGGCCGGGGAACCCGGAGGCTCTGGCCTCGTGCCCGTCCGGATCGAGCGGCCGCAGCGGCTGCGCCCGCTTGCGCCGCGCCTCGACGAGGCGACGATCGCCGCCCACGAGGCCTTCATCCGCTCGCTCGGCAAGAACCAGCTCTGGCGCGGCTATCTCGGCATCACCGAGGACGCCTGACAGAACGTCGACCCCGCGGGCCCGAAGGCAGCGCAAACGAAAAAGGGCCCCGCGGGGCCCTTGGTCGTCACGCCATCGGTCGCGGCTCAGGCGAGCGGCGCGCCCTGCTGCGCCTGAAACTCCTGCATACGCTGCTGGTACAGCGCCGCGAAGTCGATCGGTGGGACGTAGAAGGGCGGGAAGCCGCCGTTCTGCACCGCCTCGGCGATGATCTGCCGCGCGAAGGGGAAGAGCAGGCGGGCGCAGTCGATCACCAGCACGGGATGGATGTGCTCCTGAGGCACGTTCAGCAGCCGGAACACGCCGCCATAGCTGAGATCGAAGGCGAAGAGCGTCTCGCCGTTGAGCTCGGCCTTGCCCTCGAGCTGCAGCACGGTCTCGTAGTCGTTCTCGCCGAGCGCGGTGCTGGAGACATTGACCTGCAGCGACATCTGCGGGCCTTCCTGCGCCGCCTGCTGGCCGAGCGCGCGGGGCGCCTTCGGGTTCTCGAAGGAGAAGTCCTTGGTGTACTGGATCAGCGCGCTCATGCTCGGCGCTGCGTCGGCGGCACCGTTGCCGTTGGGGAATTCGTTGGCCATCGGACCCATCGCTCTCGGCTGGCTGTCTCGGGAAGTCCGCGCCCATCGGCGGCCTTGGACTGCGCCCGCTTCGAACGTTCGGCGCGGGCGTCGGCTATCATGGACCCGGGCCCGGCACAAGAAGTCGCCTTCACAAGCCGGGGGGTGGATGTTACGAGCCTGCCTTACCATATGACGCGTAACGGCGCTCCGCGGGGAGATGCTGGTCCTGCAACACGGTTGGAGCCTCGGGTCAGCTTTCGATGCAAAATTCCTTCGACATGACGACTCTGGTCTTCCTGGCTCTGGCCGTTTTCGTCGCCTGGAAGCTGCGTTCCGTCCTCGGCCAGAAGACCGGCAGCGAACAGCCCCCGACCGACCCCTTCTCCCGCCGCGAGACGCCGCCGATGCGGCCGGACCAGGCTGCGCCCGCCGATGCGCGTCGCGACAATGTCATTCGTCTCCCCGGAGCCGCCAACGACCCCGCCGCGGCCGCGCCGCCGGTCGATCAGTGGAAGGACATCGCGCCGCCCGGCTCGCCGATCTATGCCGGTATCGAGAGCATCATCCGGCAGGAGCCCGGCTTCGATCCGCGCGATTTCCTCGGCGGCGCCAAGGCCGCCTACGAGACCATCGTCACGGCCTTCGCCCGCGGCGACCGCAAGATGCTGAAGGGCCTCCTTGCGAAGGAGGTCTATGAGGGCTTCGAGCAGGCCATCACCGATCGCGAGAAGCGCGGCGAGAAGGCCGAGTCCAGCTTCGTCTCGATCGACAAGGCCGACATCACCGCGGTCGAGGTCAAGGGCAAGACGGCGCAGGTCACCATCGCCTTTGTCTCGCAGCTCATTAGCGTGACCCGCGACGCCCAGGGCAATGTGGTCGACGGCAGCGCCGAGGCGGTCTCCGAGGTCAACGATATCTGGACCTTCTCGCGCCAGCTCGGCAGCCGCGACCCCAACTGGCTCCTGGTCGCGACCGAATCCGCCGCGTGATCCGTGGCGCTGGTGTCGCACTGGCGCTGTTCGCAGCCTGTGCGACACCCGTGAGCGCGATGGCCACGACGCCTCCCCCTCTGCCCAAGGGGGCTCTCGCCGAGCCCCTGAAGCCCGCCCAGCTGCCCGGCTGGGATCAGGACGATCATCGCGTCGTCCTTTCGCTCTTTGCCGCAGGTTGCCAGGCCGAGCCGCCGCTGCGTGCAGCGGTTGCCGTTCCGGCTGCGCTTCAGGCGGCCTGCGATGCCGCGCAGCGTCTCCGGGCCGCCGGCCCGGTCAGTGCCGAGACGGCCAGGCAGTTCTTCGAGACGCAGTTCGGCTTCTGGCGCATCCGCTCCGCCCCGGGAGCGACCGGTTTCATGACCGGCTATTTCGAGCCGGAATTCGAGGGCTCGCTCACCCGCTCACGCGACTTCCCGACGCCGCTCTACGGCCGGCCGCCGGAACTGGTCACCCGCATGCCCGGGGACGATTGGCCCGGTCTCGATGCGGGATTGTCGGCTGCGCGGCGGACGGAAACCGGGCTCGAGCCGTTTCCCGATCGCACGGCGATCGAGACCGGTGCGCTCGACGGGCGTGGCCTGGAAATTCTCTGGATGCGCGATCCCGTCGACCGCTTCGTGCTGCAGGTCCAGGGTTCGGGCCGCATCCGCTTGGCCGACGGACGCGTGACGCGGCTGGTCTATTCCGGCCGCAACGGCCATGCCTATACCTCGCTCGGCCGCGTGCTGAGCGAACGCGAGGCCATCCCGCCGGCGCAGATGACGATGGATGTGCTGGTCGCGCGGCTGAAGGCCGATGCGGATTTCGCGCGCGAGCTGATCCGGCTGAACCGCTCCTTCGTCTTCTTCGCCCGCCGCGACGACCTCCCGGCCGACAGCGGCCCGATCGGCGGGGCAGGCCTGCCGCTGACGCCCCTGCGCAGCATCGCCATCGACCGCGGCATCTGGCCCTATGGCCTGCCGGTCTGGATCGACGCGACCATCCCAGGTTCGACCGGGGGCGATGAACGCCTGTCGCGGCTGATGCTGGCGCAGGACACCGGATCGGCTATTCTCGGCCCGGCCCGGCTGGATCTGTTCGTCGGTTCCGGCGCCGCGGCCGGCCATCGCGCCGGGCTGATCCGCCATCCGGTCGACTTCATCGTCCTCTGGCCGCGCGACACCGGACCCTGAGCATGCGGTCGCGGCGGGGACGGACATTGTCGGAGGCCGATCTCGCGCTCTGGCGCCAGGTCGCGCGCTCCGTCACGCCGCTGCCGGGCCGCGCCCCGATCGAACCGGAACCCATGCCGGTTGCCC
>LSIG01000092.1 GCA_001556125.1 Rhizobiales bacterium CCH10-E5 | reverse complement strand
GATGAAGAACGACCTCCCGGCTCGATGGATCATGGTGCAAAACGAGCGCGCGGGCATTGTCGAGCAGCACTTCGCGCGCAATGCCGCCGAAGGCCTGGAATGTGCTCTCCATCCCGGTAAACCAACTCTCCTGCTTCTCGTGTCCGAAGGCGCGGACATGAAGCCGGCGCGAATAACCCAGCGTCGCGACAAAGAAGAAAACCTTGGTCGCGACACCGGCGATCTCGACGCGACGCTCACCGAAGTCGATCTGCAGCTGCTCGCCGGGCGGCGTCTCGAACCGAACCGTCGCCCGCGCCTCGGCGACCAACTCCCGGCGCAGCGGCGCCACCGTGCGCTCGACTGTGCGCAGGCTGACATGGATGTCCTTCTCCTGCGCCAGTTCCTGGCGGATCACATCGGCGTTCCCGCGGTGGCGCCGGAATCGCTCGGCCAACCAATCCGACAGACCATCCAGCTTCTTCGAGC
>LSIG01000091.1 GCA_001556125.1 Rhizobiales bacterium CCH10-E5 | reverse complement strand
GCCACCGCCTCGGGATATGCCGGCGCGGCCACCGCCTCGGGATATGCCGGCGCGGCCACCGCCTCGGGAACGCGCGGCGCGGCCACCGCCTCGGGATATGCCGGCGCGGCCACCGCCTCGGGATATGCCGGCGCGGCCACCGCCTCGGGATATGCCGGCGCGGCCACCGCCTCGGGATATGCCGGCGCGGCCACCGCCTCGGGATATGCCGGCGCGGCCACCGCCTCGGGGAAGTGGGGCGTTGCCATGAGCGTCGGCATCGGCGGCAAAGTGCGCGCTGCCGAGGGCAACGTGCTGTTCCTCGTCGAGCGCGACGACGGCTGGGGATCGGACCGCGGCAAGATCCTCGCGGCTTGGCACGGCATCGCCGGCCAGGACGGCATCAAGCCGGACACGTTCTACACGCTGCGCGACGGCCAGCCGGTCGAGGTGGCGTGATGATCGGCCGCATCGTTTTCGTCGACTGGATCACGCGTAACATGGTCCAAGCGCGACCCGAGGCGCGTTTTGTCTTCGGCGACAACCTGGAGCGCATGGGCCTCGGTGGTCAGGCCGCATCCATGCGCGGCGAGCCGAACGCCATCGGCGTTGTGACCAAGCGGCGCCCCGGCGCGAGCGCGGCTGACTATTTCAAGGACGGCGAGCGCGACGCGCTGGCGGCCATCGACGCCGATATTGATCTCGTCGCTGCCGCTCTTGCCGAAGGGCGCACAGTGTTCGTGCCGTTCGACGGTCTTGGCACCGGTCTTTCCGAGCTGCCGACGCGCGCGCCCTGTCTTCACCGGCATATCGTCGCCCGCTTTCACGAGATCGCGAGCGATTGCCCATGGCCGATGCCGGAGGCGCGCACATGATCGCGCTCGCCCTCAACTTCGGGAAGGCGATCGTTCTGATCGCCTGTCTCGGCTCCTTCGCGACCGGCACCACGCTCGGCCTCGCCATCATCTTCGGGAGCCTGTGATGCGGCCCCCGTTCGAAAGCTTCGACGCCGGCCATGTCCTGCTCGCGATCACCGTCATCGCGATGGTCATCTGGGCCGCCTTCGGCGGTGATCGGGAGGGCGCGTGATGACCGCGCTCAGACCCTATCAGACCGAAGCGATTGAGGCGGTTCACGCCTATTGGGATCGCGGCGGCGGCAACCCGGTCGTCGATCTCGCGACCGGCACCGGCAAGAGCGTCGTCCTCGCCCAGCTCGTGCGCGACGTCGTCGAAGCCTATGACGCCCGCGTCCTCGTCCTCACGCACGTCAAGGAGCTGGTGGAGCAGGATCTGCGCGCCACGCTCCGGCTCTGGCCGCAGTGCCCGGCCGGCATCAACTCGGCTGGACTCGGCCGCCGTGACACGCGCTCGCAGGTGCTGTTCGCCTCGATCCAGTCCGTCTTCAAACTCGGCCCCGACGAGCTGGGGCCGCGCCATCTCATCGTGATCGACGAGGCCCATCTCGTGCCGAAGTCCGGCGATGGGATGTACCTCACGCTCATCAACAAGCTGCGGGAGGCCGTGCCGGATCTGCGCGTCGTCGGCCTCACCGCGACCGCCTATCGCCTCGACTCGGGCCGGCTCGACGAAGGCGACGGCCGGCTCTTCGACGACGTCGTCTACAGCTACGGCATCGGCGATGGCGTGCGCGACGGATTCCTGTCGCCGCTGACATCGAAGAACGGCCTCAACGGCATCATCAGCCTGAAAGGCGTCGCCAAGCTCGGCGGCGAGTTCAAGGCGCGCGATCTCGAGGCCGCCGCCAACAAGGACGCCCTGGTCAAGGCCGCCGTCGCCGACATGTTGGAGCGCGGCGCCGACCGGCGCGGGTGGATCGTCTTCTGCTCCGGGGTCGATCACTGCGAGAGCGTGCGCGCGGAGATCGCCAGCCATGGCGTTGCGGTGGCCAGCGTGACCGGCGAGACGCCGCGCGACGAGCGCGACCGCGCCATCCGCCTGTTCAAGGCGGGCGAGCTGCGCGCGCTCACCAGCGTCGGTGTCCTCACGACCGGCTTCGACGCACCCCATGTCGATCTCATCGCCATGCTGCGGCCGACGCTGTCGACCGGCCTCTATGTCCAGATGCTCGGCCGGGGCACGCGCCTCTCCGCCGGCAAGAGCGACTGCCTGGTTCTGGACTACGGCGGCAATGTCCGCCGGCACGGCCCGGTCGACGCGATAGAGGTCCTCGGCCAGTCCGGAGGTCCCGGCAAATCCGAGAAGACGGAAGCCGAAACGGTGCGGGCCAAGGAATGCCCGCAATGCGGATCGCTCGTGGGTCTGCGCGTCATGGAATGCGCCGACTGCGGCCATCAGTGGCCCGTCGAACCCAAGCACGAGGCCAAGGCCGACGAGGAAGCGGCCGTCATGGTCCGCGAGGTCGAGGAACGCTGGCTGACGGTCGACGGGATCGGCGCCCGCGCTCACACCTCCGCGGCGGGCAACCTGTCACTGCGCGTCGACTACTTCGTCGGCATGAAAGCCTATGCCGAGTGGATCGCGCTCGGCTCATTTGGCTTTGCCGGAGAGAAGGCCGCGCTCTGGTGGAAGCGGATGACCGGCATGTCGGCCGAGGGCGTCGACGTCGACGGCGCCGACCGGCTCATCCGCGAGGGCGATGCCAGGATCGACTGCACCGCGATCCGCATCAAGCGCGACGGCAAGTACTGGCGCGTCGTCGAGCGGCTGCGGTCGGACGGCTACGCGGTCGACGAGAAGCTGAAGCTGCGTGCCGTCGAGGGGAGGGCCGCGGCGTGACCCTCATCACCTTCCCCAGACAGCGCGTCTGCCTCGAATGCGGCGATCCGTTCGTCGCGCGCGACCACGAGGCGCACTTCTGCTGCACGGCGTGCCGGAAGGCCTTCAACAACCGCCGGGCTGTGCGCGGCGCCGAGCTTTACGACCTCTGCATGGCGCACCGCTTCGAGCGCGCGGAGGCGCAGGCCAACGGCGTCTTCAAGGCCATCAACCGCCTCGCCTCCGACTGGCGGGCGCAGGACCGACGCGAGCGCGCGGGCCGCAAATCATGGCGGCCGTTCCGGAAGATCTTCGACGCCAAGCCCTACCTGGGCGCGGTTCGGCTTGGGTGGATGAGGGCAGGGCGATGACGGATCATCTCGAACCCTATCGCGCGCTCTGTGCCGCCAAGCGCCCGAAGACGCTGGCCAGCGGTATCAGCCGCACGCCCGAGTTGAACGCCTCGTTGCGTGATCATCAGCGCGTCGGCGTCGAGTTCGCCCTGCGCGCCGGCCGCTCGGCTCTGTTCTATGACACCGGCCTCGGCAAGACGCGCATGATGCTCGACTGGGGCCGCTGCGTCGTCGAGTACACGAACAAGCCCGTGCTGATGCTGGCGCCGCTCGCGGTCGGAGCGCAGCACATCCGCGAGGCCGAGGCCATGGGCGTCGATGCGGCGGTCTCCCGCTTCGGCCAGCCGCCGACGTCGCCGAAAGTCGTCATCACCAACTATGAGCGCCTCGAGCGCTTCGACCCCGCTGACTATGCCGGCGTCATACTCGACGAGTCGTCGATCCTGAAAAGCTTCACCGGCGCCACCACGCGCAAGCTGATCTCGACCTTCGACCAGATGCCATTCCGGCTCTGCGGCTCCGCCACGCCCGCGCCCAACGATCATACCGAGCTGGGCCAGCACTCGGCCTTCCTCGGCGTCATGAAGTCGAGCGAGATGCTGTCGCGCTTCTTCATCGCAGATCAGGCCAATGCCGGCGTCTACAGGCTGAAACGCGCCGCGATCCGCCCATTCTGGGATTGGGTGGCATCCTGGGCGCGCTGCGTCTCCAAGCCCTCCGATCTCGGCTTCAGCGACGAGGGCTACGAGCTGCCGCCGCTGGAGATCGTCAAGCACCTGGTGCGCGTCGATCGCTCGGACGCGGCCGGCGAAGAGAAGAACGGCCAGTTCCGCATGTTCCGCCTGCCGGACAATTCGGCGACATCGATCCACAAGGAGAAGCGCCTGACCATCGGCGGACGTGCCGACAAGGTGGCCGAGATTGTCGCCGGGTTGAAACCAGACCAGCCCGTCTGCATCTGGGTCGACACCGACTACGAGGCCGAGGCGATCCGGGCCGCTGTGCCGGAGGCCATCGAGGTCAGCGGCAAGATGCAGGCCGACGTCAAGGAGGAGCGCCTCAACGCGTTCTCGACCGGCGAGGTCCGTATCCTGCTCACCAAGCCGTCGATCGCCGGGTACGGCCTCAACTGGCAGCACTGCAACGAGGCCGTCTTTACCGGCCTGAGCTTCAGCTACGAGGCCTTCTACCAGGCCGTGCGCCGCTTCTACCGGTTCGGCCAGCGCCGGCCCGTCAACGCTCATGTCGTCATGGCGGACACGGAAGCGGCGATCGTCGCGACCGTCCAGCGCAAGTCCGGCGACCACGACCGGATGAAAGCCGAGATGGCCGCCGCCATGCGCCGCGCCGCTATCGAACACGAAGTCCTCCAGACCTATCAACCTCAGCAGAAGGCCACGCTGCCGGCGTGGATGGCCGCATGACGAATGTCTTTGCCCAGAAAATCGGCGAGAGATTTGCCGCCTACAACGTCGACACCGTCGAGTTCACGGCCGGGATGCCGGACAACTCGATCGACTTCAGCGTCTATAGCCCGCCGTTCTCTTCGCTCTACACCTATTCCGAGAGCGAGCGGGACATGGGCAATGTCGAGGGCGACGACGCCTTCCAGGCGAGCTATCGCCCGCTCGTGCGCGACCTGTTCCGGGTGACAAAGCCCGGTCGCTGCACCGCGATCCACGTCAAGGATCTGGTCTACTATTCCAACGCCAGCGAGCGCGGCGACCGTGGCCTGCGCGACTTCACCGGCGACTGCATCCGCACGCACATCGCCGAGGGCTGGACCTATCACCGGCGCATCACGATCTGGCGCTGCCCTGTCATGGAGATGCAGAAGACCAAGAGCGACCGGCTGCTCTACAAGAACTTCCGCACCGACGCCGCGCGCACTGGCGGCGGCCTGCCCGAATACATCGTCGTGTTTCGCAAATGGACCGACGGGATGGGCCAGACGCCGCCCGTCACCCACGATCCGGCCGACTATCCGCTCGACTGGTGGCAGCGTTACGCCCAGCCGAGCTATCTCTATCCCGATCCTGCCGATCCGAACTTCGCGGCCTGGATGCTGCAGGATCTCTGGACCGACACCGACGAGACGAAGACGCTCAACGTCAAGCAGGCGCGCGATCCCGACGCCGAAAAGCATCTCTGCCCGATGCCGCTCGACCTCACCGAGCGCCTGGTGCGCCAGTACTCGAACCCGGACGAGGTGGTCTACTCGCCCTTCATGGGCATCGGCTCCGAGGGCTATGTCGCGCTCCGCCACGGCCGGCGCTTCATCGGGACCGAGCTGAACGGCAAAAGCTATTTCCCGGCCGCCGTGAAGCACCTCGAGCAAGCCGAGCGCGAAGGCCCGGCGACCGACCTCTTGGCGAGAGTCGCGTGATGGTTGATCGCTTCGATTGGACCGACGAGGCCATCGCCGATCTGCGGCGCATGAAGGCGGAGGGCAGATCCTTCTCCGAGATCGCGGCGGCGCTGCGAGGGCCGTCGCGCAATGCCTGCATCGGCAAAGCGACGCGCCTTGGCATCATGAGTGCGAAGCCCAGCACCCCAAAGGCAAAGCCGACTCGGGATGCGCGACCGCCTCGCGAGCGGAAGCCCCGTCCGCCGAAGCCGCCAAAGCCGCCCAAGGTCGTGGCGATCAAACCGGAGCCGCCTCCGCCGCCACCGCGCCTGCCCGACAACCGCAAGGGCGTGCCGTTCCTCGATGCGCGCCCCGGTCGATGCCGCTGGCCGCTCTGGGATCGCCTTACGCCGTTCGAGACCAAGGAAATCTGTGGCGAGCCGGCGATGCCCGGCAAGCCCTACTGCCCCGCCTGCAATGCCGTCAGCGTCGCGCCGAAAGCGCTGCGCGAGCCCGCCAAGGAGGCCGCATAGCCATGTCGATCACCTTCATCGCTGCTGAGCTGCTGAAAGCCGTCAACGCCTGTCGCGGCGTCGTCGAGACCCGCAACACGATCCCGATCCTGTCCTGCGTCGTCATCCGCTCGATCACTGGCGCAGAGGCGACAGTCGAGGCGACCAACCTCGACCAGACGCTGACCTGGCGCTTGCCATGCAGTGGCGCCGGCTCCTTCGTCGTGCCTTTCACCATGTTGCGCGAGATCGTCCGCCACCTCGGCCCGGGCGAGATGGTCCGCATCGGCGATGCTCCGGACAACCGCGTCCGCATCGACTTCGGCGACGGCCGGGCCTCGCTCATGACGCTGCCGGTCAATGACTGGCCCGACCTCGGCACCTTCGAAGAGATCTCCGCCCGCGTTTCCATGCCGGTTTCGTCTCTGGCCGACCTTGTGCCGTTCATCTCGCGCGAGGAAACCCGCTACTACCTCAACGGCGTTTTCGTCGATGTCGGTATCGAGACCGTCCGCACGGTCGCGACCAACGGCCATACGCTCGGACTGATCCGAGAGGCCGCGACGCGCGAATGCGATGGCGATGGCGATGGCGGTGGCTTCATCGTCCCCAGACACGCCGTCGAGTGGCTGGCCAAGCACGTCGGCGCCGAGCGGCTCGCCGTCGATCTGAACGCCGCCAAAGCCCGCTTCCATGGGCCTCAGTTCGAACTGACCACGAAGCTGATCGACGGGAGGTATCCCGACTGGCAACGGGTCGTTCCCAAGCCGGAAGAGCCGATCTTGATGGAGGTCGATGCGGCAGGCTTCGGCCGCAAGCTCGCCCGGCTGCGCGCTGTCGGGACGCCCTATTGCGGCGTGAGCTATGACGGCCGGCGCATCGCCGCCACCAGCCGCGGCCCAGATGGTGAGACAATCTCGCTGGCGGTTGGCGGCAAGGCGCCCAAGCCGTTTGAGCTGACCTTCCAGTCGACGCTGATGAGCGACGCGCTCGCTTTCGTCGGGGGTCAGGTGACGGTCAAAGCTGCGGGCGCCGGATCGCCCTTCCGGATCGAAGGCGATGGCTTGCGCGTCGGGATCGTCATGCCGACCAGATCCGGCGAGCTGCGCCACGATCTGCCCGAGGACATCGCAGCATGAACACGCCGCGCATTGCCCTCGTCGCGATATCGGTCCCCGATCAGGTGACAGATCAGGAGCTGGCCGATCGTCTGTGGAAGGTCATTCGCCAAGCGATCGAGCCCGATGGCAGCGCGCAGCTCTGGCCCGATCCGGCAACGCTTGAAGTCGTCGTCCGCTCAGAAGCCGAGGGGACTCTGTCATGACCGCGATCCTCATGCAGCGGTCGAAAGATCCGGAGACCTGCATGGCCTGCGGGCGTCTCGCCATAGGCCTTGGCGTTCATGAGCCGAAAAAGCCCATTCACGCATGGATCTGCTCGCCCGCCTGCTTTCCCGTCACCAGGACATTGACCACCATGAGCGGCAACAACCTGACGAAGATCGAGAGGGACGCCGTCGAGGCTGCCGCGCAGTCCGTGTCGGAGGCCGTCCTGAACGAGGTGATGGGCGCCATCTGGGATGCCGGCGTGCGCGATCTCTCGGCCGCCACGCCCGAACAGGTGACGAAGGCCATCGGCGCGCTGAACGCCGGCCCCATGGCGGGCCAGGTCGAGGCCGCACTCATCGCCTTCGGCGCCTCGGTCAAACAGCAGCTCGCGGACGGCGTCTGCCCCTTCTGATCTCGCCGCCCGCCTCCCAACGCCTGACTCCAAGCGGCTCTCATGACCGATCCGAACCTCATAGCCGCAAAGCGCCTTGCCGAACTTGGCCTCAACGTCTTCCCGTGCGACGCCAACAAGCGGCCCCGGCCGGGCGTCAAATGGAAGGAAGAGGCGACGACGGATGCGCGCCGGATCGAGTCGTGGTGGCGCCGCTATCCCAATAGCCTGCCGGCGTTCTCACCCGGTCAGCATGGCCTCGTCGCGATCGACTGCGACCGCCATGGCAAGGAGGATGGCGTCGCCGCGCTCGTCGAGCTGGCGCAAGCCCACGAGGACGATCCGCGCGACTGGCCGACGGTCGAGACACCGTCGAGCGGCCGGCACATCTTCTTCCGCCAGGACGGATCGCTGACCAACGCCCGCGGCACCCTGCCGGCCGGGATCGACGTGCGCGGCTCCGGCGGCTACGTCATCGCCGAGGGCGCCACCCTGCCGGATGGCCGCGACTATCACGCGATCGGCGATGGGCTGATGACGGCCCTCTCGGCTGGCTTCGTCCCCGATCTGCCGGCATGGCTGCGCGCCGCCCTGCAGCCTCCGCAGGCCGAGCCGGGGACAACGCATACGACTACACCCCGGGAGAACCCGGCCAGTGGGCATGTCGATCATCCTAGGACAACGCCTACGGCCTCGCCAGCATCAGGTGGCGGCCCTTCCGAGTTCTTCCGCAAGGTGAACGATGCGGCGCTGGCGCGGCTGGCCGATTGGGTGCCGGACCTGTTCCCGCGCGCCCGGCCGCAGCCCGGCACAGGCGCCTTCCGCATCAGGTCGCGCGATCTCGGCCGAGCTCTGCAGGAAGATCTCTCGATCGCCCCAACCGGCATCATGGACTTCGGCGTGCACGACATGGGCGACGCGCGGGGGGGCAAGCGCACGCCGATCGACCTCGTCATTGAGCATGGCGGCGCCCCCGATGCGGTGGCTGGCGCGAGATGGCTGTGCGACCGCCTCGGCATCGACGCGAACGCCGAATGGGACGCAAGCCGCCGCGACGACGGCGTCGAGATCCGGCTGACCAGGCAGCTCAACGGCCTCGCCGCGCCCGATCCCGTCGAGGACGACGAGCCGGATGATGAGGCGGAAGAAGGCGAGGCGCCGGCCATCGACGAGGCGCTGACGCATGTCGACGGCGTGCTGGGGCAGATCGTCGACTTCATCGTCGCCACCTCGCGAAGACCGAACCGCAGGCTTGCACTCTCGGCCGCACTGCCGCTCTGCGCCACGCTGCTCGGCCGGCGCATGGCGACGCCAACCGGCGCAGGGCTCCAGCTCTATGTCATCGCCACCTATCCAACGGGCGGCGGCAAGCAGCACCAGCTCGACGCGATCGACCGGCTCCTGCGCGCGGCCGACATGGGGCGGCACATCGGCCCCTCGCAGTTTATGAGCATGTCGGCGCTCGTCCGCCACGTCGCCAACTCGCCCCTCACCATCTGCGCCCAGGACGAGTTCGGCGCCATGCTGAAGCGCCTGTCGCACCCGCGGGCATCCACCCACGAGCAGGGCATCAGCATGGTCTTGCGATCGCTCTGGGGCGCACATTTCTCGACCGTAAAGACGCCGGCCTATGCCACGACCTCGAGCGTCGAGATCGCAGCGCCCTGCCTCTCGCTCTATGGCCCGACGACGCCGGGCGAATTCTATGAGGCGATGCGCGGCAAGGACATCGCCAACGGCTTCCTCAACCGCTTCCTCGTCATCGACGGTGGCGAGCGCGTGGCCGAGGTCGAGCCCCGCCGCAAGCTGCGCGACGTCCCCGACAGCCTGCGCGACGGCATGATGGCGCTCTACAGGGCAGGGCAGACCGGACGCGGCAACCTCTCCGGCTTCGTCTGCAAGAACACGGCGCCGGACCCGGAGCCCATGCTTGCCCGCTGGCAGGACCAGCGCGCGCACGACGTTTATCGCGATCTCTCGGCCACTGCGACGGCCCGCATGGATGCCGATCCCGAGATGGGCGAGATGATGAGCCGCGTCGCCGAGATCGCGCTCAGATGCGCCACCATCCGCGGCGTCTCGCGAGACCCGCAAGTGCCGACCGTCAGCGGCGTCGACATGGACTGGGCGGCAGCACTCGCCTGGCAGTCCATGGAGCGAATGATAGGCGATGCCGGCCGCTACATGGTCGACCCGCTCGGCGCGGCCGAGTTCGAGCGCAAGCTTCTGGCGAAGGTCAGAACCGGCGGGCCGAAGGGGGTCAGGATGCGGGAACTGCATCGGCATATGAGCCGGCACCAGCGCTTCTCGCAGGATCTTCGCAACACGCTCGACGCACTGGCAAGATCGGGCGTCATCGTCGTCGACGAACGCAAGGTGCCGGGCGGCGTGTCGAGACGGGTCCGGATCGTCTGAGAGATCCCAGAGGCACTGCCGCCAACCCGCCGAGAGGCGGGTTTTTTGTTGCCTCAGGCCTCACCACAGGTGTCGGCTAGGTGTCGGCTCCGAGCCGACACCTGAGGCCAAATAAGGCGGAAATGTGTCTCAGGTGTCGGTCCGAGCCGACACCTAGCCGACACCTGAGCCGACACCTATCTTATTGAAATCATTAGATGTGGTTTCAAATATCAATGACTTACAGGTGTCGGCTCTTCGTTTGGATTGATTTGGGGGTCTGAGAGAACAAACGCGAACGACCCCCCATACTCCTTGATAAGGAGCCGACACCTGGCGCCAAGCCGTTCCGCCAGCAAAAGACTAGACATTCCTAGACCCCTTGCCGGTGGCCAGCGGATCGGGCACAACGGGCCTGCCGCACTGCCGATTTGCTCGCGAGCGCTCTCAACCGAAGGGCGCTCGATGTTTCACGACCACTCCTGGTACATCGTCCACACGAAGCATCAGCAAGACCGCATCTGCGCGGAGGCGCTGGAGCGAAAGCGCTTCGGCGTCTATCTCCCGATGGGCCAGCGGATCGTGAAGCATGCGAGGCGCGAAGAGGTCGTGATGCGGCCCGCGCTCGGGCGCTACCTGTTCGTCGGCTTCGACCCGGAAGGGCAGCTCGGCCGCATGATGTCCGAGGTCAAGCGCACGATCGGCGTTGAGTGGATGATCCAGCCGGCCGGAACGAGGGCGCCGTTGCCTGTGCCGCCGTCGATCGTCGAGGCGCTTCGTGCGGCTGAGGACGCCGGCTTCTTCGACGATCCCAAATGCATCCGGATCAGGGACGGGCAGACGATGGTCGCCCGCCTGCCCAGACGTGGCGATCTGGTCCGGGTGATGGAAGGGCCGTTCGCCGGGTTCCTCGCGGAGGTGGCCCGCGCCCCTTCCGAGAACCGCATCGAGATCGTCATCAAGCATGCCCGGATGGGCGGGCGATTCACGACCTCGCTTGCAAAACTGGAAAAGGTGGCGTAGGGAAGTGTCACGAGCAGGGCGGTGGTGATTTTCACCCGTCCTGCGGGAGCATGAAAAATTCCCGGCAAGCCCCGTCCATCCGGCGGGGCTTTTGTTATGGGTCTCACGCACCGACATCAGCGCTTCGTCGACGAGTACATCGTCGATTTGAACGCCACGCAGGCGGCGATACGAGCTGGCTACAGCGACCGGCAAGCGAACAAGCAGGCTCACCTGCTGATGCTGCGCCCGGACGTCCAGGCGGCCATCGCAGAAGCGCAGGCTAGTCGCAGCGAGCGGACGAAGGTCACTGCGGATACGGTCCTGCAGCACCTCGACGCTGCCCGCACCGCGGACCTTGCGGATCTCTACGACGACGACGGCAACCTGAGGCCGATCAAGGATTGGCCGCTGATCTGGCGACAGGGCCTCGTCGCCGGTGTCGAGGTCGAGGAGCTGTTCGACGGGCGCGGCGATGATCGCGAGCATATCGGCCGCGTCCGGAAGGTGAAGCTGGCGGATCGAACCCGCATCCTCGAGCTGGTCGGAAAGCACGTCCGCGTGCAGGCCTTCAACGAGAAGGTCGAGGTGACGGGCGCGGGTGGCGGCCCGGTTCAGATCGAACAGATCAGGCGCGTCATTGTCGATCCTGCAAATCGAGACGCCTAGAGCGTTCGTCCCGCTCCTGGAGCCCGCCCGCTACAAGGGCGCCCATGGCGGTCGCGGGTCTGGCAAGTCGCACTTCTTCGCCGAGGCGCTCGTCGAGAAGGCGCTGATGCAGACGGGCCTGCGATGGGCCTGTATCCGCGAGGTGCAGAAGTCGCTCGAACAGTCCGTCAAGCGGCTGATCGAGGACAAGATCGAAAAGCTCCGCGTCGGATCTCGGTTCGATGTGCAGCGCGACAAGATCGTCACGCCCGGCGACGGGGTGATCATCTTCCAGGGCATGCAGAACCACACGGCGGAGTCGATCAAGTCGCTCGAAGGCTTCGACGGCGCCTGGTCGGAGGAAGCCCAGTCGCTGTCCTCGCACAGCCTGAAGCTGCTCACGCCGACCTTTCGCAAACCCGGTTCCGAACTATGGTTCTCATGGAACCCGGCGAGCCCCGACGATCCGGTCGACCAGCTTTTCCGCGGCGAGAAGAAGATCGGCGCGCCGCACGCCATCTGCGTCCAGGCCAACTGGCGCGACAATCCGTGGTTTCCCGACGAGCTCGATCTCGACCGGCGCCTGTGCCGCGAGCGTTTGCCTGACGATTACGGGCATATCTGGGAAGGCGAATACGTCACCATCGCCGAGGCGGTCATCTTCCGCCGCCGTGTCGAGGTCGCGAAGTTCGACGAGCCGATCGAAGGCACACGCATCTTCTTCGGCGCGGACTGGGGGTTCGCCAACGATCCGACAGCACTGATCCGGTTCTGGATCGCCGACGAGACGCTGTTCATCTCGCATGAGGCCTATGGCCATCACGTCGAGATCGACGAGACGCCTGAGTTGTTCGACCGCGTGCCGGACGTCCGCAACTGGCCGATCAAGGCGGACGGCGCCCGGCCTGAGACGATCAGCTATATGCGCCGGCAGGGCTTCAACATCGAAGCCGCTCAGAAATGGCCTGGGTCCGTCGAAGACGGCGTGGCTCATATGAAGGGCTTCAAGCGCATCGTCGTGCACGAGCGCTGCCCGAACATCGCCAAGGAATTCCGCCTCTACGCTTACAAGGTCGACAAGCGGTCCGACGACGTGCTGCCGATCATCGTCGACAAGTGGAACCACGGCATCGACGCCGTTCGCTACGGTCTGGACGGCTATATTCAGGCCCGCGGCGGGCTGGGGGTGTGGTCGAAACTCGCGAGCTAGCCGCATGACCGACAAGCCTCGTATCCGCGTCCCCTCGCGGGCGCCGACAGCCGACGGCTTCGTCAACTTTCAGGCCCGGCTCGGCTATGGCGCTGGCAACCAGTTCAGCGGCTCGACCTACCAGAACAACTTCATCTCGCGCGACCGCATCCGCCTCGAGGCGATGTACAGAACGAGCTGGATCATCGGCCAGGCGGTCGATGTCGTCGCCGAGGACATGGTCCGGGCCGGCATCGAGATCAAATCGAAGGATGATGCGTCCGACATCGAAAAGGTTCAGGCGACGCTCGCCAGCCTGGGCGTCTGGAGCGCGATCGAAGAGACGGTGAAGTGGTCGCGGCTTTACGGCGGCGCGATCGGCATCATGCTGATCGACGGTCAGCATCCCAGTACGCCGCTGCGGCCGCAGACAATCCGCAAGGATCAGTTCAAGGGGCTGCTGGTCCTCGACCGGTGGATGGTGCAGCCGTCCGTCGTCAACTTCGTCGAGGACTACGGGCCGGAACTCGGCCAGCCGGCGAGCTACGATGTGATCCCGAACCCGTGGGTTCCGCTGTCGGGCACGCGGGTGCACCACACCCGCGTCATCCGCCTGGAGGGCGTGCGGCTTCCGTATCAGCAGCGCCTTGCCGAAAACGGCTGGGGCCAGTCGGTCGCCGAGCGGATCTATGACCAGCTCGTCGCCTATGACAGCACGAGCCAGGGCGCGGCTCAGCTCGTCTACAAGGCGCATCTGCGGACGCTGTCGATCGAGGGCCTTCGCGAGCTGATCGCCGCCGGCGGGCAGATGTTCGAGGCGGTGATCAAGCAGGTCGACGTCATCCGGTCGATGCAGTCGAACGAGGGGCTCACGCTTCTCGACGCGAAGGACAAGTTCGAGACGCACGCCTATTCGTTCTCCGGCCTGTCGGACGTCCTCCTGCAGTTCGGGCAGCAGCTTTCCGGCGCCCTGCAGATCCCGCTCGTTCGCCTCTTCGGCCAGTCGCCGGCCGGGCTCAATTCCACGGGCGAGAGCGACCTGCGGACCTATTACGACGGCATCGCGCAGCGGCAGAACAGCACGCTTCGCCTGCCGTTCGGGCGTCTTCTTGACGTCGTCTACCGCTCGACGCTGGGGCGCGATCCGCCGGATGGGTTCGGGTTCGAGTTCGAGCCGCTCTGGCAGCTTTCGGACAAGGAAAAGGCGGAGGTCGCCGAGTCGGTGACGCGCACGGTGACCGCGGGCCACGAGGCCGGCTTCATCAGCGAGCGGACGGCCCTGAACGAGCTTCGCCAGTCGGCGGATGTGACGGGCGTCTGGTCGAACATCACCGACGACGAGATCGACGCGGCCGACGATCTGCCGCCCGATCCGGGCGAGATGGATGCCGATGCTGAAGCGTCTGACCTACGACCGGGAAACGAGGCGGTCGCCTCGGGCGGAGTGGGTGAGAAGCCGGAAGGCGGAAACGCGGTACGCGAGCCAACTGCGTAGGGTGGCCCGCGCCGTCGCCGACATCATCGCCGGCTTCGGAATCATCGGCCCGGACAACGAGGGCGCGCTGCGTTCGGCCCTGAACCGCTATGCCGACGCGCTCGACGGATGGGCGCGCAGTGTCGCCCGTCGCATGCTGGCGGATGTGGCGGCCCGTGACGAGCGGGCGTGGATGGCGGCATCCCGCGAGATGGGCGCCGAGATCGGCCGCATCGTGAAGTCGACGCCGATCGGCGAGGCGATGCAGGCCAAGATGGCCGAACAGGTCGGGCTGATCAAAAGCCTGCCGCGTGAGGCCGCCGAGCGCGTGCACCGACTGGTGATCGAAGGGCAGGAGACCGGCGTCCGCGCGGACGTCATTGCGCGCGAGATCATGCGGACCGGCGAGGTAACGCGCTCACGCGCCAACCTGATCGCCCGGACCGAGATCGGCCGGGCCGCCTCGACGCTGACACAGGTGAGGGCGGAGGCCGTGGGAAGCGTCGGCTACATCTGGCGCACCTCGCGCGACAGCGACGTCAGGCCTTCGCACAAGCGCATGGAAGGCCGGTTCGTCGCCTGGGCCGATCCTCCGGAGCTTGATGGCCTGAAAGGCCATGCCGGCGCATTGCCGAACTGCCGTTGCTATTCCGAGCCCGTGATACCGGACCCTGACGCATGAGGTTCTTCGTCAAAGGCCAGCTCGGGGCCAAGCGATCGACGACGCCGGAAGGCTTTCTCGTCTGCCACGACGTCCCGATCGCGCGCGTCGGCCAGCAAATCTATGCCGGGTTCGAGGTTCCGGTTGAGCCCAACATGGTCGGAGAGGTCTTCATCGACCGCCCGGCCGAAGAGGTGTTTCGCGACGACACGGTCGCATCCTTCAACGGCAAGCCGGTCACAATCGCCCACCCCGACGAATTCGTCGGCCCGGACAACTGGCGGGATCTCGCCAAGGGCGTGACGATGAACGCCCGGCCGGGCCAGGGGATCGACGAGGACGTCATTCTCGCCGACCTGGTGATCACGGATCGGGAAGCCATTCGCCTCGTCAACGAGGACGGCATTCGCGAGGTCTCGGCCGGCTACGAGGCCGATTACGAGCAGATCGAACCCGGCCGCGGGGTGCAGCGGAACATCATCGCGAACCACGTAGCGCTTGTGGCCATGGGCCGGTGCGGCTCGCGATGTGCCATCGGAGATGAAGACATGGCCAAAAAGCCGAGCTGGCTCGACCGCGCCCGCGCCGCCTTCAAGTCGAAGGATGAGGCCGCGATGGAAGAGGCGCTGAAGGATGCGCCGACCACCGACGGCGACGACGAGGACGAGGACGACGAGAAGGTCAAGACGGGCGACGCCATCGCCGCGCTGACCAAGGCCGTCGCCGCGCTCGACGCCAAGGTGACCGCGCTCGCGACCAAGGACTCCGACGAGAAGAATGAGACCGAGGACGGCGACGACGAGGACGAGGACGACGGCAAGACGAAGGACGCCGCGATGAAGCGGTTCCGCGACGCCGTGTCCCGCGCCGAGATCATCGCGCCGGGCCTGCGCCTGCCGACGACCGATGCCCAGGCCTCGGCCAAGACGATCGACGCGGCCGTGTGCCAGTGCCAGCGCCGCGCGCTCGCGACGGCCTATGCCACCGATGCCGGCAAGAACGCGATCGACCCGTTCCTGGCCGGCGCGGAGCCGACCTTCGACGCGATGGGGCCGGCCGAGCTGAACTCGATCTTCGTCGGCGCCTCCGAGATCGTCCGCGCGCGCAACAACGCCGCGGCCGGCGCCCGCTCGACGGTCGCGACCACCGACTTCGGCAAGCAGCCCATCACCCCCGCCGCGCTGAACGCCAAGCACAAGGCGTTCTGGGGCGGCAATTCCGCCAAGAACTGAGGAGCATCCGCTATGGTCTCTTTCCTTTACCGGATGCCCGCGGGCGTTCCGGGCGATGTCACGCGGCCGTCGAACTCGACGACCGAACCGCAGCAGATCGACGCCGCGGCTCCCCCGACCAAGTACGGCGTCTTCGTCAAGCTCGTGTCGGGCAAGATCCGCGCGCTGGCGTCCGGCGACGCGGCTGGCGTCATCTACGGTCTGCTGCAGCGTCCGTTCCCGACCAATTCGGGCAATGAGGCCATCGGCACCGCGACCCCGCCGACGTCCGGCCTCTGCGACGTGGTGGTTCGCGGCTACATGACCGTGAAGCTCGCGCTCGGCACCGCGACCAAGGGCGGCGGTGTGTTCGTCGTCACCACGGCAGGCGGCTCTGTCGCCGTCGGCGACATCGTCACCTCGGCTTCGCCGGCCGGTGGCGGCACGGCGGTCGCGGTCGCGAACTGCATCTTCATGGGCGCTGCCGATGCCGACGGCAACGTCGAAATCCGCTACAACATCTGACGGGGCCAGAGAGATCATGAACAAGATCGTTCTTCCCGGCCTCGGCGCGCCGCTGGCGGCCCCGGCCATCCTGAAGCGCGTGCGCTTCACCGACGCGGTCACCTTCGACCGGGCCACCATCGACTCCGCGGGCGCCTTCGTCGTCGGCGAGCTGGAGCGCCTCGACCAGACGCTGCACGAGCCGCTCTACTCGACGACCTGGTCGCGCGACATCGACCTGCGCTCGGACGTCTCGATCGCGGACGAGGTGTCGTCGTTCACCAACTCCACCTTCGCGGCGATCGGCGGCCTGACCCCGAGCGGCAAGGCCTGGATCGGCAAGGACGCTTCGGCCATCGCCTCGCTGGCGCTGGACATCGGCAAGACTGCCCAGCCGCTGGCCCTCTGGGGCATGCAGATCGGCTGGACGATCCCCGAGCTGGAGAGCGCGCAGAAGCTCGGCCGCCCGGTCGATGCCCAGAAGTATTCGGGCATGCAGATCAAGTGGAACATGGACACCGACGAGCAGGTGTACATTGGCGACTCCGACCTCGGCTTCACCGGCCTGGTCAACTCGGCGGCGGTCACGCCCTCGAACGTCGCGGCCGATGGCACGGGCTCTTCGTCGCTGTGGGCCAACAAGACGCCGGCGCAGATCCTGCGCGACGTCAACGACATGCTGAACGCCGCCTGGCAGGCCACCGGCTTCGCGGTCGTGCCGAGCAAGCTGCTGCTGCCGCCGCTGAAGTTCGCCTACATCAACGGCCAGCTCGTCTCGTCGGCCGCGGACAAGTCGATCCTGACCTATCTGAAGGAGAACTCCCTGACGATGGCGCAGAACGGCCGGCCGCTCGACATCCAGCCGGTGAAGTGGCTGACCGGGCGCGGCGCGGGCGGCACCGACCGCATGGTCGCCTATACCCAGCGGGAGGACCTGATCCGGTTCCCGATGGTTCCGCTCCAGCGCACGCCGCTGGAATACCGCGACCTGCGGCAGCTCGTGACCTACTTCGGCCGCCTCGGCGTGACCGAGTTCGTCTATCCCGAGACCGTCGCCTACCGGGATGGGATCTGAGCCATGGACGCGAAAACCTATGCGGTCTCGGCCCCGGTCAAGGTCGACATCACCCTCAACGACGGCACCGTCTATCACCTGAGGGCCGGCCTCAACTCCGGCGTTCCGGAGAACGTCGCGACGCACTGGTACGCCAAGGCGTCGGGCTGCACGGCGATCGACGAGGACGCCCAGCGCGAAGCCGAGGCGAAGGCCAAGGCCGACGCGGAGGCAAAAGCCAAAGCCAAAGCGGAAGCCGAAGCGAAGGCCAAATCCAGCAAGAAGGGCGTGAAGACCGAGGACGCCCCGACGCTCGCCGAGCGCGCCGCCGCCGTCGGTCTCGACGACATCTCGGGCCTGTCCGAGGATGAGGCGCTGAAGCTCGTCGAGGAAGCCGAGGCGAAGGCCAAGGCCGACTCGTGACCGTCACGGCGTCCAGCCTGCGGCAGAACCTCCCCGAATTCGCCAGCGCCAGCGACTACCCCGATGCCACGCTCACCTATTGGCTGGGCATCGGGACGAAGCTGCTGCGGGCGGATCGCTGGGGCGACATGCTCGACCATGGCCTCGAGCTTTTCACCGCGCATCACCTCGTCCTGGCGCGGCAAGCGGTTCAATCCGCCGCGCTGGGCAACACGCCAGGCGCCAACACGGGCGTCGTGACCAGCGAGGCGGTCGACAAGGTGTCCGTCTCCTACGACGCCGCCAGCACGACGCTCGATACGAACGCCGGCCACTGGAATGCGACGACCTATGGCGTCCAGTTCCTGATGCTGGCGCGGATGGCAGGCTCCGGAGGTTGGCAGCTTTGAGCGTCAAGGTCGTGATCGACCGGTATGCGACGGTGATGAAGGGCGTCCGGGCGCTGACCTCGCAAGAGGTCCTCGTCGGCATCCCGTCCACCACCGCAGGCCGGACGGACACGCCGGTTAACAACGCCGAGCTGGGCTACATCCACGAGACCGGATCGCCAGCCGCCAACATCCCGCCACGGCCGTTCCTCGTGCCGGGCGTCGAGAGCGCCCAGGACCAGTTCGTGCCGCATTTGCGCGCGGCGGGGTGGGCAGCGCTGGGCGGCAACACCGCGACCGTCGAGCGCGATTTCGAGCGCGCCGGCACTGTCGCGGCGAGCGCGGTCAAGCGCAAGATCACCGAAGGTCCGCACGCACCGCTCGCGCCGAAGACGCTGGCCAAGCGCCGCGCCAAGGGCCGGACAGGCGAGCTGCCACTGATCGACACCGGCCAGCTTCGGCGCGCCGTCACGCATGTGGTCCGCAAGAAGAGGCCCTGATGCCTTCTCTCGACGTCTCCCGCGTGCTGGCGAGCCCGCGCTTTGCCGACAGCGCGACGGTGACGCGAACGGCAGTCACGGTCGATCCGCTGACCGCGCGGACGGTCAGGGCACCAACTGAAACCCCGATCTCGGTCGTGGTGACGTCCGACAAGGGCCAGAACCTGCGCCGGATGCCGGAAGCTGCCTCGAGCATGGGCTCCATCATCATGCACTCGACCTTCCGCTTCACCGAAGGCGGAGACGGGTTCGACGCCGATGTCGTGACCTGGCAGGGCAAGCGCTGGACCGTCGTCACCGTCGACGACTACTCGCGCTACGGCGCTGGATTCACGATGGCGACCTGCCGCCTGCTCGATCTGAGGTGAGGCCATGCCCAACACCTCCGCGACCGGCGGTTATCTCGTCCCCTCGACGAGCGCCCCGCCGGAAGATGACGCCTTTGAGAACCTGATCGGCGGCGCAATCTCGGGCATCGCCGGCATCGACCGCATCCTTGTTCGTCCTCGCTGGCAGGCGGAGCCGCCGCCGATGCCCGCGATCGACGTGAGCTGGTGCGCGTTCGGTATCGCCGAGATCGTCGCTGACTGGTCCGCCGCGACGGTTCGCCAGCCGGCCGGCGACGGAAGCGACGAGGTGACGCGCCATGACACGGTGCGGACGCTTGCGAGCTTCTATGGCCCGCTCGGCTACTCCAAGGCCTCGCAGACCCGCGATGGCCTGTGGGTGCCGCAGAACTGGTACACGCTGCGCGAAGCTGGCATCGCGCTTTATGAGGCAGGCCCGATCCGGACCGCCTCCGATTTGATCAACGAGCGCTTCATCCGGCGCATCGACATCGAGCTCGTCTTCCGGCGCGCCGTCACGCGCACCTATCCCGTCCTCAACCTCCTGTCCGCCCAAGGGTCGTTCCGAACGGACCTCGGCTACGTCCAGCCCTTCACTGTGGAGCAATGAACATGGCCCAGGGCCTTGCCGTCTCGAACGTCGTCAATGTCACGATCGCGATCTCGCCGGTCGCCGCTCCGAACCGCAATTTCGGTGCCGGCCTCGTCGTCGGCGCGACCGATGTGATCGACGTCGGCCAGCGCATTCGGCAGTACACCAGCCTCGCCGGCGTGGCGCAGGACTTCGCGACCACGGACGTCGAGTACAAGGCCGCGGCCAAGTTCTTCGGCCAGTCGCCTCAGCCCTCGCTCGTCTATGTCGGCCGCTGGGCGCGCACTGCGACCAAGGCGACGCTGCGTGGCGGCGTGCTGACCACGGCCGAGCGTGTCATGTCGCTCTTCACGGCCGTCTCGGCCGGCGCGATGCTAATCTTCGTCGACGGCGTGCCGACGGCGGTGTCCGGCGTCAACCTGTCGGCGCAGACCAACCTGAACGGCGTCGCCTCTCAGGTGCAGGCAGCGCTGCCGGGCGGCTCCAGCTTCGTCTGGGATGCCGACAATGGCCGCTTCGTCCTGAAAGGGCCGACGATCGGCGCCAACGGCACACTGACCTATGCCAAGGCGCCGACGGCGTTCGGATCGTTCACCTTCGCCGCTCAGCCCGCCAACAACGACTCGATCACGATCAACGGCACCGCGGTGACCTTCGTCAGCGCCGCGCCCGTTGGAGACCAGGTGCAGATCGGCGCCAACCTCGCTGCGACGCTCGCCGCGGCGGTCGCTTTCCTGAACGCCAGCACCAATGCGGGCCTGTCGGCGCTGACCTACTACCTCGTAGGCAGCGTGATCTATGCCGTCTTCGATACGGCCGGCACGAGCGGCAACGCGATCACGATCGCCAAGGTCGGCAGCAACATCACCGCGTCCGGCGCAACGCTGGCCGGCGGGTCGGGCACCGACATTTCCGGGCTGCTGAAGCTGACCAGCACGACCGCCGCGGCTCCGGCGAACGGCATTGCGGCCGAGACGCTGACCGCCGGCCTGCAGGCGCTCGTGAACGCCTCGGGCGACTGGTATGCGGCCATGCTGGCGGAGGAAGGCGTGGACGATCAGTCCATCCTCGACGCGGCCACCTATGTCGAAGCGCAGGGCAAGAAGCGCATCTTCGGCGTCACGATCACCGACACCCGGACGATCGACCCGACGATCACCGACGATCTGGCGACGAAGCTGAAGACCGGCAACTATCGCCGCACCTTCGGCCAGTACTCGACCACCAGCCCGCAGTCCATCGCCTCGCTCTTCGCGCGCATGGCAACGGTGAATTTCCAGGCGTCGAACACGACGATCACCCTGAAGTTCAAGCAGGAGCCGGGCGTCGTCGCCGAGACGCTGACCGAAACGCAGGCGCAGGCGCTGATCGACAAGCACGTCAACGTCTTCGTCAACTACGACAATGAGACCGCGATCCTGCAGGAAGGCGTCGTCTTCGACGGCTCCTTCCTCGACGAGGTTCAGGGGCTCGACTGGCTCGAAAACGACGTGCAGACGGCGGTCTATAACCTCCTCTACACCTCGCTGACGAAGATCCCGCAGACCGACGCTGGCACGCATCTGATCGTGACCACGATCGAGGATCGGCTTGCTCAGTCGGTGGCCAACGGCCTCGTCGCGCCTGGCAAATGGAACGCCGGTGGGTTCGGGCAGCTCAAGCAGGGCGACATCCTGACCAAGGGCTTTTACGTCTACGCCCCTCCGGTGGCGACGCAGAGCCAGGCCGATCGCGAGGCCCGCAAGTCCGTGCCGATCCAGATCGCCGCCAAGCTGGCCGGCGCGATCCACGACGTCGACGTCCTGATCAACGTGAACCGCTGAGGAGCTGAAGCATGGCTTCGTTTACCTACTCGTTCCTCGACTGCCAGGCGGCGATCAAGGATGATGCCGGCTCCTTCTCGCTCGGCAATGGCGCGGGCGCAGCGGAGGAAGGCATCTCGATCTCCTATGTCGACGACAAGGGCTCGCTGATGACCGGCGCCGACGGGCAGGGAATGCACTCCCTGCACGCCGGCAAGGCCGGCACGGTCACGGTTCGCGTCCTGAAGACCTCGCCCGTCAACGCGCAGCTCTCCGACCTCTACAACGCGACGACGCAGAGCGGGGCCGACTATGGCCGCTCGACGATCTCGGTCCGCGATCCGGTGCGCGGCGACGAGATCACCTGCCAGGGCTGCGGCATCCGCAAGCATCCCGACATCGCCTTCGCCAAGGACGGCGGCCTGCAGGAGTGGGTGTGGAATGCGGCTCAGGTCGACGTGAAGCTCGGCACCGGCCAGCCCTCCGCGGTGATCTGATGCAGGAGCCGATCGAATTCTCTCTCGGCGGCCGGACATTCCGCGTCGGCGCGATGGACGCGATGACGCAGCAGCATGTCGCCCGTCGCGTCCAGCCGATCTTCGTGGCCGCCATTCCCGCCATCCTCGCGGCCCTGCCGGGCGGCAAGATCGAGCCGGGCGCGCTGCTCAACCTCGACATGAGCGTGATGACGTCCGCCCTCGGCACGCCGGCCGAGATGCTTGCGAAGATGCCCGACGACCAGTACGAGTATATTCAAGCGCGCTGCCTGGCCTGCGTCGAGGTTCAGAAGTCGGGCGGTGCCGGATGGGCGCCGATCTGGAGCGCGGGCGCCAATCGGCTGATGTTCGACGACATCGAGGCGCATGACCTCGTCGGCATCACCTTCCGGGTTTTGGCGGGGCGCCTTGGCCCTTTTTTTCAAGGGCTGCTCTTCGCTTTCATCGAACAGCCCCGAGCCTGAACTACGAGGCCGTGCGCCTTCCGGATGATCTCGACTTTCTGATGCGTCCGGTCCTGCGCGGCCTCTGTCGCTACGAGTCGCTGCAGGACGGCACGCTCTCGCTGCTCGACATCGCCCTGATGAACGATGCCATCGACGCGATGGACGAAAACGCGCACCGCGCCAACGAGGCGGCACGACGTGGCTGAGACGATCCGCGAATTTCTGGTCAGCCTCGGCTTCAAGGTCGACGGCGGGAGCGAGGCGAAATTCTCGCGCTCGGTCGAGGTCGCGACCAAGGGCGTGATCGCTCTCGGCGCGGCGGCCGTCGCCGCCTCGACCGCCGTGACCGCGGCCGTGACCAAGATTGCAGCCGGCTTCGACGAGCTCTACTACGCCAGCCAGCGCACCAAGGCCTCGGCCGAGAACATCAAGGCGATCGGCTATGCTGTCTCCCAGCTCGGCGGCAGCTATCAGGGCGCCGTCGCGTCGCTGGAAGTGTTCACGCAGAAGCTGCGCTCGAACCCCGGCTATGAGAGCCTGGCCAAGAGCATCGGCGTCGTCACCCGCGAGAATGGCCGCCTGCGCGACACCACCGCGCTGATGACGGACATCGCGCGCACGCTCGACCGGAAGTATTCCGGCGACAACCGCTACATCGCCCTGCAGTACATCGAGGCGCTCGGGATCGACGAGGCGACCTATGAGGCGCTGAAGTCCGGCGATCTCGCCCGCTATACAGAGGAATATCGGAAGAAGCAGGAAGCGCTCGGCGTCACCCAGAGCCGGGCGGCGGAGATCGGCCGAGATCTGACGCGGGCCTGGCGCTCGCTTTCAGCCACCGCTGCGGCGCTCGGGGACAAGCTGCTCGTCTCGCTCGGCCCTGGCATCAAGGACTTCGTCGACAAGCTCGACGCCTTCCTGTTGCGGAATGCCGATCGGATCGTCCTCTTCTTCGAGAAGGTGACGCAGTGGGTCGGCGAGCTGCTGAAGGCCTTCGTGCAGCTCGTTGAGAAAGGCGAAGGCCCGATCGTCGAGATGTTCGACAAGATCGTCGTTGGCGTCGACAAGATGAAGACGGCGTTCGAGGTCCTGGCGGTGTTCCTTGCCGGCGCGTTCCTCGTGAGCGTGCTGGGGACGTTTTCCAAGGTCGGCGCCGGCTTCGTCGGGATGCTTCTGAAGCTCGGCATCAACCCGCTGACCATCGGCGTCGGTGGCGCGCTGGCGCTCTCGACAGGGCCGGCGAACGGCGGCGAGGATCAGGAGATCGCTCGTCGTCGCGCGCAGGGAACTTGGGGCAACAACGGATTTGACGGCACGAACCCGGCGCCGCGCGACAACCGCAACTGGTGGCAGCGGACCATGCCGCGCTTCCTCGGCGGGCGCGAGGCTCCGGCGCGCGTGCAGGCTTCCGCCGCCAGCATTTCGCCGGAGGGGCGGGCGCTGCTGGACACGATCGCCTCGACCGAGGCGAACTCGTACAACGTCATCTATGGCGGGCAGAAGTTCAGCGACTACAGCGACCATCCGCGCGTGAACGTGCCGATCACGTCCGGGCCGAACGCTGGGCGCACCAGCTCAGCGGCCGGCCGCTATCAGTTCCTCGGCCGCACATGGGACGCTCAGAAGCGCAAGCTCGGCCTGCCGGACTTCTCCCCGGCTTCGCAGGACATCGCGGCTTACGACCTGGCCAAGACGGTCTATCGGCAGAAAACGGGCCGCGATCTCGATAGCGATTTGAAGAGCAAGGACCCTGCGGTCCTGTCGGGGATCGGCAGCGCGCTCGCTGGCACCTGGACAAGCCTTCCGGGCGGCATTGAGCAGGGGCAGGGCTCGGGGCGGTTCGTATCGAGCTTCAACAAGTTCCTCGAAAGGCAGCGCAAGGCCGCTGAGGCGTCCGCTGGCGCGGCATCTGGAGCGGCTTCGCCCGGTTACACGGCGTTCGATCCGTCGGCGTTGGCGCGCACGCAGGCCAATGCTGCGATAGGGAAAGGGTCTTTCGGGCTCGGCGGCCCGATCCTTGTGCCGCAGGCCAACAACGCGACGACTGTCGACATGCAGCAAAAGACCGAGATCACGATCCTGGGCGGGTCTGATCCGCAGGCTACGGCGCAGGCGGTGGCCGGCGCTCAGGACAAGGTCAACGGCGGCATGATCCGGAACATGCAGGGCGCAGTGCGCTGATCAGCGGCAGTTGGCGCGACAGCGCACCGCCGATACGCCGGGGTTGTCCTCGCCAACCGTGACGATCTCGATCAGCGCGCCGGATTTGGACCGCCAAACGAAAATGCACTGGCCCAGTCCTGTCCCGGCGCACGCCGACATCTCAGGGCGCCCCTGACAGCGCATGTCGCCCGCCTCGCACTTGTCGGAGTCGGGGAGCGTGACAGGCGTGTAGCCCAACCCGATCAGGCTGCGCCGGGCTTCGCCATAGTCGGTGTTGCGGGGGAAGTTCGGAAGCCGCTCGGCGGCCCAGGCGCCCGCGCTGGCCAGCAGCGTCGCCGCAATGATGATCGTCCGCATGTGCCACCTCCACGGGGCGCTGAGCATAGAGCAGTCGCCGCGGACATGGAACGGGTTCACCGATGCCACTCCTCGACGATGCCTTCGCGCTGCTCCTGTCGGGCTCGCGCCAGATTGGAACGCTCGTCCCGGACATTGTGATCCGCGAGGTCAACCGCGACGAGATGGTCATCACCGATCATCCCGTCGAGCGTGGCGCGGCGATCTCGGATCACGCCTTCCTGCGGCCGTTCGAGGTCGAGATGCAGATCGCCTGGTCCGACTCGACCGGCGGCTATGTCGGCTACGCCCGCGATGCCTATGAAGAGCTGCAGCAGCTCATGCAGCAGCGCGAGCCATTCGACGTCGCGACCGGCAAGCGGCGATACCGGAACATGCTAATCTCCGGCCTGACCTGCCAGACCGACGAGAAGACCGAGGACATCTCGCTGATCAGCGTGCGCCTGCGCGAGGTCAACATCGTCTCGACGCAGACCACGAGCGCCCCGAAATCTGCCCAGGCCAACCCGGCCAAGACGGGATCGACGGCGCAGGCCGGGACGCAGCAGCTCAAACCGTCGAGCGGATCAGCGGCGCCATGACGACCTATGAATTCCCGCTGCGGCCGGAAGCGCAGCAGATGACGATTCAGCTCGGCGAGATCGAGTACGTCGTCCGCTTCGGATGGTGCGACGCGCCGGACGGCGGATGGTTCATCGACATGACCGCGCTCGACGGCACGCCGCTCCTGCGCGGACTGTCGCTCACGGCCGGCGAGAACGTCATGCAGCAGGTCGACTACCTCGGCATCCCCGGCGAGATCCGCGTCCAGACGGACAATGATGAGCTGGTGGAGCCGACCTACGGCAACCTCGGCAGCAACGGCAAGGTCCTGTTCATCACGCCATGACGCGACAGTGGATCAGAGAGTGTCGCCTGACGATTGAGGGCGGCGGGCAGTCATTCGACGTTTCGTCGCTTCGCATCCGGTTCAAGGTCGAGCAGAACAATATCCAGCGCCCGAACGTCGCCGAGATTTTCGTCACCAATCCCAAGCGCGAGACGGCGCAGCAGATCAAGAAGGAAGGCCAGGTCGTCTCGCTTGAGGCGGGATACCAGGAAGGTTACGGCCTGATCTTCAAAGGCGAGCTGATCCAGAAGCGCTACGGCCGCGAAAACCCGGTCGACACCTATCTGGCGCTTGTGGCGCAGTCCGGCGACCGGGCCTACAACTTCTCGACCGTGAGCAAGACGCTTGCGGCCGGTTCGACCTTCAAGGATCAGGTCGACGTCGCGGTCGAGGCGATGAAACCCTATGGCGTGATGCCGGGCTACATCTCGGATCTCGGCGACCGGAAGATGCCGCGCGCCAGAACGCTCTTTGGCATGGCCCGCGACGTCCTGCGCGACATCGCCTTCGCGACCGGCACGAGCTGGTCGATCCAGAACCAGAAGCTCCAGATCCTGAAGAACGGGGAGGGGCTTCCCGGCAAGACCTTCGTCGTGAACTCGCGCACCGGCATGATTGGCCTGCCGGTCCAGACGTTCGACGGCATCATCGTCCGAATGCTGCTCAATCCGCAGGTCAACCCCGGCACAATCATCAAGCTCGACGAAGGCAGCGTTCAGGAAGCCGCCTTCAACCCGAACTATCTGGCCGAGGTCCAGAACAGCATGATCCCGAGCATCGCCGAAGACGGCTTCTACAAGGTTCTGGTGTCCGAGCATCACGGCGATACCCGCGGCAATCCCTGGTACACCGAAGTGATCTGCACGCGCGCCGACGGGCAGGGGCCGCAGCCGATCCGCCTCGCCAACCAAGGCATCGACCTCAGTCCGGGGCAGTGACCGATGGACATTCGCGAGCGCATCAACGACCCGGAGGAAACGATCCGGGCCGCGATCGAACAGCATATGTCGCGCGTCTGGACTTCGGCGCCCGTACGCGTCGTCAGCTACGATGCCGGCAAGCAGACCGTGTCGCTGCAGGTCACGACAAAGGCGTTCATCAAGCAGGAAGACGGATCGCAGAAGGCGGTCGATATTCCGGTCCTGCAGGACGTCCGGGTGCAGTTCCCGGCCGGCGGCGGCCAGACGATGACCTTCCCGATCGCAGCCGGCGACGAGGGGCTGGCGGTTTTCACGACGCGCTCGCCCGATGGATGGCAGCAGTCGGGCTCCGACAGCCCGCCGCCCGACGCTTCGGTGGCCAGCCTGTCGAACGGCTTTTTCATCCCCGGCGTGAAGTCGGACCCGAAGGCGCTGTCCGACGTCTCGACGAGCGCAACCGAGATTCGCTCGGACGATGGCAACACGAAGATCAGCCTGAGCGGAGCCGGCGGCGTCGGCATCGCCACTGACAAGACCGTCGGCATCGCGGCGGCCCAAGGCGTCACCATCGGCTCCGGCGCGGGCGAGACGGCGATCACCGGCACGGTTCGGATTATGGGCGAGCTGATCGTGAACGACATCGTCTTTTCGACCCACAAGCACACCGGCGTCCAGCCGGCGGGCGGGACTTCGGCAGGGCCGACGAACTGATGCGGTATCGCAAGCTCGACGCGAACGGCGACTACAGCTTTGGCCGCGGCGCCGCGGACTTTTGGGTCGATGTCCCCGATGCTCCGGCCCAGGCGGTCAAGACGCGGCTGGCGCTGTGGCAGGGGCAGTGGTTCCTCGACACGCAGGAAGGCATGCCCTGGAAGACGCGCGTGCTGGGCAACCGCACCGCCGATACTCGTGATCCGTCGATCCGGGCGCATGTGCTGGGCACCCAGGGCGTCCTGCGGATCACCGACTACTCGAGCGCGCTCAACCGCGACCCCCGCGCTTTCAGCGCCAACATCGTCGTCGACACGATCTACGGCCGCGCCGTCGTCGCCGGAGTGAACGCCTGATGGCCCTGCCTGTCTGCACTATCGACGAGAATGGCATCTTCAAGCCGGACTATGCCGATGTTCTCGCCTATCTCGAGGCGGAGTTTCGCGGCATCTATGGCGATGACGTCTATATCGAGCCGGACTCGCAGGACGGCCAGATGCTGGCCATCTTCGCGGCGGCCATCGACGGCTGCAACGCTCAAGCGGTCGCGATCTACAACGCTTTCTCGCCGTCCTCGGCGCGCGGCGTCGGTCTGTCCTCCGTCGTCAAGATCAACGGCATCAAGCGCCTCGCCGCCAGCTATTCGACCGTGGACCTCGTCATCACCGGGCAGGCGGGCTCGACGATCACCAACGGCATCGCGCAGGACGCCGCCGGCACGCAATGGCTGCTCCCGGCCAGCGTGACGATCCCGAGCGACGGCGACATCACGGTCACGGCCACGGCGAAGGATCTCGGCGCGGTTCTGGCCGGCGCCAACACGATCACGGTCATTGGCACGCCGACGCGCGGTTGGCAGAGCGTCAACAATCCGTCTGCGGCGACCGCTGGCGCCCCTGTCGAGACCGATGCGGGCCTGCGCCGCCGGCAGACGCTCTCGACCGCCCTGCCGTCCCGCACGGTCTTTGAGGGCACGGTCGGCGCGGTCGCGTCCCTGACCGGCGTGACGCGTATCAAGGGCTATGAGAACGACACGGGCACGACCGACGCCAACGGACTGCCGGCGCATTCGATCTCGCTCGTGGTTCAGGGCGGCGACGCCGCGGCCATCGCCCAGGCCATCGCCGACAAGAAGGGGCCGGGCGCCGCGACCTACGGCACCACCTCGGTCGACGTCACCGACGAATATGGCGTCACCCGCGCGATCAAGTTCTATCGACCGACGACCGCCACCATCAAGGTCGCCATCTCCATCACCGCGCTCGCCGGCTTCACCACGGCGATCGAGACGGCGATCAAGCAGGCATGCGTCGATTGGATCAACGCGCTCGACATCGGCGAGGACGTCGAGTTCGCCGAGATGTACGTCCCGGCCAATCTCAACGGCCTGCCCGACCGGCGCACCTACAAGATCACGGCGCTGACCATCGCGAAGAACGCGGGCTCGCTCGGCACGTCGGATCTCGTGGTCGCCTTCAATGAGGCGCCCACCGCCGCTCTGACCGACATCACCACAACGGTCTCGTGATGGCGACAACGGACGATTATCTCGCGCTGATCACGGCGCAGCACCGCGACAAGCCCAAGTTCGCGGCGATGATCAAGGCGATCGTGGAGCCGATCGTCGCGCAGCAGGCGTTCCTCGCGCATCTGCCGCTCGACTTCGATCTGGACCATGCCATCGGCGCGCAGCTCGACGCGGTTGGCGAATGGGTCGGGCGCACGCGGTTCGTCCAGACGCCGATCGCCGGCGCATGGTTCTCGTTCGACGACGAGCCCCGCGGCTTTGATCGGGGCGTCTGGTATCAGCCCTTCGACACGCCGTCGGGGATCACCCGGCTCGACGACGAGACGTTCCGCACGCTGCTGCGCGCCAAGATTGCAGCGAACAACTGGGACGGCACGCTGCCAGCGGCCAAGGCCGCGCTGGAGATCATCTTCCCTGGCGGCGAGACACAACTCGTCGTCACCGACAATCAGGACATGACGATCACCTTCGGCGTGGCCGGCGTGATCCCCTCGGCACTTTTCATTGCGCTCCTGTCGGACGGCTACCTGCCGCTGAAGCCGGAGGGCGTGCGCGCCGATTACCTGATCACCACGGTCGACGGCCCGCTGTTCGGCTTCGACGTCGATAACGATTTCATCGCCGGCTTTGACGATGGCGCCTGGGGCGCCCCGCCCGCCTACTTCACGACCTGATCCCCCGGAGACCTCGCTATGGCAAACGATTTTCTGCCCCACGCAACCGGGGGCGGGGCGAACGTCATTACTCAGTCCGCGTGGGCCGCGTTGGCTGCCCGCCTGACGGGGTTCCAAGCCGGCACGGCCAAGTCGAACGAGGTCAATAAAGCCCTTCGTCAGGCGACCTCGATGGCCGCGATGATCGGCCAGTTCATCTCGGATCGGGGAGGGGCGAACGCTTTCGACGACGGAGATATCGCAGCCCTCCTCGACGCATTTGAGGCGGCCTACCGAGCGCAGGCGACCAACTACGCACCTACTGTCGGCGGCACGGCGAACGCCCTGACGGTGACGCTCAACCCGGCGCCGGCGAACTATGGCGAACTGAACGGCGTTCCTCTTCGCCTCTCGATCGCGACGACCAATACGAGTCAGAACGTCACCCTGAACGTGAACGGGCTCGGTCCGCGTAACGTGATCGGTGGTGACAATGGCCTGCTGAAGCTGGGCGATTTGCTGCAGAACAAGATCGTGACCGTCATCTATGACGGCACTCAGTTCCAGCTCGACACTGGCGCTCAAATCGGCTTCCGCAACATTGTCGTGTTGGGTGCGGGAAGCACAAGCTGGACGCCGCCGGCTGGAGTCTACCTTTGCCGAGTTCGCGGCTGGGGAGGCGGTGGTGGCGGTGGTGGGTCCAACTTCTCCGGCGGCGGCGCTCCTGGTGGCACGGGCGGCGCTTACTTCGAAGGGATTTTCTCGGTAAGCCCAGGCGTTGCCATCCCAATTACAGTCGGTTCCGGCGGCGTAGGCGGCGGGACGACGCCCGCGCCCGGCACGGCCGGGGGCACGACATCGTTCGGTGCCATGGCGTCGGCTCTTGGCGGCTCTGGCGCCGATCCGGCTTCCTCCGGATTCCCGTTCCCGGCAACCAACTCGCCGCCTGCTGCCCCTTCAACCGGCGATATCCGGTTTGGCGGAGGCCCAGCCACGACCGGGTCCAACGTCTCAGGGACTGCTGTCGGGGGAACGGGCGGCGGAGCATTCGGGCAGAGCATCAATCTGCCTGCAATCGGTCAAGGCTCCGGCATCAACGGTCTTTTCCCAGGCGTCGGCGGCAACGGCGCGGGAGGCGTCTATGGCGGTGGCAATGGCGCCAACGGACTCCTCATCATCGAATTCTGAGGTCGGTTATGAAAATTGCTCGTATCTCCGGCGGCCGCATCGTCGAGTTCGTCGAGCCGGTTCCGGGGTTTGACCTCGCTGAATGTTACCATCCCGACATCGTCGCGGAGCTGGTCTCTGTGCCGAACACGGCCGAGATCGGCTGGTCCTATCAAAATGGGAAGGCATCGCCTGCTCCCGACATGCCGGCACCGACCAAGGCCGAACTTGTGGCCTATGCCGCCGACAAGCGGTGGCAGGTTGAGGTCGGCGGCATCGCGGTCGCGGGTGTCCCGGTCCAGACCGACCGCTCTAGTCAGGCCATGATCAGCGGCGCCGTCGCGCTCTGCGACAAGGTCCCCGAGACGATCATCCGCTTCAAGGCGGCTGACGGGTTCGTCGATCTCGACGCGGCGACCATGACGGCCATCGCCATCGCGGTCGGCCAGCATGTGCAGGCGGTGTTTGCCATAGAGGCGACCGTGCGTGCCGCGATTGAAGCCGGCACGATCACCACGACCGCGCAGATCGACGCGGCGTTCGAACCCTGACGTAACGCTGCACCCGCATGCCACCTGCCGCCTTCGGGCGGCTTTTTCATGTCCGGAGCATCCCATGAAGAACGCTGCCCTCGGGCTGGCGCTGCTGGCGCTCGTCTCGATCCTGTCTGCCTGCGCTCCGGGGACGGGCGCACTGCTCTACTGCCTCGCCGTCGATCACGACGCGAACCGCCGCTGTCACTGACCGGAGCCGCCGATGAAACTCGCCTGGCTATCGCTCGCGCTCGCCCTTGCGGTGGGCGCGCCGGAGACGCGCGCGCATCAGGCGATGAGCGGATGGACGTATCCGCTCTCGTGCTGCGCGGACAATGACTGCGCCCAGATCGCGCCAGAGACGGTCAAGGAGACCGCGCAGGGCTACGTCGTGACCATCGCGCCCGGCACGCATCCGATGTGGCGCGCTGACCGCCCGGCGCCGCTCGTGGTCCGCATCCCCTACCGCGAGGCCAAGGTCTCGCCAGACGGCCGCTGGCACATCTGCCTCAACGGCGCGGGCGACCTGCTCTGCTTCTTCTCCGCCAAAGGCGGTTTCTGACCCTTCCCGCACCGGAGCATCATCATGGACATTCGCGAGGTTCAGGCCGCGCTGGCCAAGCTCGGCTATGCGCCCGGCCCGGTCGACGGCGCATGGGGATCGAAGACGCGCGGCGCGCTCGTCTCGTTTCAGGCCAACAAAGGCCTCGCCGCCGACGGCGTGCTGGGGCCGAAGACGATCGCCGCGCTGCAGGCGGCCGTGGCCGAAATGCGCCCCGCGCCCGCGCCTCCCGCCGCCCCGGCCGTCAACGTCGGCCTCCTGAGCGCTCTTGCGCGATCCTGCGGCGCCTTCGCTAGCCCGATCGTCGCTCGCGGCATCGCCGACAACGCGCATTGGCTGGCCAGCGGCGAGATCGACACGCCGGCCCGGATCGCCGAGTTCCTCGCGCAGGCCTGTTTAGAGACGGACTATTTCCGCGTCCTCGAGGAGTATGCCAGCGGCGCGGCCTATGAGGGCCGCAAGGACCTCGGCAACGTCGTCGTCGGCGACGGCCGGCGCTTCAAGGGCCGCGGCATCTTCCAGTGCACCGGGCGCGACAACTACGCCCGCTACGGGCGCCGCCTCGGCCTCGACCTGATCAAGGAACCGACGCTCGCCTCGCGGCCGGACGTCAGCGTCCGCATCGCGGTCCTCTACTGGGGCGACAAGGGCCTGAACCCCTACGCCGACCGCGGCGACACCGCGGCGATCTCGCGGGCCATTAACCGCGGCGATCCGAAGGCGAAGAAGGCGGCCAACCACGAATCCGACCGCATCAAGATCGCGAAGAAGGCCCGCGAGCTTCTGGGCGCCTGACAGGAGAAATGACCATGAACGAACAGATCCTCAGCTTCCTCCGCACCATCGTCCAATCGGCCGCCGCCGCACTTGGCACCTATGGCATCCTCGACGCGCAGGGCCAGACCGTCTTCGTCGCCTTCGTCATGTGGCTGATCCCGACCGTCTGGGGGCTGTGGGTTCGCCGCAAGGCGGGGCTGGTGGCCAGCGCTGCCGCACTGCCGGAGGTGCAGACGATCGTCACCACACCCGAGATCGCCGAGAAGGTGGCCGACGCAACCCGCACTGTCGTTTCCCGGCTGTGAGGGCTTCGATGGCCGATCTTCCTCCTACCGACTGGCTACATCAGATGATCGGCGCGAAGTTCGTCAACGTGGTCTCCGGCATCGCCGGTGGTCTCGCGCGCGGGCTTATCTCTCCGGGCTTCTCTCTGTCTCAGCGCATCAGCTCGGCGATCGTCGGCGGGCTGACCGCTGGCTATGGCACGCCGGCCGTCATGCCGATCGTTCGGAAATGGCTCGACCTCTGGAGCTATCCGACCGGAGACATTGAAGGCAGCGTCGGCTTCTGCCTCGGCCTCGTCGGCATGACCATTTGCGATGCGCTGATCAGATGGGCCAAGCGCTGGCGCGACGGGCCGCCGCCGACGCCTCCGCCTGCCAAGGTTGCCTGATACCGGACCCGGCTCGCTCGTGCGACGCCGGGTCTTTTCGTTTCAGCGCCAGGCGGTCGCGTCGTCGTGCTTCGCGTCCCATGCCTCGATCGCCAGAACGAGGTCTATCAGCCGACGCTCTTCGGGAGTGTCCTCTGGCGCGCCGGTCAGTTCCTGAACCTCGCGCGTCGCGGCCTCGTATTCCTCGACGGTGGTGATGAAGACCTTCGGCATGGCTTTCCCTCCGGCCGGCTCAACGCGCGGCGGAAGCGGCCCGTTCCCATGGCTCATGCCGGTGCGCTCGCGCAGGACGGCGTAGTGCTGCATCACGCTCGGCCGAGAAGTGAGGTTACGACTTCCGCAGGCAGAGCAGCGATAGCGCAGGCAGATGTCAGGGATCGGCGTCTTGGCCGGCAGGTCGTCGGTCGAGACCTCGGCATGGTGGTGGCATTCACCGCACCAAATCTCGACCAGGTGAACCCCGTTGGCGCGCTCGCTGCCGACGGTGGCCGGCGGAATCTCGCGGCCATCGGCTGAGTAGGAGCGGCGGGCGTTTCTCATGGCGCCGGAGGGTAGGCGCCGCCCCGGCGCGCAGCAAGACGACCGGCGCCCGAAAGTGGGAAAGAGACCCGTTGAAAAGCTCGCAATCTGGCGAGACAGCTTCCTTTCTCACTCGACGCTAAGTGCCTGGGGTGTCATGGTTCAGGCACTCCGGCCCGGCCCACCACTTCCGATCAGAACTACGAACCGGCCCGCGGCCGGTGGCGTGGTTGCGCAAATTCCTCTGGAAGCTATCGTTTCTACCGATAATGCGAATTTTCCCGGGCTCGACGACGATGCAGTCGACGACTGAGCTGAGCCAAGCTTTGCGTCTTTCGACAGGACCGGACGAGAGGCGCTCGATCAAGGCGCGACGGAAGGTCTCTATGGCGTCTGGATCCAGCGTGGGCTGCTCGACGAGGCTGGACTGCGCCCGTTCAAGGGCCGCGCGCGCCAGGTCGCGTTTATCACGGAGACAGGCAACCCTGCCCTGAAGCGACGGCTCGGCCGAATCGAGGATGCCGCGCTCGATCGCGGCATAGAGATTTTGAAGCGCCTTTTCCGCATCGGCAGCTTCGCGATGAAGCTGACCAATCCGCTGCTCGACCGCTCCCTGCCGCGAAGCCTTGCGAGCATGCAGAGCCTGCAGAATGCCCGTTAGACGATCCGGTGTCGTCAGCCAATCGACGAGCGCTGCCATGACACGCACTTCGGTCGTTTCCCTGCCCACAGGCTTGTTTGTGCAGGCTACGGCGCCTTTGCTGATGGACTTCGCGCAGCGATAATAGTTGTAGATCTTGCCGTGGCGCCCCGTGCCGCTGCTGGGCGACATGGTCATCTTGCAGCAGCCGCACCGGATCAGGCCGCCGAAAAGCGACGGCGCGCTGTCAAGGCGGGGACCGCGCTGAGTAGGCTGTCGCTGGCCGAGCTGCTCTTGGACCGCGTTGAATGTCTGGGGATCGATGATCTGCGGAACGCTGTAGTCGATGATGTCGCTATCGGCGTTCTGGTTGCCGTGCTTGTCGAACACATTCCAGGATCGGGTGCCGGTATAGGCGTCCCGGATCAGCATCTCGTGGACGGTGCTAGAATAAAATTCCGCGCCCCGGCGAGTGAGATAGCCCGCAGCGTTGAGATGCTGAACGATCGCACGTACGCCCATCGGGCCCGACGATCCGTTCCCATTCAGCGCGAGATGGAAAACGAGACGTACGATTTCGGCCTCGACGGGATCGATCTCGAGCCTCCGCTTTATGGTGCGGCCGATCGCGTCTGCTTCGACTGAGCGATAGCCGAATGGGGCGGTTCCGCCATTGGAGTAGCCGAGCTTGGCGGTGGCGACCATGCCACGCAGCGTGCCGATCTGGGCGTCATGCGACTTGAGTTCGTTGGCGAAGCCTAACGCCAATCGCATGATCTTGCCACCATCCCGAGCCTCAAGGTTCTCCGACATCGAGCGGATGGCGACCTTGTGCCGGCCGAGAATCCGAACGGTCTCCTCCTGATCAAGCAAGTTGCGGAACCCGCGCGAGATCGAGTGGACGAGCACTGCATCTACGGTTTGAGTTCCGTCCTGGCAGCGTGCGAGCATCTTCTGCAGTTCGGGACGCTGAAGCGAGCTCGCACTTTCGCCAGCGTCGCAGTAGAGGCTGAGAACCGTCCAGCCCTTCCGCGCGCAATAGTCGCGCATCTGGACTTCCTGCTCATCGAGCGAGAGCCGGTTTTCCGCCTGCTTGTCGGTCGATGTCCAGCGACATTCGGAACTGACCCCTTTGCGTCATGAAGAACTGACCCC
>LSIG01000090.1 GCA_001556125.1 Rhizobiales bacterium CCH10-E5 | reverse complement strand
CAACCCCTTGGAATCACGAGTGCCCCAGTCGCTCAACCCTTTCGGGACGGGCTCTAAACAAGCCACTTCATTCTGCACGCGTCTATGACCATCGAAAGCAGCTCAGCCATCGGGGAGTCGGCTTGTGCCTGGTCCGTGAAACGACCGTCTGACGGCCAAGTTCCAATTTGTCCGTATCGCTAGCTTTTCGATGGGAAACGGACATTGTCCGGATTGATCGAGAAAACGGACAGACCATGGTGGCGATCGGCTATGCGCGCGTTTCGACAGGCGACCAGGATTTGTCGCTACAGCTCGACGCCTTGAGTGCTGCTGGGTGCAAGCGCGTTTTTCGAGATCACGCTTCCGGTACGCTCACCGATCGGCCCGGCCTGGCACAGACAGTTTCCTATGCGCGCGAAGGCGACACCGTCATCGTCTGGAAACTCGACCGGCTCGGTCGCTCGATGAAGCACCTGCTCGAGACCGTGGCCGAGCTCCAGGACAAGGGCGTCGGATTCCGCTCGCTGACCGAGAACATCGATACGACCACCCCAGGGGGCCGCCTCGTTTTTCACCTGTTCGGCGCACTCGCGCAATTCGAGCGCGACCTGATCAAAGAGCGGACGCGGGCAGGGCTCGTCGCAGCAGCCGCGCGCGGAAGGCGAGGCGGGCGTCAGTCCGTGATCACGCCGGAAAAGCTCGAAAAGGCGAAACACCACATTGCCGCCGGTCTCACCGTACGCGAAGCCGCCGCCCGCATTAAGGTCGGGAAAACGGCTTTATACAATATCTTGAATCAGCACTCTAAAATCGATGGGTCTAATTGAGATGGTCGACGAGAATTGGCAAGCTGAGCTGATCATACACTGGCGCTCCGATGCAGTCGGAACCTATCGCAATTGGTTCTTGTGGGAAGAGCGCATAAAGAATTTTCGTTCTATCCGGCGCGGGATACAAGCCGTTGTTGCTGAAATCCGCGATGACCGCTTCGGCAATGCCTATCGCGGCTCATCCTTGGAAACGGTTCTGGAGTCTATTGCCGAACAGCGGCAGGTTTTCAAAGGTGCCGACCATGCGTTCATGTGGAAACCGAAGCTCCGTATCCCGGATATCTACGAGGATCGCGACAATCAGGTCGCTTTTGGACGTTTTCTCGACACTTGCGTCTGTTGCTCGTCTGAGCATGAAGTTCTGAATGCGATCCATGCTCTTGATCGGCGGGGGATCAAAGGCCTTGGTCCGTCGGCTGCTAATCTTTTGTATTTCCTCCACCCGACGCTCGCGCCTCCATTCAACACAGCGATCGTGCGCGGTTACAATGCGTTGACAGGCGCGAAGGTCAAGCTCGGCCGCTGGGACGAATATCTCGCGCTGCGTCAAGGCATCCTGCGGTTCAACGCGCGTCATCGGTCGCTCTTTTCCAACGATCTGGGCGCAGTCGCCGCCTTCTTGTTCGATCTCGGAATGGCGCGTTACCCAATGCTTGGCTCGGCTGCGGAGGCGACGTCGATCGAGCTTTGGCGCGCGGACCTCGACCGGGTCCGGGCCGATTCCGTTGCTGCGAGGAAGAGCGAGTCGGCGGCTCGTGAAGCCGACCACACTCATACGGAAATTCAGGGTTGGCTCAGGGATCTCGGTCTATCCCTAGGATACCAGGTTTGGATCGCCGCCAACGATGCCAGCAGGTCTTATGGCGGCGGCAAGCTCGCCGATGGCTGCCTCGTCGTCCTTCCCCCAGCTCTTGCACGCAATGGGGCAGCAGACGCGATCAGGCTGATCGACGTTTTATGGCTCGACAGCAAAACCGGCTGCGTCGCGGCCGCTTACGAAGTCGAACATACCACAAGCATCTACTCGGGGATCGTCCGCATGCTTGACCTGGCTTTGGGTACGGCAGGCGAAGCGACCCGTAATTTTTTCCTGGTTGCGCCCGACGACCGGGAGAGCGAAGTCCGAGCTCAATTTGCACGGCCGGCCTTCGCAAAAGTTGCCGATCTTGATTTGCGCTACCTGCCCTATAGCGAGTTACGTCATCATCGCGAAGCAATCACGCGGTTTGGAACCGGATTGAAGGGCGTCCTGGCGATCGCTAGACCCTTAAGCGGGTTTTCGTCGCCTACCTGACCGCGCATACCTAAGAGCTGGCTCGGGAAAACTGCACATTGGGCGTAGGTGGATTTTCGGCCTGAACGCGGCATGATTGCCGTGAACAGGAGCGGCTATGACGAGACGCGTGCGCCGGAACCACAGCCCGGCTTTCAAGGCGAAGGTCGCGCTGGCGGCCATCAAGGGCGAGAAGACGCTGGCCGACCTGGCGCAGCAGTTCGATGTCCACCCCAACCAGATCACGCAATGGCGCGGCCAGCTTCTTGACGGGGCCGCCGGCGTCTTCGGGTCCGAGGCGAAGTCGGAATCCACCGCGCCCGCGATCGATGTGAAGACGCTGCATGCGAAGATCGGGGAGCTGGCGCTGGAGAACGATTTTTTGTCCGGCGCGCTCGGCAAGGCCGGCCTGCTGAGCGCAAAGCGATGATCGACCGCGCGCATGATCTGCCACTGAACCGGCAGGCAAAGGTGCTCGGGATCAGCCGGGGCAGCGTCTATTATCTGCCCCGCGCGGTTCCTGCCGCCGATCTGGCGCTGATGCGCGCGATCGACGCGCTGCATCGTACCCCTACGAGGGCGGCCGTCTTGAGGATTGATGCTTGGGGGTGAGAATGTGTCTGTATGGACGTCTATACAGGCACGCCGATCAGTCGGCTTGAGATCGTTGAACGGGGCGGTCGGCGGCGCTTTAGCGATGAAGCGAAGCTGCGGATCGTTGAGGAGAGCTATTCGGGTCGGCGACTGGGCTCGGCAACGGCGCGCAAGTACGCGATCACGCGCTCTCAGTTGAACGATTGGCGCGATGCCGCACGTGCCGGGCGGCTTGGTCCCGCTTCGAGCGCTGGCTTCATTCCGGCTGTGATCGTGCCGGAGGTGACGGCGACGACGAGCCCGCCGCCGGTGGATGGCAGCCGGATCGAGATCGTGACGTCGAACGGGCGGCGTATCGTCGTCGACGGACGCGTTGATGTCGATGCGCTGCTTCGGATTGTCCGCGGCCTGGAGACGCTACGATGATCCCGGTTCCGCCTGGGGTGCGGGTCTGGCTGGCGACGGGCTACACCGACATGCGCCGGGGCTTTCCGGGCCTGTCGCTGCAGGTTCAGGAAGTGCTTCGCCGTGATCCGCTGAGCGGGCATCTGTTCTGTTTCCGAGGGCGCCGCGGCGATCTTTTGAAGGTGATCTGGCATGACGGCCAAGGGGCCTGCCTGTTCACAAAACGGCTGGAGCGGGGGCGGTTTTTGTGGCCGAGCCCGGCGGATGGGGCAGTGACGATCTCGACGGCGCAGCTTGGCTATCTTTTGTCGGGAATCGACTGGCGCGCACCCCGGGAAACCTGGCGTCCGATGCGGGTCGGCTAGCATTTAGCTTTTGAAATCGCAGGAAAAATCTGATTCACTGGCTTCGTGATGATGAAGCCGGACGATCTTCCTTGCGATCTCGCGAGTGCCCTTGCGGCGCTACGGTCCGAACGCGAGGCGCGGTTGCAGGCCGAAGCCGTGGCCGCCAGCGCGCAGGCAAAACTCTCGGACACCGAGGCGTTGATCGCGCATCTGCAGCTGATGATCGAGAAGCTGAAGCGCGAGAAATACGGCCAGCGTTCCGAACGCACGGCGCGGCTGATCGAGCAGATGGAACTTCAGCTCGACGAACTCGTGACCGCGGCGAGCGAGGACGAGCTTGCCGCCGCCGCCGCGGCGACGAAGAGCGGGACGGTGCGCGCCTTCACGCGCAAGCGGCCGGTGCGCAAGCCCTGGCCGGAGGACATCGAGCGCGAGCGGATCATCATCGATCCACCCTCTGCCTGCGCGTGCTGCGGGGGATCGCGGCTGTCGAAGCTGGGCGAGGACGTGACGCAGACGCTGGAGGAAATCCCGCGCCGCTTCAAACTGATCGAAACGGTGCGCGAGAAGTTCAGCTGCCGGGATTGCGGGAAGGTCAGCCAGCCACCGGCGCCGTTCCATGCGACACCGCGCGGCTTCATCGGCCCGCAATTGCTGGCGACGATCCTCTTCGACAAGTTCGGCATGCACGCTCCGCTCAACCGTCAGAGCGCGCGCTTCAAGGCCGAGGGGATCGATCTGCCGCTATCGACGCTGGCCGACCAGGTCGGCCACGGCAGCTTCGCCCTGAGGCCAGTCTTCGATCTGATCGAGGCCCATGTGCTGGCGGCCGAGCGCCTGCATGGCGACGACACGACGGTCCCGATCCTGGCGAAGGGCAAATGCGCGACCGGGCGGATCTGGACGTATGTTCGCGATGATGGCCCCTTCGCCGGACCTGCGCCGCCGGCGGTGGTCTATTACGCCTCGGGCGACCGACGCGGCGAGCACCCTCAAAAGCATCTGGCCGGGTTCGCCGGCATCCTTCAGTGCGACTGTTACAATGGCTTCGAGCCGCTGTTCGACCCGCAGCGGAAGGAACAGCCGATCACGCCGGCCTTTTGCTTCGCCCATGCCCGGCGCGGCTTCTTCGAGCTGGCCGACATCGCGAAGAAGGCCCGCGACGGCGTGAGGGGAAAGCCAGTCTCCCCGGTTGCCCTGGCGGCGGTGAAACGCCTCGACGCGCTGTTCGAGATCGAGCGCGCGATCAACGGGCGCAGTGCCGAGGAGCGGCGGGCAGTGCGGCAGGAGAAGAGCAGGCCGCTTCTCGAGGACATGCATGACTGGTTGCTGCGCGAGCGCGAAACCCTCTCGCGCTCCGCCGAGGTCCTGAAGCCGATCAACTACATGCTCAGGCGCTGGGCCGACTTCGCCCGCTTCCTCGACGACGGCAGGATCTGCCTCAGCAACAACGCGGCCGAAAGAGCGCTACGGGGCATCGCTCTGGGGCGGCGCAACTGGACCTTCGCCGGCAGCCAGCGCGGCGCCGACCGCGCCGCCGTCATCCTCACCCTCATCGCCACGGCTCGCCTCAACGATGTCGATCCAAAAGCCTGGCTCGCCGACGTCCTGGCCCGGATCGCCGATCTGCCCGTCTCGCGTCTCCACGAGCTGCTGCCGTGGCAGTGGCGGCTCCTGCGCGCAGCCGAAAAGCCCGCAGATCAGAAGGCCGCCTGACCTTCACGCGCCCCATCATCGCGCCAGCGGCCCTCGCGCGAAGGCTTCAGTCATGCGGCCCTCCTCGTGTGCGTACGCTGCATCTGGAATATCCCTTCGCTGGCAGCCGCATGTTGCAGGGGCTTCTCGGGGCCGATGGCCATAGGGCCGGGCGTCTTCACGTCGCCACGCTGATGAAGCGCATGGGGATCGAGGCGCTCTATCGCCGACCGAACACCTCGAAGCCGACGCCGGGGCACAAGAACTTCCCCTATCTCTTGCGCAAGCTGCCGGTGACGCGTCCCAACCAGGTCTGGGCGATGGACATAACCTACATCCCCATGGCGCGGGGCTTCGTCTATCTGACGGCCGTCGTCGACTGGTTCAGCCGCAAGGTTCTGGCCTGGCGGCTCTCGATCACCATGGACGTCGCCTTCTGCGTCGAGGCCGTCGAGGAGGCGATGGCGCGCTTCGGCAAGCCGGATATCTTCAATACGGATAGTAAATAGATCGAAGCCAGTTCCCGGGCGGCCTGTCTCAAACACAGATCGA
>LSIG01000009.1 GCA_001556125.1 Rhizobiales bacterium CCH10-E5 | reverse complement strand
GGAATCCCGGCCGGTCAATTATCGGAATGATGGCCGGTCGGAATCGGAATCCGCACCCGGGCACGCCCAGGTCGATTTTGGCGAGGCGACCGCGGTGATTGGCGGTGTGCGGCAGAAGATCCACTTCTTCTGCTTGGACCTGCCACAGTCGGACGGCTGTTTCGTAAAGGCCTATCCACGCGAGACGACGGAAGCGTTCCTGGACGGTCACGTCTCGGCTTTTGGCTTCTTCGGCGGTGTGCCGCTGTCGATCCTCTATGACAACACGCGCATCGCGGTGGCGAAGATCTGCGGCGACGGCCGGCGTGAGCGGACGCGGGCCTTCACCGAGCTGGTGAGCCACTATCTGTTCCGGGATCGGTTCGGGCGCCCGGGCAAGGGCAACGACAAGGGCAAGGTCGAAGGGCTGGTGAAGCATGCCCGCTCGAACTTCCTGACGCCGATCCCGGTGGCGGCGAGCTTCGCCGAACTGAACGTGATGCTGGCAGAGCGCTGCCGCCGGCGGCAGGGCGAGCGGGCCGGTCGGCATGCGAAGACGATTGGCGAACGGCTCGTGGCCGATCTTGAAGCCCTGCGCTCCTTGCCGGCTGTGCCGCTGGAGCCGTGCGAGAAGCGTGGCGGGCGGGTCTCGTCGACGGCGCTGG
>LSIG01000089.1 GCA_001556125.1 Rhizobiales bacterium CCH10-E5 | reverse complement strand
AGCGGGCCTTGGACCCTACTCTCACGCGTGGAAATAGGGCTCGTTCCCTCCCCACCGCACGCGGGGGGAGGGAACGAGCCCTATTTCCACGCGTGAGAGTAGGGTCCAAGGCCCGCTCAATCGTCCAGCGGCAGGAAGGGCAAAGCGAGCGCGAAGATCCCGGCCGCCAGAGCCGCCAGCCAGACCGCGCCCTGGCCGACGAGGTAATGCGCGACGGCGCCGTTGATGCAGCCGGTCAGCAGGCCGATCCAGAGCAGGAAATGGCGGACCCAGGCGAGTTTCGGCCCGCCGAGCAGGGCGCCCGCGATGCGCTGGCCCATCTTGACCAGCGTCCCGGTCATGTAGGTGAGCGCGATGGTGACCTCGCCGTCGCGCTGGAAGACGCCGTTCTCCGCGCCCATGGCGAAGGCGAGCATGGCGGCGCCGGCGAAGCTCAGGCCGATCTGGTCGAGGCTCGCGGCGACGGCGAGCGCCAGCGCCACCACCCAGAGCACGGCGGATTTGCGCCGCCGGCCGCCGAAATGGCCGGCGACCGAGCCGCAGATCACGCCGAGCACGAAGAGGACGAGGATCAGCGCCGCGGTGGCGATGCCGCCGCCCTTCAGCCCGGCGAGCTCGATGCCGAGCCGCGTGGTGTTGCCGCTCATGAAGGAGACGAAGAAGCCGCCGAGGCTGATGAAGCCGATCGTGTCGATATAGCCGGCGAGGCCAGACAGGCAGAAGGCGAGGCCGATCGCCCAGCGGTTATAGGTCAGCATCGCCCGCATCCCCCGCCGCGCCGACTCGCCGGCCCGCGCATACGACGCCGATAATAGGGGCAGCGCCGCCGGGCTCCCAACGCTGCGGCGGCCTGCGACATATGCTTGCGCGCGGCTCCCGTTTTCGGCTACATCGTTCCACGGTCTTCGAGGATTCCGCTTGTCCCAGACGTTCGCCCCCGCTTCGCCTTCCGGCCGCGCTCCTGCGCGGATCGCGGGCCTGCGCGCGCGTCCCGTCTCCAGCCTCGGTCTGCTTCTTCTCCTTAGCCGCCCCTGAGGGCCGGCCGGGCATGCATGCCTGGGCGCTCAGGGGAGTGACGAGAACGACCTTTCCGATTTGAGGCGCCAGCATCCGACGAGAGCGGCGCCAGCTCTTTCAGGATCACGACCATGACCGAACCGACCCACAGCCACGGCGCCTCGACGCCCGCTTCCTCGAAAGAGCGCGTGCTGATCTTCGACACCACGCTGCGCGACGGCGAGCAGTGCCCCGGCGCGACGATGACCTTCGAGGAAAAGCTCGAGGTCGCCGAGATGCTGGACACGATGGGCGTCGACATTATCGAGGCTGGCTTCCCGATCGCCTCGGAGGGCGACTTCGAAGCGGTCTCAGAGATCGCCCGGCGCAGCAAGCGCTCGACCATCGCCGGCCTGGCGCGGGCCATCCCGGGCGACATCGCGCGGGCCGGCGAGGCGGTGCGCCATGCCGGCAAGCCGCGCATCCACACCTTCGTCTCGACCTCGCCGATCCATCTCGAGCACCAGATGCGCAAGTCGCAGGAGGAGGTGCTGGAGATCATCACCAAGACCGTCGCGCAGGCGCGCAATCTGGTCGAGGATGTCGAATGGTCGGCGATGGACGCCACCCGCACGCCGATCGACTATCTCTGCCGCGCGGTCGAGGCCGCGATCCGCGCCGGCGCGACCACGATCAACCTGCCCGATACGGTCGGCTACGCCACGCCGGACGAGTATCGCGCGATGTTCCGGCAGGTGCGCGAGCGCGTGCCCAATGCCGACAAGGCAATCTTCTCGGTGCATTGCCACAATGATCTGGGGCTCGCGGTCGCCAACTCGATCGCCGGCATCGAGGGCGGGGCGCGCCAGGTCGAATGCACGATCAACGGAATCGGCGAGCGCGCCGGCAACGCCGCGCTGGAAGAGGTGGTGATGGCGCTGCGCGTGCGCGGCGACGTGCTGCCCTATGACACCGGCATCGACTCGACGCTGCTGATGAAAACCTCGCGCGCCGTCTCCGGCGCCTGCGCCTTCCCGGTGCAGTACAACAAGGCGATCGTCGGGCGGAACGCTTTCGCCCATGAGAGCGGCATCCATCAGGACGGGATGCTGAAGAACCAGACCACCTATGAGATCATGACGCCGGCCTCGGTCGGCGTCACCAAGACCTCGCTGGTGATGGGCAAGCATTCCGGCCGCGCCGCCTTCCGCTCGAAGCTGAAGGAGATGGGCTACGATCTGGGCGAGAACCAGATGGAGGACGCCTTCACCCGCTTCAAGGCGCTCGCCGACCGCAAGAAGCATGTCTATGACGAGGATATCGAGGCGCTGGTCGACGAGAACCTGGCCTCCGCCCATGACCGCGTGAAGCTGGTCTCGCTGACGGTAATGGCCGGCACACGCGGACCGCAGCGCGCGACGATGAAGCTCGATGTCGACGGCCGCTTCGTCACCGAGGAGGTCGAGGGCAACGGGCCGGTCGACGCGATCTTCAACGCGATCAAGACGATCGTGCCGCATGAGGCGACGCTGGAGCTCTACGACGTCCATGCCGTCACCGAGGGCACCGACGCGCAGGCCGAGGTGACCGTGCGGCTGACCCATGACGGCTCGTCGGTCACCGGCCGCGGGGCGGACCCCGACACGCTGGTCTCCTCGGCCAAGGCCTATCTCGTCGCGCTCAACAAACTGATGGCCAAGGGCTCGCGCCTGCACGCCCAGGCGGCGGCGGAGTAGGGGCTGGGGAACCAAGACCGTCATTCCGGGGCGAGCGCGCAGCGCTCGAGCCCGGAACCTATAACCGCCAAGGCTTGATGACGACGTGACCGCGGCCCCGCGCCTTTTCCTTGGCGGACGGTGTTCATGGGTTCCGGCTCGGGCCTTCGGCCCGCCCCGGAAAGACGAGCGGCGTCATCTCGCCTGAATCCGGTGGATGACGGCGGCCTGATCTGGCGCGGGCCCGCATCTTGCCTTCATCTCGCTCCATGAGCGGCCGCCCGCGGCGGCCGACCCCTGACGTGGAGCGGTGGCGATGGCCGGCTATTTTCCGAACTGGACCCTGAAGACCTCGGGCGCAGTGATGCCCGACGAGCGGATGCCGGTGGGGCAGACCTTCATCGCCGGGCTGCAGCATGTCGTCGCCATGTTCGGTGCGACCGCTCTGGCGCCGATCCTGATGGGGTTCGATCCGAACGTCGCGATCTTCTTCTCGGGCGTCGCGACGCTGCTGTTCTTCATCGTCACGCGCGGGCAGCTGCCGAGCTATCTCGGCTCGTCCTTCGCCTTCATCGGCGTGGTGATCGCGGCGACCGGCTATGCCGGCTCGGGACCCAATGCGAATATCGGGGTGGCGCTGGGCGGAATCATCGCCTGCGGCGCGCTCTACGCCGTGATCGGCGTCATCGTGCAGGCGGTCGGAACGGGCTGGATCGAGCGGCTGCTGCCGCCGGTGGTGACCGGCGCGGTCGTGGCCGCGATCGGTCTCAATCTGACCGCGGTCGCGATGAACATGATCTCGGCCAGCCCCTACACGAAGTGGATCGCGCTGTTCACCGTGGTTTCGGTGGCGGTCGTCGCCGTTTACAGCCGCGGCCTCGCCCAGCGCCTGCCGATCCTGATCGGCGGCTTCCTCGCCTATCTCGTCTATGCGTTGACGGCGTCGAGCTTCGGCGCCCCGCCGGTCGATTTCGCGCGGGTGGCAGCGGCGCCCTGGTTCGGCCTGCCGAACTTCGTCGCGCCGGTGTTCGACGGGCGCGCCATCGCGCTGATCGCCCCGGTCGCGATCATCCTGGTCGCCGAGAATCTCGGCCACATCAAGGGTATCGCTGTGATGACCGGGCGCAATCTCGATCCGCTGATCGGGCGGGGCTTCATCGCCGACGGCGTCGCCACCATGATTGCGGGATCGGGCGGCGGCACCGGCGTGACCACCTATGCCGAGAACATGGGCGTGATGGCGGTGACGCGGGTCTATTCGACGCTCGTCTTCGTCGCGGCCGGCATGATCGCGTTGGCGCTGGGCTTCTCGCCGAAATTCGGCGCGGTGATCGGCACCATTCCCGTGGCGGTGCTGGGCGGCCTCGCGATCGTGGTCTTCGGCCTGATCGCGGCGACGGCCGGGCGCATCTGGGTCGAGAGCAAGGTCGACTTCTCCGAGCCGAAGAATCTGCTGACAGTCGCGACCGCGCTGATTCTCGGCGCCGGCGATCTCAAGCTGCCGATCTTCGGCTTCGAGCTCGGCGGCATCGGCACCGCGACCTTCGGCGCGATCGCGCTCTATCACCTGCTGAACCGCAAGGCCGCCTGAGGCGCCCGTTAACCGCTTCGGCAGCGCCCGCGGCGGTCTCGCCGCGGGCCTCACATATTTCTGTCACAGGTGGGTGGACAGGGGCGGGGGGCTTTGCTACATCGCCGGCCTGCCTGACGCGGCCAGCCCGCGGAACGGCTTACGCTTCGTGGCGTATGGGTGATTAGCTCAGTTGGTAGAGCAGCTGACTCTTAATCAGCGGGTCGTAGGTTCGAGCCCTACATCACCCACCACGAACCTAGGCGATTGATTTCGCGCGCTTTCTTCCCCTCGGGTTGATCTTCGCAGACGCCGGCTTTTCGGGCCGGTTTGCAACGTTCTGCATGGCGGTTTGCAAAATCGTCCCGGCTTCGTTCTTCTCCAAGAGCCGGATGCAGTTGGTCGCAAGCTCCAGGGAGCGGTGCAGATAGCTCGCGCCCAGCGCCTTGGATCCCTCGACCTCGTGGCCGGTGCAGCTGGCAATCTCGATTGTGGTGGCGCCGGCCGCCGCGGCTCGATTCGAGAACGTGCCGCGTAGATCGTGAAAGTGCAGATCCCCGATCGCGGCCTTCTCCTTGACGCGGCCGAAGGACGTGCGAAACCCGTCTTCGGTCCATGGCAGGCCGTCGCTGTTTGTGAACAGCACGGGGCCGCGCTTGGGGTTGCGTTCCAGCGCCTCGGCGAGCGGCCCGGCCACGGGCATGGTGACGAGCTTGCCCTTCTTGCCTTGGCGTAGCGTGAGCACGCCGTTGACGATGCGCGAGCGCGAGAGGCCCAGCAGGTCGCCTTGGCGCTGGCCGGTCCAGAGCGCGGCGAAGATGACGATGGCGACCTCGAAAGGGGCAACGGCGAAGACGGCGGCGATGTCCGCGTCGGTCCAGACATTCTCGGTGCGATCGGCGTGCGATAGGCGCCCGCCCTTGGCGCAGGGGTTGGTCGCAATGGCGCCCCGGTCCTTGCCGTAGTTGAACAGCCGGTTGAGCACGCTCCAGGCATAGTCGGCCTTGCGCGGCGTGGCCTTCATCGTGTCGCGCCAGTCCTTGAACACGCCGCGCGTGCGGCGATCCTCAAGGGCCGCCAGCGGCATCGTTCCGAACTTGCGATCAATGAGCCCAAGATAGGTGCGATAGGCCCTGACGGACGCCTGTGACTTCGGGTAATCGGACGACGCCTCGTAGAGCCGGATCAGTTCGGCGATCGTGCCGGCCTGCGCGACCGCCGGCTTCGCAGAGACGTGGCGGGTGTATTCGGCGATGAAGGCTGGCGAGCCCGGCTCCGCGTCGATGCGCGGGCCGCCGCGCCACGCATACCAATAGGTCCGCACGGACCCGTCGGCCATCTTCTTACGGGCGCTGGCGAGCCCCTTAAGCCGCACGCGAACCATCCTCGGCCAACCATCTGTCTAGAGCGGATTGGGCCGTATCTGATTGGAGACCAGAAAGCCTGTCCAGCGCGGCGTCGATCGCGTGGCGATCCCATCTGGTCGTGCCGGGGATTGCTGTGGGAAACAGGCGCGCCTTGACCAACTGGTGGAAGCGCGAGGGCGTGAAGCCGCAATAGGCTGCGGCCTCAGCCTTCGTCATCAACCTGGGCGTGACCGGCGCGCGCGGCATGTCAGCCCTCCGCCTTGGAAGGCATGATCGAAGATCGGAACGCCCAAAGCTGGTCGGCGCAGCGCTTGACGGCCTCGTACCGCTGCTCGCGGGCCTTGGACGGGCGGCCGGTCTCGAGGATGTCGGTAGCGATCGCGTCGAGCAGGTGCGCGGCATCGCCATAGGCGCTGATCATGCCATAGCGCGCGTCGCCGATCGGCGCGGTGCGCAGTGCGACCTCCATCATGAAGGCAAGGTGCTTGGCCTCGCGCGGTCCCATCCCTCAGCCCTCCGCGTCGATGTTGCTGCGCTCGACGGCGATCTCCTCGCAGACCGGGCGGTTAGCCAGCGCCAGCAACACGTCGCCATGGCAGGGCTGGTCGAGCCTGCAAAAGCAGGCGAGGTTCCTGCCTCGCAGTTCTTGGACAATCTCGGTCACGCGCGGCGGGTCGCGGAACGACAGCAGCGAAGCAGGCCCCTTGGTGATCCATCGCCGATAGGCGTCGACTGCGCCCTGATTGGACATGCAGCCGAGCTCCCCGACCTTGGCCGGGTTGCCCCATTTCGTCGGCCGAGAGACTTTGACCGCTGTCAGCCCGTTCGTGGCGATGCTGAGCGCCTGGAGGCTGAAGCCCTTGGCGCGGGAGAGGCGGAGACGGACGGGAGTTGTCACAGCAGCCTCCCGGCCTGGTCCTCGGCATCAGCCTTGGCGCGATACTCGGCTTCCATCTCCTCGAAGATGGCGATCTGGAACTTGGCGTCGGCCTCCTTCATGCGCTGCTCGGCCACGCGCTGCGCATAGACGCGCCGGCGGAAGCCGAGCTCGCGGTTGAGCGCCTGCTGCTTCTGGCGGGCGGTGAAGGTCTCAGTCACGGGCGCTGCGCTCCATCGCCTTCTGGATGTCGGTTGAGAGTTGCTGGTCGGCAGCCTCGGCGAAGAGCCGGCTGTAGGACCAGGAGCAGTCCCGGAACTCGCGGCCGTCCTCGAAATCGGCGAGGATGCTGGCGATGCAGTTCGCGATCGCCTTGTCCTCGTCGTTCTCGATCGTGAAGCGGCCGAAGGCATCGGAGACGCGATAGGCGCCGTCCGACCAGTCGGAGCGCGTCTGGCTCATGGCGACGGCGAGATCGAGCCGCTGGTCCTTCTTGCGAAGCGCCTCGAGCACGTCGGGCCACTCGGCCTCGCGGTCGAGCCCGTAGCGCAAGACGATCTCGGCAAGCTCGACATTCGCCAGCTTCTCCTGGCGCCGGCGCTCGTCGGCCTCCGCTTTGGCCGCCGCGATCTGCTCGGCTTCCTTGTCCGCCTCGGCAGCATAGGCGTCATACCGCTCCTTGATCTGCTGATAGGTGCGGGTGGCCTGCTCGAACCCATCATAGGTCCGGCACTCGCGCTGCAGGTCTTGCACCCATCCGGCGTCGCGCGCGATGCGCTTCGGGAAGCGGGATCGGCTCTTGTGGTCGACCTCCGTCACCTTCGCCGGCATGCCGATCTCGGCCATCAGCGCCTCGACGCGGGCCTTGATCGCGGCGTTCTGCTGCATGGCGACGAAGTTCACCGCAGCCTGTGCCTCGTCCTTGGCGCGGGCCTCGGCCAAAACAGTGAGCGCGAAGGCGGCCGTCCGCTTCTTGCTGACGGTGCCGTAGCGGTTCGCCTGAGCCTCATAGCTCGCCGGCGTGGACATGCACTTGCCGATGGCCCAAGCGGTGGCAACGGGCTGGATCTTCATCTCGCTCATGTCGCTCATGCCGCGTCCCACTCGCTCTCGTGCTGGCGGCGTGCGGCGTCGAGCGCCTTGCGGTCCGGTTCGAAGGGACTGGCCGCTAGCCCAACCCTGAGCAGCGACCGAGTCTGCTCGAAGGTGCGGTGCAAGATCGCGAAGCCGCCGGCCTCCGACCACGCCCGTGTGTTCTTCTCGAAGTCGTCGATCAGGATGTCGCCGGGCGCGTGCATGAAGAGCGGCTTGTTGTGGCCGCCCATGACCGGGAGCACGGTGACGTGCGGGCCGAGATGCTCGTAGACCCATGCACGCTTCTGCGTGGCCGCGTTGGCGTAGTTCGTGCGCGGGCAGGCCGTGAGCACGATCGGGTCGAGGTGCGCGATCTCCCGGAAGAACTCGATCGCGCCGCGGCAGGGCGGCATGTCCCGGAAATAGCTCGGGTGCGCGTTGATGGTCTGCCACATGGCGTCGTCCGCCATGCTTCGGTGGTCGAGGCCGAAGACCGCCGGGAAGTGCGCGTCGAAGTCGGCCATCACGCCGTCGAGGTCGAGATAGAGGCGGGGCTTCATGACGCCACCTGGACGAAGGAGCGCGTGGCGGCGTCGAAGCGGAAGGGCGTGAGGTCGGACCAGTACCAGTAAGTGATCCAGTATTCGCCGCCCGGCTCGAAGCCGCCGGAGTCGTGCCCCTCGAAGGCTTCCTTCGCTTCCTTCAGAAGGGCGTCGACGCTGCTGCCCGACATCTCATTGTCAGGGCAGTAGATGTGGTTCGCGCCTACTGGCAGGGGCCGATCGACCGACCATGTGCCATCATCCGCGATCTTCAGCGTGGCGCCGCCGTGCCCGCGCGTTTCATAGAAGCCCATCTGCTGGCCGTCCTGCAGCGCGCGCTCGGGCACCTCGCCGTCGAAGTCGAGCAGGGCGGGCGCACCATCGTCGAGCGCGCCGATCCAGTCGGACGGCGAGGCCTTGGGCTCGGCCACGACCTCGTCGAAATAGGGTTCAGGAATCCATCCGTCGCTCACAGCGTCCCTCCATTGGCTTCGTGCTGCAGCATCCTGGCCTGATGGCCGAGTTCGATGGCGACGGGCGGGTTCCTGCGGAGCCAGCCGCCGAGCGGCCGGCCCTGATGCCCGTGACGCCAGATGAAAAGGCTGAAGTCCTTGGTCCCGCCGCCGGGATCTTCGCCGGCAGCGATCACCGGCCCTGGTGGCATGCTGGGCCGCGGCGTGATGTCGAGCACCTCGGCGAGCGGCGTTTGCTCGAGCCAGAGGCTACGCTTGTTCCCGCACCGCCATGTCGTCGGCAGGATCAGCGCGACGACCTTGCGGGCACGCGCCAGCGCCAGCCGGGCGAATGCTTCGGCGTGCTTGAAGGGCGGATTGCTGGCGATCAGGTCGGGGTGAGCCCACAGCGCGCTGTGCCGGTCCGTCGGCCACGCGCCATTGATGAAGTCGGCAATCCGGAAGACGCCGAGGTGATCCTGATCTCGCCAGCGCGGAACGATGTCGGAACCGCCCGCTCGAAAGCCCGCGCGCGCCGCGCTGTCGACGATCCGGCCGAAGCCGCATGCCGGGTCGAGCACCGTTCGGCAGTCGTCGAACAGGCCGGACGCAAACATGCGCTGGGAAAGCCAGAGGGGCTCGACATAGTGATCCTCGGCCTGGCGATCCCAGATGTGCGCCTTGCGCTCGCGGGCGGGGGCGTCGGTCATCAGAAGGGGATCCCGTCGTCGGCTTTCCGGCTCGGGACGACGTCAGCGAAATCGGGATCGACAGGGGTCACATCGACATCACGCTTGACGACGTGGTGAGTGGCCTCGAGTACGAAGAACTCGACGCCGATGTTGGTGCGGGCGAGGCGCTTGGCTTCGGCCAAGGCGCTGTCTCGCGTCTTGTGCCGGGCCTTAGGCGAGTCCTGGCCGACGCCGTAGACCATCCAGAACGGGGCGTAGGGGCTCATGCCTGCGCCTCCGCCATCTGGGCGCCTTGGTGCCCGGCCATCCACGCCGCCGCCTCAGCCTCGCGCCCCTCGGCCCGGTATTCGCCCGGCATGGCGCGCGTGCCGAGGCCGGCTTCCCTCGCCTCCGCGCCGCGCGCTCGCGCCTCCGCGATCGGGTCGATGGTGCCGCCATCATCTGACGGAAAGCCCCCCGTATCGGCGACCTCGCCGTCCTGCTGCTGGCCCCCTTCGGCGCCCGCAGACTCGTCGGCGCTGTCTCGCGTCGTCTGATCGATGACCTCCCCGGTCTGGGGATCGGCGCCCATGTCGAGCGGTACCGCGACCGGTGCCGCAAGCGCGTCCATGCGTCCGGCCAAGGTCTTCGGCTTGTCGCGCTCGATCTGTCGATCGGATGCGCCCTGCATGTCGTACAGGTCATCGTCCCGCCTCAGCAGGTCGTCCAGATCCGTCGACATCGGCAGAACCTTGGAATGCCGCCGGGCGACGGTCTTGCGGCACATCTCCGCGAAGTCCGTCACCCACGGCCCCGAATCCTTCGCGCGCGAGCGCGAGCGGATCGCGTTGATCGCGTCGATCGACATGACCTCGCGGCTCTTCTCGCCGGTCTTCAGCACCGCCACCGAATAGGCCGCGATGACCTTGCCGGGGTTCGCGAGGGCCGGCCGGTGCCGGATGAAAGGCTCGTCGCCAAGCTCGTATTCGAAGGCGTCGTTCTCGTGGACGACATGAGCATCCCAGGTCGCGATCTCGCCCGAGTTCCTCACCTTCTTCCGGATGCCGGCGATCATCGGCATCCACTGGCCGATCTCGCCGCGCTGGCGGTCGCGGTAGATGACGATCGCGCCCTCGCGTCCGTCCGGCAGCAGGCCGTCCTGCGCCGACTTCATCGCGGAATTCCAGAGCGAACGGCGCTCGACCTTGAGCAGCGCCGGGTTGTTTTGGACCGCGGTCAGAAGCACGCGCATGAAGCGCTCGACCGGAATGTGAGCGGGGAGGGCGGCCTTGAACTCCGCCTCGCGCGCGCCGAGCTGCTCGCGCAGGACGACGAGCGGGTGTGCCTCTTGGGTCTGCGTGACGGCGTTCATGCTGCGATCTCTCCCTTGATCTTCACGGGGCGGTAGGTGCTGGGCTGGACGGTGTAGCCAGAGCGGCGAATGGTCTTGGCGGTCACGACCCGGCCGTCGGCCAGGCGGCCGGAGGTGGCAGCGCCGAGCTTCGCGAGGATCTCGGCATCGAGGTCTCGGCGCTTTTTCTCGGCTTCGCTGCCGGCCTTCTCGATCGCCTTGAGCTCCGCGCGCTCGGCCAGGATGGCGATGATCCGGTTGTCGCCGGCGAGGTCGATCTGGGTCCCATCGTCGTCGGGATGCAGGCCGGCAATCAGCGCGGCGTCGCGCGCATAGTCGACGTCCGGCGCCTCGCCCGTCTCGACGCGCTTCCAGAAAGCCGCGACCTCGCCGACGAGCCGCGCCCAGACGCCATCGTGCAGCGGCACGTCCACCAGGTCGAAATCCACGCCATGGCCCACGCGCATAACGCCGACGGCGGCCCATGAGGCGCCGGTCAGCTTCGCCTCTACCAGCGCCTGAACCGCGATCCACAGCGGCACCTCGACCTCTCGGGTGTCCTGATCGCGCCAGTTGCGGTTGAAGATGGACGGCTCGGTGCTCTTGATCTGGACGACGCCGAAGCCGGGACGCTCAGGGTCGATAGCCAGAGCGTCGGGTGTGGCGCCGATCCGCGCCGCCTCGTCGCGCCAGTAATGCTGCAGCGGATAATCGACCCGCCAGTCGGGGCGCTCCCGCTTGAGCATGGTGATCGCAGCAGGCTCAAGCAGCGTCCCGCGCAGCATCGCGCCGGTCTCTTCGACCTCGTCGCTGATGCGCCCGCTCTTCAGCGCCCAGAGGCCGTAGGGCGTCTGGTACTGATGGATGCCAAGCACCGCGCCGGCGACCGAGGCCGTCACGTCCTTGCCGCGCATGTCCAGCCACTGCTGCCGGCTCTCGACCGGGATGCGCGTGACGCCGGCGGGGGTGGAAACGAAGGCCAGCGCCTGCGGGCTGATCAGGGTGTGCTGGTTCATGCGAGGCGCTCCCAGAGGCTGGCGAACCCGACGAGCGGGATCAGGGCGAAAAGGGTGAAGGCAGCCGCGGCGTCGCCGGCGCGATCGGCCAGCGTGGCAACAGGAATGACGCCGTCGTGGGTGACGCGCTTTTCGATGACGATCGCGAAGACCGGGATGCTGCGGGCGTGCGTCTCGGCTAGGATGGCGGCGCGGATTTCGGCAGCTTCCTCGGTCGCGTAGTGCGGCATCATCGGCAGCCGGCCAGCGTCCACCGCGTAGGCGATCTGGCGCGCGATGTTCAGGTTCTCGGCCGGTATCCAGAGCGTTCGGGAGGTCATGCGGCCCTCCGCAGGTCCGCGCGGATCCAGTTGAGGACGCGCAGGCAGAGCGCCTTGCGGGCCCTGCAGCGAGCTCGACTGGCGGTGTTGAGGGCCTGCTGCATGTGGTGGGCGGCCATCCGCAGGCAGGACCGGCGCGCGTCGGCGCCGGCGTAACCCTGCAACTCGACGAGGTGCCAGCGGGCTGCCTCGATCCAGTACTCGAACGATGCGATCTGGAGAGCGCCCATCACAGCACCTCCAGCCCGCGCGCCCGGTCCTTGCCGAGCTGGTAGGCGTAGTCGGCCGCCGCAGCCTTGGCCGCGCCGTCTAGTTCCTCGCGAACGTGGTCGGTGATCGCGCCGGTGGCCGCATCGTGCGCCTTCGCACCGGCGACGATCATGTCGTAGAGCGGCCCGGCCTGAAGCCGGTGGAGCGTGTGGTCGAGCCGGAACGATCCGGGCCTCGGCGTCGCGACGTCGATCCAGATACCTTCGATCTCCCAGGAACCATCGGGCCGCGCGTTCAGGTCCAGATCGCCGTTGAACTCGACGCGGGCGTTCTTCACGGCGGGGAGGATGTTCATCTCCTCGGCCTGGTAGGTGACGGCGTACATGGCGTTCCCCATCGGCGGGTTGCTGATGAGGTCAACCTAATGCGGTAATTCTACCGCGTCAATCCTTCTGCGGTAAAAATACCGGACCTGTCAGGACTCGACTCTCGGCCCGATCTGAGTCGTAAATGAGAACTTAAGGAGAACAGAGGGCAGGGCCGGCTATGAGTATGGGTTGGTCGGATCGGCGAATCGCGGCGCCTCCGCTCGCGCAACTGGGCGCGGTCGAGGTGGTTTGCGCACCTTGCGGACGCGGCAAGCGCATCGAGTGCGATGAGCTGGAGCGCTTGGCGGAAAAGGGGTTCGAGCGGATCGAAGACCTGAAGGGGAAGCTGCTGTGCCGCGGTTGCGGGGAGCGTCACCAGCTGTCGCTCATGCCGGTGTTCCGCCGTGCCCGGACGCGGGACGAGTTTCGCGCGGCGTAGAGCTGGCGGGTTCTCGCTGGGAACCTGCGAGCTTAGGCGGTGGGGGGCGCTAGAGGCGCCCCTACCGACCCGGCCATCAGCATCACATTGGGCTGTTCCGGACAGGTCTATGATCTGGATATAGGTTTATACCTACCCCACGCATGCGGGCGCCTGAATCGTGCGCGCGCGGTTATCCGACGCGCGAGGTCAGCCGCCCCACAGTTCCTCGGTGGGGATGACTCGTAGCGTTCTCAGGATCTCGTCGTGGCCAAACTCGAGGAACCCCTCGGGATTGAACTGCTGCACGCGGATCTTCTTGGCGTCGCGGCCAACCAACATCTTCACGTAAGCCTTCCCCGGCCGCCCCTCTTCGGTAGGCTTCAGCTCGATGACGACGAAGTCGTCGATCGCCGGTCGCTTGGTGTCGACATAGATGCGCTCGCCGTCCCTGAACTTCGGCCACATCGACAGGTTGGCCACGCGCAGGGCGAAGACGCCCTGACGATCGACGAGGCCAGGGGGGCGGGTGACGCGGTCGATGACCTCCCCGTTGAACTGGAAGGCGCTCTCGTCGCCATCGATGCTGGCGATCCCCAGCCCAAGCTCCTCGACATCGCGCACCCGGGGCGTCCAGCGTTCGCGGGCCGGCCCTTCCATGATCGCGTTGGGCTCCGGGGTGTAGGTTCGTGGCGCCTGATCAGGCGCACCCTGCCCGTCGGCGAGCCAGGCAACATTCGTCTCCAAGGCCGCGGCGAGGGCTTCGAGTGTTGCGAGCGTGATCCCCTGCCTGTTGGGCGAGTTGACCGCTCGCCGCGCGTTCCGGATCGCGTCCGGCTTGCCGGCGCGCTTCGACGCCGCGCTGTCGCTGAGGTTCAGCTCCGCCAGCCGCTGGTCAATTCGCTCAAGGATTTCCGGCAACTTCTGCATGCCGGTAATCTGACCGCGGCACCTACGGTGCGCATGCGGTAATTCGACCGTTGACAATGCGGTAGAAATACCGATGTTAGGTTCCATGATCGGAACCGCTGATTTGCTCGCCGTCGCCCATGCGTATGCCGCCGGGGCTGGCGTCTCCCTAACCACCGTCAGCTCCCGCGTCTTCGACGACGGGAAAAAGCTCAGCGCCATCGAAGCCGGCTCGGACATCTACAGCGGCCGGCTCAACCGGGCGATCCAGTGGTTCTCCGACAATTGGCCCGACGGCGCCGTGTGGCCCCCTGGGGTTCCTCGCCCCGCGATCAGCACGGCAGCCGCCTGATGTTTCTCCCAACGCAAACCCTCGACGCAACACCACGCAACTCACGGCCCGAGAAATAGGGCCGCCGCGGGGCAGACGTCAGCGGGAATTGAGGCCGAACCATCCCACCAGCAGGCACAGCACAATGACCGATCTGACTCCCCGAGAAACGCGTCTGCACGCTGCGGTCCGCGAACTGATCGATGAAGCCGGTGGCTGCGAGGCGGCAGCAACCATCCTGGGTCTGAAGAAGTCGCAGGTCGGCCGCATGCGGGTCAGCCCACCCGAGGCCTTCCTGAACGTCTTCCAGAAAAACCGCCTCGAGCAGCACGTCGGCCGGCCGATCGTCACAGCGGCGGAGGCGTCGATCCTCGGCCATAGCCTCGTCGCCGAGGCAACGGGTACCGCCAAGGGGTCCTGTGTCCACGCCTCCATCAGCACGGTGATGGGCGAGGCAACGCAGCTCGCGAAAACCTACGCCGAACTCGTCGCCGACGGCATCAGCGCGACCGATGCGACGCTGATCGAAGACGAACTCCGCGGCGCCGCGCGCGCCGTCGAGCACGCCCGCCAGGCGTGCGCCTTCATCCGAGCCAAGAGGACCGCCTGACATGAGCAATGGATTCGACGCTGCCGTCCTGAAGCGCTTCGTCGGCGAGATCGACAAGCACAAGGAGGCCATGGCCTCGCGCCAGGGCGAATACATGAAGTTCTGCCGGGACCAGCGCGAGCTCATCTCGGCAGTCTTCGACCGGGCGAAGGACGCGGGCATTCCGCGCGCCGAACTCAAAGCCGTGCTGAAGGAGCGCGATCTGCAGAAGAAGATCGAGGCACTACGCGAGGATATGGAGCCCGAGCAGGCCGAGACCTTCGACCAGATCAAGCACGCGCTGGGTATGCTGGCCGACCTGCCGCTGGGCGAGACGGCGTTGAAGCGTTCCGACGCGATCGACAGCCTTACCGACGACGACAATGCCGAGGATGACGAGTTCGAGGCCGCTGGCCGCGCAAACGCCGCCACGCTCGGCGCCGGCATCAAGCCGCTCGCGAACTGACGGGGGCGATCATGCGCGACTTCCTCGTCAGCGTCATTCCGGATCCGGGCTCGGTCATCTTCCTGCTGATCGCGGCTCTGATCTTCTACGTCCTCTTCCGCATGCTCAATGATGCCCGCGTGCCCGGCTTCATGGATGATCCGGTCGAGCACGACACCACCGTCCGGCCGCCGTCTGAACCCGCCGATCCCGAGCACGACGCTCGCACGAGGGGGTTTTGACCATGGCCGTTCATCGCGAGTCGTGGACTGACGAGAAGGTCGAGGCGCTGAAGCGTATGCACGCCGCCGGCGAGCCGTTCTCGACGATCGGTTTGGCTATCGGCATGAGCCGGAACGCGTCGATCGGGAAGGCGCGGCGGCTCGGGCTGCTGCGGCGTCAGATGGGCACGGCCGCGACCAGGCCCGTGCACGAGCCGAAGCCCAAGGCCCCCAAGCCCCCGCGTGAACCCCGTGGCGAGAAGCCGCGCGGCCTGCTGCCGGCCGGGGGCCTGCCCAAGGATTCCGAGGCCCGGCGCGACGTGTTCTGCGCCATTGCCGGCCAGGCGAATGAGCGCTTCGCCGCCACCATGGCGAAGGTAGCCGGAGCCGGGTCGGATGGAGTCCTCTTCCTGGAACGCAGCCAGTTCGCCTGCGCGATGCCGCTGCCCGGCTGGGATGACCTGCCCGTCGGTGAGAAGCGCGTCTGCGGCCGACCGGTGCAGCATCCGACCTCCTATTGCCCGGCGTGCGTCGGCATCGTCTACGCGCCGCGCGGACTCCGCGAATTCAAAGAGCGCAGCATGGGAGTGGCGGCATGACCGTCCAGCCCAGCCCCTACGACCTGCTGCGCGGACTTCAGGATCAGATCGCGGTTCTGCACGCTTCGCTTGCCGCGATCGACAGGGCAGCGAGCGTGCTCGCCGGCATGCTCGACGCCAGCGCGCCGGATCCTGTACTCGACTGGCACCCATCCCGCCCGACCGTTGAGCCGCCGCCGCGCCAGGTTGCACCAGCAGAGCCGCCCGCGCCGCTGGCCGAGGGCGAGGCCCGTGTGCTGCCGACCCCGCGCTGCTCGCGCCGCATCAAGGGCGAGACGGCCCGGCCGCCGGTCGTGTTCAAGCTTCAGGGCGTCGAGATCAAGACGACGCAGCGCCGGGTCGATCTGATCAACGCCGTGTCGGCCGAGCCGCTGACGCTCAAGGCGATGGTCGACAAGGGCCTCGCGCCGTCCGTCGCGGGCGTCAAGGCGCAGATCTACGACACGAACCTGGACCTCGACGCGGCCGGGTCGCCGCTGCGGATTCGGATGAATGCGCGGCAAGGGCAACGGCGCGGCGCGCGCGGCGGTCGGGAGCCCGCGCGCTACGCGCTGCTGCCCGCGAAGGACATCGAAATCGCCCCCCCGGAGTTCTCGACCACAGCCCAGAGCGAAGGGGTGGCCGGTTCGATTCCGGAACAAGAGGCACCTGCGAGCGCGGCCGGGGACGGCGAGAACGCTTGCTCCGCGCAAGGTGCTGCATTCGCCATGCCATCCGGCGCGGGGGAGGGAGCTGCAAAGCTTGTCGATCCCGCGCCGGTGGCAGACGAAGCCGCTCCTTCCATTGCGGTGCCGCCTCAGCCGCCCGTCCAGATAGAAGCCAAGGCCGCGCCGGCAAGGCAATTGATGGGGCGGCTCCCCATTGAGCCCGGCGACCTGCTGGCGGTCGATATCAAGGCCAAGCGCGTCCAGACGAGGGCCGGGGCCTATGAGGTCGGTGGGGCCAATCTCGCCCGCGCCTTGGACATGATGAAGGGAGGGCACCTGTTCGGCCTTGACGTGATCGCCAAGAAGGCGGGGTGGCCGACGGCAGAGGTGGCGAAGACGGCACTGGGCTTCGAGCGCAACCGCCTCGCCCAGCACGGGATCGACCTGTTCCTCGACAAGTTCAACGCGCGGCTGCGGGTGCCGGCATGACCGCGCCGATGATCCTCTTCCTCGACATCAGCAAGACGCTGACCGGCGTCGCGTTCGGACGCGTAGGCGAGACGCCCACCTTTCTGTCGATCGCCGGGAAGGAGATGGACGACGTCGCGGCCATGATGAAGCTCGGGACCTGGCTGATCGAGTTCACGAAGGTGAATCGCCCAGACTGGATCTTCTACGAGGCGCCGATCGACCGGGTGCTGTCGGACGCGCACACCACGATCGTCCTGGCGAAGATGACCGGCGTCGTCGAGTTCGTCGCCGGAATGAAGGGCATTGCACACCGCAAAGCGCATGTGCAGACCGTGCGCGTGGCCTTCCTCGGCCAGGGGCGGCCGGAAGATCCGAAGCACCACGCCAAGCTCATGTGCGAGGCGCTCGGATGGGAGCCGAAGAACCTAGACGAGGCCGATGCCGGCGCGGGCTTCTATTACGCCTGCCTGCAGGTCGGAAAAGCGGCCGCCGCCTATGTGACCCCGATGCTCAAGGCCAAGGTCGCCGCGGAGGCCGACGAGGCGCGCATGGCCCGCAAGCGGAGGCGGGCATGATCGAGATTCCCGAGACCGGGGGCGACCTCTTCTTGCTGGCCATAGCGGCCGTTGAGCAAGAATCGCGGACGGTTCTGCGACGCGAGGAGATCGCGCGCTCCCGCGGGCAGGCGGTCGATCCGGACCAGATGCAGAAGGGTGCGCTCCTGGCCGCCGCGGCCGAGATGCTTTCGATCATGAAGGCTGATGGCGACGCGCTGATCGCGAGCGGCAAGTCGCCCTACCTCGCGAAGAAGGCCGCGCTCGCGGGCATCGGGCTGATGCGGAGCCTCGACAAGGATCAACGGCTGGGGAGGGCGGCATGACGGAGCGCACGAAGCATATCGGCGCCCAGCGACGCGCGCGCGACATCGCGAGGCTCACGGCTGAGGGATTGGCGAGCCGGGAGGTCGCGCGCGAACTCGGCATCAGCCACCAGCGTGTTTGCCAGATCGCCGAGCGGTTCAGCATCCCGCTCGCGCGGCCGGGATCGCGCCGGTTCGGCTGTTACATCTCCGATCGTCGCTCGCAGATGATCCGCACGCTGGCGGACGAGGCGGGGGTCAGCCCCGCGACGATGCTCGAGCGCATGGCCCGCGTCATCCTCGACGACGGCATCGACCAGGCCCGGCGTCGCCTCGGCAAGTTGTCCGTCCCAGCCGTCACCTACAGCAAGGCGGGCCGGCCATGAGCGACGATCCCAACGTCGAGGCCTGGATCGACCAGGCGCGCTCCTGCGACATCATGGAGGTCGCCACCGACATGGGGGCGGTTCTGAAGCGCGCGGGCTCGGAATGGGTCGGACCATGCCCGCGCTGCAACGGCACCGATCGGTTCGCCGTGAAGCCATCCGAGCAGGTGTTCAATTGCCGGGGCGGGGAGGGGGGCGACAGCATCGCCCTCGTCATGCACGTCCGGGACGTCGGGTTCATGGAGGCGTGCGAGATCATCAACGGCTGCCCGGCGCCGAACCGGGAAAGCCAGGCGCGCCCGGTCGATCCCGATCTGGCGCGCGAACGCCGCGAAGAGCGACGCGATCAGGATCTGTCGCGGGCCGAGGCCGAGCAGAAGAAGCAGGAGCGCAGCGCTGATCGCGCCGCCCGCATCTTCAACGAATCCACAGCGATCGCCGGCACCATGGCGGAGGCCTATCTGCGGCGACGGCTGATCGTCCTGCCACCGGAGATGACCGGCGATCTGCGCTTCGCTGCCGGCCTTGAGTACCGCGGCTTCGTCGATGAGGACGCAGCAGAAGAAACCGGGCTTGGCCTGTTCCCCTGCATGGTCGCTGCGATCCGCAACGCGGCCGGCGACATTATCGGCATCCATCGCACCTATCTCGACCCGATCGAGCCGGCGAAGCTCAGGCCGCCCGGCGACCGCAAGCGCAACAAGGCGAAGAAGGTGTTCGGCAGCGTGATGGGCGGCGCGATTCGCCTGGGTTCGATCCGGCGCATCATGGCGATCGGCGAAGGGATTGAGACAACGGCCGCCTGGTACCAGATCGGCGCGGGCCCCGATGACATCGGCATCATGTCGGCCGTCTCGCTGGGCAACCTGTCCGGTGGCGCCACAGGCACACTGAAGCACCCCAACGGCCGCGGCACGATCCTGAACGGCATGCCGGACCCCGATAAGCCCGGCATCGTGATTCCCGATGGCGTCGAGGAGCTGATCCTGCTCGGCGACGGCGACAGCGATCCCGTCGCGACGCACGCCCGCATGCTGACCGCCGCGCGACGCCATCGGGCCGCCGGCCTCACCGTCTCGATTCACATGGCGCCCGCTCGGGCTGACTTCGCCGACGTCCTGCTCGGCATGACAAAGAGGGCGGCATGATGCGGCGCTCACCGTCGCCATCAGAGCCGCACCACGCTCGCCGAGCCTTCCTGCTCTATTACGCAGGGGTCCTGACCAGCGAGGCGCGTGCGCGCGCCGGCTCGGCATTCGCGGAGTCGCTGCTTCAGTGGGCGGCCAAGGCTCGTCGCGAGGCTGACGGACTGGCCCCGGCGCCTGTCCAGCTCGACATGTTTGCGCCATCCGAGGCGTGCTCATGACTACGGCCGTTGTCTGCGGAGGCAGGAGCTACGGCATCGTGCCGCCCGGTCTTGAGCCGCGCGAGCATTACGACGCGATGGCCCGACGCGAACGGTCGCGGCTCACGCAGGTGCTGGACGCTGCGGTGACTCGGCTGGGGCTTGACCGCCTGGCAGTCGGCGACGGGACTGGCGCCGACGCGCTGGCCGCGGCTTGGGCGGAGGGGCGAGCCATCCCGTTCACCGTCTTCGCGGCCGACTGGGCCGGGCTGGGCAACGCCGCCGGTCCCGCGCGCAACCTTTGTATGCTCAACGAAACGAAGCCCGATTTCGTCATCGCCTTCCCAGGCAGCAAAGGGACACGCAACTGCTGCTCGCTTGCCGAGAGAGCCGGGATCAAGGTTTATCGGGTGGACTGGCAAGCATGACCATCGCAATCCCGCCCATCGAGGATTTCGAGACCTTCGAAGCCCGCGCTCTCGCGATGATGACGCCGGAGTTCAAGAGCCGGTTCGGCGCGGTGCCGTGGCGGGAGACGTTCCAGGCCAGCAGTCGCGAATATGAGTGGCTGATCAAGGGCATCATCCCGGCGCGCGAGGCGGTGCTGATCTACGGGGCGCCGCAGACCGGCAAGAGCTTCGAGACGCAGAACCTCGCCATGCATGTGGCTCGAGGCGTCGACTTCCAGGGGCGGCGCACGAAGAAGGCCGGAGTGGTCTACTGCGCCTTCGAGGGCGGCAAGGGCTTCCGGGCCCGGCAGATCGCCTACGCCATCCATAACCAGATCGGCGCCGAGGACGACGTCGACATGGTGGTGCTCACGCGCCGCGCCGACCTGTTCGGCGACGACACCGACATCAATGCGCTGATCGAGGAGATCCGGCATTGGGCCGGCACGTTCTCGACCGAGCTTGGGCTCGTCATCCTCGACACCTTCAGTGCCGCGACACCAGGCGCCGACGAGAACGCCGGCAAGGACGTCTCCCGGGTCAAGGCGCGGGTGATGCGCATCGTGACGGAGCTCAACACCGCGGTCATCGTTGTGCACCACAAGCCGGCCGGCGGCGGGCGCCCGCGCGGGCACGGCTCGCTCACCGGCGACTTCGAGACCACAATCGACATCGACTGGGTCACCGAATCCGGCACGCGCGCCGACGCTCCGCGGGGCCCGCACAATGCAGTGAAGGACCAGGACAAACGCCCTCTGCGCGCCGCCACCGTGACGAAGCAGCGCGAGGGCGAGCAGGGGCTCTCATGGCGGTTCGTTTTGCGCCAGGTCCGCATCAGCACTGACGCGGATGGCGATGCCATCACGTCCTGCGTCTCGACGCTCCCCGCCGGCATCGACGCCAGCGAGCGAGACGCGCCCGCCAGCAACAGCGGGCCGGCCAAGACCGAGGACGGGCGCTACATCCTCAAGCCGAACCTCGCCACAGCGTTCCGCGCGCTCAGCACGGCGATCGGGGAGAAGGGCCGCGAGGCGCCGCCGAAGATCCGCGCCCCCGCCAAGGCGCTGTGCGTCACGCTCTCCGATTGGCGCGACGAATACGAGCGCGTGGTCGCCGGCGAGGACGAGGACCCGGCCAAGCTGAAGGAGCGGGTTAAGAAGGCCCGCGACCGAGCGGCCGAGCGGCTGATCCTGTCGGGCTTCATCGGCAAGGACGGCGACTGGGTCTGGCGCACCGGAAAGCCGGTCATGGGCGTCGACGCCCCGGCGCCGAAAGCCAAGCCCGAAGCGCCCAACCCGGCGCTGGATGAATTCGAGAATGGGGACTTCAAATGGTAGATTCGTCTCTGTCGCAGGAGGATGTTTCCCCAAGGGGTGGCGCTTCCGTCCCCGTGAGCGACGATTGTCCCTCCCCATGTGTCCCCGGCTTCCTCGGCATGGCCGATGATCTCCGGTCGAGGCTCGATGCCCTCGGCGACGATGAAGGCATTCCGTCGGCCTGGACGCCCGAGCATGTCGGCAAGCGGCTGATCGAAGCCTATGAGGTGCTGAGCCGGTCGGGTGCTCGGGTCAAACCCAAGCAGTTCGGGAACGGCTGGCCGGCGATGGTCCACGAGTTCGCCGACATGGTCGACGCTCAGGCTCGGCTGCTCGCGGAGAAGGAAAAGGCGCAGGTGCGAGCGGCTCGCCCTACTGCGGACGAGCTCTCGCGCATGGAGGAGGCGCTGCGCTGGCCGATGGATCATCTCGCGCATCGCCCGCTCGCGGCCGACGCTCTGATGTTCTGGACCTACGCCAAGGCCACGGGCCGCGATCAGGACGGCATGCTGGGGCACCGCAAGAAGCGGGCGATGGCCGCAGCCAGCGAGATGATGAACCGGGCGAACGCGCCCGCACACCGCAACCCGGACACCGGCGCAATCATGGACACCCGCGACCAGGCGCAGCTCGAGCGCAACACCCGGCGCCAGCAGATCGCCCGGGAGGTTGCCGCGGACTGCAACGCGGAGCTAGCGAAAGCTCCGGCCGAGCAGCACGCCGAGATCCGACGCCAGGCCCAGGCCGCGTTCCGCGCCTGCTGCCGCGACGCCGACTGCCTCCCGCTCGTGGTGAAGCCGCACGAGGCGGTGCCGGGCCGCGTCCTCAACCGCCGCACGCTGGATCGCCAGCGCAAAGTTGCCATGGAGATGGTCGCGGCCCGGCTGCGAAAGGCGGGCGTGGCGGTTAGGTAGGCGAGAGCCGGCTTACGGGTTGTGTGCCTTCAACCATGTTGCCCCGGCTTCCTGGACGTTCCGGGTCGCCCAGTCACTTGTCTTCGCAAGTTCCAATACCGCAAGCCCGTCGTCTGCGTCGATCAAGGGCAGCAGCAAGTCTCGGATGACTACCGAGTTGCCCTTGAGGTTGCCCAGCCACATAGACTCCAGCAACCGTGCGCATTGCCAATCTCGGAGCTGCTTCAAGAGCGGCTCGTAGTTTCGCTGCTTCCGAAGGTCATAACTGATCACGTACAACGGCATCGCGTCGTTCCTTTCCCTGAGCACTTCAACGACAGCCAGCCTGAGTCGGCCCGTGACCCGCAAGCGCAACCGGCGCGCGAACACAGGCTTGTCCCCGGAAAGCACAGGATCGTCCCGCTGAAGCTGCGAACTGTCCCTCAGGATCTCGCCGCCCGCCCTTCCTGAGGCCCTCAATTACCCCGCCGTCTAGACCTCCATGGGCCTATAGACACCTTGCATATGGGCAAGATCTTGGGTGCTTGTCAGACCCCGTGTTTGCAGTCACACATTCGGCATCGTCGCGAAACGTGGCGCTGGCGGAAACCCGTCAAGCGAAATCCACCCTCCCGGCCCGCGGATATCCACCCCCGCAATTCCGAGTCCGTCTATACCCCCATGGGGATCTAGACACCTCGCCCGGCCCCCGCGACGATGCCCCTTGCGGGGCGGTCGAATTCGAAGCACACCTCGCGAACCCCTCGCGCACGCGGCCATAGGGTGCCCGGCAAGGGCGGCCCGACCAGCGGGAGGCCGACCGCCTCGCACGAGCCGCGACCGCTCACCCAGTCGCCAGGAACCTCGACGATTCAGGATGGAGCTCTACGACACCGCGCGCGCATGAAGCGCGCTGTCATAGACAGCCTCTCATCGAATCGCCCTTCATCGGTGGAGAGAGAATATGGGCGCGACCGAAGCGCCGAAGCGCGGGCGGCCGACCGAGTTCGATCAGGCCATCGCCGACGCGATCTGCGTGCGGATGCAGGCGGGCGAAAGCCTGCGCTCGATCTGCCGCGACGAAGGCATGCCGGCCGAGAGCACCGTCAGGACATGGGCTGTCGCAAACCACCACGGTTTTCACGCGCAGTACACGCGCGCTCGGGAAGCGCAGATGGATGCGCTGGCCGAGGACTTGATCGAGATCGCCGACGAGAAGGACGCCGATACCAACCGCGCCCGGCTCCGCGTCGACACCCGCAAATGGTTGATGAGCAAGATCGCGCCCAAGCGCTTTGGCGACCGCACGCACCATGAGCTGACAGGTCGAGACGGCGGGCCGATTCAAACCCAGGATCTGACCCATTACTCAGACGAGAGACTTGCTGCTCTCGCGGCTCTCCTCGGCCAAGATTCCGACGCTGGCGGAGGTGAGGGCGGAGATCCGGCGAAGGGAGATAGCGAAGGAGCGTGAGCGCATCGCGCGCGACGCTGACGCCATTCGTGCCCGCTGCTCGACACTGGCCGGCTTTGTCCGCGAGGCCTGGCCGATCCTGGAGCCGAACGCAAAGCTGGTTTGGAACTGGCACCTCGATGCGATCTGCGACCACCTCGAGGCGGTGAGCGACGGCCGGATCATTCGGCTGCTGATCAACGTTCCGCCCGGCTCGTCGAAGTCTCTGATCTGCTCGGTGATCTGGCCGGCATGGGAATGGGCGAGCGGCCGCGCGTCGCTCCGCTATCTGACGACGGCTTTCAACGACGTCCCGGTCAAGCGCGACACCCGCAAATGTCGCGATCTGATCCTGTCGGAGTGGTATCGATCGCTCTGGCCGGAGATCAGGCTCACCAGGACGGGCGAGACCTCCTTCGCCAACAGCGCCACCGGCACGCGCGAGGGCGTCGCGTTCGGCTCGCTGACCTCTCAACGCGGCGACCGGCTGATCATCGACGACCCGCACTCGGTCGAGACGGCCGAGAGCCAGGCCGAGCGGCAGACGACGACGCGGCGATTCCGCGAGGGCGCGCTAAACCGCCTGAACGATCAGGAGCGATCCGCGATCGTGGTCGTGATGCAGCGGCTTCACGCCGATGACGTCTCGGGCACGATCCTGAAGATGGGCATGGGCTTCGTCCATCTCTGCCTGCCCATGGAATTCGAGCCCGAGCGGGCTTGCCGGACGTCAATCGGGTTCGCCGACCCGCGCAGCGCCGACTGCGAGCTGCTCGACCCGGTCCGATTCCCGAGGGAAGCAGTCGAGAGCCTGAAGCTCGGCATGGGCCAGTACGCCTATGCCGGCCAGTACCAGCAGCGGCCGACGCCACGCGAGGGCGGGCTGTTCAAGCGGGCATGGTTCGAGGGCAAGATCATCAGCCAGGCGCCGCCCGGCACGCGCTGGGTTCGACATTGGGATCTCGCCGCCACAGCGCGCTCGAATTCAGCGCGAACGGCCGGCGTGAAACTGGGGAAAGCGCCAGACGGCTCATTCATCGTCGGCCATGTCGTCAAGGCACAGGAAGAGGGGCCCGCGGTGCGCCGGCTGATCAAGGCTACGGCCGAGACCGACGGGCCCAGCGTCCAGATCAGCATCCCGCAGGATCCCGGCCAGGCCGGCAAGGTCCAGAGCAAGGACATGATTGCCATGCTCGCGGGCTTCCGCGCGCACGCCGAGCCGGAAACCGGCGACAAGGTCACGCGCGCCGAGCCTTTCGCGGCGCAATGCGAGGCGGGCAACGTCTACCTCGTCGCCGGCACATGGAACGACGACTACCTCGACGAGCTCTGCCTGTTCCCGGGGGGCTCGTTCAAGGACCAGGTCGACGCGTCATCCGGCGCATTCGGGCGGCTGGCCAACGCATCGAGGTACACCCTCGCCAACATATGAGATGACGCATGTGGGTGTTCGATCGGCTCGTGAACCTGGTTTCCGGGCTGGGGGGCGCCAAGGACAAAGCGAGCGCGACGATGTTCGCGCTGGCGCTGATGAGCAAGGACCAGCTCGACGCGGCCTATCGCGGCGACTGGATCGCGCGGAAGGTCGTCGACATCCCAGCGTTCGACGAAACGCGGGCCTGGCGCAACTGGCAGGCCGAGCAGGATCAGATCGAGGCGATCGAGGCCGAGGAGGCGCGGCACGGCATCCAGATGAAGGTCGCGGCCGCCCGGGTCCGCGCACGGCTATACGGCGGCTCGGCGCTCTATCTCGGCGTCGACGGCGGTACGCCGTCCGAAGAGCTGGACATGCGCCGGGTGTCGAAGGGCGGGCTGAAATACGTCCACGTCCTGAACCGCTACGAGATCCAGCCGGGCGAGCTTGAGCTTGATCCGCAGTCGCCGCTGTTCGGGGAGCCGAAGAAGTACACGCTGACGACCGGGACGAAGGCGAGCGTCGAGATCCACCCCTCGCGCGTCGTCCGCTTCGTCGGCGCCGATCTGCCCGACCGCAACCTGATGATGGACGGCTGGGGGGACAGCGTTCTTCAGGCTGTCGACGATGCGGTGCGCCATGCCGGCTCGGCTGCTGCCGCCATCGCCGCGCTCCTGCAGGAGGCAAAGGTCGACATCATCAAGATGCCGAACCTGATGGAGATGGTCGCGACCGAGGAATACCGCGGCAAGGTCATCGACCGCTTCACTCTGGCCAACACCGCCAAGTCGATGGTCAATGCCATCCTGCTCGATGCGGAGGAGGAGTGGAGCCAGAAGCAGGTCAGCTTCGCGCAGCTGCCGGAGGTGCTGAACACCTATCTGCAGATCGCCTCCGGCGCTGCCGACATTCCGGCGACACGCCTGCTCGGCCAGACGCCTGGCGGGCTCCAGTCCACCGGCGAGAGCGACCTGCGCAACTATTACGACCGGATCTCGGCCGGCCAGAACCTGAACCTCCGCCCGGCGCTGTACCGCCTGGACGAGGCGATCATTCGCTCGGCGCTCGGCGACCGTCCCCCTGAGGTGCATTACGCTTGGGCGCCGCTCTGGCAGATTTCGGAGAAGGAACGCGCCGAGATCGCCGAGAGCAAGGCGAAGACGACGAAGACCTATGCCGAGACCGGGCTGCTGCCCGATCCGGCGCTGGGCAAGGCGCTGCAGAACCAGCTCGTCGAGGACGGCACCTATCCAGGGCTCGCCGAGGCGATCGAGGACTTCGGCGAAGAGCCGGGGCAGGGCGAGGACGACGAGGACGAGCTGGAAGAGTCCAGGCAGCGCCAGTTGGCCGCCGACGCCGCGCCGCGCACGCTCTATGTCAGCCGCAAGCTGATCAACGGTGCCGAGTTCCTCGCTTGGGCCAAGGGGCAGGGGTTCACGAGCACGCTGGCGGCCGACGATCTGCACGTCACCATCGCCTATTCGCGCCAGCCTCTCGACTGGATGAAGGTGGGCGAAAGCTGGGCCTTCGGCGACAAGAACGGCAACCTGACGGTCAATCCCGGTGGGGCCCGCCTCGTCGAGCCGCTCGGCAGCGAAGGCGCGGTCGTCCTGCTCTTCAATTCGTCGGATCTCGCTTGGCGCCACATGGCGATCCGGGAAGCCGGCGCGTCGTGGGACCACGAGGGCTACCAGCCGCACGTCACGATCACCTACGAGCCCGGCGACGTCGACCTCAGCAAGGTCGAGCCCTACCGCGGCAAGCTGGTGTTCGGGCCGGAGGTCTTCGAAGAGGTCAAGCGGTGAACGTCCAGGCATGGGTGAGGGACGCCCGCGCCGGCAAGCGCCGTGCCATCATGCGCCCGATTGGGCCGACGGTGGCCTGCGAGGCGGCATTGCGTGCGGTGTCGCTCCGAATCCTGCGCGCAGCCGCCGAGCGGGTCGCCCAGGACGTGCTGCCGGCGACGCTTTCGGCCAAGCGCCAGATGATGCGCGACGACCTGAACTGGTTCGAGCGCGCCATGCGGGCGCTGCGCGATCTGCTCGACGGGCTGGTCGACGGGGCCCGCGAAGAGATCAAGCGCGCCTTCGAAACCGAGGATCAGCGGCATTCCCGGCGCTTCAATGAGGCGGCGCGCGCGGCGATCGGGATCGACCTTGGCCGCGTCATCGTCGGCGAGGGGCTGACCAACACGATCGAGGCTGCGGTCCAGCGGAATGTCGCGTTGATCCGCGGGCTCACCGGCGATGTGGCGAGGCGGCTCGAGGCCCAGATGCTGCAGGCTCTGACACAGGGCCTGAACAACGCCGAGATCGCGAAGATCATCTCGCGCGAGTTCGGCATTGGCCGGCGCCGCGCGGCGCTCATCGCCCGCGACCAGGCCGCCAGCTTCAATGGCAACCTGAACCGGATCCGTCAGACCGCCATGGGCGTCACCGAATACGTCTGGTCGACCTCGCTCGACGAGCGCGTCCGCGGCAACCCCGGGGGCAAGTATCCCCGCGCCCGGCCTTCCCATTGGGATCGCGAGGGCAAGACCTTTCGCTGGAATGCGCCGCCTTCGGACGGCCACCCCGGCGAGCCGATCAACTGCCGCTGCACGGCGCGCGCGGTCATCGAGTTCTGAGCCATGCTCTTCACCGACAAGATCACCCTCGACGGCACGCGCCGGACGGGGGACGGATACCTTGCGGCCAACGCCCGCGTCGCGCGCACCGGCATCCAGACCTATGCCGGGCGCGAGGTCGGCAAGCCCGACATGGCGCAGGTGCGGGTCTACCGCCCGGCCGACCAGGTCTTCGCCGTCGATGCGCTGCGGTCATTCGCTCATCGCCCGGTCACCAATGATCACCCGCCCGAGGCCGTCGGCGCCCGCAACTGGAAGCAGCACAGCGTTGGCATGACCGGCGACGAGATCGCCCGGGACGGCACCTTCGTCCGCGTCCCCATGGTCGTCATGGATCAGGCCGCGATCGACGACGTCGAGGCCGGCAAGGTCGAGCTCTCCATGGGCTACTCGTGCCAGCTCGACTGGACCGCCGGCACCACCCCTGAGGGCGAGGCCTACGACGCTATCCAGACCAACATCCGGGGCAACCACCTCGCGATCGTCGCCGCCGGCCGCGCCGGCCCCCAATGCCGCATCGGGGGTTCCTGGGCGGCCATCCCTGACCACCAGGAGTCCAAACCCATGAAGACGTTCACCGTCGACGGTATCTCCGTCGAGATGTCCGACACCGCCGTCCAGGTCGTCCAGAAGGTGCTGAGCCAGTTCGACGCGGCCAAGACCGCGCTCGGCGACGCCAACACCAAGATCGGCGAGCTGACCGCCGCCGTGTCGAGCAAGGACGGCGAGATCGCCGTGCTGAAGCAGCAGGTCGCGGACGCCGCGATGACGCCGGCCAAGCTCGATGCCGCGGTTCAGGCACGTGCCGCCGTGATCAGGGATGCCAAGGCCATCGCAGGCAAGGACCTCGTGACCGACGGCAAGACCGACGACGAGATCCGCAAGGCCGCCGTCACCGCCAAGCTCGGCGACAAAGCGACCGGCCTCGACGATGCCGGGATCAAGGGCGCCTTCCACGCGCTCGCCGCCGCGACGGCCAAGGCCGATCCGGTTCGTGATGCCATTCGCGACGGTCTCAACACCGTCGACACTTCCGACCTGAAGGCTCAGGCCGAGGCCGCGCGCCTGAAGCGCGACCAGGCGCTGCGCGACGGCCACCGCACCACCGCCGCCGCCTGACGGCCGCCTTCCCCTCATCATCGACAAGGAGGCCGCAATGGCCGTCGTCCAGAACACCTATACCGAGACGCTGCCGGTCGGCTTTCCCGGCATGATCGCCAACGGCGAGACCAGCAACCGCATCTCCCGCACGCAGGAGGATGCCACCGCCATTGGCTTCGGCAAGGCCGTCTTCCGCGGCGCCGGCGATCATGGCGTCACCGCCACGCCGTCGGCGGACTGCATCGGCATCACGATCGCCGACATGGCCGTGCCCGCCACCGCGGCCGGTGCCTACGCGGATGCCTATCCGCAGTATTCGACGGTCGGCATCCTGACCCAGGGCGTCATCTGGGTCACGGCCGGGTCGAACGTGACCGACGGCGCGCAGGTCTATGTCGGCGACGGCGACCCGCTGACCGCGGGCGTCTTCTCCTCGTCCTCCACCGGCAACGTCGCGCTGACCGGCTGGTTCTTCCAGGACACCGTGTCGAGCGGCGCCCTCGTGCGCATCGCGAAGCGCTGATCCATCCCCGACAACGCGCCGCGAGGCGCCCATCTTCAAAGGAACGCCTCGATGCGCACCCACATCGATTTTTCCGACGCCCAGCAGGCCCTCGGCTTCGTCATGCCGAGCTTCTACAACGTCGAGCGCACCATCTATGAGGTCCGCTATCCGTCGTTCGACTATGCCGCTCTCGTCCCGGTCATCACCGAGGGAAGCGAGTGGGCGCGCGGCACAATGTTCTATTCGTCCGACGCCGCCGGCAAGGCCGAGTGGATCAGCGGCAAGGGCTTCGACATGCCCTACGCCGACGTCGCCCGGACGCAGTACCTCAAGGGCTTCCAGATGGCCGGCATCGGCTACGAGTGGGGCCTAGAGGAGCTGCAGGTCGCCGCTGGCGAAGGCCGCAACCTCGGCGACGAGAAGGCCCGCGCCGCCCGCAAGATCGCGGAGCAGAAGCTCTGGAGCGTCGCCATCAGCGGCGACACCGAGAAGGGCTGGACCGGCCTGATCAACGACGCCAACGTCCCCACGACGACCGCGACGGCCGACGGCACGGGATCCTCGGCACTGTGGTCGGCCAAGACCCCCGCGCTGATCCTGCGCGACGTCAACGCCATCATCACCGGCGTCTATACCGGTACGTCCGAGGTCGAGATGGCCGACACGCTTCTGCTGCCGACGGCGCGCTATCTCCAGCTCGCCAACACCCCGCTCTCGGACAACAGCGACACCACGCTGCTGCAGTACATCCAGCAGAACAACAGCTACACCGCCGAGACCGGCCAGCCGCTCCGCATCCGCGGGCTGCGCACGCTGGCGACCGCCGGCGGCTCGAGCTCGGCCCGCATGATCGCCTATCGCCGCGATCCCGAGGTGGTGCGCTTCCACCTGCCGATGCCGCACCGGTTCCTGCCGCCCTTCCAGAAGTCGTCCATGACCTGGGAGGTGGCCGGCATCATGCGCACCGGTGGCACCGAGATCCGGCTGCCAAAGGCCGTCAGCTACGTCGACGGCATCTAAGCCGTCGGCCCCGTCCCCCAGATCGGAGGATGCCATGCGCATCACCAACACGCAGGTAGGCCCGCGCGGCCTGAACGCCATCTCCGGCCCGGTCATGCTGGACCCGGGCCAGAGCATCGAGGTCGATCTGTCGGAGGCCGAGGCGAAGATCGCCCAGGCCACCGGCTGGTTCGAGTTCGGCGAGCCCGAGCCCGAGAAGCCCGTCGAGCCGGCGGGCCTCAAGGCCGAGCACCGCGGCGGCGGCCGCTACTTCATCATGGATGCCGACAAGCCCGTCGGCGAGGCCATGACGAAGTACGACGCCGAGGCCTTCAACGCCCTGTCCGACGAGGACAAGGCCGCATTCGTGGCGAAGGCCTGACATGGCCCGCGCTCCGCTGTTCACGGTCACCAATACCGGCGACAAGCCTCGCCTGGCCCATTTCGGCGGGCGCTCCGTGCCGATCGATGTCGGCCGGGACAAATCCCTGCCGCTGACCGAGGACGAGGCCACCGCGCTGCGCGGCGCCGGCTTCAAGGTCAGCGACCCGTCGGGTAAGTCCGTGCCGAAGGCGGCGAAGGCCAAGTCCAAGGACTGACCCATGCCCTACACCAAGCCGACCGCAGCGGAATTCAAGGCAAAGTTCCCTACCTTCGCGGCGGTTGGCGACCCGACCATCGATCTCGCGATCACGGAGGCGTCTGCGTCCGTCGATACCAGCTGGGTCGAGGCCGATTACCAGCCGGCGATCCTCTACCTCGCCGCGCACATCATGACGATCGACGGCGTCGTGCTGGCGGGCTCAGATCTCGGCAGCGCGGCAGGCGTCATCAACGCCGGCCTGGTCAGCGAGATGAAGGTCGGCGACGTCATGGTGAAGCTCGGCGGCTCAGCAGGGGCCGGCGGCGGGGCGGGGAGCTCCCTGACCGGCCTGCGGGCCACGGGCTACGGCCTGCGCTACCTCGAGCTGCTGCGCCGGAACCGCTCCCCCGTCTACGTCGTGTGAGCCATGGTCACGATCCGCACGCGTACGACGCTGCGCCAGCGCGGCGATCTGTCCAAGCACATCGCCAAGATCACGCAGGGCCTTGAAGGACCGCGTAAGGTCAAGGTGGGGTTCCCGGCCGGAAAGTCCGACAAGGACGTCGTGTCGGTCGCTGTCTGGAACCACTTCGGCACCTCGCGCGGCATCCCGCCGCGGCCGTTCATCACCATCGCGATGTTTAAGGCGCGAACCGAGATCCGAGCCAACCTTCGCAAGATCGCCGAGGCGACGGTCGTCAAGGGCACTCCTGTCAGCCGGCAGTTGCCGAAGCTCGGAGCCTACGGCGCCGGCAAGATCCAGGACCAGATCGCCGCCAACACCCCGCCGCCCAATGCGCCCAGCACCGTGAAGCAGAAAGGCTCGTCCCGGACGCTGATCGATACCGGCCGGATGCGCCAGAGCGTCACCTGGGCGCTCGACGTCGGTACCAGCGTGCCCAGCGCCGGAAGAACCAAATGACCCTGTTCGGCGGCATAGCGGGCCTTGCGATCGACGCGATGGCCCGGCCGGCAACCCTGATCCGGCGGGCGCCGGGCGCAACGGTCGATCATGAGTGGGTGCCGGGCGCCGCGACCAGCACGGCGATCCGTGCCGTGATCCAGGACCCGAAGGAATCGGACATCCGCCAGCTGCCGGAGGGCGAGCGGACCGAGGCCTTCATGGTGATCTGGAGCCGCTCGGAGCTTCGGACCTCCGACGAAACCGCCAAGACCGAGGCCGATCGCATTACCAGCGAGGACGGCCAGACCTTCAAGATCACGCGGGTCTCTGCCCGCACCGAGGCCGGCTTCTACCGTGCCATCGCGAGGCTCGAATATGACCGAGGACGAAGGGCTTAAGGCGCTCTGCCGGTTCCTGGCAAAGCTCGCGGCCGACGCCGTCCTGATCAACCCCGCCCACGAGGTGCTGGTCGAGATCCGCAAGGGGCACCAGGAGGCGCCGCGTCCGACCGGGCCCTACGCCATGGTCGAGTTCGTCACCGATCGCGATCTCGATGAGCTCGACGACGAGGCTTACAGCGATCTCACCATCGGTTCCGGGCCAAGCGCGGTCGAGCGCGTGCTGATGTGCAAGTCGCGCGGCGTCGAGTGGCTGTTCCGCGTCCATGTCTATGCCTCGCGCCCCATGGACTGGGCCAAGCTCTTCCGCGCTGGGCTGCGCTCCGCCGAGGCCTCGGTCTGGATGGCCCCGCTCGTCGTCCGCGATGTCCGCGAGATCAAGCGATCGCCCGAGCTGATCCAGCAGGACTGGGAGGGCAGGGCGATGTTCGAGGTCGCCCTCGGCGCTGTCACCACCGACCAGTTGCTCGTCGACGTCATCGAGACCGGCGAGGTCATCACCGAAGGCGCGGGCGGCTCGACCGTCCCGGCCGGCTTCACCTTCACCAAGCCCTGAGGAGCCACGCATGGCCCGGTTGCCCTATTCGCGCGTCGTCGACGTGTCTCTCACCCGGCAGGACCGCTTCGCCACGGCGACCGGCTTCTCCGTGCTGCTGATCGTGCAGCCCATCGAGATCGCCGGCGTGCTCGACGCGGACAACCGCACGAAGCTCTACAGCGACATGACCGAGGTCGCGGTCGACTTCGACAGCACGGATGCCGCCTACAAGGCTGCGGCCGCGGCCTTCGCGCAGAACCCGCGCCCGCGCCAGATCAAGATCGGGTGGCGGGACGTCGGCGAGGCGATCACCGACGAGCTTGACGCGATCTACGCCGCCGATCCGGATTTCTACTGGATCGGCTTCACCGCCGAGATCCGCGACAGCATCGAGCAGCAGCTCGCCGCCGACTGGGCCGAGACGAAGTCGGTCCTGATGGGGCTGGAGAGCAACGACGTCTCGACCGAGACGGCCGCGGCCGAGGCCGACAAGACGGCGACCGTCACCATCTCGATCGCCACGCCCGGCGTCGTCACCTGGACCGGCCACACGCTGGAGAACGGCGATCCGGTCCGCTTCACCACTACCGGCGCGCTACCGACGGGTCTGGTCGCCGGCCAGACCTATTACGTGCTGAACAAGGCGACCAACACCTTCCAGGTGGCGGCCACCGAGGGCGGGGCGGCCATCACTACCAGCGGCTCGCAGAGCGGGACGCACACCGCCACCTCGCCGCAGTACGGCGGCTCGATCGCCGAATACATCGAGAGCATGGGCTATGATCGGTCGTTCGTGTTCTACCACACCGACGCGGCGCTCTATGGCGCCATCGCGATGATGACCTATGCGGCGACGCGCGATCTGGATCGCGGCAGCCTGCGGGCGGCGCAGCGCGGCGACATCAACTCCGGCAACGCCTACACCCTGAAATTCAAGCGCCTTGTCGGCATCACCGTCCTCAACAAGTCCTCCGCCGTCGTCCAGGCCATCACCGGCTTCGTGCCCGGGCTCGGTATCGACGCCGCGCAGGGCCACCGCGCCAACACCTATGTCGACATCGGCGGCGTTCCGATGGTCGTCGAGGGCAACGTCGCTTCCGGCGCCTTCGTCGACGAGATCCATGTCGGCGATTGGATCGTGGCGCGCTCGCGCGAGTCCATGCTTTCGGCCTTCGCGAACAACCCGCGCATCCCGTACACTAACCCCGGCGCCGGCATCCTGGTGAACGCCATCGACACTGTCATGCAGCGCGCGGTCGCGGCCGGCGTCGTGGCCACGGATATCCCAGCCGACGGCGAAGAATTCGTGCCCGAATATTTGATCAGCGTCGATCGGGTCGAGAACATCCCGGCCGCGCAGCGCCGCAACCGCATCGCACCGGATATCCGGGTCGACTTCCGCTATGCTGGCGCGTTCCACTACGGGTCCGCGTCGATCATCATGCGGTTTTAGGCCTCCGCTTCCCGCCCTTTCCCGACATCGGAGCCTGATCCATGGCCGTTCAATGTGGTCCGCTGACCCTCTACAGCTTCAAGAACCTCGCCTTCACCATCGATGGTCGCGCCGTCGTCGGCATGTGGGAGGGCGACGACGCCATCACCACGGAACGGTCGACCGATCTCGGCACGCCGCTGACCGGGGCCGACGGTTCGTCCGTCGTCTCGATCACGGCTGACCAGTCGATCCTGCTGACCTTCAAGCTGATGCCGAACTCGGCGATGAACGCCTATCTCGAGCAGAAGGTGAAGCGGATGCGGATGGGCAGTCAGGATCTGATCGCCGTTGCGGTCCGCGATACCAGCACGGGCGAGGGCGGCGTCTGCTCGGCGGCCGTCATCATCCGGGAGCCGTCCAAGAGCTGGGGCGCGAATGCTACCGAACGGGAATGGCAGTTGTTCTGCTCGTGCTGGAACGAAAACGACGTCGTCTACAACCCGGCGGCCTAGCCTTTCAGCCGGTCCATGAGGTCGAGAGGCGTCGGGATCGGCGCCGGGCTCAGCGCCTGGAATTCAGCCGGCGCGATGCCGCTCTTGATCGCGATGACCTGCAAGATGGCGGTTTGCATCATCGCCATCTCGCGCAGTTGCGAGACCTCGGCTTGAAGGCGGGTAAGCCGCTCTGTCGTGTCGTCTGTCATGGCCGCATCTGGCCACATCGGCGGCCCGCGCGCAACGGGACACCTCGGCGGAACATCCCATGGCTTGCTCTCGCTGCACAGCAGCCCGCCAGGCGGCGTCTCGCGCGATCCGCTCCGCAGCGTCGGGCCGGCTGACGGAAGCCGCCAGCGCCGCGCGCACGGCCCTCTACGAGATCAAATCCAAGGTCGCCGAGTCCGACCGCATCCGTTCCATCACCCGCAGGAAGCCCCATGGCTGAGAAGAAGATCGCGGGCCGCACGGTCCGCTATGACCGGCTGCCGGCCGACGAGGGGCTACGAATGCTCCTGCGTGTTCTCAAGGTGCTCGGCCCGGCCTCCGGGTTGATCGAGGCCATTGCGACGGAGGACGAGACCAGGCGCGACATGCTCGCGATGCAGTCGATCGCGTCCTTCACCGCTGAGATGGACACCGAGGCGGTATTCTCGCTCATCATGGACATGGTCCGCCACTGCCATATCGATGGCGACCAGGCTGTGCCGGGCATCATGGAGCTGAAGGAACTGCTGGCCGTCGCGATGTTCGCCCTGCAGACGGAGTTCGGCAGTTTTTTCGTCGAAGGGGCGGGCTCGGTCCTCCAGAAGGTCAGGCCGGCGGCGTAAGCCTCTCGGCCTCTCAGGTCCGCTCCATCGCGCCCAACGTCGCGGCCGATCTGTTCCTCTGGCGGCCGACCCGGTCCGAGCCGCCGCTGGCCAGCCGGCACGATCTCCGGACGATCTACAACCTCGACGACCTCTTCGACATGCACGAGGTGCTTGACCTCGAGGATCATCTCGCAGCCAAGGCCGCGGCGGACATGGGACGCCCAGCCAGGTGATCCCCTTTCCGAATCCTCCCACGCGCTTCACCATCCGGTGTCCCAGGGAGGCCTTCATGCGGTTAGCCATTGTCGGAGCGGTCGGTTTAGCAGCGGGAATTGCTGCCGCAAAAAACCCTCCGCGCGTCGTCACCTTTGCGGACCTGGAGCGCAATCGGCCGGCGTGGGCCGGCGACATGGTTCGCATCGACGGCGTGATCGTTTTCGGGTTCTCGCAGGGCAGGGGCGGCTTGGTCCGAGACGCCACGTCGGGCGCCAAGATCGACGACGAGGGCATGACGCCCCAGACGATCTACAGCCTCGAGCGCTACTGCAGCCGCGCATCGAATACCGGCCAGCAGCGAGAGTGCCGCGGATCCCTGATCTTCAAGGTCACCTTGCGCGAGGAAATGCGCGGCGGCTTCACCATCAGGGAGGCCGAATTCATCCCTGAGTAGGAGCCGCCATGGCCGTTATCGAGGAACTCGTCTCCAAGCTCGGCTTCGAGGTCGAGGGCCTCGGCAAGCTGAAGGCGGCGGCCAAGCAGTTCGATGCCACGAAGAAGGCCGTTATCGCCTCGGCGAGCCCGCTGAAGGCGGCTGGTGCATCCGCGACAGTAGCCGCGGTCGGCGTCGGCAAGCTCGGCGACCAGTCGAAGAAGTCGAGCCGGGGCGTCCTCCTGCTCGGCACCGCGCTGGGGGGCCTGCGACGCGCGGGTGCGGTCGCTGCATCTGTGCTGCGGACCATCCTGATGGTGGCGCTGCGGCTCGTCACCGTGTTTGCAGGGCTCGCTGCGGGCGCCGCCGCCGTCGCCGCCGGCTTTGTCGTCATCGGCGTGAAGGCCGCGCTGGCGCGACGGGAAGCCCGCCTCGCTGCAGCGGAGATCGGCACCAGCGCGCAGAGCCTGGAGACGGTCGGCAACATCCTGAAGGGCGCTGGCTTCGGCGATGGGTTCGCCGACGAGGCCAAGAAGGTCGTGGGCGCGATCGACGAGGTCGCCAAGACCATCAAGAAGGGCGGCGACGAGGCCGACGAGGCCAAGAAGAAGTTCAAGGGTTTCGGGATCGATAACAGCTTCAACGTCGATCCGAAGACGGGGAAGACGCGCGACAGCGCCGCCATCGCGCTCGATGTCTTCCAGGCCTACAAGCGGGCGACGGAGCAGGCTGCCAACCTCCGCAAGCAGGCTGACGCGCTCGGGACCAAGGCGCCGAAGAAGGCCGCGGCCCTGCGGCAGAAGGCGATCGAGCAGGATCGCAAGAACGCGCAGTTGGCCGAGGATTCGGGGATCGGCGGGCGGCTCAAGGTTCTGCTCGATGGCATGACCGCGAAGCAGTTCGACGCGCTTGCCAATGAGATCTCGCGGCTCTTCCCGACCACCTCGAACAAGGAAGAGGCCACCCGGGCCGATGTCGCGAACCAAGCCGTCCAAGCCGGCCTGAAATTCGATGCTTTGATGCAGGGGCTGTCGGAGCGCTTCAAAGAAATCGGCACGGCGCTCTCAGCGGAAGTGCTGCCCGGCCTGAACAGCTTCCTCGACGGTGTCATTTCCTTCGCCAAGCGGACCGGGATCATCAAGGAAACCAAGGGCGAGCGGGATGCCCGCACGGAGACGGAGCGTGAGGCCAACCGCGCCAGCGGGCTAGGCCGCGCCACCGAAGCGGACCTGAAGAAGGAAGCCGAGCGCTCGCAGCAGCGGTTTGAGGACAGCGTTCGGGCTCGCGCTGAGCGGATCAAGAAGCAAGTCTCGCCTGAGGCCACTGCTGCCAAGATGCAGGGCTCGGCCGAGGCAAAGACCGACCAGCGCAAATACGAGAACATCGGCAACGACCAGCGGACGATCTCGCCCACGGTCAACGTCCAGGCTTCAGGCCTCGATGCCGTTGCCGCCGCCGTCAAGAACGCCGTCCTCGGGGCCATCAGCACCAAGGGCGCCAACACCTCGACCGGAGCGCTGACCGCGCCATGACCTGCATTCTGACCAGCCGCGCGATCGGCGGGGTCTTCGTCGACGTCGTGATCTCGGAAGAGCACACGGCGACGATGGAGATCGCCGAACACCCCGTCGAGAGCGGGGCGAAGATCAGCGACCACGCCTGGCGCACGCCCTACAAGGTGACGCTGGAATCGGTCGTGGACGGCGCGCGCGCCATCGCCGCCTACCAGCAACTGCTGGCCATCCAGTCAGCGGCGGAGCCGTTCAGCCTTGTCACAGGGCTGAAGGTCTACCCGAACATGCTGATCAAGGAGATCGTCGCGACGCGCGATCGCGAGCATGCCCGCGTCCTGAAGTTCACGGCAGAACTGCAGGAGGTCATCATCGTCTCGACCGAGAGCGGCGGCGACGGCGCCAAGGGTGACACCGACAGCGACGCCGGCAAAGAGACGACCAACCGCGGCCAGGTCTCGGCCCGGCCGGCGCAGGGAATTCCGGCCAAAACGGACTCGATCCTGAACAACGCCATCGCGGTGGACTGACCATGGGTGTCTATCGCGAGATCCCGATCATCGACGCGCCGTCGCAGCGCTTCACCACGACGCTGGCCGGGCGGCGCTGCGATTTCCTCGTCAACTATTCCACCTGGGCGTATCGGTGGTCCTTCAACCTGGACGTCGATGGCGTGCGCGTGCTGTCGGGCCGGCGCATCGTGCTGGGCGTGGATCTGCTGGCAGCCTTCAACATCGGCATCGGCAGCCTGATCGCTGCACCCTGGTCAGATGCCGCCGAGCCCGGCCGCGCGGAACTGCCTTCCGGTCGTGTCCGGCTGTTCCACTACGATCCCGCCGAGGTTGCTGCATGAGCGTGCGCCAGTGGAAGCGCGTCGCCGAGGTGACGGTGTCCGGCAAGGCGGGCTCCATCACGGTGCGCGACCTGAAGATCGATTTCAGCGTGTCGAAGACGATCGGGTCGAAGCAGAACACCGCCACGATCGCCGTCTACAACCTGACCAAGAGCCACCGCCGCCAGCTCGGCGAGGAATTCGACAAGATCGAGTTGAAGGTCGGCTACCAGGGAGGGCCGCTCTCGACGATCTTCAAGGGCTCGATCCGGGACGTCACCCACACGAAGGAAACTGCCGACATCAAGTCGGAGATGGACTGCGGCGACGGAGACGAGGGGATCGGCAAGGGCGCGGTCAGCAAGACCTTTCCCGCGGGCACGAAGCCGAAGGCGATCATCGAGCACATCGTCGGCGAGATGCCCGAGACGACGAAGGGCGAGATGAAGGGGATCGACGATCTCCCCGCCTACAAGCGCCCTGTCACGATCTATGGCTGGGGCTTCCGCGAGCTCGACAAGCTCGGCCGCGAGCACGGCTTCTACTGGTCGATCCAGAACGGCGAGTTCCAGGCCGTGAAGAACGACAAAACGCTCCAGGGCACGACCGTGATCTCGAAGGAGACCGGCATGGTCGGCATCCCCGAGGTCACGGACAAGGGCTGCAAGGTCAAGGCGCTGCTGAACCCCGAGATTGCGCCCGGGCGCATGATCGATGTCCGGTCCGACTTCCTCGACGAGGCCAGCGGCAAGGACAAGCGCAAGAGCGACGACGGCGGCGGCATCTTCCGCGTCGCCGATCTGACGTTCAGCGGCACGACCCGAGGCGACGAATTCTACGTCGAGGCCGAGGGCAACCGGGTCGAGGCCGGCAAGGTGGTGAAGTGAATGGCCGGCTTTCAGGGAACGTCGACCCGCAAGAGCGGGCATGAAGCGCTGGTGGCCGCAATCGAGGCCGAGCGGCGCGAGATCGTCACAACCTACGATGCCACGATCGTCAGCTATGACCGCGCCACGCAAACAGCGACGATCCAGCCGAAGCTTTCGCGCAAGTTCGGCGACAAGACCTTGACCCCGCCGCCTATCGAAAAGGTCCGCATCTCGATGCCGGCCGGGGGTGGGTTCGGGGCTCACTATGACATGAAGCCCGGGGATCCGGTCGTTGGGCATGCCCGGATGCGGAACACCGACACCAGCCAAGGCGATGGTTCCGACGCTGACGGCGCACCGGGACGGATGCACGACTTCTCCGACAGCATCGCCTTTCCTGGCGGCGGTGCCGACACGGTCAAGATGGAGAACATGCCCGCCGGCGGCGCCCACTACGGAGCGACCGACGGCAAGAAGGGGATGCAGGTCCGCGCCGATGGCTCGACGGCGATCGTCGGCGGGCCGAGCGGCGGAGACAAATTCACGGTCAATGCCGCGGGCAAGATCGACATGAAATCCGAGAGCGGCGACAGCCTGCTCGACATCGTCCGGGCTGCTCTGGTGCTGATCAAGGGCCATCTCAACAGCGGTGCCCCGACCGATGCCGGTACGCAGGCCGCGGCCGACGCGCTGATCGCCAAGATCGATGGCATGAAGGCTTGATCCATGGCTGACTTCGTCGGGCTTTCGATCCAGCCCCACAACGACCTCAGGCTCGACGCGACTGGCTCGCCTGTCCTGGTCTACGACGCTGAAGCCATCGGTGAGCACATCCGCCAGCGCCTCATGCTCTGGCGCGGCGAGTGGTTCCTGAACACGGCCGCCGGCGTCGAGTGGACCCGCTACATCCTCGGCCGGCCGCCGTCCGAGCTGCCGATCGCGGAATCGATCATCAAGGCCGAAATCGCGGCGACACCCGGTGTGGCCGAGATCCTCGAGTTCAGCGCCGTCTACGACCGCGCGTCGCGAGGCCTGCGTATCGAGCGCTGCCAGATCGCGACCGTCTTCGACGACATCCTCGACATCCAGTTCTAGGGGCTCCCATGGCCTATGGCGTCATCCCGAGCGGCTTCGAACTGAAGCGGCTGCCGGAGATCCTTGCTGACCTCGAGGCGGCCAACGTCGCGACATTCGGCCCTGGCGTGATCCAGACCGCCGCATCGCCTCTGGGTCAGTTGAACGGTCTGCATGCGGACGTCATTGCGACGGCCTGGGAGATCGTGCTTGCCGCCTATCAGGCCAACGACCCGGACCAGGCCGAAGGCATCAACCTCGATCGCATCGCGAAGCTGCGGCTGCTGTCGCGTGCCACCGGCGAAAGCGACATCGACTTCCGCCAGGCCATCACGAATGCCGGCCGCGCGCGCATCGATATGAGCGACCTGTCGCAGGCGCTGTCGGCGCTCGCCGGCGTCAGCTACGTCCAGACCTTCGTGAACGATGGCGACACCGCGGACTCGGACGGCATCAGCGCCCACAGCATCGCGGTGGCAATCCTGGGCGGCGACGACGACGAGATCGCCCGCACGATCCGCGCCTATGTCGTGCCGGGCGTCGGCACCTATGGCAACACGACGATGCAGACCACGATCGAGGGCTTCTGCCGCTCGATCAAGATCATCCGCCCGGTCGAGATCGAGGTCGAGATCGAGGTCGATGTCATCGCGCGGCCCGACCGCAACGGCTGCCCGCCGCCTTCGGCTCTTGCCATCGCGTCGGGCCTGGAATCGGCGCTGACGGGCGCCACGCGGCCGCGAAACGGGCAGGACGTCACCGAATACCTGATCCGGCAGGCCATCGAGAGCCGCTATCCGAACATCGAGGTCGATCAGGTCCGGGCCAGCATCGTGCCGGCATCGCCGGGTGCCGTCCCGGTCGCCATCGGCTTCTTCCAGATCATGGCCGTCTCGGCCGAGCGCATTTCGATCACGGTGGCCTGATGGCGAACGAACTCGACAGCATCAAGCGGCTTCTGCGGACCTCGCCGGAAGATCCCAACATCGTCCAGGAACAGGACTGGGATGGAATGCTGAACGCGGTCCAGGCCGGGTTCGATGATCGGCCGCCGGCAGCGGACCAGATGGCAGCGCTGGCGCTGAAGGCCAATCTCGTATCGCCGGCCTTTACGGGCACGCCCACGGCGCCAACGGCCGCGCCGGGCACCAACACTTCGCAGATTGCAACGATGGCCGCGGTGAAGGCCGCGATTGATGCGCTGATCGGCGGCGCGCCCGGCGCGCTCGACACGCTGAACGAGTTGGCGGCGGCGCTGGCGGACGATGCCGCGTTCGCCTCGACCGTGACCAATGCACTGGCGCTGAAGGCGCCGCTGGCATCGCCCGCACTGACTGGCTCGCCGACGGCCCCAACCGTTGCCGGGACTTCCGACAGCTCGACCAAGATCGCAACCACTGCGTTCGTTCAGGCCGTGGTGGCTGCTATCGCTACGCCGGCAATGGTGCTGATCCAAAGCCAAGTCGCGACCGGATCTGCTCCCGTCGATTTCACGACCGGGCTCAACGACACATACGACCGCTTCGTCATTAAGCTCGATGGCGTGAAACCCACGGTCGACGACGTCGCTCTGATGCTGCGTGTCGGAACCGGCGCGGGGCCGACATGGCAGGCGACAGGCTATGACGCAGTTATCACCCGAACCCGCGGGGGAAGCACGACAATCACCGCTACCAACACCACAACTTACATCGGCTTGACTGAATCCGGCGGGAGCGGCGCTGGCCTCGGCAATGCGGCGGGCGAGAAGTTCACCGGCACTGTCGAATTCGACAACCCCGAGGCGTCTGATTTCTGTGAGTTTGAAGTTCGCGGTCAGTACGGTCTTGCGCTCGGCAGTTCCGGCAATGTGACGGGTGGAGGTCGCTACAACACGACGGGCGCGATCACGGGCGTTCGCATAATGACCTCCGGTGGACAACCTGCGGCCGGCAGTCGCTTCTCGCTGTACGGCATCAAGAAGAGCTGACCATGGCCTGCTTTGGCGCTTTTGCACCTTCCGGCTTCGCCGGCAGCGGGTTCTTGCATGACGTGTTCCCGCTTACGGAAGGCGCGCTCGACAAGGTCGCGACGCAATATCGCGAGGCGACGAAGTTCCTCGCGACGGTCCGGTCTTATCTGCTGCAGTCGGAATATGCCGCGCGCGCGGCGTGCTCGCTGCCGAACTATTTCGACATCGACACCGCGGTCGGCGACCAGTTGACGATCATCGGCAAATGGCTCGGCTTCCCGCGCTGCCATTGCGTCTGCGAGGCGCCGAAGGTGTTCGGGTTCAAATGTGGTGGCGCCTATACAGGCCCTTATGAGATCGCCGGCTTCTGCGATCCGGGCTCGACCTGGAGCGGATGCGAGCCGCTGGGCAACAGCGAGATCTGTATCTCCGACGATGACATCTATCGTGAGTTCCTCAAAGCCCGCCGCTATCAGATGCTCGGCCTTTACGATGTCGCGTCCCTGCAATCGGCTGCGCGGCACATCTGGGGCGAAGGCGCTACGCTGGTTTCCAGCCGGCCGGGCCGCGCCATCCTCGCGCCGGGCAGGGCGCTAACTGCGTTTGAGACCGTCTTGGTTCCCGTTGCCTTCCGAGTTCTCCCGATCGCGCCCGGCGTTAAGGGCCTGATCCACTACGGCACCGGGCCGCTCTTCGGGTTCGGAGAGGGCTGGGGCGGCTTCTGTGGAAGCGCCGAGTTCGTCTGCCCGAATGACCCGCTCACCTATTCCTGCGTCTGACCGAGGGCTTCCATGAGCGCCATCAACTTTCCGTTCGCGGCGAGCGCGACCCGCCGTGCGCCGACCTCCGATGAGCTCGCTGACGGCTACGGCTGCGGCGACGCCGACCTGCAGCTCTTCGACTTCATGGCGTGGTGGACGACGGGCCAGATCGACGAGGTCATCGTCGGCGCAGGGCTGACGACTGATGACGCGGACCTGACGCAGCTCCGCGAGGCGGTCAGGGCGCTGGCTCGTACGCAGACTTCGACCCTACTTCAGCAGTTCGTCATCATCCAGGATCAGAAGGCCAATGGCGTCAACGGCGGCGATTTCCTCGCCGGGGCGTGGCGCACCCGCGATCTCAATACGGTGGTCGCCGATCCGGGCGGGTTGATTGGAGCGGGGGTCTCGCTGGCCGCGAACCAAATCACGCTCGGTGTGGGGACGTGGGTCATCGAAGCGGCCGCACCGGCCTGTGCTGTAAATTCGCACAAGACCCGATTCCAGAACATCACAGACGGCACAACCGCCATCTGGGGCACGACGGAGCAGACCTCGCAAAACACGACTACTGATGCCGTGACCACGCGTTCCTTGCTGGTCGGCACCGTCGTCATCGCCTCTGGGACCAAGACGTTCGAGCTGCAGCACCGCGGCGAGCAGAACTCGACAACCTTCGGCCTGCCGATCGGGTTCGGGTTCGGCGCCGGATATATCGGTGGCTCGGTGCCGGAGATCTATTCGACAGTCGAGATCAGGAAGGTCGCCTGACGATGGCGACGGTAGACGATCTGATCAATGAGAAGGTGGTCGCCGCTGCGGCGACCATCGCGAAAGGTGACAAGGGCGATAAGGGAGATAAGGGCGATCCGGGTTTCGGCGCAGCGTTCCCTGGCTGGACGGTGGACGATGGGCAGTTTGGCGAAGGATGGGCTACCTTCAAGGCGTCGCGCCAGGCCCTTTCGGAGCGTTTGGCCGGGCTGCCGAGACCATCGGGGGCGAAGGAGCCAAGTTCTCAGTCCTTGCCCGCCGCAGGCATGAACTCGACCTCGTATTGCGATGTCGTCAGGATGGCGGATGCCGGCAGCTTTTTCGTCGTGCCATTCAGCCGGAGCACGCCGTTCATCTACCGCTCAATAAGCCGGCGTTTCGTGCCGATGACGCCGATTGACGGGCCTGTCCACGAGGGGCAGAGCGGCGGAGCGCTTCTGCATTCCGGGCGCGTCCTCATGGGTAAGCGCTGTTCTCAGGCCACTGCCTTGAGCGGCTGAGGCGCATAGGCCCATGG
>LSIG01000088.1 GCA_001556125.1 Rhizobiales bacterium CCH10-E5 | reverse complement strand
TCAGAAGACGAGGCGCATGACGCGCTGGCCGACACCAGGGCGACGCTGGCGCTGTTCCGGCACCTGCGCGAGGTCGCCCTAGTGACCGTGGCAACTATGCTGGGATTGGCCGACAAGGCCTTGCCAAACCGGATGCTGGCCGGCGGCGAACTCCTTCTGCTCGGCGGCGTCTCCCGACTGACGCCGGTCGTCGGCGTGACGGCGAACCCGACCGTCGCGACCTCGTGGGCGGCGGTCGACCTGACAGTCGATCCGGCAAGCTATCTCGAACTGCCCGCCGAGGAGATCAGCGGACTGTTCTCGCAGCGGGGCGTGCGTCCGATCCGGACGATCAAGACCAACGCCCAGCCGATCCTC
>LSIG01000087.1 GCA_001556125.1 Rhizobiales bacterium CCH10-E5 | reverse complement strand
GGCCCCGATCGGGGCCCTCGCCATATCCGCCGCTCACCAACGCCAGTGGCCTGCTTTTACTCCGCCACGATGGCCTGGAATCCGACCGCCGTTGACACTTAGCTCAGCAGAGCTCAAACATGCACCAGAGGAGCAAACCATGAGCTTTCTACGGGACTTGCTAGGGGGCCTTCGCGGCGGTCACGGCGGCGGCTTTGGCGGAGGTCATGGCGGCCACGGTGGCGGGCACGGGTCCTACGGCGGTGGGCCTTGGGGGGCGCCGGGCCCCGGGCCGGGCGCCCCAACTCCAGGTTGGCCCGCGGCTCCGCAAAGCCCCGCGCCCGGGCATCAATGCGATACGGCCGAGCCCGTCCGCGTGGTTGTCTGCCCGAGCTGCCGGTCCGACAACGCACCCTCGGCACGGTTCTGCGGCCAGTGCGGCGAGCGTCTCGGGCCGGAAGAAGCAAAGTGTTCGAAATGCGGAGCCAGCCTTGAGCCCGGCGCCAAGTTCTGCCCGTCCTGCGGTCAGGCCGCGAGTCCATGACCTGGCAATCCGGAGAGCGTGCTCGCGTCATGAGCCCAACCTGGTCTCGCACGGGGATGGCGCTCCTGGCGTTTGCGGTTGCACTCGTCGCAGATCTTGGCACGAAGTGGCTTATCCAGAGCCTCGTCATGGTGCCGCCTCGCGTGATCGAGGTCACGCCAGTCCTCAATCTGACACTCGGATTCAATCCAGGGGTCAGCTTCGGCCTGCTAAGCGGCGCCTTTGCGGATCGGCCCATGCTGCTGGCAGGGATCACCGGGTCCGTCGCGGCGGGCCTTCTCGTCTGGGCGATGCGCAGCGAGCAGCCGCGCGAGACCCTCGGCCTTGGCCTCATCGCGGGCGGCGCGACCGGGAACCTCGTCGATCGTGTGCGCCAGGGCGCCGTCACGGACTTCCTGGATTTTCATGTCGGAGCTTGGCACTGGCCAGCCTTCAACATGGCCGATGTCGCGATTACGGTCGGCGTGATGCTGATGATTGTCGCGGTGGTTCAGCCACGACGATCCCCGCACCGCTCTCCGATCCGCAACCGAAGGAGCTGGCAGGACCTCAGCTTGAACAAGCTCGGCGGCGAGCACTGTCCAGCAAAGGTGCCCGACAAGCCCTCGAACCCTCATATCCGCGTTGAAGGCAGCACCACGCGAGGCTCTCGATGCTGAAGCTACGGATCCTGTTCACGGCGAGCTTCGCCCTTGTTCCCGCGCTCGCTCTGGCCCAAGCTTATTCGCAAGGGTTGCTGCCGCATCGCCGGGAGGTTCAGAACATCGGCAGTTGCGGAGCTGAGCTGGTCAGAAAGGGCTCGGATATCAGGCTTTACGTTGTCCGCCTCGTCGAGCGCCAGCTGCTCGCCATCCCGGGCGTGACGGCGGTGCACGACGTGCACGTGTCGGTCGCCGCCTCCGGGATTGACGCGATGAGTGCGCATCTCGTGGTCGTCGACATGGCGCAAGCGGAACGTATTCTCACCGATGCGCGTCGGATCTTGGCGGACGAGTTTGACGCCGACCATGTGACGATCCAGGTCGAGACTGAGGCGCTCCGGGCCGCGGAAAAGCCGCAGAAAGCCTGAATAGGTTTAAAACGGGAGACAGCGATGGAACGGTACGATTCAAGACCCCCCACCTGGGGCAGCTCGCCTCTTGCCCGGAGCCAAGCCGAGGTCGACCAGGGCCTGCGCGCCTTCATGGTCGGCGTGTACAACAACATGGTGCTGGGGCTGGCGCTGTCGGCGCTGGTGGCGCTCGGGGTCAACAAGCTCGCCGTTGCGGGCTCTCAGGCCGACGCCGTCGCCCGGATCGGCAGCATTCCCCTGACCAGCTTCGGCCGGCTGCTCTACGCGACGCCCCTGATGTGGGTGTTGGCGCTGGCGCCGCTTGCCTTCATCTTCTTCTTCTCGTTCCGGATGGACCGCATGTCGGCGGCGACTGCGCGGACAACCTTCCTCGCCTTCGCGGCTGTGATGGGCGCCTCGCTCTCGACGCTGCTCATCCGCTACACCGGGGCCAGCGTGGTGCAAGTGTTCTTCATTGCGGCCGCGTCCTTTGGCGCGCTCAGCCTTTGGGGCTACAGCACCTCGCGCAGCCTGTCAGGGATGGGCTCGTTCCTGGTCATGGGCGTAATCGGGCTCATCATCGCCTCGCTCGTCAACATCTTCCTGGCTTCGAGCGCGTTGCAGTTCGCGATTTCGGTCATCGGCGTACTGATCTTCGCGGGGCTCACCGCCTATGACACGCAGAAGCTCAAGGAGATGTACGTCTACGAGCTCGGCTCGGCAGACGGCGAGGCCGCGGCCAAGGCATCGATCTTCGGCGCGCTGACCCTCTATCTCGACTTCATCAACATGTTCCAGTTCCTGCTCGCCCTGTTCGGAAACCGCAATCAATAGAGTGAGTTCGCCCGGCATGCGCGGCGTGACTGTCTCACGGGCTGAAGGGTTGCGGGCCAGTCAGGGAGGCCTGCGGCACCTCAGTTTGGGCCAAGTTCCGCTGCAAGACAGCGTGTCGTTCGATCTGCGTTCGGATTTCTCCTGACACACATCATGATGAGGTGACTAATGTCTAATTTCCGTATGCTCTTGGTAGCGGCTCTCGCCCTCTCTCCCGCACTCGCCCTGGCGCAAGCGCATTCGCACGGGGCGGAGCACGGCGGCCAGGTCCAGAAGATCGGTTCCTACGAAGCCGAGCTCGTAGTCAAGGGCACGGATGCCATGCTCTACGTCCTCGACGACAAGGAGAAGAAGGTCGACGCGTCAAAGTTCAGCGCGACCGCGATGGTGCTGGCCAAGGGCAATGAGCAGAAGACACTTGAACTCAAGCCCGCTAGCGACAACATGCTATCGGGCAAGGTCGACTTCCCGGTCGAGGGTAAGTTCCGGGCGACCGTGACCCTCAAGACGGGGTCGACCGAGGTCGGTAAGGGCCGCTATAACGTCGACGTAACCAGCCGCTAACCACAGGCGCTTACTCCATCAAGGCCATGGCTTCACGGACCACCCGATGCGCGAATGGAAAGCGCCGCCCGTTGTGGCAGGCGTTGATCGCGCATGCCATGGCTATGGTCATCTTCTTGACACTGATGGTGCCGCTTCAGGGCTTTGCGACCGGCCCTGTTCCGGACCTCGCCTCGGCCGCGATCACGAACACCACTGGGGACACAGATGTCCCGAGCCCTTCCGGGGATGCTGGGCTCGTCCAGCATGCGCATTGCGCCTGCCATTCGGCCGTCCGGCCGTCCTGGAGCGCCGTCTCGGTCGAGCGCGTCCGCTCAGCCGCGGATCACCCCGCGAGATCTGACGCAGCGCCCCGGCCCGGTCCGGGCTCCCTTCCCTTCAAGCCACCCCGCGCCTGACCGCCCTGAGGTCTGACGCGGCTCGGACACGAGCCGCCTCAGGCCTCATCCCAAGCTCGTCTTAATGGGCTTGGGCGGTTGAGCATTGGGCCGCGCCTGCACAGCAGGCAAGGCCTCGACCGGTTCGCTCCGCGAGCACCTGTCGGAGGTGGTGGTATGTTCCTGCGCTTTCTCTTCATCATCGTCGCGCTCGTCGTCGGCGTTGCCGTCGCGAGCATCGTTCCGGAGGTCTCGCGGACCGCCCGAACCGTCATAGGCGCCGTGCCTCTGCCGGGGCTTGCTCAACTCAGCGCCCAGGAGCCCCCGAAGGCCCCCCCGAAGCAGGCCGAGGGCAAGGAGGCCCATGGCGGCGGCAAGGACGATGGTCATGGCCATGGAGCCGGGGGTGCTGAGAAGGAAGAGGGCAAGGAGGGCGTGCTCAAGCTCGCCGCCGATCAGATCGCCGCGGCCAAGATCGAGACGGCCAAAGCCTCCGACGGCACGCTCGCGCGGCGCCTGACCGTTCCGGGCACGGTCGTTCCCGCGGCGGACCGGATCGCGCGCGTTGCGGCGAAGGTGGTTGGAACCGTAGCAGACCTCAACAAGCAGCTCGGTGATAGCGTCGCGAAGGGCGAGGTCGTCGCCGTCCTGGACAGCCGCGAAGTAGCCGACGCCAAGAGCGAGTACCTCGGCGCTCAGGTCAACTTCGACCTGCAGAAGACGCTCTTTGAGCGCGAGCAGATGCTGTTCCAGAAGAACATCACCGCCGAGCAGCAGTTCCTGCGCGCCCGCACCACCTTCTCGGAAGCGCAGCTGCGCTTCGACCTCGCCCGCCAGAAGCTCACGGCTCTGAGCGTACCCGACAAGGAGATCGCCGGCCTGTCACGCCAGTCGACCGCCCTGCAGCGCTACGAGCTCCGCGCGCCGCTTGCCGGCCGCATCGTCGAGCGCCTCGTCAATCTCGGGGCGGCTGTCGGCGGCGAGGGCCAGCCCAAGGAACTCTATGGGATCGCCGACCTGTCGCAAGTTTGGGTCGATCTCGCCGTGTCTCCACGCGACCTGCCCTTAGTGAAGGAGGGCCAAGCGGTCCAGGTTACGGCGGGCGGCATGAACGAGCGGGCTGACGGCAAGATCGTTTTCAAGAGCCCGATGCTCAATCCGGAGACACGCTCCGCCCGCGTCGTGGCTCAGATCTCCAACAAGAGCGGCGTGTGGCAGCCGGGCGCTTTCGTGACCGCCGGGATCGTCGTCGAGGAGCAGAAGGCTCCCCTCGTCGTGCCGAAGACCGCGCTCCAGACCGTCGGCAAGGACCAGGTCGTGTTCGTGCGCACACCGGAGGGGTTCGAGAAGCGCGAGGTCGTGCTCGGCCGCACAGATGGGCAGTCGACCGAGATCGTGTTCGGGCTCGATCCCGGCGAGGAAATCGCGGTCGCCAACACCTTCACGCTCAAAGCCGAGCTCGGCAAGTCCGAAGCCTCCCACGCCCACTAAGGCCAAGTCTCATGATTGCCCGCATCCTTGCTTTCTCGGTTCATCACCGCTGGGTCGTGGTGCTCGTCACCTTGCTCGCGGCCGCCTTCGGCGTCTACTCGCTGACCAAGCTGCCGATCGACGCCGTTCCGGACATCACCAACAACCAGGTCCAGATCAACACGACAGCGACGGCTCTCTCCCCCTACGATATCGAGAAGCAGGTCACGTTCCCGATCGAGACGACGCTCGCCGGAATTGCCGGGCTCGAGTACACGCGCTCGCTGTCGCGAAACGGCTTCTCGCAGGTGACCGCCGTCTTTAGCGAAAAGACCGACATCTATTTCGCCCGTCAGCAGGTCAACGAGCGCCTGACCGACGCCAAGAGCAGCCTGCCGCCCGGCGCCGAGCCCCGGATGGGCCCGATTTCCACCGGTCTCGGCGAGATCTACATGTACACGGTCGAGTATGTGCTACCGGCAGGGGTCGGAGAGGGCGCAGGGAAGGGTACTGAGGCCAGCACGGCGCCCGCTAAGGGCGGAGCTCACGGGGCGAATGGCGCCGGTGCTGAGCGCCCGCCCGCACCTATCCAGGACGGCAAGCCCGGCTGGCAGAGCGATGGCACGTACCTCACCCCCGAGGGCCAGCGTCTCACCGACGACTTCCAGCGCGCCGCCTATCTGCGCACGGTCCAGGACTGGATCATCCGGCCTCAGCTGAAGAGCGTTCCGGGGGTCGCGGGCGTCGACTCGATCGGCGGCTACGAGAAGCAGTACCACGTCCAGCCCGACCCGGCGAAGCTGATCGGCTACGGGCTGTCATTTGGCGAGATCGCCACAGCCATCGAGGCCAACAACGTCAGCCGCGGTGCAGGCTATGTCGAGCGCAACGGCGAGGGCTTCGTCGTGCGCTCGGGCGGGCGCGTCGAGCGGATGAGCGAGATCGGCGGCATCGTCGTCGCGACCCGGGAAGGCGTGCCGATCCGGGTGAGGGACGTCGCCGAGGTCACTATCGGAAAGGAGCTCCGGACCGGCAGCGCGAGCGAGAATGGCCAGGAGGTGGTGGTCGGCACCGCGCTGATGCTGATCGGCGGCAACAGCCGCACGGTCGCGGCGGCCGTCGACGCCAAGATGCAGACGATCAACAAGTCGCTGCCGCCGGGCATCATCGCCAAGACCGTCCTGAACCGCACGCTCCTGGTCAACGCCACCGTAAAGACGGTGAGCAAAAACCTGGCCGAGGGCGCCGGGCTCGTCATCCTGGTGCTGTTCCTGCTCCTCGGCAACTTCCGAGCGGCGCTCATCACGGCGCTTGTGATCCCGATCGCGATGCTCCTCACTATGACCGGGATGGTGCAGGGTAGGATCAGCGCCAACCTGATGAGCCTCGGCGCGCTCGACTTCGGTCTCATCGTCGACGGCGCGGTCATCATCGCCGAGAACAGCCTGAGGCACTTGGCCGAACGGCAGCACGAGTTCGGCCGGAAGCTGAGCTTAGGCGAGCGCCTGACGACCGTGCGCGAGTCGGCCGAGGAGATGATTGGCCCATCGGTCTACGGGCAGGCCATCATCATCCTCGTTTATGCACCGCTCCTGACCTTCACGGGCGTCGAGGGCAAGATGTTCGAGCCAATGGCGCTCACCGTCATCATCGCGCTCGTCGCCGCCTTCGTGCTCTCGCTGACCTTCGTGCCGGCGATGATCGCCATCGTGATCACCGGACGCGTGCAGGAGAAGGAGAACTTCTTCGTGCGCGGCCTCAAGGCCGTGTACCGGCCGGTGCTGCGACGAGCCATCCGGTTCCCGGTGTCGTTCATCCTCGGGGCCGTTCTCCTCTTCGCCGCCAGCGCGGGCTTGTTCACCCGGCTCGGCCAGGAGTTTATCCCGACCCTCGATGAGAAGAACATCGCCATGCAGGCGCTGCGCATCCCGTCGACATCGCTGTCCCAGTCGCAGGAGATGCAGTTCGCGGTCGAGAAGGCGATCAGCCGCTTTCCGCAGGTCGCGTTCGTGTTCTCGAAGACGGGCACGGCGGAGGTCGCAGCCGACCCGATGCCGCCGAACGCGTCCGACACCTTTATCATCCTCAAGCCGCAGGAGGAATGGCCCGACCCCAACCTTTCGAAGGAGCAGCTGATCAAGGACATGGAGGCGGCGGTCGGCAGGCTTCCCGGCAACAACCTGTCCTTCACGCAGCCGATCCAGATGCGCTTCAACGAGCTGCTTGCGGGCACCCGTGGCGATCTCGCCGTCAAGGTCTTCGGCGAGGAGTTCGAGCCGATGCTCGCGGCCGCCAACCAGATCGCCAACATCCTGCGCGGGCTTGAGGGCGCGGCTGACGTCTCGGTCGAGCAGGCGACAGGCCTTCCGTTCCAGGAGATCAAGATCGACCGCGACGAGATCGAGCGCCGCGGCTTGAGCCTCACGGCCGTTCAGGACGTGATCGGCACGGCGATCGGGGGACGAGAGGCCGGCCTCGTGTTCGAGGGCGACCGGCGTTTCGACATCGTCGTGCGTCTGCCGGACGGCATCCGCGCCGATGTCGACGCGCTCTTGAATCTGCCGGTGCCTCTTCCGGCGGCTGCCGGCCAAGGAGCCACTGGGGCGACCATTCCTCTGCGGGAGGTGGCCAGCATCGAGATCGCGGAAGGACCCAACCAGATCAGCCGCGAGAACGGCAAGCGGCGCGTCGTCGTCACTGCCAACGTGCGCGGACGCGACATCGCTTCGCTCGTCAACGAGGCGCAAGCGAGGATCGCCCAAGAGGTCCAGCTGCCCGCCGGCTACTACATCACCTGGGGCGGCCAGTTCGAGAACCTGGCGGCCGCACGCCAGCGGCTCATGATCGTGGTGCCGGCGTGCTTCGTCCTGATCTTCCTGCTTCTGTTCAGCGCACTCGGGTCAGCACGCGACGCACTCCTGGTGTTCAGCGCCGTGCCGCTGGCGCTGACGGGCGGGATCTTCGCCCTGTGGCTGCGCGACATGCCGTTCTCGGTCTCCGCCGCGGTGGGCTTCATCGCGTTGTCGGGCGTCGCGGTGCTGAACGGTCTCGTCATGCTGACTTTCATCAAGCAGCTCATGGATGACGACGTGCCGAAGCTCGAGGCGATCTATGAGGGGGCGCTGGTGCGCCTGCGCCCGGTCGCCATGACGGCGCTCGTCGCCTCGCTCGGCTTCGTGCCCATGGCACTCGCCACCGGAACGGGAGCCGAGGTCCAGAAACCGTTGGCGACCGTGGTCATCGGCGGCCTGATCAGCGCGACCATCCTGACCCTCGTGGTGCTGCCAGCGCTGTATGCCCGCTTCTCCGGACACAAGGCGCGGGCGTGCGTCGACTCTCATCACGAGCCGGAGCTGCCGGACACGCCAGACACGGAAGAACATGTGCCAGCTAGGCAAGCGGCTGAATGAAGGGGCAACGGGAATGCGGCGGTCCGACAGAGCTCAGGAGAAATCGATGCCGACACCAACCCTCCGCGGCAGCGCGCTCCAGGCCAGATCCGCGTTGCCCGCGGTTCTCGCAACAATCGCAGGTCTCATGGCCGGACAAGCCCAGGCCCAATCAGTGAAGATCGTCGGCATCGGCGCCGCGAGCTGCCAGGTTTTTCTTCGCGAGATCGCCGGTCGCCCTGATGTCGAGAAGAACTTCTTCGCCTGGGCGCAGAGCTACATGAACGGGCTTCTGATCCGGGCGCCTGCGGGCAAGGACGAAGGACTCGACCTTACGCCCCCGGCGTTCCCTTTGCTGAAGCAGGCGGAGTTTCTGCGCACCTTTTGTTCGAAGAATGCGGGGGAGGATTTCAGCGACGGGGTGAACGAACTCTACCGCACCCTTCGCGCTCCGCCTGGGTGAACGATCCGGGATCTCTCCAGGCGACCCCTTCTCAGCCGACGACGCAAGCAAGTCCATGATTTTACCTTCCGTCATCCTGATCGCCTCGCATCTCGTTCTGCCGGTCGGCAGCCCGCCTCGGCAGGCGGACTGCATTGCCGGACCGCATGACCCTTTGCGCGTGTTGCGGCTGCCAGGTGTTGCGGCGACCACCTCCCGGCCGAGAAACCCGCTCGAGGATGAGCGGCCGCATTGCGTGGAGCCAGGAGGGGAGGCTGCACCGAACAACCAAACGGGGCAGAAGCCCGCTTTGCGCGACGGTTCACGCTGATGGCTCACGCCGTCCCATCGCTGGGCATCTCGTTCGAACGCGTCACGGCCCCATGCCCGTGGGGCAGTAACCGGCGAAACAGTACCCCGTGCCAAGGACGTGATCGCCACGCGCGACGGACCATCGAGCTCCTCCTGACCGGCGTGCTTGCAAGCGTCGCCGTCGCGTTTGGCGTGTATGGAGCGGCCGCCGAGACCCTGCCGGGTGCGCTGGCGCGGGCTTATGGGGCAAACCCCCAGCTTAACGCCGAGCGGGCGAGCTTGCGGGCTGTGGACGAGAACGTGCCGCGGGCGCTCTCTGGCTATCGGCCGCGCATTTCCGCCGAGGCCGACGCAGGTGTCGCGGCGATGCGCAGTTCGACACCGGGCGGCATGGAAGGGGCCAGCGGCCAATCCGGCTCTCTGTTTCCGCGCGGGGCGGGGATCACTCTCAACCAGACGCTCTTCGACGGCTTTCGGACGCGCAACAATGTGCGCACGGCCGAGTCGCAAGTCTTCGGCGCCCGCGAGGCGCTGCGCAACACGGAGCAGAACCTGCTCTTCGATGCGGTCTCCGCGTACATGAACGTGTTGCGCGACACGGCGATTCTGGATCTGCAACGCAACAACGTCGAGCTCCTGAACGAGCAGCTCAGCCAGACGCGCGAGCGCTACGAGGCGGGCCAGGTCACGCGCACGGACGTGTCGCAAGCGGAGGCGCGACTCGCCGGAAGCCGGTCGCAGGTCAGCCTCGCCGAAGCCAACCTGCGCGCCAGCATTGCGCGCTACCGTCAGGTGATCGGCGTCGATCCGAAGACGCTGGCCCCAGGGCCGCCCGCCGATCGCTGGCTTCCCCGCAGTCTCCCGGCGCTCGCGGAGCACCCGGCGATCAAAGCGTCCCTGCACGGCGTCGATGCGGCCGAGCTCGAGGTCAAGGTCGTCGAAGGTGAACTCTATCCCTCGCTCGGCCTCAGCGCCGGACTCTCGCGCCGCTCCGACGTCGAAACACGCGGCGACGCTCGGACCGCCGCCACTGCCGTGGTGCGCCTGACGGTCCCGATCTATGAGGGCGGCGAGGTTTATGCCCGCACGCGCCAGGCCAAGGAAACGGCCGGCCAGCGCCGCATCGAGGTCGAGGTCACCCGTGATCAGGTCCGCGCCGCCGTGCTGTCTGCTTGGGGACAGCTCGAAGCCACCAAGGCCCAGATCACCGCGGCCCAGACGCAAATCCAAGCGAGCGAGATCGCGCTCACCGGCGTGCGCGAAGAGGCGCGCGTCGGACAACGCACGACCCTCGAGGTCCTCAACGCGCAGCAGGAGCTGCTCAACGCGCGAGTGAACCTCGTCACGGCCCAACGCGACAGGGTCGTCGCATCCTACAGCGTGCTGTCCGCGGTCGGCCGGCTCTCAGCCCGCGTTCTCGCGCTCAGGGCCCCCAGCTACGACGCAAAGCGCCACTTCGACCAGGTCAAGGATCTCTGGATTGGGCTGCGCACGCCCGATGGTCGATGACACAGGAGATGACCATGACTCGGATCTCACGCCGCTCGTTCCTCGCTGCCTCGTCGGCCGCCGTGAGCGCATTCGTTCCTGCGGTCTCGAGTGCAGCCCCTCGCGTGCGCGGCGCCGGACGTGCGCCCTCTTCCGTTGTGGTGGACGTCGATCGCCTCCTGGCCCTTGGTCTCGGCCCGACGGCCGAGTTGATCCGTTCGACGATGACAGCCGAGCTGCAGGCCGTGTTCGCCGACCGTCTTGGTGGTCAGAGACTGGTGGTCCGCCTCACCGGATTGACGCTGTCTGCCTACGTCGGCGGGGGTGGCGGAGGAGGGGGCAGTGGCGGAGGTGGCG
>LSIG01000086.1 GCA_001556125.1 Rhizobiales bacterium CCH10-E5 | reverse complement strand
TGGTTCTTATCCGCCGCATCGCGCGAGCGTCATGAGTTCCGGGACGGACTCTGAGGCCAAGCTGACCGAGAAGGACGTCAAGCTGGTTCTCCTGCAGCACGCCGACGGGCGCCTCGCGCTCGAGCGCGGCGATGTCGACGCCTGGGCCGGTCTCGACCCGCTGATGGCCGCCGCCGAGGTCGAGAGCGGCGCGAAGCTCTTCCACCGCAAGGCCGCCGACAACACCTGGGGTATCCTCAATGTCCGGGAGGCCTTCGCCAAGGAAAATCCAGCCCTCGTCCGCAAGGTGCTGGCCGCCTATGAGCAGGCGCGGACCTATGCTCTCGCCAATCCGGCCGAGCTGAAGAAGACCCTGGTCACCTACACCAAGCTGTCGGACGCCGTGATCGAGCGACAGCTCACCCGGACCGAACTCACGCATTCCAGCATCGGGTCAGCGCAGGCCGAGACCATCATCGCGGCCGGCCTCGCGCTGCAGGAGGCGGGCGTCGTGCCCGCCAAGACCGATGTGAAGGCCGTGGTCGACGATCTGCTCGACCGCAGCTTCGCCGTCACCAACTGACCCACGCTGGGATCGGATGAGCGCGCTCGGGATCGAGACGGCAGGGCTGGGCGAGCAGGGCGATCCCGCCCGGCCTCGGCCCCGTCGTCCCGGCCTAGCGCTGGCGGGGTTTGCGCTGCCGGTCGTTCTGGCCGTGCTGTGGGAGGTCGCCGTCAGATCAGGCTTCGCCAATGGCCGGCTGATGCCGCCGCCGAGCGTGGTCGGGGCCACCCTGTGGTCTCTCGCGGCTTCGGGCGAACTCTTCACCCATGCCGCGGCGACGCTCTGGCGGGTTGCGGCCGGGTTTGCCCTCGGCGCTGCGGCGGGCACCCTGCTCGGCGCCATCACCGGTGCGCTTCCGGTGGCGCGCGGCCTGATCGACCCGACGCTTCAGGCCCTGCGCGCCATTCCCTCGATCGCGTGGGTGCCGCTCTTCATCCTCTGGCTCGGCATCTTCGAGGCGTCGAAGGTCGCGCTGATCGCGGTCGGCGTGTTCTTCCCGGTCTATCTCGGTGTCGCCGCGGCGATCCAGGGCATCGACCGCAAGATCGTCGAGGTCGGTCGCGTCTTCCGGCTGGGGCGGCTGGCGATGGCGCGACGGGTGCTGCTGCCGGCGATCCTGCCGGCCTGGATCACGGCACTGCGCTCGGGGCTGGGGCTGGGCTTCATGTTCGTGGTCGCAGCCGAGATCATGGGCGCCAGCGAAGGGCTCGGCTACCTCCTCGTCGACGGCCAGCAGCTCGGCCGGCCCGACACCATCATCGCGGCCATCATCAGCTTCGCCGTGCTCGGTAAGCTGGCCGATGGCGTGCTCGTCGCCCTCACGCGGCCGGTTCTCGCCTGGCAGGACACGGCCCGCGACAAACTCTGAGTGAGCCCTCGATGCTGAGCTTCGAGACCCTGTCGAAAACCTATGCCGACGGCACGCAGGCGCTGTCGACCGTCACGCTCGACGTCGCGCAGGGGGAGATCCTCGCGCTGGTCGGCGGCTCCGGCTGCGGCAAGACCACCTTGCTGCGGCTGATCGCCGGTCTCGACCGGCCGAGCGCCGGGCGCATCCTGCTCGACGGCGACACGATCGCCGAGCCGCGCGCCGATGTCGGCGTGATCTTCCAGGAGCCGCGCCTCTTCCCCTGGCTGTCGGTCGCGGAGAATGTCGGCTTCGGCCTCTCGCATCTCTCGGCCTTCGAGCGGGAGGGACTGGTCACCAACGCGCTCGTGCGGGTGGGCCTTGGCGGTTATGATCGGCGCTGGCCGCGCGAACTCTCCGGCGGCCAGCAGCAGCGCGTCGCCATCGCCCGCGCCCTTGTGACCCGCCCCAAGCTGCTGCTGATGGACGAGCCCTTCTCGGCGCTCGACGCCACCACCCGCGCCAGCCTCCATGGCCACCTGCTCGCCCTGTGGGTCGAAAGCCGGCCGACGGTGGTCATGGTCACCCATGACGTCGAGGAGGCGGTGACGCTGGCGGACCGGATCGTGGTGATGCAGCCCAAGCCCGGCCGCATCTTCGACGAATTCGACAACCCGCTCGCCCGCCCGCGCGACCGGCTCTCGCCGGCGTTCGAGGCCGCCAAGCGCGAGGTGCTGCGCAGCCTGGATCGTTCGCTGCGTGACGAGGCCCCGCACCAGCAGAAGGCCGCCGAGACGGCCGGGATGTGGTGGTGAGGGCTCTCAACCCGTCTTGCGATGGGTTTCCATGTAGTGCCGCAAAACCGCGTTCATGTGCGTCTGGTAGCCGCGGCCCTGTGCCTTGAACCAAGTCACCACATCCTCGTCGAACTTGGCGTTGACCGGCGTCTTCTGCGGTGGCAGCCCAATGAAGGCCTCCGCCCAGTCCTCGCGGCGGGTCGCCGGATTGTCGGCGTCGGCGCGGGCCATGGCCTCGATCTCGTCGTCCGACAGCGCAGCGATCCGTTCGTGGTCGCTGGCGCGGCCTAGCTTACCGGCTGGCTTGGCGCTCATGATAGATGCTCCTCTCGTCCCTGCTGGCGGGGCGCGCCGAAATCAGGTGCATACGTGCCGCGCGGGGGGTGAAGGTCACGTTGATCACGCGCCCCTCGAATTCGACCAGCATGTTGTAGCGATCCTCGCCGTAGTCGAAGCGATGATCGGCACGGGTCACGACGAAGCGTCCGTCGAACACGACATGCAGATCAGCGAAATCATAGCCGTGATTGATCCGATTCTGGCTTCGCTTGCCGTCGTCCCAACTGCAGCGCTCATCAAATCCCATGCATCAAGTCTACATGATCATGTAGATGCGGCAAGGCTGCGGCGCGATCGCGCGGCTCTGGCCACAGCAGCCGAATGACGCTATCCGCCCAGCAGCCCGCTTCCTGTCATGCAAGGTCTGACACCATGGACGTCACCGCTCTCCGCGCCCTGCAGGCGCCGCTCAAGGATTCCTACCGCGCCGACCCCAATGCGGCCGTCGTCACCCTGAAGGCCAAGGGCGAACTCGACGACCAGCATATCGCCTGCAAGGTCGAGACCGGCCGTGCCATCGCGCTGGCGGGGCTGCACCCGGCGACCGGCGGCTCCGGTGCCGAACTCTGCTCTGGCGACATGCTGCTGGAGGCGCTCGTCGCCTGCGCCGGTGTGACGCTCAAGGCGGTGGCGACCGCCCTCGAGATCGAGCTGAAGAAGGGCGTCGTCCATGCCGAGGGCGATCTCGACTTCCGCGGCACGCTCGGCGTCGCCAAGGATGCCGCCGTCGGCTTCAAGGCGATCCGGCTGTCCTTCGAGGTCGAGACCGAGGCGCCGCAGGAGAAGCTCGACACGCTGCTGAAGCTGACCGAGCGCTACTGCGTCGTCTTCCAGACTCTCAATGTGAAGCCCGAGCTCAGCGCGACGCTGTCGGTCGCCTGATCACCCGGCCGCTCATTCCGCGGCCTTTTTCACGGCGAGCCCCTCGACGAAGGGCAGCGTCGGCTCGCCCTTCGCCTCGTCGAAATCGAGCGCCACGATGCGCTCGCCGCGGCTGGCGATCTTGCCGGCCGAGGTGCGCAGCCCGGCCACATCGTCCTGCGCCTGGCGGAAATGCTGATCGAGCTTCTCCGCACGCTCGGCCAGCCGCCGGACATCGGCCAGCAGCTTGCCGACCTCGCTCTGGATCACCTGCGCCTCTTCCCGCATCCGCGCATCGCGCACCAGCGACTGCATCAGCTGGATCGCGAGCGCCAGCAGCGAGGGCGAGACGATCATGATCCGGGCGCGATGCGCCTTCTGGATCACGTCGTCGAAATGCTCGTGCAAATCGGCATAGATCGATTCCGACGGCACGAAGAGCAAGGCGAGGTCCTGCGTCTCGCCGGGCAGGAAATAGCGCTCGGCGATGTCCTTCACATGCACGCCGACATCGTTGCGGACGCGCGCGGCAGCCGCCTTTCGCGTCTCCTCGCCACGGGCCTCCCGCAATTGCGTGAAGCTCTCCAGCGGGAACTTGGCGTCGATGACGAGCCCGCGCCCGTCGCCGGGCAGCGTCACCAGGCAGTCCGGCCGCTTGCCGTTGGAGAGCTGCGGCTGGAAGGCGAAGAAGGCGCCGGGCAGCCCGTCCCGGATGATCGCCTCCATGCGACCCTGGCCGTAGGCGCCGCGCGCCTGCTTGTTGGAGAGCACGTCGCGCAGCGTGACCACTTCGGAGGTGAGGCTGGTCAGGTTCTTCTGAGCGCTGTCGATTACCGCGAGCCGCTCCTGCAGCTTGCCCAGGCTTTCGGTGGTCTGCCGGACATTCTGTTCCAGACCCTGGCCGACCTGATGGCGCAGACCCTCCATGCGATCGGCGACGAGGCGTGCGAGATCGCCCTGCCGCGTCGAGAGGATCTCGGCCATGGTCTGCATCCGGCCGGTCAGCTCCGCCTGCAGGCGGTTCATCTCGGCGACCTTGTCGTCGGTCTCGCGAGCCCTCTCGGCGGCGATCAGCGCCTCCAGCGCCCGTCTGCGGCTGCCGCGCCAGGCCGACAGCGCCAGCAGCAGGAGCAGCCCGAGCGTCGAGATGCCGAAGCCGAGCGCGGCCTGCGCCCAGGTCACCGGCCGGTCGAGGAGGGTGAAAGCGATCTCTGTCATGCCGGGAGGATAGCCGATTCGGGTGAATCAATTCGAACGAAAGCGGAACGGTTTGACCCGCGATGCGCGAGCGCTTATGTGGCCCGTCCACCACCCGAGAAACCGCGCAGACACAGCCCCATGGCCATCCGCCCGCTCGTCATCCTGCCAGACTCCCAGCTTCGGTTGGTGTCCGCCCCCGTGGCCGAGATCACGCCCGAGATCCGCACCCTCGTCGCCGACATGTTCGAGACGATGTACGACGCGCCCGGGATCGGGCTGGCCGCCATCCAGATCGGCGTGCCCAAGCGCGTGGTGACGCTCGACGTGGTCAAGCGCGCGCCTGAGCCGGAGGAGGCCGCTGCTGGCGAGGAAGAGACTTCCGACGCGCCGGACAGCCAGGAGAAGCGCGACCGGCAGCCGCGCAATCCGATGGCCTTCATCAACCCGGAGATCACCTGGTCCTCGGAGGAGCGCAGCGTCTACGAGGAAGGCTGCCTCTCGATTCCGGAATACTATGAGGAGGTCGAGCGCCCGGCTTCGGTCAGGGTCGCCTACACCGATCTCGACGGACAGCGGCAGGAGATCGAGGCCGATGGCCTGCTCGCCACCTGCATCCAGCACGAGATCGATCATCTGAACGGCGTGCTGTTCATCGACCATCTCTCGCGCCTGAAGCGCGAGCGCGTCACCAAGCGCTTCGCCAAGCAGGCGCGACGCGAGGGGTGACGCAAGCGAAACGAGGCCTTCCGCAGCCCTCATCCTGAGGAGCGCTCGGCACGAGCGCGTCTCGAAGGATGCTCCCGATGGTTCCGGAGCCTCCTGGATCATCCTTCGAGACGCCGCTTCGCGGCTCCTCAGGATGAGGGCTCAGATGATCAGGCGGCGGGCCATCCCTGCCCAGTTGAGGTAACATCCAGCGTATGAGTTTGCGCGTCATCTTCATGGGCACGCCCGACTTCGCGGTGCCGACGCTGACCGAAATCATCGGCCAGGGGCACGAGGTCGTCAGCTGCTACACCCGCGCCCCGGCGCAGGCGGGGCGGGGCCTCGAACTGAAGCCCTCGCCGGTGCACAGGGCGGCCGAACGCTTCGGCATCCCCGTCTTCACGCCATCGACCCTGAAGACGCGCGAGGTGGCCGAGCAGATCGCCTCCCACCAGGCCGATGTCGCGGTCGTCGTCGCCTATGGCATGATCCTGCCGCAGGCGATCCTCGACATCCCGGAGCTCGGCTGCCTCAACCTTCATGCCTCGCTGCTGCCGCGCTGGCGTGGCGCCGCGCCGATCCAGCGCGCCGTGATGGCCGGCGACGCCGAGAGCGGGGTGTGCGTGATGAAGATGGAGGCCGGCCTCGACACCGGCCCTGTCGGCATGGTCGAGCGGCTCGAGATCGGCCCCGACATGACCTCCGGCGAACTACACGACCGGCTGGCGCCGCTGGGCGCCGATCTGATGGTCCGTGCGCTCGCCGCGCTGGGGCGCGGCGGCCTGCAGTTCACGCCGCAGCCGGAAGAGGGCATGACCTACGCCGCCAAGATCGCCAATGCCGAGGCGAAGCTGAACTGGGCCCGCCCGGCCCGGCAGGTCCACGATCTCGTCCGAGGGCTCGCGCCCTTTCCCGGCGCCTTTGCCGAGATCGATCTCGGCAAGGGCCCCGAGCGGCTCAAGGTCCTGCGCACGGCACTCGCCGGCGGTGCGGCCGAGCCCGGCATGTTGCTCGACGACGAAGGGACCGTCGCCTGCGCGGAAGGGGCGGTGAAGCTGCTTCAGGTCCAGCGGGCGGGCGGGCGGCCGGTCAGCGGCGCCGAGTTCCTGCGCGGGGCGCGGCTCTCCGCCGGCCAGAAGCTCTGATGCCGCGCTACAAGCTCGTCATCGAATATGACGGCACGCCCTTCTCGGGCTGGCAGCGGCAGCTCAACGGCCCGTCCGTACAGCAAAGCGTCGAGGAGGCGATCGAGGCCTTCTGCAACCATCCCGTCAGGCTGCACTGCGCAGGCCGCACCGATGCCGGCGTCCATGCCACACATCAGGTCGCCCATGTCGATCTGGAAAAGGAATGGCGCACCGATGTCGTGCGCGATGCCAGCAACGCCCGCCTCAAGCGCCTCCCCGTCGCCGTCTGCAGCGCCGAGGCCGTGTCCGACGATTTCGACGCCCGCATCTCGGCCAAGCGCCGCTACTACATCTACCGCATCCTCGACCGGCGCGCCCAGCCGGCGCTGGACCGCGACCGGCTCTGGCATGTGCCGGTGAAGCTCGATCACGAGGCGATGGACCGCTCGGCCAAGGCCCTGCTCGGCCATCACGACTTCACCACCTTCCGCGCCGCCGAGTGCCAGGCCAACAGCCCGATGCGCACGCTGGACAGGCTCGACGTCCGCCGCGAGGGCGACGAGATCGTCGTCTACGCCCATGCCCGCTCCTTCCTGCACCATCAGGTCCGCTCGATCGTCGGCTGCCTGAAGATGGTCGGAGCCAGGCGCTGGCCCGAGAAAAAGCTTGGCCAGGTCCTGGCGGCGCGCGACCGCTCGCAATGTGCGGCGCTGGCGCCCCCCTGCGGGCTCTACCTGGCGGGCGTCGACTACTAATGCTGAGCCCGTTGGGGCTCGCTGCCTCAGAAGACGATGAAGCCGAAGGAGCGCAGGATCGCGTAATCCGCCACGATGCTGGCCAGCAGCACGGGCGTGGCGACCCCGCTCCCGGCTCCGAAGGCCGCACGCGCCACGCAATAGCGCAGCCGCAGCACGATGGCGGCGAAGGCGAGCGTCTGGAGCAGCGCGAGGCCCGGTGTGGACCAGCCGATCGCGAACACCGTAGCCGGAACGGCGACCAACCCGGCAGCGAGGATTCCCGCCCAGTTCCAGGCGATGACGAAGGCGGTGAAACGCGGTGTCTGCGCGAGATGCGGAGCGAGCGCGAACAGCAGCGCCGGGACGGCCAGAATGCTCGCGAGCGTCGCCCCGAGAACTGCCAGCGCCAAGCCCGGAGCGGCGAACAGGCCCGCCGAATTGGGCAGGCCGGCATGAATTCTCAGCGCCGCGAGCAGCGCGATCGCGGCGGGCAGTGTCAGCGGCAGCAGGGCGACGAAAGAGCGCCAGAACCCGCCGCGTGTCAGTTCCAGATCCTCCAGCGCCTCGGAGCCGCGCGCCATCAGTTGCCAGGAGGCGCGCAGCGAGCGCGTCACGTCATCGGCCGCGAGCTTCATCCCACCATCCTTAGACTTTCGTCTAAGATGACTATGGGTCAGCGCCTGAAGCTCGTCAATCGGCTCCGGCAGCGGCGAAATAGCTCGTCAGCAGGCGATGCGTGATCGCTTCGAGGGTCAGAAGATCCGCGACGGCGACGCGCTCGTCGACCTGATGCATGGTCTGGCCGACCACGCCATATTCCACCACAGGGCAGTAGCTCTTGATGAAGCGCGCATCCGAGGTGCCGCCGGTTGTCGACAGGGCCGGCCGCCGCCCGGTTTCGGCCTCGACCGCGTCGGCGACCATCGCCACGAAGGGGCCGGGTTCGGTCAGGAAGGCGACCGCATTGGTCGGCTCGAAGACGATCTCGTAGCGGACGCTGTTGCCGGCGGCCTCGCGCAGGCGCCGCTCGATCTCGGCCGCGAGAGTCTCCGGTGTCCAGACATCGTTGAAGCGGATGTTGAAGACGGCCCTGGCCTGCGCGGGAACGACATTCGTCGCCGGATTGCCGACATCGAGCGTCGTGACTTCCAGATTGCTCGGATCGAAATGCGCGGTGCCCTTATCGAGTGGGGTGGCTTCCAGCGCCGCCAGCAGCCGCACCATCCCGCGGATCGGGTTCTCCGCGAGATGCGGATAGCCGACATGGCCCTGCTTGCCATGGACGGTGAGGCGGCCGGTCAGCGAGCCGCGTCGGCCAATCTTGATCATGTCGCTCATCGTCGCCGGATTGGTCGGCTCACCGAGCAGGCAATGGTCGAAGCGCTCGCCCCGCGCATGCGCCCATTCGAGTAACTTGACCGTACCGTTGATGGCCGGTCCCTCCTCGTCGCCCGTGACGAGAAACGCGATCGAGCCTGGCGCGTCCGGGTTCTCGCGGCGGAACCGCAGCGCCGCGACGATCATCGCGGCGAGGCCGCCCTTCATGTCGCAAGCCCCGCGACCGTGCAGCACGCCGTCGCTGATCGACCCGCCGAAGGGGTCGCGCGTCCAGGCGCCGGCGTCTCCCACCGGCACGACATCGGTATGGCCGGCAATGACGAAGACGGGGCCCTCGCGGCCGATCCGGGCGTAGAGATTTTCGACATCCGGTGTGCCGGGCGCCGAAAAGACCGGCCGCTCGACGATGAAGCCCTCGGCGGCCAGCAGCTCGGCGATGAGGCCGAGCGCGCCGCCCTCCGCCGGAGTGACGGATGGGCAGCGGACCAGCGCCTGGGTCAGCGCGACGGGGTCGAGGGGATCGAAGGCGAGGAGGTCGCGGGGCTGTGTGTCCATGCGCCCGCTTTAGCATCGGTCCCGCCGGCCGCAAGCGGCTCCTCGTCACGGGCCGACGGCATCAGGCCGAGATCGACCAGCGCGAAGAGCCAGGCGATCAGCGAGATCGTATCGAGCGAGGGCGCCCAGGCGATCGGCAGGAGGGGTCGGATCTGACCCGGCAGCACGATCGCGCAGACCAGGATGATGCCGTAGAGGCCGCTGCTGCCGCGGTCTGTGGCGCGTTTGGCCGCCAGCGCGGCCCAGGGGAAGAGGGCGAAGGCATGCGCGAAGGCCACGGCCTGCTGGGCGCGGTAGCCGAAGAGAGATGGCGCAGCCTGCTGAAGGCCGAACAGGGCGAGCGCGACGACGGCGCTGCCGAGCCAGAAGCGGCCGATGCCGATACGGCCGTCGAAGTCGGTGAGCAGGCGGACAAGGGACATCGATCAGGCTCCGATGATGCCGTTGTGGCACGCTTGCGGCCGCCCCGGAAGGATATGGTGAATAAAAGGTTAACGCCGTCGTGCAGCGCCGGTTCGTGAAAGAGCTTGAACGGGGCCGGCTGCCCCGTTAGCTGCGGCGCAGGGTGCCGGCACCGCCGGGCGCGAACCCGGATGCCAACGGCGCGACGGTGCCGAGCGAGGTTGCGAGATGACGATCCGATTCCACCGTGGCGATCTGCCGGACGGCTTCGACGCCGGGGCCAGCATCGCCATCGACACCGAGACGCTCGGCCTCAACCCGCATCGCGACCGCCTCTGCGTGGTGCAGCTCTCCCGCGGCGACGGCACGGCGGATGTGGTGCAGGTCCTGAAGGACGGTCCAAGGCCCGCGAACCTGATCCGCCTGCTGCAGGATCCCGCCGTGCTCAAGTTGTTCCACTTCGCCCGGTTCGACGTCGCGGTGCTGCGCCATGCCTTCGGCGTCGTCACCGGCCCGGTCTACTGCACCAAGATCGCCTCGAAGCTCACGCGCACCTATACCGACCGGCACGGCCTGAAGGATCTGGTTCGCGAGTTGCTCGGGGTCGAACTCTCCAAGCAGCAGCAATCCTCCGACTGGGGGGCCGATACGCTGAGCGATGCGCAACTGACTTACGCCGCCTCCGACGTGCTGCATCTGCACGCCCTGCACGGGCGTCTCGAGGCGATGCTGGCGCGCGAGGGGCGCACCCATCTCGCCAGGGCCTGCTTCGACTTCCTGCCCTTCCGGGCGGAGCTGGATCTCGCCGGTTGGCCCGAAAACGACATCTTTGCTCATACTTGACAAATTCTAAGCCTTCTTGCGTCAGTTTGACCGCGGTGTCCGACGGGGGCGCGTTCGCCGCACGACACGAAAAAGCCGTTTGCGACTGCCATTCCGCGGGGCATGACTGTGGCGATGACAACCAATGACTGGGCCGCCCGCCCCAACGGGCCGGCGGCGCGGCGGCAGGCGGCGTTCGGCGCGGCGCGCCGGCATACGCGGCTCGTTCATTTCCTGCGCAAGGCGATTCCCGTGGGAGCGGCCGTCGCGGTTGTCTCCCTGCTGGTGGTGCCGTTTCTCACGCCACTGAGCGGCGTGGCCAGCGTTTCCCTCGGCGCGGTCGGGATCTCCGGCGGCAAGGTCAAGATGGATACGCCGCGCCTGTCGGGCTATCGCAAGGACAACCGGCCCTATGAGGTGACCGCCGAGGCCGCCTTGCAGGAAATCCGCAACCCCACACAGGTCGAACTCCAGCAACTTACCGCGCGGCTCCAGATGGAGCGCGAAGGCTGGGTGACGGTCAACGCCAAGAGCGGCCTCTTTGACACCCAGAAGGAAAAGCTGAAGCTGGTCGACGATGTCCATGTCCGGACCGAGAACGGCCATGACATCCGCATGAAGACGGCCGATGTCGACTTCAAGGGCGGCACGGTCGTCTCGAAGGAGCCCGTCAAGGTCAGCCTCGGAACCACCACCGTCGATGCCGACTCGCTCGATGTGAAGGACAATGGCGCCTTGATCGTTTTCCAGGGGCGCGTGCGCGCCCATATCCCCAATGCTCCGGCCGGCACCATCGCCGGCCCCGAGCGCGAGGGCAGCACCCCGCAACCGGAACTGCTCCGGTCGGGTCTTTCAGAAGCGGGCACGCAGGGATCGGCGGCTGCCGGCCCCTCCAGCGCGACAGGACAGTGACCATGCAGACTTCCGCCCGTATCTCCCTGCTCTCCTGCCTTGCCGCCACGGCCGGCGTATTCGCCCTGCTGATGGCCGCTATGGGGCCTCAGCAGGCGATGGCGCAGGCCAAGGCGCGCGGCGGCAATGCCAGCTCGCCGCTCGGCGGTCTCGGCGGAGACAGCAAGGAGCCGATCAAGATCGATGCCGACAAGCTGGACGTGCTCGACAAGGAGAACCGTGCGGTCTTCAGTGGCAATGTCGTCGCAGTCCAGGGCGAGACCACGGTCCGCTGCACGGTCATGACCGTGTTCTACGAGGGACGGGGCGGCCAGGGCGCCGGCGCCAAGCCGGCAACGCCGACGCCCGCCGCGGCGCCGGGCCAGAGCAACGACAGCTCGATCAAGCGCATCGAATGCAAGGGGCCTGTGACGGTCGTGTCGAAGACCCAGGCCGCGACCTCCGACAATGCGGTGTTCGACCGTTCGACCAATACCGTCATCATGACCGGCAATGTCGCGCTGAACGACGGGCCCAACATCACGCGCGGCGAGAAGCTGACCTACAACACCGTCACCGGCATCGCCAATGTCGAGACCAACAAGGGTGGTCGTGTGCAGGGCTTCTTCGTGCCCAACGCAGCCGATGCCAACAAGGGCACTCCCGGCGCCAAGCCCGCGACACCACCGACCAACTGAGCGGCCGATCTCGTGCGCGCTCGGCGCGCTCCCCCCTCGATCTCTCCAGTCCAGGCGCACCCCTCCACGTGACTCTCTCCGACATTTCCCAAAGCGTGACCGCCCCCGAGCGCGAGGCGCCTTCGACCGCCCGACACGGTGCGAGCCTGCTCGGACGGCTCTTCCGCCGGTCGGAGAAGGAGGCTCGGGAGGAGGGCTCGGCGGGCGTCACCGCGCTGGGCGGCCCGGGCATCCTGTCCGTCACGGGTCTGCGCAAGAGCTATGGCGGCCGCACCGTCGTCAGCGACGCCAGCCTGTCGCTGCGCCAGGGTGAGGCGGTCGGCCTGCTCGGGCCTAACGGCGCCGGCAAGACGACGATCTTCTACATGATCACCGGGCTCGTCGCGGCCGATCTCGGCACGATCTCGCTGGAAGGAAACGACATCACCCAGCTGCCGATGTACCAGCGGGCCCGGCTCGGCATCGGCTATCTGCCCCAGGAAGCCTCGATCTTCCGCGGGCTGAGCGTGGAAGACAATATCCGGGCGGTGCTCGAGGTGGTCGAGCCCGATCGTCGTGAGCGCGAGCGGCAGCTCGACCAGCTGCTGGAGGAGTTCACCATCTCCCGCCTGCGCAAGGCGCCCTCGATCGCGCTGTCGGGCGGTGAGCGGCGGCGCTGCGAGATTGCGCGCGCGCTCGCCGGCAAGCCCTCCTTCATCCTGCTCGACGAGCCCTTCGCCGGCATCGACCCGATCGCGGTCGGCGACATTCAGGCGCTGGTCCGGCAGCTCACCGACCGCGGCATCGGCGTGCTGATCACCGACCACAATGTTCGCGAAACGCTCGGTCTAGTCGATCGCGCCTACATCATTCATTCCGGCCGGGTGCTGACCGAAGGTTCACCGGCCGAGATCATCGCCAATCCCGATGTGCGCCGCGTCTATTTGGGCGAAGATTTCCGCCTCTGAGCCGAACGCGGACGTCCGCTTCGGACGCCATCCCGCGACCGGCAATGCCGTCGATCTGGCCGATTGTCATATCGCACTTGCGAGATAATGCTGCGCCGCATTAACTTCGCACGGCAAAGACCGCCAAAGGCCTTTGACGGATGGCGAGCACAGCGCTAGGCTGACCTTCAAAGCAAGAAGCGTGCCGTTTCGGGACGCTGGGTCGGGAAGGTCTGACGCGCATGGCGATGATGCCGCGCATGGAGCTGCGCCAGGGGCAATCCCTGGTGATGACGCCGCAACTGCTGCAGGCGATCAAGCTTCTGCAATTGTCGCATCTCGAACTCCAGAACTTCGTCGAGGGCGAACTCGAGCGCAACCCGCTGCTGGAGCGGGAGGACGTCTCGGAGGGGCCGTTGCAGGCGGCCGCAGACAGCGCCCATGCCGCCGATCAGGAGAGCTACGACCGGGCCGAGAGCCTCAACAGCCAGGAAGGCATGGAGACGCGTCTCGGCACCGGCCTCGACAATGTCTTCCAGAGCGAACAGCCCACCGTGGCGCGGCTCGACAGCAGCGGTGCCGACAGCCTGCCGATCATCGGCGGAGCCTATGGCGGCTCGGGTGGGTCCTTCGAGGAGGGGCCTGACGGGTTCGAGAGCGGTCTGACGGCTGATGTCTCGCTTCACGATCATCTCAGCGCGCAGCTCGATCTCGCGGTTCACGATCCGGCAGAACGGCTCATCGGCCGCCATCTGATCGATGCGGTCGACGATTCCGGCTATCTGGGCGAGCCTCTGCCCGAGATCGCGGAGCGGCTCGGTGTCCCGGTGGAACGGGTCGAGGGCGTGCTGCGGATCGTCCAGAGCTTCGATCCCTCCGGCGTCGCGGCGCGTGACGTGGCCGAGTGCCTGTCGATCCAGCTGCGGGACCGCGATCGTTTCGACCCGGCCATGCAGACCCTGGTGGCGAACCTTCACCTCGTCGCCAAGCGCGACTTCGCCGCCCTCAAGCGGCTTTGCGGGGTCGATGACGAGGACATCGCCGACATGGTGGCCGAGATCCGGCGCCTCGACCCCAAGCCCGGCCGCGGCTTCGGCGGCTCGGCGGCCGAGACGGTGGTGCCGGATGTCTTCATCCGCGCCGCGCCGGACGGTTCATGGCTCGTCGATCTGAACCCGGATACGCTGCCCCGCGTGCTGGTGAACCAGACTTATCACGCGCGGGTCTCGAAGGCGGCGCGCAGTGACGAGGAGAAGGCCTTCATCGCCGAATGCCTGCAGACCGCCAACTGGCTGACCCGCTCGCTCGAGCAGCGGGCCAGGACCATCCTGAAGGTGGCGAGCGAGATCGTCCGCCAGCAGGACGGATTCTTCGCCCATGGCGTCGAGCATCTGCGCCCGCTCAACCTGAAGACCGTCGCCGACGCCATCGGCATGCATGAATCCACCGTCTCCCGCGTGACCTCGAACAAATACCTGATCTGCTCGCGCGGCGTCTTCGAGATGAAATACTTCTTCTCCGCCGCCATCGCCGCCACCGGTTATGGCGAGGCGCATTCGGCCGAGGCCGTGCGGTTCCGCATCCGGCAGATGATTGACGACGAGGCACCCGCCGATGTGCTTTCGGACGATGCGATCGTGGCCCGGCTAAAGGAGGGCGGGATCGACATCGCCCGCCGCACCGTCGCGAAGTATCGCGAATCCCTGCGCATCCCCTCCTCGATGGAGCGCCGCCGCGAAAAGGTCGCGATGGCGATGGGCAGTCGCTGAGCCCTCCTTCGCCACGCCTGCGACGGCTTTGGGCCATATCATTGACAGACCCGGTAGCGAGTTCTTAGCTCCCAAAGACGGCCGATCTCCCGGCCGTGGCTAAGAAGGGGAAGCACTCCATGAGCCTGCGAATCTCCGGCAAGAACCTCGATGTCGGCGAGGCCCTGCGTGGCCAGGCCGAGGCCCGCGTCGCCGCCGCTCTCGGCAAATACTACGAAGGCGGCTACCAGGGCCATGTGACCGTCGGCAAGGACGGGACCGCGTTCAAGACGGACGGCGTCCTGCACCTGTCTTCGGGCATCACGCTCGAGGCGTCCGGCACGGCGCACGATGCCTATGCCAGCCTGGACAAGATGGCGGAGCGCATCGAGAAGCGCCTGCGTCGCTACAAGCGACGGCTCAAGGACCGCTCGGCCAGCGCCAATGGTCGCGAGCCTGCGCTTGAAATCCCCAGCTATGTCATTGCCGCCCCGGATGAGGATTTCGAGGAGGTTGAGGTCGAGGGCGCCGGCGACAACCCCGTGATCGTGGCGGAATCGACCAAATCCCTGCATGTCATGACCGTCGGCGACGCCGTCGCGGGGCTCGATCTCACCGGCGCGCCGGTCGTGATGTTCCGCCATGCTGGTCATGGCCGGATGAACGTCGTATACCGCCGGCGCGACGGCAACATCGGCTGGATCGATCCTCCCGCGTCGCTGTCATAGGTCCGGCGACGTTCCGCGCGGGCCCGAACCTTGACCCTGTCGCATGTCAGGATACGCGGCACGGGACATGCATGGACTGGCGCATGACGCTGATCGATCTTCTGAGCCCTGCAGCGGTGATCTCGCCGTTGCGGGCCAACGGCAAGAAGCAGGCGCTGCTGGAACTCGCCCAGCAGGCCGCGCAGCTCACGGGCCTGTCCGAGCGGGATCTCTTCGAGGCGCTGCTGCAGCGTGAGCGCCTCGGCTCCACCGGCATTGGTGACGGCATCGCCATCCCCCATGGCCGGATGGCCGGGATTGACCGCCTGGTCGGCCTCTTCGCCCGGGCGGAGAAGCCGATCGATTTCGATGCGCTCGACGGCCAGCCCGTCGATCTGATCTTCGTCCTGATCGCCCCAGAGGGCGCCGGCGCCGACCATCTCAAGGCGCTGGCCCGGGTGGCGCGCGTGCTGCGAAACCCCGCGGTCCTGGAGCAGGTCCGCGCTGCCCGCGACCCTGCCGCCATCTACGCCATCCTGTCCGAATCGGCGGCGCAGGCCGCCTGAGCCGCATTGGCCGCAGCGAGGCGGCTCTCTCTCGCATTTGATTAGATCGCAACATCGGCTATTCGCTTGCGCGAAGCTCCCGCCCGGAGGGCGAGGGGACCGTCGCTGCATGCCGGAGTGCTGCCCATGGCCTATACCCATGTCGATCTCTTCCCGCTCGGGCCGGACGAGACGCCTTATCGCCATCTCGGCAGCGAGGGGGTCTCCGTCGAGCGGATTGGCGATCGCGAGGTTCTGAATGTCTCCCGCGAAGCCATCCGCCGCCTCAGCGAACAGGCCTTCATCGACATCAACCATCTGCTGCGGCCAGGACATCTCGCCCAGCTCGCCAAGATCCTCGACGATCCCGAGGCGACCTCGAACGACAAGTTCGTGGCTTACGACCTCCTGAAGAATGCCAACATCGCCGCCGGCGGCGTGCTGCCGATGTGCCAGGACACCGGCACGGCCATCATCATGGGCAAGAAGGGCCGCCGCGTCTGGACGGAGGGCGAGGACGAGGAGGCGCTCGGCGAGGGCGTCGCCGACGCCTATTTCAAGCGCAACCTGCGCTATTCGCAGGTCGCTCCGCTGTCGATGTTCGAGGAGAAGAACACGGCGACCAACCTGCCGGCGCAGATCGACATCTACGCCGAGGGCAAGGGTCATGGCGAGGACGCCTACAAGTTCCTCTTCGTCGCCAAGGGGGGCGGCTCGGCCAACAAGACCTTCCTGTTTCAGGCGACACCCTCGCTGCTGACGAAGGAGCGCATGATCGCGTTCCTGAAGGAAAAGATTCTGACGCTCGGCACCGCCGCCTGCCCGCCCTACCATCTCGCCATCGTCATCGGCGGCACCTCGGCCGAGCAGAACCTCAAGACAGTGAAGCTGGCTTCGACGCGTTATCTCGACGCGCTACCGACGCAGGGATCGCCCTCGGGGCATGCCTTCCGCGACCTCGAAATGGAGGCGGAGGTCCACAAGCTCACGCAGTCGCTCGGCGTCGGCGCGCAGTTCGGCGGCAAGTACTTCTGCCACGACGTGCGTGTCATCCGCCTGCCGCGCCACGGCGCCTCGCTGCCGATCGGCCTCGGCGTCTCCTGCTCGGCAGACCGGCAGGCCAAGGGCAAGATCACCAAGGATGGCATCTTCCTCGAGGCCCTGGAGACCGACCCGTCGAAGTACCTGCCGGAGGTCGAGGATGCCTCGCTGGGTGGAGACGTGGTCAAGGTCGATCTCAACCGGCCGATGGGCGAAATCCTGGCGACCCTGACGAAGTATCCGGTCAAGACGCGCCTCTCGCTGACGGGCACGATCATCGTCGCGCGCGACGCCGCCCATGCCAAGATCCGCGAGCGGCTGGAAAGCGGCCAGGGCATGCCCGACTATTTCAAGAATCACCCGGTCTATTATGCCGGTCCCGCCAAGACCCCGGAGGGTTTCGCCTCCGGCTCCTTCGGGCCGACCACTGCGGGCCGGATGGATTCCTTCGTCGACCAGTTCCAGTCCTTCGGCGGGTCGATGGTCATGCTCGCCAAGGGCAACCGCTCCGCGGCGGTGCGCGAAGCCTGCAAGAAGCATGGCGGCTTCTATCTCGGCTCGATCGGCGGCCCGGCCGCGAGGCTGGCGCAGGACTGCATCCGCAAGGTCGAATTGCTGGAATATCCGGAACTCGGCATGGAGGCGGTCTGGCGCATCGAGGTCGAGGATTTCCCGGCCTTCATCGTCATCGATGACAAGGGCAACGACTTCTTCAAGGAGTTGAACCTCGGATGAGGCGGCTTCCGCTCGCCGCAGCCGTCGCATTCGGCCTGCTGCCGGCGCTGTTGGCGGCGGTGCCGCCTGCTGTGGCCCAGGCCCGCCCGGCGACATGCTCGCGCGATCTCTTCCAGAACGAGGGCGCGCTGCGCCGGCAGCAGACGCGGCTCTCGGCCGTCGCCAATGCCGATCAGGCCACCCAGTGCCGGACCTGGCGCGAGCATGTCGGATTCTTGCAGGATGCGCGCGCCGTCTTCGCGACCTGCCAGGCCGGAGCCGAGCGGGCGCAGAACGTCGCGATGATGGATTCCGACCTCGCCGACTACCGCACGCTGATCGCAGGTCGCTGCGGCAAACGCTGACGAAACGGGCGCGGCGCGGTCGCGTCTCGCAGCCGATATCGATGGAGATGCCCGTGACCGACCAGCCGCAGACCCCGCTCCAGATCGCCGTCATCCCGGTGACGCCGTTCCAGCAGAACTGCTCGATCCTCTGGTGCACGCGCACCAAGCAGGCGGTCGTGGTCGATCCGGGCGGCGACGTCTCGCTGATCCGCGGCGCGCTGAAGGAGGTCGGCGTCACGCCGGTGGCGATCTGGCTGACGCACGGCCATCTCGACCATGCCGGCGGGGCGGCCGAACTGGCCGAGGCGTTGTTGGTGCCGGTCATCGGCCCTCACGAGGCCGACAAGTTCCTGCTGGACGAACTGCCGACCGCGGGGCTGCGCTTCGACATCCGCGACATGCGGGCCGTGACGCCGTCGCGCTGGCTCGTCGAGGGCGACGAGGTCAAGGTCGGCGATGTCGCCTTCGCGGTGCTGCATGTGCCCGGTCACACACCGGGTCACGTCACCTTCTTCCAGAAGGATCTGCGCTTCCTGCTCGCCGGCGATACGGTCTTTGCCGGCTCCGTCGGCCGCACCGATTTTCCCTATGGCAGCCACGAGACGCTGATCGCGGGGATCCGGGGCAAGCTGCTGCCGCTCGGCGATGACGTCCAGTTCCTGCCCGGGCATGGCCCGGCGGGAACCCTTGGCGAAGAACGGGCGAGCAATCCCTTCCTGGAGGGTTGAGCGGGGGCGGCTGCTTCAGCCCCTGTTGAAGCGGTTGATGAGGTTGCGCACGTTGCCCTGCTGAACGGGTTGCTGGGAAGCCACTGTCGAAGGGAGCTGTCCGCGGTTGGCCCGGCTCGGCACAGCCGGTCGGCGCGGCAGGTTCAGCTTCTGCCCGACGGTCATCGGCGTTCCGCCGAAGGTGATGTACTCGACATCGTGCCAGTCCGTGCCCGGGAGCTTGCGCTGGAGCAGCTTCAGGAAGGTCATCAGATGGATGTCCTGCGAGCGGTAGTGGCCGTTCTTCTCATGGATCCCTCGGATGCGGCCGTTTGCGACGCGCAACATGCCGGAAGCCAGGACGGGCGCTCCGCACAGGAAACTGGAGTGGTGGAACAAGCCGCTCACATGCATCCCCGCATAGAGCACCTCCTGCGGGCTCAGGACGAAGGCGGCCCAGCCGGTCGAGACGCCGCGCAGGGCGTTGGACGGCCAGGTGCTGGTGTCGAGCAGCTTCTCGTCCGCGTTCGCAAAGACGGTGGCGCGCGGAAACCGGCTGAGGATCATGTTCTGCACGACGGGCGACATGCGCGAGCGCATCAGCCCGTTGTCGAAGGTGACCTCGAACAGCGCGCGGTAGATCAGGTCGTCGACATAGCGCACCGAGACTTCGGCCAGTTCCTTCTTTGCAACGGGATCGAGCTTCTCAAGATACTCCCAGAACGAGCAGGATTGCCCCGAGGCTTCCCACATCAGGAAATGCTTCTTCAATTCCTGGCCCCGCCGGTGATGCGTATCGAGCACCTCCAGCCAGTTCTCCTGCTGCATCAGCCGAACCGGTGCCGCGCCATGGCCCCTGAACGAGCCCTTGGGAATGAGCTTGCGGATCGCCGTCTTCGCCTTGGCCCAGTTCTGCAGGCCTCTGAGTTCCGCCACCGCAGCCTCATGCAGATCCTGGACTGCGGCGGCCCGGAAGGATTCATGCTGGTCGATCTTGGTCTGCTTGTCCCTGAGCCAGTGATCGCAGAGGGCGACCAGGGCAAGCAGGGCCTGGGTGCGCAGGCTGCGCTCGTCCCGCGGGATCGCGGCATAGCGCGGGAGTGCGTCATCGATCTTGAGCAGCGTCTTGTTGACGCGCCGCGCGAAACGCTTCGCCGTGTCTTTCCGGAACTGCTCGGCGCCCCCCGCCCGCAGATAGACCGCTCCCTTCGGCTCCGCCATCGTTCCCTCCCGCCTTCATCGGCCCATGATGGAGGGTAGTCGCCGCAGGGCCCATGCACGTTCAAGGCATCGGCGATGTATCGCAGGGAACAGCCGCGGCGCCGATCGACGGCATCCGGGCTGTGGACATCGCCTCTGTGGCGCTGTGCGGGCCCGGCCAGAGGCCGGGCCACATCGTCTTGTTTCCGCAGGGATCCGGGGTTCTGCGGGCCGGCGAGAACGTGGCGAATCGTCCGTGGCTGTGGTGCGGGGCGACTGTGCCGCCCTCAACCCTTGTTGAAGCGGTTGACCAGGTTCCGCACATTGCCTTTTGGAGGCGACGAAGGCGGCTGCGGCAGCGGTCGCCCCGAGCCTTTCTGCTGCGCGGGGGGCTGTGGCAGCGGGCGGCCCGACCGTTGCATCGTGGAGTATCCGACCGTCGAGGGTTGCGGTCCCCCCTTTGCGACGATTTGCACCGGCGGGAGCCCGAGTATCTCAGCGACCTTCTTTTCCTTCTTTTTCGCCTTTTCCGCCGTATCCCAAAATCCGATATACGGCACTTCCCACCAGTTTGTGCCCGGCATGTTGCGCTTGAGCAAAGTCAGGAACGACATGACGTGATGCTCCCCCGACCGATAGTGGCCGTTCTTCTCATGGATCGCAACAACACGGCCCTGCTTCACCTTGATCATGCCAGCCGCGAGGACCGGTGCTCCGCACAGGAAGCTCGAATGGTGGAATGTTGGATTCTTATGTTCCCCCACATAAAGGACTTCGGCAGGACTGAGCACGAAAGCTCCCCAACCGTTCTCTCCAAGCGTCTGCGAGGCCCAGGTCGTCGTGTCGAGAAGCTTCTCTTCTGCATTGGCCATCACCTGAGCAAGGGGAGCATTGCTCATGATCATGTTCTGCACGGTCGGCGACATGCAGGACCGCATCAGCCCTCCCGCAAAATTGACGATGAACAACTCACGAAACGCCAGACTTTCGACATAGGTGACTTTAGCTTTCTGGAGGTGATCCAATTGCTCGGAATTCAGCTTTTCTAAATAGTCCCAAAAATTCCCGTTGAATTGATCGTCCCGCTCCCAGTCCATGAAGTGTTGCCTCAGTTCTTGACCGCGGCGGTGTTGCGGATCGAGAACTTCGAGATAGTTATGAGGGTGCATGGGTTGCACGGGCCGGCCATTTGCCCCTTGGGTCGACCCCTTCGGGAACAGCTTGCGGACGCCATCGCGAGCGATGGCCCAGTTTTTTTGAGCCTTAGCTTTCTTTTCGGCACTGATCTGGTCTTTTTCGACCCCTCGAAGGGCCGTCTCTGCCGCACTCCCAAGGGCCTGGATCACCGGCGCGCGAAAGGAGCCGTGCCCGTCGATCTTCGTCTTCTTTGCGTCCAGCCACTTGACGCAAAGCGTGATGATCGCAACCAGGGCCTGCGCCCGCTGGTTGAAGTTTTGGGTGGGTATGATCGGATAAGCATTCAGCTTGCCGTCGATCTCGAGCAGCGTCGCGTTGTCGCGCTTCCTGAAGCGCTTCGACGTGTCCTTCCTGAACCGCTCCGCGCCACCCGCGCACAGATAAATCATCCCATTGGGTTCGGTCATCGTCCCCTCCCGCCTTGACCCATCACGAAGCATCGTCGCGATGACGACTATGACGGATCGGACGCTGCGGAGGTGTGCCGGAGGGAACAGCGGAGGCTGGAAACGTTAACGGCCATGTCCGGAAGGGTGCGCGTACATCCGGCGTCACACTTCGAGCTCATGGCCGTCTTCTACAGCGCTGGAGGACAGTGGAACGCCCTCGACATCGCCGTGATGCTCATATGGGAGAGCATTGCGGCGCTTTCAAGGGCGCCGGCCTCAGCCGTCGAGAACGCCGAGCAGAAAGTCCTGCTTGCCGATCTGAATGCCGTTCTTGCGCAGGATCGCATAGGCGGTCGTGGCGTGGAAATAGAAGTTCGGGACGGCGAAGCGGGTCAGATAGGCCTCGCCGCGCATGGTCATCGTTGCGCTCGGCCCGCGCGGAAAGGTGACGTCGCGCGCCACGCCGGCTTCGAAGGCGGCGTCGTCGATGCCCTCGACGAAGGCGAGCACCTTGGCGATGCGCGCCTTCAGCTCCTCGAAGCTCTTTTCCTCGTCGGGGTGCCTGGGGTTCTCGCCGCCGGCGAGTCGGGCCGCGGCATTCTTGGCGAAGTCGCAGGCGAGCTGGATCTGCCGCGAAAAGGGCAGCATGTCCGGGGCCAGTCGCGCCTGCAACAACACCTCCGGCTGGATCTTGCGCGCGGCCGCCTGCTCGACTGTCTTGTCGAGGATGACGTCGAGGGCCTTGAGCGTCTGGACGAAGCCGGTCAGCGCGGCGGAGCGGGCGGTGATGGTCATGGGCGATCCTCGGAAACGAAAACGGGCCCGGAAAGGGCCCGTCGCATCGCCGATATAAGCATGCCGCCGGTGGATGCACCGGGCGCCGCGATCAATCCTTGGCGCGCTCCACATAGGAGCCGTCGGCCGTCATCACGACGATGCGGGTGCCGACGCCGATATGGGGCGGCACCGCGCTGCGCACGCCGTTGGAAAGGATCGCGGGCTTGTAGGAGGACGAGGCCGTCTGCCCCTTGGTGACCGGCTCGGTCTCGACCACCTCGAGCGTGATCCGCTGCGGCAGCTCGATCGCCACGGCCTTGTCCTCGAACACCGAGAGCGAGACCTTCATACCCTCCTGGAGATAGGCGGCCATGTCCCCGACGACGTCGCTGTCGACCGGGATCTGGTCGTAGGTCTCGGGGTTCATGAAGACGTATTGCTCGCCGTCCTGGTAGAGATAGGTGTAGTCGCGGTCCTCGACATAGGCGCGCTCGACCTGCTCGGTCGTCTTGTAGCGCTGCGTGACCTTCACCCCGTCCGAGATGCGGCGCATGTCGATCTGCGTCGTCGGCGTGCCCTTGCCGGGGAAGAAGCTCTCGGCCGAGAGCACCGAGCAGAGATGGCCGTCGACTTCGAGCACATTGCCCTTGCGAACGGAGGATGCGATGACCTTGACCACGTGACTTTGTCCTTGAGCTCGCGCCGCGCCCCGGCGCCTTTGGCGAAACCGTTGCCGCGCCACTACCGCATTCGCAGGCGAAACGGAAGCTTGCAGACGTTTTGAACCCGAGACGATGACCGACGCCCTTCCGCCCTTCTGGCGGCCCGACATCCATGCCGACCGTCGCCCGGCGCTCCTGGCGCGCGGCCGCATCAAGGCTGCGCTACGCCGCTGGTTCGAGGCTCGGGACTTCGTCGAGGTCGAGGCCGCGATCCTGCAGGTCTCGCCGGGCAACGAGACGCATCTGCACGGCTTCGCCACCACGCTGATCGACGATGGCGGCACCCGGCATCCCTATTACCTGCACACCTCGCCCGAATTCGCCGCCAAGAAGCTGCTGGCCGCGGGCGAGCCCCGCCTCTTCGATTTCGCCCGCGTCTTCCGCAATCGCGAGCGGACGGCGCTGCATCACCCCGAATTCACGATGCTGGAATGGTATCGGGCGGGCGAAGGCTACGAGACGCTGATGCAGGATGCCGCTGCGCTCCTGGCCGAGGCGGCCCGCGCCGCCGGCGTGACCACACTGCACTGGCGCGGCATCGATGCCGACCCCTTCGCCGAGCCCGAGCGGCTGACGCTCCAGGACGCCTTCCGGCGTCATGCCGGCATCGACCTGCTGCGCACCGTCACCGCCGACAACGACGTCGATCGCGGCGGGCTCGCCGCCGATGCCGCCGAAGCCGGTATCCGCGTGGCGGAGGACGACAGCTGGTCCGACATCTTCAGCCGCATCCTCGCGGAGCGGATCGAGCCCCATCTCGGCCGGGGGCGCGCGACGGTCCTGTGCGAGTACCCGATCTCGGAGGCCGCGCTCGCCCGTCCGAAACCCGGCGATCCGCGCGTCTCCGAGCGCTTCGAGCTCTATGCCTGCGGCGTCGAACTGGCGAATGCCTTCGGGGAACTGACCGATCCGGCCGAGCAGCGCCGGCGCTTCGAGGCCGACATGGACGAGAAGGCGCGCATCTATGATGAGCGCTATCCGATCGACGAGGATTTCCTGAGCGCGCTCGCCGCGATGCCCCAAGCCAGCGGTATCGCGCTCGGCTTCGATCGGCTCGTCATGCTCTGCACCGGCGCCCGCCGGATCGAGGACGTGCTCTGGACGCCGGTGGCGGAACCGGGCAGGGGAGCGGCATGACCCTTCATCAGCCTCCTGGCGGACAGCCGCTGCGCAGCGTCGGAGCCCTCATTGAGACCGGCCTCGTTCCGCCCGCGCGGCGCGAGGCGCTGGAGGCCGTGGCGGCGCGCTACGCCGTCTCGGTGACGCCGGCCATGGCCGCGCTGATCGACCCGGCCGATCCTGACGACCCGATCGCGCGCCAGTTCGTCCCGGATCCGGACGAACTCGTCACGCTGCCGCAGGAGCGTGTCGATCCGATCGGCGACGAGGCGCATTCGCCGGTCGAGGGCGTGGTGCATCGCTACCCCGACCGCGCCCTGCTCAAGCTCGTCCATGCCTGCCCGGTCTATTGCCGCTTCTGCTTCCGCCGCGAGATGGTCGGCCCCGGCGGCGATGCGCTCACAGGCGGGAAGCTCGAGGCGGCGCTGGCCTATCTCGCCGACCGTCGCGACATCTGGGAGGTCATCATGACGGGCGGCGATCCGCTGATCCTGTCGGCCAGGCGGGTGCGGGAGGTGGCGCAACGTCTGGGCGCGATCGACCATATCAAGGTCGCGCGCTGGCACACCCGCGTGCCGATGGTCGAGCCCGACCGCATCACGGCCGATTACGCCGCCGCGCTGCGGATCCCGGGCAAGGCGAGCTATATCGCCATCCATGCCAATCACCCGCGCGAGTTCACGCCCGCTGCACGGACCTCACTGGCGCGGCTGGCGGATGCCGGCCATGTCCTGATCAGCCAGAGCGTCCTGCTGAAGGGCGTCAACGCGGACGTGACCACCCTGGCGGCGCTGATGCGCGCCTTCGTCGAGAACCGGGTGAAGCCCTATTATCTGCACCATCCGGACCTCGCGCCCGGAACGGCGTCGTTCCGGCTCTCGCTGGAGGAGGGCCAGGCCCTCGTCAAAAGCCTGCGAGGCCATCTGTCCGGCCTGTGCCAGCCGACCTATATCCTCGATATCCCCGGCGGAGCGGGAAAGATCCCCGTCGGCCCCGCCTTCCTCTCGGCCTGCGAGACGCCTGGTGCCGAGGCCTTTGCCGAAGACCGCCTTGGCGAGCGGCACCTCTATCCGCCGGCGTGACCGGCCAGAGCGAGTGATCCCATGAAAGACAAACTGCCCATCGCGATCGTCTCCGATCTCGCCTGCCCCTGGTGCTTCATCGGCAAGGCGCGGCTGGAGAGGGCGCTGGAGAACCACGGCCTGACCGAGCGCGTCGCCATCACCTGGCTGCCCTATGAGCTGAACCCCGACATGCCGGCCGAAGGCATGGACCGCACCGCCTATCTCGACGCCAAATTCGGCGCCGGCAAGCGCAAGGAGATCGAGATCCGCCTTTCCGAGGCGGCGCTCGAAAGCGGCGTCACCTTCAACTGGGCGCGCGTCACCAAGAGCGTCAACACCCGCATGGCCCATATGCTGGTCGCCGCCGCCTCGACCGTGCAGCGCGGCACCGAGATGAAGGCAGCGCTGTTCAAGGCCTACTGGCAGGACGGCCGCGACATCGGCGATCTCGACACGCTCGTCGCCATTGCGGTCGAACAGGGCTTCGACGAGCAGGCCGCGCGCGACGAGCTGGCCAATGAGGAATTGCGCGAGACCGTGATCGGGCTCGAGGCGCACGCCCAGCAGGTCGGCGTCACCGGCGTGCCTTTCTTCATCGTCGACGGCAAGCTCGCGGTCTCCGGCGCGCAGACCGGCGATGTCTGGGCCCAGGTGTTCAAGCAGGTGCTGAGCGACGCGGCCTGAGCGAACGGGGCTCGCCGGGCGCGCGGCCTTGCGCCGCGGCCCGAATCATGGCCCATCCCCGCAAACAGCGGGAGTGGGCCATGACCCGGAAGATCAACGACCTGCGCGACCGCATGATCGTCGCGCTCGACGTGCCGACGATCTGGGACGCCTATCGCATCGTTTCGCAACTCGGCGACACGACGAGTTTCTACAAGATCGGCTATGCGCTCGCCTTCGCCGGCGGCCTGCAGCTCACCCAGCAACTGGTGGCCGAGGGCAAGAAGGTCTTCCTCGACCTCAAGCTCCACGACATCGGCAACACGGTAACCGAGGGCGTCGCCTCGCTGAGCAATCTCGGCGTCGACCTGCTCACGGTCCACGCCTACCCCCAGACCATGCGCGGGGCGGTCGAGGGGCGCGACGGGGCGGATCTGAAGCTCCTCGCCGTCACCGCGCTCACCTCCTATGACGACGGCGATCTGCGCGATGCCGGCTACGGGCTGGCCGTGCGCGACCTCGTGCGCCTGCGCGCCGAACAGGCCCGCACCGCCGGCATCGACGGCATCGTCTGTTCCGCGGCCGAAACGGAGATCGTCCGGGACGTCATCGGCTCCGACATGCTGATCGTGACGCCCGGCATCCGGCCCGCCGGCAGCGCGGCCGGCGACCAGAAGCGCACGCTCACCCCCGGCGAGGCGATCCGCGCCGGCGTCGACCATCTCGTCGTCGGGCGTCCCATCATCCGCGCAGCCGACCCGCGTGGGGCGGCTGCCGCGATCATGGACGAGATCGCGGCAGCCTCCTAAGTTCGCGCTCCAATCGATCGCTCAGAGGATTCGGATCATGCCCAAGGGATATGTCGTGGCACGCGCCAAGGTCTCGAATGCGACGCAATGGGCCGCCTATGCGGCCAAGGCCTCGGAGGCGATCCGGAAGTTCGGTGGCACGCCCCTGGTGCGCGGCGGCATGATGACCGTGGCGGAAGGCGAGGGCCGGGCCCGCAACGTCGTCATCGAGTTCGAGAGCTTCGAGGCCGCCAAGGCCTATGCAATGTCGCAGGACTATGCCGAGGCCCGCAAGCTGCGCGAGGGTGCCGGCGAGATCGACATCGTCGTGGTCGAGGGCGTTTGAGATGGCCAAGGGCTATTGGATCGCGCGGCTCGATGTCGACAACGAGGAAGAATATGCCCGCTACCGCGCCCTGAACGCCGTGGCCTTCGCCAAATACGGCGCGAAGTTTCTGGTGCGCGGCGGCGAGTACAAGCTCGCCCGCGGCGAGGGCCGCAAGCACAACGTCGTCCTCGAATTCAAGGACGAGGAGACGGCCCGCGCCTGCTACGCCTCCCCCGAATACCAGGAGGCGGTGAAGCACTTGGCCCTGGTCGGGAAGGTCGATCTCGTCATCATCGGCGGTTATGACGGGGCCCAGCCGGGCGAATAGCTGACAGCAGCGCGGGCGGCAGGCGGATGGACCGACTTCGGCAGGACAGCCTCACCGCGCTGGGCGTCATCAGCGGCACGTCGATGGACGGCATCGACGTCTCGATCGTGACCAGCGACGGGCGCGATGCCGTCCGCTTCGGAGCCGGCGCCTCCTACCCCTATCGCGACGAGACGCGCGCAGCGCTCCAGGCGCTGATCGCGCAGGCCGAGCGGGCGATGACCGAGCCGCTCGTTGAACTCGAGGCCGAGGTCACGACCGACCATCTCGCCGCGATCCGGCGCTTCATCGCCGAACAGCATCTCGATCCGGCAAGCATCGATCTCGTCGGCCTGCACGGCCAGACCGTCTATCATCGCCCGCAGCAGCGCTTCACGCGCCAGCTGATCGACGGCCCCGCCATCGCCGCGGCGCTGGGCATCGCGACCGTCGACCGCTTCCGCCATGCCGATGTCGAAGCCGGCGGGGAGGGCGCTCCCTTCGCGCCGCTCTATCATCGGGCGCTGGCGCAGGGGATGGAGCAGCCCGTGATGGTGCTGAACCTCGGCGGCGTCGGCAATGTCACCTGGATCGAGGGTGAGGAGGTCATCGCTTTCGACACCGGCCCGGCGAGCGCGCTGCTCGACGACTTCGTGCTGCGCCGGCTCGGGCGGCCCTATGATGCGGATGGGGCGCTCGCCGCGAGCGGCCGCATCCATGAGGATCTCGTCGCGGCCTTCATGGACAACCCCTTCTTCGACAGGCCCGCGCCGAAATCGCTCGACCGCAACGAGTTTCATCGCCGGGCGCAGATCGTCGAGCCGCTCTCGGATGCGGATGGCGCCGCGACGCTGGCGGCGTTCACGGTCGAGAGCCTGGTCGCCGCCTTGCGCCATGTGCCGCGCGCGCCGCGTCGCTGGCTGGTCGGCGGGGGCGGGCGGCTCAACCGCCATCTGATGCAGCGCCTGAGCACGAGGCTTGGCGTCCCCGTCGAGCCGGTCGAGGCCGCGGGCTGGGATGGTGACGCGCTCGAGGCGCAGCTCTTCGGCTATCTCGCCATCCGGTCCGTGAAAGGCCTGCCGCTCAGCCTGCCGGGAACAACCGGTGTGCCCCGGCCGTTGACGGGCGGCAGGCTCAACCGCGCGTGAGCGTCACGAAACCGTCGCGCGCGTCGCGATAGGGTTTGCGTGCCGGTACCGCGCGATTCTTAAAAATGGGAATCGGGCAGAAAACGCGTCCTAGCGCCGCAAAACCGGCGATCGAGGGCTGGAAATGAGCCCAAAGCGACCCCGCCCACATGATGCGGGCGCTCCGACGCGAAGTTTTTTCAAAAACCGTGTTGACAGTGAGCGAGGGCGGCGCCTATAACGCCGCCATCGAG
>LSIG01000085.1 GCA_001556125.1 Rhizobiales bacterium CCH10-E5 | reverse complement strand
ACAGTGGCCGGTTAATTATTGGATTACCCGGCCGGTCGCGTCGGAATCTGCAGCCATGGCCTCGGCGACCATGATCTTGCGCTCGAAATGCCCGATCTCGCGCGCCGGTGCTTCAGCCAGCATGAAGGCGTAGAGGCGCGCATGGGCGCGAGCGCCCTCCGCCATCTGTAGGGCCGTCAGGCCGCCATGCTCGGGAAATGACCGCTCAGGCTGCTGCTCGAGCAGCAGCGCGTGCGCCAGGGCTTCCTGCCAGAGCCAGAAGAACCGCTCCGGCTGATCGGTCGTCATCTGGTAGCCGCGCTGGTAGCGCGACAGATGCGCGGCCGTCGGCCGCGCCTCGTCCAGGGCGGTGTCGCCGCCCTCCGTATTGCTATTCATCCTCATACCCGTTCCGGTTCGTCTCTCCCGGAACGGCTCATCGGCTCACGTTCGCAGGGGTTCCCAGGATAGGGTTCCGAAGCTTGCACGCTTTCTGGCTGAACATGTCGCTTGGTCGCCGATCAATGCGAAATTCTTGGCCCTTTCCTGACATCCGGAGCGTCCGGTTTCGGGAGGTCCAGCTTGGCTGTTTATTGCGCGGTGGGATTGGCCCTTGGGTGACCTGCGGAACGTCTGCTTCTAGGCACCTCTAAGCTTGCCCGGATCAAGTGCGCTGCTCGCCTCGCTGGCCTCATCTCCGCTCGCGCAGGTCCTGAACCAGCCATCCGTTGCCGATGAATGCGGACTTGTGGGACTCTGTGATGTGGTCGGCAACGACGGCGAGGCAGAGCAGGGATTGGGGCCGCGTGATCCCGACGAAGAGGTTCATCAGCTGCGGCGGGATCGTTTTCGCCTGCCTGGCGGCGGCGGTTCCGGAAAGCAGGCCGAGCGCCTCTTTGAGGTCGTACAGCTTGTTCTTGGAGGACGTCAGCACCAGCGTCGCATCGTGCGTCTCTCCCTTAACCCCCGCGATGGTGTTGAGGTCGATTGCGACCGATCGGTCGTCCACGAGATGCTCGTAGGTGTTTCGGCGTTCGGTCACCTTGTCTTCGACCACCGGGGCGGCGGGATCCCAGATGAGGAAGTCGTCGGTCACTGAGGCAGTCGACGTCAAAGGCCGCAGTGAGGTGACGAGGTTCTGAACGATCGTCTTCCAGGATGTCTCGACGAGCGCCGGTCCAAGGCAGCAGCCATACACTGCAGCGAGCAGACAGGCTGAGGCCTCGGGGTTCGCCTCATCGAGCGCCCTGAGCACAGATCTCTTTCCAATCGTCTCTCCGGTCGGAAGTTCGCAATTGTGATTGTTGAGGAAGGCCGTGACGCCCTCCCAAATAATCGGCGCGGCCGCGTGGAGAGCCCCGTCTTCCGTCAAGACCGCACGCGCCCGGCGAACATAGCCGATCAAGGTGCTCAGGCCATTTGACCTCGATGTCTGGGTCGCATCGAAATCCGGCCAATAGTCGCCGAGGTGCCGGGGCCAGTATGTGCCTTCACCCGTTTTCCGCAGTGCGACCGCCTTGGCGACAAATCCGGCGTGAAGCGGCTCGGGAAATTCCGCGAGTATGTGGCTCCCAAACGCGGGCAGTACGCGGTCGACGCAGGACTTGTCGAACAGGAAAATCGCGTGCCGCTTCTCGGCACGCTCGGGATTTCCAACAATCTGCTGGGAGCGAACGACCGTGAGGGTAGAGGCCACCTTGGCAATGCGCGGGCCGAAGCGGCGGCTGTGGGAGAGATCAATCGCGTCTTCAACAGGAAAGCTGCTTAGCGTCCCGGCGCGGTCGGATCCGTCGTATATGCCCTGGTTGCAGTCTCCGAAGCGCTGGACCGTCGATCGGTCGTCGAAGGCGGCCTTGGCGAATGCCTCCTGGAGGGCGTCGGTGTCCTGCATCTCATCGAAGAACACGACGGGAAAGCGGCTGCTCACGGCCTCTGCTATTCCGGGGACATCCCGGAGCGCCCGCTGAGCAAAGGCGAACATGTCTGCAAAGCGGAAGATGCCGTCCTCGACGAGCCGCCATTTCAGGCTTTCAAAGCTCTTGAAGGTGTCAGTCTTCGCGCTCGGCAGGGTCTCGCTGCAGGTGAGGGCGAGATCGGCGCCCGAAAGGGTGAGTGAAGAAAGGATGCTATCAGCGCTGTTGGGATGCCGCTCGAGGTGCTTCTTGGCGTGCCAGTAACCATTGAGTCCCCCGAGCCTTTTCGCCGCTGCCGTGAAGCGCGCGTCGTCGATGCTGCGGGGGGTGATCCCCAGGCCCCGTAGATACGGGAGCGCCAGGAACTGATGAGCGAAGGTCTGAATGGTGCCGATGAAGTGCGGATAGCCCAGCAGGGCGCGGCCTGCCGGGTGATGGTGAAGGCGTGTCTCCACCTCCACGCGAGCCACATTAGTGTGGGACAGGACACACATGCCTTGGCGAGCGTGGGGCCAGCGTGTGCCCAGCAGGGCCAGCTTGGCGACGAGCAGCGTCGTCTTGCCGCTTCCGGGAGCGGCCTGGACGTCAAGGCTCTCGCGAGCCTTGAGGATCTGCCGGCAGTCCGCCGCATCGAAATCCCGGCCCATGAAGCCGGCGATTTCGTCGATGTCGGTATCCTCGATCTCGACGGGGATCATATGGCCTCATCTATTTCGATCGGCGCCGTGACGTATTCGATCGCGTTGACCAGATACGCCGGAAGGCGGGCGGCCAGTTCCGTCGGAGACAGGTTCGCGCGCTCAAGCTCATCGGCGAGGTATTGGGCCGTCTCGGCCTTGGAAGCCTTCTTGTCGAAAAGTGCCTGATAGATCTTTGCGGCGATATGTTCGTTCGAGAGCCCTGCCGACACCCATTCGGCGAGCTCCTTGTCGGCCACATCTCGCACGGTCGCGACTACAGTTGTCGTGAGGGTTCCACTGCTTTTCGCGCGGCGTGCCAGCCTGACGGCGCGGTGCATGAGGGGGCGAAGACCGGAGTTGAGCGCGATATCGTGTTCAAGGGTCCAACTGGGGGACACGAAGGTCTGAACCGGCTCTGCGTCCCGCTCCCGGAGCTTGTCCGAGAAGCCCGTGAGCTCCTCGACGCTGAACTCGTTGGCGAACTTGCGCGCGGCTTCCTTCCCCTCCTTGGGGGGCGCCGGGGCCGGAACATACTCTCTGACCTCTGCTGGCGGCACATCTCGATCCGCAACACAGGCGACCCGGATAGGAATCTTGCGCTCGTCATTGCGCTGGAAAATTCGCGAATAGCGGAACAGACCACGGTGGCCGACGCTCACGACCGAGACGCCGTACTTCGAGAAAGACCGTCCAAGTGCCTTGGCCAACGCTGGAAGGATGATGTTCTCGCCGTCGCCTTCGACCACCAGCACCGCCTTGGCGAAGAACAGATTGGCTTTAGTCGCGTCGAGGAACCGGCGAAGGAAGGCGTAGTCGCTCGCGTCGAGCTGGGTGCAGGTCGACGCCAGGGAAAAGGCCTGATGCTGGGTGATCAGGGTAAGCGTCTCGACGTCGGCTTTGGAGGCCAGGGTCGGACTGTGGGTGGTCACGATGACCTGAACCCGCTCCGGTGGGGGCGGCAAGCCGGCGTCCGGTTCAGGGTCGCCTTCCGAGGAAGAGGGGGGCGGTGCAGGATGCGCGGCCCGTGTTGCGAGCATCTCCATCAGGCGGAGTTGCATCTGGGGGTGAAGATGGGCCTCTGGTTCCTCGATCAGCAGCAACGGCATCCCGTCCGATGCCCCGAGGAGGAGCAGTTCGGTGGCCATGAACAGGACGTTGTTCAACCCGAGGCCGCGCCGCGTTGGGAGACCGACGCCGGTTTTGGAGTCGAGTGCCAGCTCCAGCTTCTCGAGGATCTGCTGCAGATCGGCGCTGCGGGCCACGGAGATGGCCGCGGTGAGGATTTCGGTCCCAAGGGACAGGTCCTCGAGAAATTGGCTATTGATGTTGGTATGCACCGCCTGAACGACGGTGTTGGAGCGGATCAGGTGTTCCGCCTGCTTCATGATGCCGACGAGCGTGGTGGGAGAGATCGTCGGCGCCTCAATGGACCAGTCGCTTTTCGCCTGTTCAGCAAAGTCGGGGTGCGACTTCAGGATCTGCGACAGCCGTGAACTTTTACCGGCGGTGAGTTCCCCTTCGGCGTCCCGGAGGGGCTTGAGGTAGGTGCAGCGCAGGAACTCCCTCAGGGCGCCCTCGACCGGCGGACCCTTGGCGTCTGCCCCGGCGCGGAAGAAGACGCTTGCGCGGCCTTTCTGCCCTCCCGCGCCGTCCTGTCTCCGGGCAAGCAAGGAGATCGACAGTGAGGGCTCGGCGCCGTCGGTGATCGTGAGGTATTCCAGGAACGCCGCCCGCTGCAGCAGGCTGAGCCCTTCGAAGCGGGCGGTGATCTTCATGTCTTGGGCGCGCTGGTCGCCGGTGACATGGAAGTCGTCTTCCGTCAAACGGTGGAAATCCTGGCTCGTGGTCCAGAGCAGGTGGCGGATTGCGTCCACGACGGCTGTTTTACCCGCGTCGTTCTCACCCACAAGCAGGTTCAGCCCTGGCGATAGGGCAAGGTCTAGCGACGTGCCCGCCGCTGCCGAGCCGAACGCCCTGAAGTTTTCAATCTTTAGATTCGACAGATACATAGCGCCTCCCGGACACCATCGTACAACGGCTTTCACGGAAAGGTAGTGCGCCCATTCTGAACTACGTTGACAAGGTCTTCCATCGACTACAGCCCTAGTCTGGCTGAGACAGGTTGAGCTGTAGCCGTATAGTGGCGCTTGTCAGCTGCCTTCTTGGCGGAAAGGCAGAAGGATAGAACCGCACGCCCCGAATATCGCGAGGGTCGGAAGCGGGCCTGCCGTTAGCGGTTGACGAGCGTCCGCTTTCCGGTGGTCTGCCGATGTCCGGGCTTGGCGCATCCGGCCTGGGCGAGCGGAGGCGGTTCTGGCCCGTTGCTGACACTGGGAGCGTCCGCTTCTGGGGGTCGTGTCCCTGATTGTGGTGTAGCTTCTCGGAGCCACCAGGATGCCGGCCTTGGCCGGGCTGGTCAGGCTGCCACGGCTGGCAGGCTGACGATGGGATCATCGCTGATCGGCGCGATGCTTTGCAGCGTGATGTAGCGGGCGCGCTGGACGGCCCATTCGTCGTTCTGTTCGAGCAGGATCGCGCCGACCAGTCGGGTGATGGCGGCCTCGGTGGGAAAGATGCCGACGACCTCGGTCCTGCGCTTGATCTCGCCGTTGAGGCGCTCCAGCGGGTTCGTGGAATGCAGCTTGGCGCGGTGCTGCGTCGGGAAGGTCATGTAGGCCAGCACGTCGGTCTCGGCTGTGTCCATCAGGGCGGCGAGCTTGGGGACCGTCGGCCGGAGTTGATCGGCGACCCTGCGCCATTGCTGGCTGGCGGCGGCCGCATCGTCCTGTGCGAAGGCGGTGGCGATGAAAGCCGAGACGACGCGCCGTCCGCTGCGGCCGGCATGGGCGAGCGCATTGCGCATGAAGTGAACCCGGCAGCGCTGCCAGGTCGCCGTCAGTACCTTCGAAACGGCGGCCTTGATGCCCTCATGGCTGTCGGAGACGACGAGCTTGACGCCGCGCAGGCCGC
>LSIG01000084.1 GCA_001556125.1 Rhizobiales bacterium CCH10-E5 | reverse complement strand
TGCCTGCGCCCGCCCCCGCCCCGCTGGAATTCGACGCCGCCCGCCTCGATGCCTATCTGCGCGCGGCCCTGCCCGGGCGGGCCGCGGGGCCGATGACGCTGGAGCGGATCAGCGGCGGCCAGTCCAACCCGACCTTCTTCCTGTCCTATCCCGAGGCCGGCACGCGGCTCGTCCTGCGCAAGAAACCGCCCGGGCCGCTGTTGCCCTCGGCGCATGCGGTCGACCGCGAATACCGGATTCTGAAGGCGCTGGCGGGATCGGCCGTCCCGGTGCCGCCCGTGCTGCTGTTCGAGGCGGATGAGGGGGTCATCGGCACTCCCTTCTACCTGATGGAGCGGCTGGAGGGCCGCGTCTTCCACGACACCGCCCTGCCCGGCGTGACGGCCGACGACCGCGCAGCGATGTATTTCGCGATGGCGGAGACGCTGGCTGCGCTGCACGGCTTCGACTGGCAGGCGGCGGGGCTGGCCGACTACGGCAAGCCCGGCAATTACTATGCCCGCCAGATCGCCCGCTGGGGCCGGCAATGGCGGGAGACGAAGACGCAGGACATCCCGGCCGTCGACCGCGTCTTCGCCTGGCTGGCGGAGCATCTCGACGAGACGCCGGAGACGACCATCGTCCATGGCGATTTCCGGCTCGGGAACCTGATGTTCGCGCCCGATCGCCCCGAAGTGATCGCGGTGCTCGACTGGGAGCTCTCGACGCTGGGGCACCCGCTCTCGGATGTCGCCTTTTCCTGCCTGCCCTGGCATTCGACGCCCGCCATGTATGCCGGCATCGTCGGGCTCGACCGGCAGGCGCTGGGCATTCCGACGCAAGCCGCCTATCTCGACCGCTACTGCACCGCCGCCGGCCGCGCCGCGGGGCCGGGCCGCTTCCACCTCGCCTTCTCGCTGCTGCGCTTCGCGGTGATCCTAGACGGCATCGCGGTGCGGGCGAAAACCGGCAACGCCGCGGCGGAGAATGCGGTGGCGGTCGGCGAGATGGCGGAGAGTTTCGCGCTGCGGGCAGAGGCCGTGATCGACGGCCGCGACTGAGGGACGACACCATGGATTTCGCCTATTCCGCCAAGGTCGAGGAGCTGCGCAGGCGGCTGCAGGCGTTCATGGACACCCATGTCCAGCCGGCCGATGCGCGCTATCGCGAGGAGGTCGAGGCCGGGCGCTATCCCATCGCGCTGATCGACGGGCTGAAGGCGCGGGCGAAGGCGGAGGGGCTGTGGAACCTGTTCCTGCCGGCGCTGAAGCCCGACGAGCCTGGCACGCGGCTCTCCAATCTCGAATATGCGCCGCTGGCCGAGATCATGGGCCGGATCTACTGGTCGTCGGAGGTGTTCAACTGCAACGCCCCCGACACCGGCAACATGGAGATCCTGCATCTCTTCGCGACGCCGGAGCAGCGGGCGCGCTGGCTGGTTCCCCTCATGAACGGCGAGATCCGCTCCTGCGTCGGCATCACCGAGCCCGGCGTCGCCTCCTCCGACCCGACGAACCTGCAGACCACGATCATCCGCGACGGCGACGACTACATCGTCACCGGCCGCAAATGGTGGACGACGGGGGCGCTGCATCCCAACGTCACATTCTGCATCGTGATGGGGCTGTCGGACCTCGCCGAGGATGCAGACCCGCACAAGCGCCATTCGATGATCATCGTGCCGATGGATGCTCCGGGCGTCAGCGTGATGCGCAACCTGCCGCTGCTCAACCACCATTCGCCGGAGGGGCATACCGAGACCAATTTCGACGCCGTTCGCGTTCCCGCCACCAACCTGCTCGGCGAGGAAGGCGCGGGCTTCGCGCTGGCGCAGGCGCGGCTGGGGCCCGGGCGCATCCACCACTGCATGCGCTCGATCGGACAGTGCGAGGTGGCGCTCGAGCTGATGGTTGAGCGGGCTTTGCAGCGCAGGGCCTTCGGCCGCACCCTCTCCGACTACGCCAATGTGCAGGACTGGATCGCCGAGGGGCGCATGGAGATCGACCAGGCGCGGCTGCTCTGCCTGCGCGCCGCCTGGATGATGGACACCCACGGCAACAAGGCCGCCCGCACCGAGGTCTCGGCCATCAAGGTCGTCGCGACCCGGCTGCAGACCAAGATCGCCGACCGGGCGATGCAGGTCTTCGGGGCGGCGGGGCTCTCCAACGACACGCCGCTCGCCTTCATCTACTCCTGGGGCCGGGCGCTCCGCTTCATCGACGGGCCCGACGAGGTGCATCTGCGCACGGTCGCCCGCGCCGAGGTCAAGAAGCACCAGCAGAGCAACCGCAGCACCTTCGCCGAGCAGGGGGTCAGGGTGCCTTACAGCAAGCCGAACGCCTAGCGATGGATAGCTCCGGACCGATCCTGCTCTATGACGGAGTCTGCGTGCTCTGCTCGGGCGGCGTCCGCTTCGTCCTGCGGCATGAGCGGGGGCCGGCGATCCGCTTCGTCGCGGTCCAGTCGCGCGAGGGCCGCGCGCTGGCGCAGGCCCATGGCATCGACCCGGACGATCCCGAGAGTTTCCTGTTCATCGAGGATGGCAAGGCGCTGGCGAAGTCCGATGGCGTGCTGGCGCTGCTGCGCCATCTCCGTGGGCCGGCGCGGCTGCTGCTGGTCGGCTCCGTGCTGCCGCGCGCGATGCGGGACTGGCTCTACGACCGCGTCGCCCGCAACCGCTACCGCTGGTTCGGCCAGAAGACCGCCTGCGAGAGGCCCGATCCCGCCCAGCGCCACCGCTTCACTCTGCCGGAGGGGACATGACGCACGAAGCCTCTCACGATCCGGGTTTCAGCACCGCGCGCGCATAGGATTCCAGCACGGCGTTCATCCGCGTCTGGTAGCCCTTGCCCGTCGCCTTGTAGGCGTCGAGAACGGATTGCTTGACGCGCAGGGTCACGGGCCGCGTCAGGTCGGGCTCGACGACGCGGGCATTCTTCCAGAACGCGTCGCCGAGCTCGGGAATGTCGCTGTAGTCGATCTCGGACTCCGGCATCGCGGCCAGTTCCTCAATCGTCGGCTCCTGCTTGTATCGCGTCTTCATAACGTCTCCTTTCCGCCCGGTTGGCTCGCCGGGCGGAGATGATCCTGACCACGCCCTGTCGATCGGTGTGGACGACGGTGAGGAACAGGACGGACTCGACGATGCCGATCGAGATCTCGCGGACCTCGCCATAATCAGCCCGCCCGTCGACGACGGTCAGAACCCGGTTCTCGAAGATGCGCGACGCGCGCTGGAAGCTGACGCCGTGCTTGGCGATATTGGCCGCGTTCTTGTCCTCGTCCAATTCGAACATGGTCGCCGATTGTTAATACAAATTGTATTGCCAATCAACGGTGGCCGTCACTCAGCCGGAGCTGGCAGAGGTTTCCCCTCGTCCCGCGGGCGACTGAAAACCCGCCCCAGACCCTCCGACAGCCTGTCCATGTAGATGAACAGGACGGGCGTGATGAACAGCGTCAGCACCTGGCTGATCATCAGCCCGCCGACGACGACGATGCCGAGCGGCTGGCGGAGTTCCGCGCTGGCGCCGGCGCCGAGCGCGATCGGCAGCGTGCCCATCAGCGCCGCGAGCGTCGTCATCAGGATCGGCCTAAAGCGCATGACGCAGGCCTGGTGGATCGCGTCCTGCGCGCTCTGGCCCTCGCGCTTCAGCACCAGCGCGACGTCGATCATCATGATCGCGTTCTTCTTGACGATGCCGATCAGCATCAGGAGGCCGATGATCGCGATGACCGAGAGGTCGAGATCGAACAGGCGCAGCGCGCCGACCGCGCCGATTGCGGCCGAGGGCAGCCCCGTCAGGATCGTCAGCGGGTGGATGAAGCTCTCATAGAGGATGCCGAGCACGATGTAGATCGTCAGGATCGCGCCGGCGATCAGCAGGCCCTGGTTGGCGAGCGAGTCCTGGAAGGTCTTGGCGGTGCCCGCCAGCGTGGTCGAGAGCGAGGCGGGCAGACCGATCTGCGCCTTCAGCGCCTCGATGCGCTGGACGCTGTCGCCCAGCGCCACACCCGCCGGCAGGTTGTAAGCGATCGTCACCGCCGGGAGCTGGCCGAGCTGGTTGACGGTGAGCTGGCCGGCACGGCGCTCGACATGGGCGAAGGCGCCCAGCGGCACCAGCGTGCCGTTGCCGGCGCGCACGCGGATCTGGTCGAGGCGGTCGGGCGTCCAGCCGCCCTTCGGGTCGAACTCGACCACGACCTGATAGCTGTCGCCGGCGGTGTAGATGGTCGAGACCTGGCGGACGCCGAAGCCGGAATACAGAGTCGAACGAAGGACATCGGCGCCGATCTTCAACTGGTTTGCCTTGTCGCGGTCGACCACCAGCGTCGCCTCCAGCGCGTTGTTCTGGAGGTCGGTGGTGACGTCGACGAAGCTTCCGCGGTCGCGGCCCATCGCATCGGCGAGGCGCACCGCCCAGTCGTTCATCAGGCCCTGGTCGAGCCCCTGCACGACGAGCTGGTACTGGCTCTTGGCGGCGCGCGCGCCGATGTTGAGGTTTTGCACCGGCGTCATGAAGACGTTGATGCCGGCGACGCGCGACAGGTCGCGGCGCAGGTCGGCCAGCACTTTCTGTAGCGCCGGGCGCTCGCCCTGCGGCTTCAGCTCGACGAACAGGCGCCCGGCATTGAGCGCGCCGGCGCTGCCCGAGCTGCCACCGACGGTGGAGGCGACATGGGCGACATGGGGCGAGGCGCGGAACATGCGGGCGACCTCGTCCTGCGCCTGCTTCATCGCGGTGAAGGAGATGTCCTGCCGGGCCTCGGTCGAGACCTGGAGCTGGCCGATGTCCTCTTGCGGGAAGAAGCCCTTGGGCGTGGTCTGGAGCAGCCAGACCGTCGCTGCCAGCGTGGCGAAGAAGGTCAACAGGATCACCGGCTTGATGCGCAGGCACAGAACCAGCGCGCGGTCATAGCCCGCCAGCAGCGCCGCGAAGGCGCGCTCCAGCGCGCGGCCGAAGGCGTTCTCCTCCTGCGCCGGCCCGTGATGCGACAGAAGCCGGGCGCAGAGCATCGGCGTCAGCGTCAGCGAGACGAAGGCCGAGGCCAGGATCGAGACCGTCACGACCACGGCGAACTCGTTGAAGATGCGGCCGATGACGCCGCCCATCAGCAGGACGGGGATGAAGACCGCGACCAGCGAGAGCGAGATCGAGACGATGGTGAAGCCGATCTCTGAGGAGCCCTTCAGGGCGGCGTCGAAGGCCGAGAGACCGTCCTTCTCCATGTGGCGGACGATGTTCTCGAGCATCACGATGGCATCGTCGACGACGAGGCCGACCGACAGCGTCAGCCCGAGCAGCGAGATGTTGTCGATCGAGAAGCCGAAGGCATACATCGCCGCCAGCGTGCCGACGATCGAGATCGGCACGGCGACAGCGGGGATGAAGGTCGCCGCCAGCCGCCGCAGGAACAGGAAGATCACCATCACCACCAGCGCGATCGTCAAGAACAGCGTGAACTGGACGTCCTCCACCGCCTGACGGATCGAGCGCGAGCGGTCGTTGAGCAGCGAGAGCGAGGCGGCGGCCGGCAACTGCTCCTCGAAGGCCGGCAGCATCGCCTTGACGTTGTCGACCACCGCGACGGTGTTGGCGTCGGGCTGGCGCTGGACGGCGAGCACGACAGCGGGAATGCCGTCATAGGTGCTGGCCGTCTGCAGGTTCTCGACGGAGTCGATGACCTTGGCGACGTCGCCCAGCCGCACCGGACGCCCATTGCGGTTGGCGACGATGACGTTGGCGAACTGGGCGGCGTCGGCGAGCTGGGTGCGGGCCTGGATGGTGAGCTGCTGGTTCGTGCTCTGCAGCGTGCCGACCGGGGTGTTGGCGTTGGTGGCGGTGATCGCGCTCTGCAATTCGTCGACGCCGATGCCGCGCGCGGCGAGCGCGACGGGATCGATCTGGATGCGGACAGCATATTTCTGGCTACCGAAGATCTGGACCTGGGCGACGCCGTCCACGGTGGAGAGTGCGGGCGAGATCACCTGCTGGGCGAAGGCATCGAGCTGCGACAGCGGGATCAGGTCGCTCTTGAGTGCCAGCAGGATGATCGGCGCATCGGCCGGGTTCACCTTCCGGTAGCTCGGCGGCGTCGTCATCTCCAGCGGCAGCTGCTTCTGGGCGCGGGCGATGGCGGCCTGCACGTCGGCCGCGGCCGCATCGATGTTGCGATTGAGCACGAACTGGATCGCGATCGAGGTCGAGCCCTGGGAATTCGTCGTCGCGATCGAGTCGATGCCGGCGATGGTGGCGAACTGCTTGATCAGCGGCGTCGCCACCGAGGTCGCCATCGTATCGGGCGAGGCGCCCGGCAGCTGGGCCGAGACGTTGACGACCGGGAACTCGGCGCGCGGCAGCGCGGCCACCGGCAGGAAGCGCCAGGCGAAGAGGCCCGCCATGACGAGCGAGGCCGACATCAGGATGGTCGCGACCGGATGGCGGATGCAGAAGCCGGAGAGGTTCATGAGCGCTCTCCCTGGGCGACGGGCGCCGACTTGGGCGCCGCCGGCGGGGATTGCGGCGGCTGCGGCTCACGGAAGCGGGCGCCCTCCTTCAGCCGCTGCTGGCCATCGACGACGACGCGCTCGCCGGGCTCGACGCCGGCGGTCAGCGCCGTGCGGTCGCCATCGGCGAGGGCCACGGTGACCGGGCGCAGCGAGACGGTCTGGTCCGGCCTGGCAACAAAGACGTAAGGCCCCTTCTGCCCGGCCTGGATGGCGACGGTGGGCACCACGACGACGTCCTTCAGCGTGTCGGCGGCGATCTCGACATCGACGAACTGGCCGGGCCAGAGCGAAAGGTCGTCATTGGCGAAGAGTGCCTTGGCGGTGATCGTGCCGGAGCTCATGTCGACAGCGGAATCGACGAAGTTGAGCGTGCCCGTCGCGGCCGGGCGGCCGCTGTCGGGGATGCGCGCGGCGACCGCAACCGGCCGGCCCGAGGCGAGCGCGCCCTGCAGCACCGGGAGATCCCGCTCCGGCAAGGCGAAGCCGACGCGCAGCGGCTTCATCTGCGTGATCGTGACCAGACTGGCGCCGGAGGTGCCGGCGGCGACGAGATTGCCCGGCGTCACCTGCACCGCGCCGGCCCGCCCGTCGATCGGCGCCGTGATGCGGGCATAGCTCAGCTTCAGCCGGTCGGCCTCCAGCGCCGCCTTGTCGGCGAGGATGGTGGCGGCGGAGGAGCGCTCGTCGGCCGTGGCCTGATCGACCGATTGCTGGGTGCCGGCATTGCGCGCCAGAAGCTGCTGGTAGCGCGCGAGATCACCTTCCGCCCGCCTGTGGGTCGCTTCGTCTCGCGCGATCGCCGCTTCGTCCTTGTCGATCTGGGCGCGGATGTCGCGGTCATCGAGGGTGAAGAGCAGATCGCCCTTGCGGACGAACTGGCCGTCGACGACGTGCTGCTCGACGATCTGGCTGTCGATGCGCGACTTGATCACCACGCTGGCCGGCGTCTCGACGAAGCCGATGGCGCGCTTGCGCACCGGCATGTCGGCCCGCTCGGCCATGGCGGTCACCACCGCCGCGGGGGCGCCCTCGCCGCTCCGGCCGGCGCGGGCGCTGCGTGCGCCCTCCGTGGGATCGACCGCGCCGCGCGAGGTGGCGAGCCAATGGCCGCCGGCGAGCCCGACGGCGGCGAGGCCGGCAATGGCGAGGATGGTCTTGCGCTTCATCGATCGGCTCCGGTGATCAGGCTGCGCCGGCGGTGGGAACGGCGGGTCCGGCCTGGCGTTCACGCCGGCCGTCGCGAATGCGGCTGCGGATGGTGGCGAGCGTGTCGAGCGTGGCGCGCAGGGCCTCGTCCTCGACCTCGCCAAGCAATTCGGCGGCGATCTCGGTGCGCAGGGCGTCCAGCCCCTCGACCAGCGCCCGGCCCTGGGGCGTGAGGTAGAGCAGATGCGCGCGCCGGTCGGCCGGGTCGGCCCGACGCTCGACCATCCCCTGCCCCTCGAGCCGGTCGATCAGCCGCGCCACCGAGATCGGCTGCATGTCGAGTTGCTCGGCCATCGCGACCTGGTTCTGGCCCTCGCGGCGCCGCAGCCGCGAGAGGATGCCCCATTGGGCGCGGGTGGTGCCGTGCTCGCGGGCACGCTGGTCGACATAAGTGCGCATCAGCCGCGCCGTTTCGACCATCTGGAACATCAGCTCGCGCCGAAGGGGCCGCTCCATTGCAGTCTCCTTATGATAAGCAGGCTTATCAATTGCTGCGATTGCGGCCAAATGCGGGCGGATCTTCGCGCCCGCACAATCTCTTGATGCGCGCCGGCGGCAGTGGCCGCGGGCGCGGCGGGCGCCTATACCGACTGAGCCTTCCAGGAGACCCGTGATGAGCCAGCTCTTCAGCCCCTACCAGATCGGCGGATTGACCCTCGCCAACCGCATCGTGATCGCGCCGATGTGCCAGTATTCGGCCGAGAACGGCCACACGACCGACTGGCACACGATCCATCTCGGCAATCTCTCGCATTCGGGCGCCGGCCTGCTGATCATCGAAGCCACGGCCGTCGAGCCGGCCGGGCGCATCAGCCCGCAGGATGTCGGGCTCTGGGACGACGGCACGGAGGCCGCGCTGGCCAGGACGATGAAGGCCGTGCGCGCTCATTCCGACATGCCGATCGCGATCCAGCTCGCCCATGCGGGCCGCAAGGCGTCCGTTGCGCAGCCCTGGCATGGCGGCGGTCAGCTCGCGCTGGATGCCGGCGGCTGGCAGACGATCGCCCCCTCCCCGGTCGCCTTCGACGGCCATGCACGCCAGCCCCGCGCGCTGACGAGCGACGACATCGCCAGGCTCTGCGAGCAGTTCGCGGAAGCGGCCCGGCGCTCGGTGCGGCTCGGCTTCGCGGCGATCGAGCTGCATGCCGCCCATGGCTATCTGATGCACCAGTTTCTCTCGCCGCTCTCCAACAGGCGCGAGGATGATTTCGGCGGTTCGCTGGAGAACCGGATGCGTTTCCCGCTCGCGGCCTTCGAGGCGGTGAAGGCCGTGGTGCCGGCGGGTTACCCCGTCGGGGTCCGGCTGTCGGCGACCGACTGGGTGCCGGGTGGCTGGGACCTCGAGCAGACGCTCGCCTTTTCGCAGGCGCTGAAGGCGCGCGGCGCCGATTTCATCCATGTCTCCAGCGGCGGCAATTCCGGCGCGCAGCAGATTCCGCTGGGGCCGAACTACCAGGTGCCCTTCGCGCGGGCGGTGAAGCAGGCGACCGGCCTGCCGACCATCGCGGTCGGGCTGATCACCGAGGCCGAGCAGGCGGAGGCGATCGTCGGCACTGGCGACGCCGATCTCGTCGGCATCGCGCGCGGCATCCTCTACGATCCGCGCTGGCCCTGGCACGCCGCCGCGCAGCTCGGCGCCACGGTCAAGGTGCCCAACCAGTATCTCCGCTCGCAGCCGCGACAGTTCAAGACGCTGTTCGGCTGAGGCGTGGGTTCAGTCTCCGCCGTCATCCCGGCCGGAGCGCAGCGGAGAGCCGGGATCCATTCCTGACCCTTTCCGCTATCGTTCCGGAATGGATCCCGGGTCTCCCTTCGGTCGCCCGGGATGACCCAGCGGGATTTGCCATAATCAATCGAGACGAACCGTCATGACCGCCTATGCGAACCTCTCCGCCCATTTCGGCCGGGCCGCCGCGCTCGGGAACGCCATCGGCATCCTGCAATGGGACAATGACGTGATGATGCCGAAGGGCGCGGCCGGCACGCGGGCCGAGAGCCTGGCGCTGCTGCGGGTGATGCATCATGGCCTGACCACCGATGAATGCATCGGCGACTGGCTGGCCGAGGCCGAGGTGCAGGACGGGCTCGGTCCCTGGGAGCGGGCCAATCTGCGCGAGATCCGGCGGCTCTGGACGGTCGAGACCGCCTTGCCGGCCGATCTCGTCGAAGCCTCCTCCAAGGCGATCTCGGCCTGCGAGATGCGCTGGCGGCAGGCCCGGGCCGAGAGCGATTTCGCCGGCCTGCTGCCCTTCCTCGCCGAGGTGCTCACGCTGCAGCGGGAAATCGGCCGGGCCAAGGGCGAGAAGCTCGGCCTCTCGCCTTACGATGCGCTGCTGAACGACTACGAGCCGGGCGGCCGCTCGGCCACCATCGACGCGCTGTTCGACGATCTCGCCGCCTTCCTGCCGGGCTTCACGCAAGAGGCGCTCGCGGTTCAGGCGCGGCGCCCGCAGACGCCCGATCCGGAAGGGCCCTTTGCGATCGAGGCGCAGCGGGCGCTCGGCCTCCGGATGATGGCGGCGCTGGGCTACGACTTCGAGCGCGGGCGGCTCGACGTCTCGACCCATCCCTTCTGCCGCGGCGCCGACAATGATGTCCGCATCACCACTCGCTATGACGAGGCGGATTTCGCCAAGGCGCTGATGGGCGTGCTGCACGAGACCGGGCATGCGCTCTACGAGCAGGGCCGGCCTCAGGCCTATCTCCACCAGCCGGTCGGCCAGGCGCGCGGCATGAGCCTGCATGAGAGCCAGTCGCTGCTGGTCGAGATGCAGGCCTGCCGCTCGGAAGAGTTCATCGCCTATGCCGCGCCGCTGATGCGCGAGGCCTTCGGAGGCTCCGGCCCGGCCTGGGAGACGGACGCGCTGTGGCGGCGCTACACCAGGGTCGAGCCCGGCTTCATCCGCGTCGATGCCGACGAGGTGACCTATCCGGCCCATGTCATCCTGCGCTACCGGCTGGAGAAGGCGCTGATCGCCGACGCGATGCCGCTCTCCGAACTGCCCGCCGCCTGGAACGCCGGCATGAAGGAGCTGCTCGGCGTCACGGTCCCGAACGACCGCCTCGGCTGCCTGCAGGACGTGCATTGGCCGAGCGGCGGCTGGGGTTATTTCCCGACCTATACGCTGGGCGCGATGACCGCCGCCCAGATCTTCGACGCCGCCTGCCGGGCACAGCCCGAGATCCTGCCCGGCATCGGGCGGGGCGATTTCTCAGCCCTGCTGGCCTGGCTGCGGACCAACATCCACAGCCAGGGCTGCCTGCTCGAGACCGACGACCTGCTGACGCAGGCGACGGGCCGCCCGCTCGACGCCAGCGTGTTCAAGGCGCATCTGCAGCGGCGCTATGGCGGCTGAGGCTCAATCGAATTAAACTTATTCCAAACAATGACTTAGGCGGCCATTCACGCCGGCCGGCCATGTTCGGAAAAGGCTTGCCAGCGCAGCCGCGGCGGCCGATGCAGGCGCATCGACCCCGAGGTGTGACATGACCGAAACCAAGCCCCTGCCCCGCATCACCATCACCTATTGCTCAATGTGCCAGTGGATGCTGCGCGCCGCCTGGCTCGGCCAGGAGCTGCTCTCGACCTTCGGTCAGGATCTCGGCGAGGTCGCGCTGATCCCGCGCACCGGCGGCATCTTCCAGATCCATTACGAGGGCGAGCTGATCTGGGACCGCAAGAGCGAGGGCGGCTTCCCCGATTCCAAGGTGCTCAAGCAGCGCGTGCGCGACCGGCTCGACCCCGAGCGCAGCCTCGGTCATGTCGACGGGCATGCGGCGACGGAGAGCGTTTGAGCCGGAACCGTTCCCGTCGTCATTCCGGGGCGCCGCGTAGCGGCGAGCCCGGAACCCAGAACCGATGTCGTTCATCCAGATCCGCGCATGCGGCGGTCAGGCCAAGCGTCGAAGGACGTCGGTTCTGGGTTCCGGGCTCATCGCTTCGCGATGCCCCGGAATGACGCAGTGGTTCCAGTGAAAGCGCCCTATGTCACACCGCGCGGCTGCGCGTCGCCTCAATCCAGGCCTTCAGCCGCGCCTCCGGATCGGCGTTCAGCGTGATGTCGGTGACCGCCGAGACGATGTCGGCGCCCGCTTCGAAGACGCCGGACGCGCGCTCCAGCGAGACGCCGCCGATGCCGACGAGCGGGATGGCGCCGAGGCGGCGCTTCCAGTCCGTGACGCGTTCCAGCCCCTGCGGCGCCCATTTCATCGCCTTCAGAATGGTCGGGTAGACCGGGCCGAGCGCGACATAGTCCGGCTGCGTGCTCAGCGCGCGCTCCAGTTCCGCGTCGTCATGGCTGCTGACGCCGAGCCGCATGCCGGCCTTGCGGATCGCCGCGAGATCGGCGCCGTCGAGATCCTCCTGGCCGAGATGGACGAAGTCGCAGCCCTCCTCGATGGCGAGGCGCCAGTAATCGTTCACGACCAGCACGCAGCCGGCATCAGCGCAGAGCGTCTTCGCGCGGGCGATCTCGCGGCCGGTCTCGGCTTCGCTGCGGTCCTTGACGCGCAGCTGCACCAGTTTCACGCCGAGCGGCAGCATGCGGGCGAGCCAGTCGGCGCTGTCGAAGATCGGATAGAACGGGTCGAGCTTCATCGAGGCTGCTTTCACGAGAGGAAGGCCTTGCCCATGACCGGGGTCGAGGGCGCCGCCATGTCGCGCGCCTCGATCGGCTGCGCCTGGAAGGCCTGGTGGCCGGCCTCGATCGCCTTCGCGAAAGCCTGCGCCATCAGCACCGGATCGCCCGCCTTGGCCACCGCCGTGTTGAGCAGGATCGCGTCATAGCCCAGCTCCATCGCCTGGGCGGCGTGGGAGGGCAGGCCGATGCCGGCATCGACCACCAGCGGAACACCGGGGAAATGCGCCCGCATGCTGCGCAGGCCGTAGACATTGTTCAGGCCGCGCCCGGAGCCGATCGGCGCGCCCCAGGGCATCAGCACCTCGCAGCCCGCATCGAGCAGGCGCCCGCCCACGACGAGATCCTCGGTGGTGTAAGGGAAGACCTCGAAACCATCGTTTGTGAGGATGCGCGCCGCCTCGATCAGCCCGACGACATCGGGCTGGAGCGTGTCGTCCTCGCCGATGACCTCGAGCTTGATCCAGTTCGTGCCGAAGACCTCGCGCGCCATCTGGGCTGTGGTGACGGCCTCCTTGACGCCGTGGCAGCCGGCCGTGTTGGGCAGCACGCGCACGCCGAGATCGCGGATCAGCGACCAGAAGGCCTGTCCCGCCCCGCCCTCGCCGGCCTCGCGCCGCAGCGAGACGGTGACGATCTCGACGCCCGACGCCTTCACCGCCTCCGCCAGGATGGCCGGAGACGGATATTGCGCCGTGCCGAGGAAGAGCCGGCTCTTCGGCTCGAACCCATAGAAGCTCGCCATGTCGGTGATCCTCTCAGCCGCCCTGCATCGGGGCGACGACCTCGATGCGGTCGCCCTCGTTGAGCGTGACGGTCTCGCGCTTGCGGGCCGGGACGAAATCGCCGTTCACCGCGGTGGCCACGACCTTGCCGGCATAGCCGAGTTCGGCCAGCGCCTGCTCGAGCGTGGTGGCCGCAACCTCGCGCGGCTCGCCGTTAAGCAGCAACGTCATGAAGCCTCTCCGGGATGCTGGCGGGATCGAGCAGGGCCTCCGCCGCCAGCCGCGCCATCGCGGGGCTCAGCAGAAAACCGTGCCGATAGAAGCCGTTGACATGGATGACCCGGCCACGACGCGTCAAGCGCGGCAGGTTATCGGGGAAGGCAGGGCGCGCATCGACGCCGATCTCGACGATCTGCGCCTCGCCGAAGGCCGGATGCAGCGCATAGGCGCCGCCGAGCAGTTCCAGCATCGAACGCGCGGTGACGGCGCTGCGGTCGCCGCCCTCGATCATCGTCGCGCCGACCATGAAGATGCCGTCCGCCCGCGGCACGACATAGAGCGGGATGCGCGGATGCAGCAGCCGAACCGGGCGCGACAGGGTGACGTCTCGGGTGCGCAACAGCAGCATCTCGCCCTTGACGCCACGCAGATCCGGCAGCGCCGCGCGGGCGGCGAGACCCCGGCAGTCGAGCACGGCATCGGCAGCCACATCCTCGGGGGCAACCTCGCGGCCGTAATGGATGCGTCCGCCCAGAGCGATCACCTTTGCCGCCAGCCCCGCCAGCGCCAGGCGCGGATCGAGATGGCCCTCGCTCTCGAAGAAGAGCGCCTTGCCGAAGCGCCCGGCGAGATCGGGCTCGAGCGCGGCGATGGCCTCGGCCTCGATCTCGACCAGATGGGAGGTGCGACTGGCGAAGCGGCGCAGTTCGGCGCGATCACGGCTGGCAGCGACCACGAGCGTGCCCTTGCGGACGACGCCCTCGACATGGCGCTCCCACCAGCTCGCCGCCTCCTGGCCGAGCCTGACGACCGGCTCCTCGGCGCTCTCGCCCTCGCACCAGGGCGCCAGCATGCCGCCGGCCCACCAGGAGCAGGCTTTCGCCCCGGCCGTTTCGCCGCGCTCGAAGATCTCGACCTCGGCGCCGCGCCCGAGCAGTTCGACCGCGCAGGCGAGGCCGACGACGCCGGCGCCGACGATGCCGACGCGCAGCGGTGGGTTCGACCGGGACTGGATGGATGCGTGCGGCATGCCCTACCCTCGCGGCCGTGAAGGCTGCGGCCGTGGCAGGACGGGTGAAGCGACGCTGCGACGACCGTTCCCTTCGCCGGCATTATCCGGATCAGGTTCGATGGGTTGGCGTCATGCGCCTCTCAGCCTTGCGGCACCCCAACGGATCAATCCCAATCTAGGCACGGCGGGCCGCCCGGGCAACCCTCCAAGCCATTCCGGGGCCGCCGCGCGGCCATGTCCCCCTCGTGAGGGAGGTCAGCCCAGCGGCTTGGCGAAGCGGGCGAAGGCGTCGATCGTGGGCGTCGTGCCGGCGCCGGGCCGCTGGGGTTTCAGGAAGCAGCCATCGACGACATTCGCCGGCTCCTCGAAGGCGTCCTTGATCCAGGGGATGTATTCGAGGACCGGCGTCGCCTGGTGCCAATAGGCGAGATGGACATGGACCTGGCTCATCTCGCCGGCATGGGGCGCGACCGGCAGGCGGCTGGCGAGGGCGAGATCGGCGACCTGGATGTATTCGGTGATGCCGCCGAGCCGCGTCACATCAGGCTGGACGTAGTGGATCGCGTCGGCTGCGATGAAGGCGCGGAAGGCGTCGAGCGAATAGAGCTGCTCGCCGAGCGCGACGGGAATGGAGGTGTCGCGGGCGAGCGCCGCATGCGAGCCGACATCGTCATACCAGAGCGGCTCCTCGAACCAGAAGATGTCGAGCGGCTCCGCCCGGGCGCAGAAGCGCTTGCAGGTCGGCAGATCCCATTTGCCGTTGCCGTCGATGGCGAGCGAAACATGGGGCCCGACGGCCCGGCGCACCGCCTCGAGCCGGCCGATGTCGATGCCCGGATCGGCATGGCCGACCTTGACCTTGATGCGGTGGAAACCGTCCTGCTCCACGGCCCTGCGGCAGCCCTCGACGAGCTGGTCCTTGGGGATCGAGAGCCAGCCGATATCGGTGTTGTAGGCCTCGAGCCGCGGCTTGCTGGCGCCGCCGAGGAGATGCCAGAGCGGCACGCCGGCCTTCTTCGCCTTGAGATCCCAGAGCGCGACATCCACCGCCGCCAGCGCGAGCTGGGTGATGCCGGCGCGGCCGACCCATTGCAGCGCCGGATGGCGCGCGAGCTTGAGCCAGAGCCGGCTCGTTTCCAACGCGTCTTCGCCGATCAGCAGCGGCGCATAGCAATCGCGGATGCAGGCGGTGATCAGCCGGTCGGAGGACAGATCGGCATGGGTGCCGGTGAAACCATAGCCCTCCAGCCCCTCCTCCGTGACGATCCTGGTGCCGACGACGCCCCAATGGCTGATGCGATGCGTCGAATCGGCGATCGACCCGCCGGTGACGGGGATATGCAGGATGAAGGGTTCGATTCTGGCGATGCGCATGATGGTCCTCCCGGGCCCTCCGCTCGCGACCGTTGGGGCCGCGGCGGCTTGTTGGGCCCGAGACGACCACAGCGGCGGGCGCGCTTCAACGCCGGAAGCGGCGCGCCCGACATGCAGGGTGGGAGGGGCAGGCCGCCGGGCGCCGGATCAGCGAGGCCAGATGCGGCGACGCAGATCCGCAACCGGTTTGCTGGGACGATCGATGATCGGGAAGAAAATGGTGCCCAGAGCTGGACCGGCCATTCAGCGCGAAAAACTCAATTAAATCAGAGGCATTACGGGCACCGACAGGAACGTCTTTGTATCACCGCCTTGTGTCACCTGTCGATCCCGCCCCTCGCCGTCCATCCACATGTCATCGGTTCGGTTCCGGAAATCGGAACCACACCGGCTTGGCGGTTGAGCCTTCGTTCCCGCGCGCCTACGCTTCTGAATGTGACCTCGATCCCTCCCGCCTGGGCGCATCTACAGCCCCGCTCGCTGAAGGCGCTCCTAGAGCCGCCCGGCAGGGTCCCGCAGGCTCTCCGCCTCACGCCCTACAATGTCACCGTGGAAGCCGCCCTTCAGGTCCCCATGGTCATCGCCGCAAGGCTCCTATTGGAGCTTGCCGTGGACAAGGGCGGACTAGTCCTCACGCCTGCCGGAGCCCTGAAGCGTGTCGATGTCTGGCACGTCTTCGACCAGACGGAAGGGCCGGGATACGACAAGGCGACCACGCTCGCGGTCAACAAGGTCATCAACGAAGATGACGCCCACGGTGTCCTCTTCACGAGGATCGCGCTGCAAGCTGCCGGGCTTCTGCGGAAGCGTTCAGGGGTCCTGAAGGCATCCAAGGCGGGGAAGGCCCTACTTGCACCGGAAGCGGCCCCTGCCCTCCTAGCTGAACTGTTTGAGGCCGTGTTCTGGAAGATGAACCTTCAGGACTTCGACAGGAACCCTATCGAGTTCTGGCCGCAGCACCATATGGGCGTCGTGCTCTGGAGCCTGTCGGTCACGGCGCATCGCTGGTCCAGCATGGCAGACCTCATGTCGGCTTGCACGATCTTGGAGACCCTCGAAGACGCGCCGAGGCCCGACCTACCGGAGTTCGCGATGGTGTCCCGTGTCCTGCGACCGCTGACTTGGCTGGGGGTCTTGGAGGGGCGGAAGGAGAAGAGGCAGTCCGGCTGGGGGTTCGATGAGGATTGGCGGACGGTGCCGCTGTTAGGGCAGCTGGTGGGGTTCGAGGTCGAAATGCAAGGGTCCGATACAGCGCGGCACTGAGTCCACAGCATGGACCATTGCGGAGTATCCATCCGGCGTGGGCCGCGGACTGTTCGGGTCACTGCCGCCGTCTGTTTGATCAGGCCGCGTGACGGCGAGCGGCTTCCTTGCCGAGCCAGTTCCACGGCAGGAGCTCAGCGAGCTGGCCTTGTGGGATCCCGGCGATGCGGGCGAGCACATCGGCGAGCCAGGCTTGCGGATCGATATCGTTCAGCTTCGCCGTCTGGATCAGCGTCGCCATTGTGGCCGCCCGCTCGGCGCCGCGGCTGGAGCCAGCGAAGAGCCAGGCTTTGCGGCCGAGGGCAAAGCCGCGCAGGCTTCGTTCGGCGGCGTTGTTCGACAGACATGCCCTCCCGTCGTCGAGGAAGACGGTAAAGCCGTCCCAGCGCCGGAGCATATAGTCGATCGGCTTGGCGACCGTCGCGGAGCGCGAGAGCGTGAGGCGCTTCTCGCCTAGCCAGGTGCGCAGATCCTCGACCAGCGGGCGGCTTCGTTCCTGGCGGACGCGATGGCGCTCGTGGGCGCTCAGACCGTTGATCTCGCGTTCGATCGCGAAGAGCGTGTCGATGCGCTTCACCGCTTCGAGCGCGATCGGTGATACGGGTGCGGCACCGCGCCCGCGCCGCGCCGAGGCAGCGATGTCGGCGAGCTCGAAGAAGCCGCGGCGCGCATGCGCCCAACAGAGCGCTGCCGTGACCGGCCCACTTTGGCGCGCCGGGTCGTAGAGGCCGTTGTAGCCGCCATAGGCGTCGGCCTGGAGAATGCCGCGCCAGCCTGCAAGATGCGCGTCCGGGTGCTCTTGCCGCCTGTCGCGCGACGCGAAGTAGAGCGCTGCCGGCGGATCGGCGCCGCCGAATGGCCGGTCGTCGCGCACGTAGGTCCAGATCCGGCCGGTATCGGTCTTGCCCTTGGCCAGGATCGGAACCGTCGTGTCGTCGGCGTGCAAGCGCTCGGCCGCCATGACGTGGCGAGCGATCAGATCATGCAACGGTGCCAGCGCCGCTGTCGCCGCGCCGACCTGGTCGGCCAGCGTCGAGACAGAGAGATCGATGCCCTCGCGGCCGTAACGCTCGCTCTGCCGGTTTAGCGGCTGATGCTGCCCGAACTTCTCAAACAGAATCATCGCCAGCAGGTCCGGCCCCATGAAGCCGCGTGGCGTCACATGGAACGGCGCCGGCGGCTGGGATATCACCTCGCAGGACCGGCAGGTGAACTTCTCTCGTACGGTCTGGATCACCTTCCAGGAGCGCGGGATCACCTCCAGCGTCTCGGTCACGTCCTCGCCGAGCTTCGACAGCTTCAGCGAACCGCAGCATGGGCACGACGCCGGTGCGGGAACCACAACCCGTTCGCGCGGCAGATGCTCGGGAAACGGCTTGCGCACCGGGTGCCGGCGCGGCGCAGCCGGCGTCGTCGCCGCGCGGCGTGACGCCGCCTGTAGCGCAGCGATCTCGTCTTCCGTCGCCTGGGCCTCCAACTCCTCGAGCTGCAGTTCCATCTGGTCGATCAGGCGTGCCGTGCGCTCGGAGCGCCGGCCGTAGAGCTCGCGGCGCAGCTTCTCGATCATCAGCTTGAGATGCGCGATCATCGCCTGGGTAGAGGAAGCGGTCGCCTTGAGCTGGAGCGCCTCGGCGCCCAGGCGCGACGCTGCGGCTTCAGCCTCGACGCGGGCCTGGCGCTCAGCCAGGATCATCGCATGCGCCGCCGCCAGATCCGTCGGCAGGCTCGGCGCGGACCGTGACGAGACAGGCGTTCGCATGCACGCGATGGAATCATATCCCTCCGCGAACGCAAGCCAAAAGGCGTCATCCGATCGCGGTCGGCCGCCAGGTCTCCACTGGATTGCGCCAGTCGATCCCTGACAGCAGATAGCCCATCTGAGCGGGTGTGATGGAGACGACGCCGTCGGCCGGCGACGGCCACAGGAAGCGGCCCTTCTCCAGCCGGCGCACATAGAGGCTCGCCGCCTGACCGTCGTGCCAGATCACCTTCAAAAGGTCGCCGCGACGTCCCCGAAAGCAGAACACGTGGCCGTTCAGCGGATCGCGCTTCAGGACCTCCTGCGCCACCAGCGCCAGTGAGGCGAACCCCTTGCGCATATCGACATGGCCTGTCGCCAGCCACACCTTCACGCCAACCGGGACCGGGATCATCGAATAGCCTCGAGCCCCCGCGCGAGCCTCACCATCGCATCGATATCGAGACCACCCTCGGCGATGATGCGCCGACCCGACGACAGGACGATCTCAACCCGCGGGCTTCGGTCCAGCATCGCTCCTGGACTGTCGCCTCGGTTGTCCTCATCCAGCACCGGTGCCGGACTGGGAAGCACAGCGTCAGCCGCGACCGACACGGGAAGAAACGCTGCAGGGCTTTGGCGCTCGCCGAGCCGCTCGCGCCACCGGTAGATCTGCTGCGCCTGGATGCCATGACGCTTTGCGGTCGCAATCACGTTCCCGCTGGACAGCGCCTCGCTCACGACCGCGCGCTTCTCGTCCAGGCTCCAACGGCGTCGCCGGACATAGGTCTCATCATCCACGCCGAGCTCTCCAGCAGTACTGCCGGCACTGCTGCCGGATCAGAAACACGAGAAGCTGGAGGCCGAAATCCACATGCGCAAGGCGGCCGCCGGCGCAGGCTTACATTGCGGATGTCGTGGGGCATTCAACAGAGGACCCGCCGTTCCCGATAACGATGGGCAGGTGTCCCGCAAAGGGTTCGATGGAGGCCACGCGGGCATGCGTTGAGGCATTGGCGCTGCCCGACTTGCTGGTTAAGGACAAAGACTGGCAGCTAATCCGCCGAAATCGGCTTCTGCTTCACAATCACTTTGTACCGGCCGGCAAGACGATCAAGTTCATGTTTTTGAACCGCCCCGGCTTTGCCGGAGGCCCCAACTCCTGAGAGGATGGGGCTATGAC
>LSIG01000083.1 GCA_001556125.1 Rhizobiales bacterium CCH10-E5 | reverse complement strand
AACCAGCGTCAGAACAGCCCCAACGTGCAGCGAAACTGAGTCAGACCCAAGATTGGACGCCGATCGGGGGGCAATATTGGGTGCCGTTTGACAGATGAGGCGCCACAGTGACAAGATACCCATGGTGGCTGGAGCCCTCCTCTTGTTTGACAAGGATCGGGCCCCACATACCAAAGTTAGGTGGCTGCATCGGGAGCGGGAGCTTCTTCCCAATCCTGGGGTTTTGTGCCATTCTGAGGACGTATGTTGATCTGGTTGGCCCTCTCACGCTTGCTCACGATCCTTGCGGTCGTCAGCCTCGTTGCCGGCGTTTCTGCCGGACCGGGAAAGGCTGGGCCGATGGACAACATGGCTGTCTCCATGGTGTCGGCGGACGGCGATATGATGCCGTGCGGACAGCCGCAGCCCCCTGACTGCGGGGATATGCTGGCTTGCCCCTTTGCGGTGGTCTGCGTCGCTAAGTGCTTCCAGAGCCTTCCGACGGCCGCCTCGATCCTACGTGGCCCGCCAAGCATTGCTGCGGTCGCGCCGCATGACGACCTGCAAGGCAGCAGCATCGCCTCTTTGCCCCTAGGGCACCCACCCAAAGTCTAGTTCCAGCACCGGCATCCATGCCGGTGGTCGGTCGAGCGCGCCTATGCGGCCGCGCGGAGCTCGTGTGTGCGTCTCTCCCAGACGTCAGCATGCGATTGCCCTTCGCCGTCCGTGGGCCTGTCCCCAGGAACTAGGACCATTCCAGTGTTGTACTCCACATTCTGGCGCGCCCTCGCGGCAGCGCTCCTCTTAATCGGCGTCGGTACGGCGCTGGCTCTCTCCTCAAGCCCTCAACCAGAGGACTACACGTTCGAGCTGGTTGACCGCGAGGTGCGCCAGGGCAGCGGCGCAACCTTGACGGTGAGGCTGGTCGACACGCGAACTGGCAAAGTCGTGCCCAATGCGACCCTGTTCATCAGCCGCCTCGACATGTCGCCTCACAACATGAGCGCAATGTCAGCTCCTGTGGAGCCCGTTCCAGACACCTTGCCCGGCTACTACCGCTTCGAGACGGACCTCGTGATGGAGGGCGGCTGGGCCCTCACGCTTGTGGCCAACGTGCCGGGGGTCTCCGGCGCGGTCCAGAGCAGGCTTGTCCTGCAGGCGGTGCCGTGATGCATCAGCCCCATCCCGATGAATTCGAGGCGTTCGAGAGCGAGCGCAGCGGGCGCGGCGGTCAGATCTTCCTCACTCTCCTGTTCCTGGCCGCCTTGGTCGCAGCAGCAGGCGCTGGTTACGGTCTGGCTCGGGGGGCCTGGACCCTTCCAGCCGCTGTCACAGCTCAGATTCCTGCACCTCTGGCGCAGTGGCTGCCGCTCGCAGCCAAACCCGGCGGACCGGCAGGATCTCCTGCGGAGCTCAAAGACTACACCTTCGAGCTCGTCAAAGGGGAGATGAAGCAGGGCGGGGCTGTCATCGATGTTCGCCTCGTCGACAAGCGGTCGGGAAAGCCTGTTCCTGATGCGGTGGTGTTCGCGCGCCGCATCGACATGGCCCCGGAGGGCATGCCGACCATGACCTCGACGCTCGAGCCCCAGCCTTCCCCACAGCCCGGCGTGTACCGGTTCAAAACCGACCTGACCATGGAGGGCGGCTGGCAGCTTTCGCTTGCCGCCAAGGTGCAGGGCGAGGCCGGCACCGTCCAGAACAAGCTCGTGCTCAAGGCGGTGCCGTGATGGATCAGCTGACCCCTTATGAACTCCGCGAGCCGGACGAGCGTGGGCGCAAGACAGGCCGCGATGTGGTGGCCTGGCTCATCGGACTCATTCTGGTGCCGGCAGCCCTGGCTGGCGCGCTCTTGGGTGGGATGCGAGCCGCCGAGACCGACCTGCCCTTGCCGGAATGGCTTCCCTCCTCGGTCACAAGGCTGCTCGAGGGTGGTGCTGGACCGGCTTCGGGTACGGACGCTCGGGTGCTTTATTACCGCGATCCAGACGGTAAGCCAGCCTTCTCACCCGAACCCAAGAAGACCGAGGACGGGCGGGACTACCTGCCCGTGCGCGTCGGCGCCGACGTGAGCTTCGATGATAAGCCGAAGACGGCCGGACCAGGTGGCGGTGCGACGGCTGACGCGAGCGGCCGCAAGGTCCTGTACTACCGCAACCCGATGGGCCTGCCCGACACCTCACCGGTGCCCAAGAAGGACTCTATGGGCATGGACTACCTCCCTGTCTATGAGGGCGAAGCCGAGGAGGGCAATACCGTCAAGGTTTCGCCCGGCAAGCTGCAGCGCACGGGCGTGCGCACGCAGGCAGCGGAGCGCCGGGTGGTCGTCCGGCCGGTGCGCGTGCCTGGGACGGTTCAGCTGGACGAGCGCCGCGTCACGATCGTCTCGACACGCTCTGACACCTTTATCGAGCATGTCGAGAACGTCACGACAGGCGAGCGCGTGCGCAAGGGTCAGGCGCTCCTGCACCTCTACTCGCCTGAGATTGCCGCAGCAGGTGCCCAGTATCTCAGTGTCCTGAATGAGGTCGGAGGGGCGAACGGGGGGCGTCCCCTACTCATCGAGGGCGCCCGGCGGCGCCTTGAGAACCTGAACGTGTCGCAAGAGGTGGTGACCGAGATCGAGCGCACTCGCAAGGTCCCGATGTCGATGGTGTGGACCGCCCCGCGCGACGGCGTTGTGCTGGAGCGCAATGCGATCGAGGGCATGCGAGCGCCTGCCGGCGAGGTCCTCTTTCGGATCGCTGATATCTCCAGCGTCTGGGTTCTGGCGGATGTGCCCGAGCACGAACTCGGCCTGATTAAGCCCGGACAGGCCGTCACGATCCGGGTGCGCAGTTTGCCGGGACGCTCCTTCACCGGCCGGGTGGGGCTGATCTATCCGCAGGTCAACAAGGAAACTCGCACCACGCGTGTGCGGATCGAGCTGCCCAATCCAGAAGGGGTGCTTCTGGCCGACATGTACGCCGATGTCGAGATCGGGACAGGAGCCGCGAAGCCGGTGGTTGCCGTTCCCGACGATGCGGTGATCGACACGGGCGAGCGTCAGATCGTCATCCTCGATAAAGGCGAAGGCCGCTTTGAGCCGCGTGAAGTCAAGGTGGGCGCCCGCGGGGGTGGCTACATCGAGGTCCGGGAAGGCATCCAGGCGGGAGACCAGGTTGTGACCTCGGCCAACTTCCTGATCGACGCCGAGAGCAACCTCAAAGCGGCCTTGCAAGGTATGGCGGCGGCTCCCCCCCCTGCGGCTCCCGGCGAGGAGAAGCCCCAATGATTGCCCGTCTGATCGGCTGGTCGGCCCGGAACGTGATGCTGGTGCTGATCGGCACAGCCTTTGCGGTCGCTGCTGGCCTCTATGCCCTGCGCACGCTGCCGCTCGACGCCATTCCGGATCTGTCCGACGTCCAGGTGATCGTCTACACGGACTATCCGGGGCAAGCGCCGCAGGTCGTAGAAGACCAGGTCACCTATCCACTCACGACAGCAATGCTCACGGTGCCAAGGTCGAAGGTGGTGCGCGGCTTCTCCTTCTTCGGCGTTTCCTTCGTCTACATCATCTTTGAGGACGGCACAGACCCCTACTGGGCACGAAGCCGGGTCCTGGAATACCTGAACGCCGCGACCCGCCGCCTGCCCACTGGTGTCACGCCCAGCTTAGGGCCGGACGCGACCGGCGTGGGCTGGGTGTACCAGTACGCGGTCGTCGCGAAAGAGATGACACTTGCGGAGCTGCGCACGTTGCAGGACTGGGTCATCCGCTTTGCGGCGTCGAAAGCAGAGGGCGTAGCCGAGGTCGCGAGCGTCGGCGGCTTCGTTAAGCAGTACAATGTGGTCGTCGATCCAAGTCGGCTGCGCGCTCAGGGCATCTCGCTCCAGATGGTGCGCGAGGCGATCCGCAACAGCAATGCGGACGTCGGCGGACGTACTGTCGAGCTCTCAGAGTTCGAGTTCATGGTCCGCGGTCGCGGCTACCTGAAGAACGTTCAAGACATCGAGAGCATCGTTCTGAAGACTATGGCGGGCACGCCATTGCGCCTCGGCGACATCGCACGGGTCGAGCTGGGGCCTGACGAACGGCGCGGCATCACAGAGCTGAATGGTGAGGGGGAGGTTGCCAGCGGCATCATCCTGCAACGCTTCGGCGCGAACGCGCTAAGCGTCATCGACAGCGTCAAGGCGCGCTTGGCCGAGGTGGCGTCGAGCCTGCCGAAGGGTGTGGAGATCATTCCGGTCTACGATCGCTCGCAGCTCATCGAAGCTGCCATACAAACCCTCAAGTTCACGCTTCTGGAAGAGAGCGTCATCGTCGCGCTCGTGTGCATCGTGTTCCTGCTCCACCTGCGCAGCGCGCTCGTCGCCATCCTGATGCTGCCGGTTGGCATTCTCATCAGCTTCGCCGCCATGAAGGCGATTGGACTTGGATCCAACATCATGAGCTTGGGCGGCATCGCGATCGCAGTCGGTGCCATGATCGATGCCGCCATCGTGATGATCGAGAACGCTCACAAGCATCTGGAGCGCGCGCCCAAGGACAAGCCTCGCGTCGAGATCCTCGTCGAGGCGGCGAGTGAGGTCGGCCCTGCTTTGTTCTTCAGCCTGCTCATCATCACGGTCTCGTTCCTGCCGATCTTTACGCTCGAGGGGCAGGAGGGCCGGCTGTTCGGCCCGTTGGCCTTCACGAAGACCTTCGCTATGGCGGCCGCGGCCTTTCTGTCCGTGACGCTCGTGCCGGCGCTGATGGTGATCTTCGTGCGCGGCCGGATCGTTCCGGAGCATAAGAACCCCGTCAACCGCTTCCTGATCTGGATCTATCGGCCCGTGATCCGCGGCGTACTCAGAGCCAAGATCTTCACCATTCTGCTGGCGCTGGTCGCGCTGGGCGCAACGGTGTGGCCCATGCGACAGCTCGGCTCCGAGTTCATGCCTGAGCTGAACGAAGGTACGCTCATGTACATGCCCACGACCTTGCCGGGTCTCTCGGTCACCAAAGCGGCAGAGCTGATGGCCACTCAGGACAGGATCATCAAGTCCTTCCCGGAGGTCGTCACAGTCTACGGCAAGGCAGGACGTGCCACGACCGCCACTGATCCCGCACCGACAGAGATGTTTGAGACGATCATTACCCTCAAACCGGAAGCCGAGTGGAGGCCCGGAGTGACCCTGGCGAGCCTGAAGGCGGAAATGGACAAGGCACTTCAGTTCCCTGGTGTCTCGAACGCCTGGACGCAGCCCATTCGGGCCCGCATCGACATGCTCTCCACGGGAATCCGAACACCTGTGGGGATCAAGGTCTACGGCACGGATCTCGCCGAGATGGAGAAGGTTGCGCGGCAGGTCGAAGCGGTCGTGAAGGCGGTGCCCGGCACCTCAAGCGCCTACGCGGAGCGCGTCATCGGAGGCTACTTCCTCGACATTACTCCCGATCGACAGGCGCTTGGCCGGTACGGCTTGAATGTCGGGGATGTGCAGGATGTGATCGCCACTGCGCTCGGAGGTGAAACCGTCACGAACACAGTCGAGGGTCGGGAGCGCTACACCGTCAACATACGCTACCCGCGCGCCTTCCGCTCCAATCCCCAGGCGATCGCAACCGACGTTCAAATCCCAATGGCGGACGGCGGAGCAGTGCCGCTCGGCGAGGTCGCGAAAGTGCAACTCACCCGTGGCGCGACGTCGGTCCGCACCGAGAACGGGCAGCTTGCGGTCTACATCTTCGTCGACATTTCCGGCCGGGACCTTGGTGGCTACGTCGCAGAGGCCCGCCAGGCTGTCGCCAGCGAGGTCAAGCTGCCGCAAGGTTACTCTCTCCAATGGAGCGGACAGTTCGAATACCTCGAGCGGGCGGAAGCCAAGCTGAAGATCGTTGTACCGGTCACGCTGCTGATCATCTTTCTGCTTCTCTACCTCAATTTCCGCCGCCTGACAGAGACGCTCATCGTAATGCTCTCACTGCCTTTCTCGCTGGTTGGCGGCATCTGGCTGATGTGGTGGCTCGGCTTCAACATGTCGGTGGCCGTCGCAGTCGGCTTTATAGCCCTCGCCGGCGTTGCCGCCGAGACAGGCGTCATCATGCTCATCTACCTTGACCACGCCTGGGAAGAGCAGCGCGCCGCCGCCTGGACCACTGGGAAGGCGCCCACGCGCGCGGACCTCTACCGGGCCATTATGGTAGGCGCGGTCGAGCGCGTCCGTCCCAAGATGATGACAGTCGTCGCGATCATGGCAGGCCTGATCCCGATCCTGTGGAGCACGGGCGCTGGCTCGGAGATCATGCAGCGCATCGCTGTACCGATGATCGGCGGGATGGTGTCGTCGACCGTGCTGACCCTCGTCGTCATCCCAGCGATTTACGCCCTGGTGAAAGAACGTGGCCTGCCGCATCGCCTCGTGCCGGCACGTCGTCCATCTGTGGTGCGGCCGCGCCCAGCTTCGTCGACGGAGGGAGACATCCCGGAAGCCGCGAAGTGAGTGATGCGCGAGGCAACGGTTCAACCCGTCCAGTGCCACACAGTTCTTAGAAGAGTCTCCATCGAGACTTAAAGGAAAGAGAAAGGGACAGCGAATGTAAAATCAAATCATTTCGTGCACAATTCTTTGAGCGGTGCCGACGTGATCTACACGATCGGCCCTATCAAACCCTTCTCGAAGCAAGAGACGATCCAGAAGTCGCCCTTAATCCACCACCACAGGAGAGAACCGATGACAAAGACCAAGCTGACTCTCATTGCCTTCGCCGCAGCCGTTTCGCTGGCCGGCGCCGCAATGGCCCAGCAGGCCAACCCCAACCCACCTTCGGGAACGATGGATCACAATCAGATGATGCAAGGACAGGGTGGGAGTGGCGCTATGCCGATGATGGGCATGATGCAGCAGATGTCTCAGATGATGGAGAACTGCAACAAGATGATGCAGTCCATGGCGAACCAGCAAGGCCAAAGCGTTCCTGGACAGCAGCCTGCCCCTCAGGGCAATCGAGGCTGAGATCGGGAAAGGCCGGCCCGGCAGGAGCCCGGCCAGCATCGATCAACCGAATTGCGAGCGTGCGCGGGCCTGACCTCCCTCTCCGCGCCTGCAGATGAGCCCAGCCCGGCGGCGTGAATGCCGGGCGGCGGGGATGCTCATCCTCGCGGGGTTTCGTTCGATGAGCCGGTCTCCCGACCCGGTCTCGGACAGGCCCGGCTCTTTGCCCCGGCCGGTCACCCCCCTCCCGGCCGGGGCAATACCTTCAGGAGACCAGCATGGCGACCTACACGCATCACGAGGCCCACACGCACCATCGTCAGGGTGGCACGGCTGAAGAGGCGACACACGAGCGGGTGAAGGACCCGGTCTGTGGCATGATGGTCGACCCTAAGACCACTCCGCATCGGCACGAGCTGGGGGAGGGGACTTACCATTTCTGCAGTGCAGGCTGCCGAACCAAATTCGCGTCCGACCCAAATCACTACCTGAACCCGCCCGACACGGATCCGGCTGTTCTCCGCCCGGCGATGGGCACGCTGCCTGAACCAGCCGAGGGGTCTGTCTGGACGTGCCCGATGCACCCACAGGTGCGACGGCCGGGGCCGGATAGCTGTCCGATCTGCGGCATGGCGCTGGAACCGCTCGCACCGACGCTCGAGGAGGGTCCAAACCTCGAGCTGATCGACATGACGCGCCGCCTCTGGGTCAGCGCCGCGGTTTCGATCCCGCTGCTGGCCTTGACGATGGGGCACGAGCTGTTCGGCTGGTCTCCGCTTGCGCCACGCACGTCGACCCTGCTGCAATTAGCCCTGGCGACCCCGGTCGTGCTGTGGGGCGGGTGGCCCTTCTTCGAGCGCGGCTGGGCCTCGGTCGTCACCCGCAACCTCAACATGTTCACACTGATCGCGCTCGGCGTCGGTGTCGCCTACCTCTACAGCACCGTCGCGGCGCTCTTCCCGGACCTGTTCCCGATCTCGTTCCGCGCACCCATGACGGGTGAGGTGCCGGTCTACTTCGAAGCTGCGGCAGTCATCGTCACACTCGTCCTGCTGGGCCAAGTGCTCGAGCTGCGCGCGAGGGCTGCCACAGGTCGCGCCATCCGTGCCCTTCTCGGCCTTGCCCCCAAGACGGCCCGCCTTGTGCGGGAGGATGGCCGCGAGGAGGATGTCTCAATCGAGGCAGTCGAAGTGGGCGCCACCTTGCGCGTGCGGCCGGGCGAGAAGGTGCCGCTCGACGGCACGGTGCTGGAGGGGCGCTCCTCAGTCGACGAGTCGATGCTCACGGGTGAGCCCCTGCCCGTCGAAAAGGGGCCCGGCGACAAAGTGACGGGTGCGACGGTCAACGGGACCGGTGGCTTTCTGATGCGGGCGGAGCGCGTAGGGCAGGACACGATGCTCGCGCAGATCGTGCGCATGGTGGCTGACGCGCAGCGAACCCGTGCCCCTATCCAGAGCCTCGCGGATTTGGTCTCGGCTTGGTTCGTCCCGGCTGTGGTTGTGATCGCAGTCCTTGCCTTCGTGGCTTGGTCCGTGTTTGGCCCTGAACCCGCGATGGCCTTTGCGCTGGTCAACGCCGTGGCGGTCCTGATCATCGCCTGTCCCTGCGCGCTCGGACTCGCCACGCCGATGTCGATCATGGTTGGGACAGGCCGCGGGGCCCAGGCCGGCGTGCTGGTCAAGAATGCCGAAGCCTTGGAGCTGATGGAGAAGATCGACACCCTCGTCGTCGACAAGACCGGCACCTTAACGCATGGAAAGCCTAAGCTCACCGAGGTCCGTGCCGCGCCCGGGATCGCTCTTTCGGATGATGATCTGCTCCGGCTGGCGGCGAGCCTGGAGCGGGGCAGCGAGCATCCGCTCGCCGCAGCAGTCGTCAAGGCGGCGGAGGAGCGAGGCCTCTCGCTAAGCCCGGTCGCCGATTTCCGCTCAGTGACCGGAAAGGGTATCGTCGGATCCGTGCAGAACCACTCCGTGGCGCTAGGAAACCAAGCCTTGCTGGACGATCTCGGCGTCAGCCTTGAAGGTCTGGATGCCCAAGCCGATCGGCTGCGCTCCGAAGGACAGGGGATCATGTTCATGGCCGTCGACGGGCGGGCAGCCGCGCTTCTCGCCGTCGCCGATCCCGTCAAAGACACAGCTGCGCCCGCTCTCCAGGCCCTGCGCCGGGAGGGCATCTCCATTGTGATGCTTACTGGGGACAACCGCACCACTGCTGAGGCCGTGGCGGCCCAGGTCGGCGGCATCGATAGGGTCGTATCGGACGTGTTGCCTGAGCAGAAGAAGGACGTGATCGAGCAACTGCGTCGGTCGGGCCGACGGGTCGCCATGGCCGGGGACGGCATCAACGACGCTCCGGCGCTCGCTGCTGCGGATGTCGGTATCGCCATGGGCACAGGCACCGACGTCGCTATGGAAAGTGCGGCCGTGACCCTGGTGAAGGGTGACTTGCGAGGGATCGTGCGGGCGCGGCGGCTGTCGCGCGCAACCATGCGCAACATCCGCCAGAACCTGTTCTTTGCGTTCATCTTCAACGGCCTCGCGGTGCCGGTTGCGGCCGGTGTGCTCTATCCGGTCTCCGGGATCCTACTCAGCCCCATGATCGCCGGTGCAGCCATGGCGCTGAGCTCGGTGACGGTGATCGGGAACGCGCTGCGCCTGCGCCTGACCTCCTTGTAATCTGACCCCGAACCGAAAAGCGGTGTGGAGCAAAATGCCCGCACGCTCGATGATTGGTAGAAAGGCCAACAAACATGAAACGCAACAAGAAGAGTTCTCCCAACAAGCTTCTCCTCGCTGGTGGTGGAGCAGCTCTCGCTGTTCTGGCGGTAGTGCTCGCAATCGGCTCGAACGCGAACGAGGTTCTGTCTGTCACGAGCTTGCGAGCCACGACACACATTCACGGCCTGGCCGTCGATCGAGAAGACCCATCGCGTGTTCTTATTGCGACCCACCATGGTCTGTTCAAGGCTGGCCAGGACGGGCAGGCCGAGCGGGTGTCCGCGGTCCAGGACTTCATGGGCTTCAACCCGCACCCGAGCGATCCGAAGACGCTCTACGCCAGCGGACATCCAGCAAGGGGAGGCAACCTTGGCTTTATCGCTTCAAGCGACGGAGGCCGGACTTGGACTCAGGTTTCAGCTGGCGTGAACGGCCCAGTTGACTTCCACCAGATGACTGTGAGCCGAGCCGACCCAAAGACGATCTATGGCAGCTACCGCGGCCTTCAGGTCAGCCGCGACGCCGGCACGACCTGGACGATCGTCGGGCCGACACCGGAGAAGCTGATCGATCTTGCGGCCTCTGCCAAAGACGCCAGCACGCTCTACGCCGCGACCGAAACGGGGCTCTTCATGAGCTCGGATGGAGGAAAAAGCTGGCGACCGCTTCTTGAAGGTGCGCCCGTGAGCTTGGTTGAAGTCGCGCCGGACGGAGCGCTCTACGCCTTCGTGGTCGGTCGCGGCCTCATGCGCTCGGCGGAAGAGCCGCCGAGGTTTACGGCCGCGGGCGGGGGCTTTGGCGAAGGATACCTTCTCCACCTCGCCATCGATCCGCAGAACCCGAACCGGCTCTACGGCGCGACAGCTCGCGGCGAAGTGCTCACGAGCAGTGACCAGGGTCGGACCTGGTCCAGCTTCGGTGGCTCCAACTCGTGAGGTTTGACCATGATGGGCATGACGGAGGGTGCCGGTATGGGGTGGATGATGGGTGGCGTGGCCTTGATCTGGCTGCTCGTCGCCCTCCTGCTGGTGCTCGGCATTGCCGCCCTGGTGAAGTATCTCCGGTCCCGATGAGCCAATGACCTGGTCGGCAGCACGGGCGCGCGCGGCGATCGTCGCCGCTCTAGGCATCGGTGTTCCAGCGGCCGTCCTGTCCGGCTGGGTGGGCGTCGGGTCCTGGGGCGAGCCGCGAGATGTCGCGCTCGGTCGGCGAGTGTATGCCGCGCAGTGTGCCTCCTGCCACGGGGTGAACCTCGAGGGGCAGAAGAACTGGCAAGAGGCGCTACCGGATGGGCGGATGCCAGCGCCGCCCCACGACGTCAGCGGGCACACGTGGCATCACTCGGATGAGGAGCTCTTCACCGTCACGAAGAGCGGCTTGGCAGCGCTGGTTCCAGGCCACGATAGCGCCATGCCGGCGTTTGGGGACGTGCTCTCCGACGATGAGATCCGGGCTGTTCTCGCCTTCATCAAGAGCACCTGGCCCAGGCGCGAGCGCGAGTACCAGGCCGCTCGCGGCAAAGCAGCACAGTGACGGGGATTGAGCAAAGCAGATGAACATGAGGTCAAAGATGAAATCCTCCGCAGTGCCGACAGCGTCCCGCTGGGCTGTACCTTCAGCACTACACCAGGTTCGTCTTAACCGACGCGTGTTGTTGGGATTGAGCGCGCTGGCCATCGTTGCCGCGGCCGCGCTGAACTGGAGTTGGCTTATTGCAGCCGGCCTCGCACCGCTGCTCCTCAGCGTACTTCCTTGTGCGGCCATGTGCGCACTCGGGCTTTGTATGAAGGGGGCGGGACAGTCCTGCGAGAGCGAGGCCGCGGCTGGATCCGGCATGGACAAGGAAAAGGTTGGCTAGGTGAGCAAGACCCAACCCATGCGGCTCAAGTTCAAGCCGAACCGGCTTTTGAACCCGGAGAAGGATCTTGCGTGACGATCGCCCCATTCCGGCAGCAGTAGAGGCCGCGCCTACCTTGTCCTCTGCCATAAGCCGGGAGCCGGCCTCGTCCGTCCGTCGAGCACATCCGACGCTCTGGCACGGTGCCTTGCGTCGGTATCTCGCTCCAGTCGCCATCGGCAACCTCATCTGGGAGTTCTTCCAGATGCCGCTCTACACGATCTGGTGGACCGGAACCTGGCGCGAGATCGTCTTCGCCGCTGTTCATTGTACCGGCGGCGACCTCCTGATCGCCCTTTCCTCACTCACGGCTGCTCTTCTCCTCGTCGGAAACGGCAACTGGCCGGAGGAGCGATTTCGGGCCGTTGCCGGGCTCACGATCCTGTTTGGTGCCAGTTACACCGTCTTCAGTGAATGGCTCAACATCGTGATCCGTGCAGCATGGGCCTACTCCGACCTCATGCCGGTAATCCCGATGTTCGGGCTCGAGGTCGGGCTGTCGCCCCTTCTGCAATGGCTCCTCATCCCGACGGCAGCCTTCCTTTGGGTTGCGCGCTGGCATCGAGGGATGCAGTCTTCCCCATTGTGATGCTCAACGCGAGGCGCCGGCGATCAGGCCCCGCGGAAACGACCTGTGCCAGTGGCTGATTTCTAATCGTAAGCGTCGTCCCGGCCTCACCTTTCGCGCGGGGACTGGAACGTTGATGTTCCGAGCCGAGAGGGGCTTGGACATATGACGATTTCAGAGCTTACGCTTAAATCGAGCGTCGAGATCGACGAGCCGGTTCGGCGTTTTGAGGTTTTCACGGGCTCGGGGCGCCGTCGGGACTGGTCTGCCGATGATAAGGCGCGGATCGTGGCGGAGAGCTTCGAGCCTGGCACGACGGTGAGCGCCGTCGCGCGCCGTCATGCCTTGTCACCACAGCAGTTGTTCACTTGGCGTCGCGAGCTCCGCAAGACCGCGGATGCGGTTCCAGCCTTCGTGCAGGCGGTGGTCGCGCCGGAACCTTCATCGGCATTGGAGCGGATGGCGCGAACGCCACGCCAGAAGCGGCGCGCTCGGCAGCGCCGCGCGGCCGCCATCGAGATCGACGTCGCCGGCGTCAGGGTAACGATCGAGAACGGTGCCTCGCCGGCCACGATCGCGGCGGTGCTCGGCGCGTTGAAGGCAGGGTCGTGATAGGCCCGACCGGCGCGGTCCGCGTCATGGTTGCGACGAAGCCGGTCGACTTCCGCAAAGGCGCGGAGGGGCTGGCCGCGCTGGTGCGCGAGACGATGGGCGCCGATCCGTTCTCCGGCACGGTCTACGTGTTCCGCGCCAAACGTCCCGACCGGGTGAAGCTGGTGTTCTGGGACGGCACCGGCGTGGTGCTGGTCTCGAAGCGTCTGGAGGATGGCGAGTTCCGCTGGCCCAAGATCGAGGACGGGGCGCTGAGGCTGACGGCGGCCCAGCTTCAGGCCTTGTTTGAAGGATTGGACTGGCGCCGGGTCCATGAACCGCAACGGACGGCGACACCGGTCTCCGCGAGCTGAAAGCACTCGCAAGCATCTGGCGAATATGATTGAATCGGTGTCATGGCCTCGCTCCCTCCAGAGCTTCCCCGTGATCCCGAAACGCTTCAGGCGATGCTGATCGCGCGGGAAGCGGAGATCGAGCGCCTGCGCCAGATCATCAAGGAGTTGCAGCGACACCGCTTCGGCCGCCGGGCAGAGACCTTGCCGGAGGAGCAGCTTTTGCTGGGGCTGGAAGAGGCCGAGCAGGTCGAAGCCGCCGGGTTCGCAGCGTCCGAGGAGACAGCGCCGACTGAGAAGGCCGACCGGGCTCGCCGGCGCCGCGCGAACCGTGGCGCGTTGCCGGCGCATCTGCCGCGGATCGAGACGGTGGTCGATATCGAGAGCGATCTCTGCCCCTGCTGTTCCGGCAAGCTCCATCGCATCGGAGAGGATGTGGCCGAGCGGCTCGACATCGTGCCGGCCCAGTTCCGCGTGCTCGTGCTGCGCCGGCCGAAGTATGCCTGCCGGTCCTGCGAGGACGTCGTGGTGCAGGCTCCGGCACCGGCCCGGCTGATCGAGGGCGGCATCCCGACCGAGGCGACGGTGGCCCAGGTGCTGGTCTCGAAATACGCCGATCATCTGCCGCTGTATCGCCAGACACAGATCTATGCGCGCCAGGGCGTCGCGCTCGATCGCTCGACGCTGGCCGAGTGGGTCGGGCGCGCGGCCTTCCTCCTGCGGCCCGTGCATGACCGGATGCTGGCGGCGCTGAAGAGCTCGCCCAAGCTGTTCGCCGACGAGACCACGGCGCCCGTGCTCGATCCCGGCAGAGGCCGGACGAAGACGGGGCAGCTCTGGGCTTATGTCCGCGATGACCGGCCTTGGGGCGGCGCCGATCCACCCGGCGTCGTCTATGTCTATGCTCCCGACCGCAAGGCGGAACGGCCGATCGCGCATCTCGCCGGCTTCAGGGGCATCCTCCAGGTCGACGGCTACGGCGGCTACAAGGTGCTGGCCGAACGCGGAGAGGTTCGCCTGGCCCTATGTTGGTCCCATGTGCGGCGCCGCTTCTACGAGCTCGCTCAGGCCGGTCCCGCGCCAATCGCCAGCGAAGCCCTCCAGCGCATCGCCGAGCTCTATCGCATCGAGGCAGCGATCCGTGGCCACGATGCCGATGAACGCCGTGCGGCGCGCCAGGAGAAAAGCAGGCCGATCCTCGAGGTCATGGAGCCATGGCTGAGGGAGAAGCTCAGCTTGATCAGCCAGAA
>LSIG01000082.1 GCA_001556125.1 Rhizobiales bacterium CCH10-E5 | reverse complement strand
TGGGTCGAGCCGACATCCTGCTCGCGGCAGGCGGCGGTGATCTCCTCGACCAGCTCAGCGGTCTTCTTGATGTCGGGCACGAGCTTCGCCAGCATCGAGCCGGCCTCCTGCGCGACCTTCACCGTGTCGGTCGAGAGCGTGCCGATCTCCGCCGCGGCCGCCTGGCTGCGCTCGGCGAGCTTGCGCACTTCGGAAGCGACCACCGCGAAGCCCTTGCCATGCTCGCCGGCCCGGGCCGCCTCGACGGCCGCGT
>LSIG01000081.1 GCA_001556125.1 Rhizobiales bacterium CCH10-E5 | reverse complement strand
GTTCTTATCCGCCGCATCGCGCGAGCGTCATGAGTTCCGGGACGGACTCTGAGGCACCGATCAAGGCGATCCTTGGCAGCGCCATGAATTTGGTCAACGGCCTCGGCACTCTGCGGAACAGGCTGTCGGATTCGCACGGCCGCGGCGGCAAGATTCCAGTGAAACCCTCGCAGCGCCATGCCAGCCTTGCAGTCAACATGGCCGGAGCCCTGGCGGCCTTCATCGTGGAGACGCATCAAGAAAAAGCAGCCACCTAAATCGGCGGCAGCCTGGATGCGAAGTAATCGAAGTCGGCTGCGGCTTTCTCAAGCTCCGACCTTGCATTGAGGCTCTTGAATTCCGCGAACGCCCGGGCCGGGCAGTTGACCTGCTTCTCGGGGTTGAACTCATGAACGTCCTGCTCGGCGGCATCCTCTGGATCCAAAGCGACCGATCGCATTCCGCATAGCGGGCCACGGCAATCGCTCGATCTGGGGAAGCGAGGCAGGGCGAGATGTTGATCTTTCCCGGAAGAGGAGAGGCGGGAACTGGCCAGCGCCTCATAGGCACCTATCGAGGTCCGCCTGACATTCCCCCGCCGGAGCCATCACCATCATCCGGTTCATCGTGGATATTGAGGTGATCTTCCAACCCCGCCACGAGCACATCCGGGCTTGGGAGTGCTCTCGCAATTTCCGGCGGCAGCACCGTGTACTCCGATACGGCCATCGGCTTGTTCACGCCCCGCAGTGCATATTCCACGACGAGGCCGTTCTTCCCCCGGCAAAGGATCAGCCCGATGCTGGGGCTATCGCCTTCGGTCCGCAGCTTGTCGTCGACCCCCGCCAGGTAAAAGTTCATCTTCCCGGCGAACTCCGGTTCGAACTCGCCCATCTTCAGGTCGATGACAACGTGGCTGTGAAGCTTGGTGTGGTAGAAAAGGAGATCGAGGTAGTAGTCCTGGCCTCCAATATCGAGATGATACTGGCTTCCCATGAAGGAGAAGCCCTTCCCGAGTTCGAGCAGAAGATCCTTGATGCGATCGATCAGTGTCTTCTCGAGATGTCGTTCGTGCGCATCGCCTGCAATCTCGACGAAGTCGAGAACGTAGGGATCCTTGAACAGATTGATCGGCATCGGCCGGGAGACGTCATGGTCGATGTGAAGTTCGTGATCGCGCGACCTTGGCGATCATAGAGCTTCGTTTCAATTTGGTGCTTAAGGATATTGCGGCTCCAGCCGTGCTCGACCGCCGCTCGTGCGTACCAGAGCCGCTGCGCTTCGTCGGGGACGCTGTCGAGAAGCAGAACGTTCTGGCCCCAAGGCAATTGTGCAACAACCTGTTGCACAATTGCGGAATCTCCCCATTCCTGGGCGAATTTCCTCATATATTTCAGATTTCTAGGGGAGAACCCTTTGACGTCCGGGAACTCCGAATGAAGATCGGCGGCGAGTTGATCGATGACGCGGGCACCCCAGCCATGGGTGGCCTGGCGCTCGAGAATCTCTCGCCCAATCCGCCAGTAAAGCAGGATCAGTTCGCTGTTGACGGCGAGGGCAGCACGATGCCGGGCCTGCTGGATCTCGCCCTTCAGGTTGCGTAGCCATTCGAGGTATTCGGGCGGGGTCGTCTGGAGAGGCATGCTTCGCTTTCGCGCTATTTTCCGCGCCATCATGCCATCCGGTTCGGCATCAGACCACGGGTCTGACCGCTGCTGGAACCGCGCTGGCAGTCTCGTGGTCGGAAAACCGCTCCATTGGCCAACCCGAAATCAGGCACTGCCTCGGCAAAGCGCCGATGCGACCCGGATCAGACGCGGTTCACGCCGCGGTAGCGCGCGAAGCTTGTCCGGCCCGACGATCCGAACAGGACGACCTCGTAGCTGTCCGGCGCCTTGCCGACGACCTCCATGCCGGGAGAACCCATCGGCATTCCCCGAACGGCGAGGCCGCGAGCCTGCGGCTTCTCGGCCAGGAGGCGCTTGACGGCGTCAGCCGGCACATGACCCTCGACGACGTAACCGGACACCTCCGCCGTGTGACAGGAGGCAAGGTCGCCCGGCACGCCGAGGCGGAGCTTCACTTGGTCGACGTCGGAGGATGTGACGACCTCGACGGGGAAGCCGGCGGCCTTCATGTGCTCCACCCAGCCACCGCAGCAGCCGCAGTTCGGATCCTTGGTCACGATCACCTTCGGCAGGTTGGCCTGCGCAAAGGCTCGTCCGGCCATCATCGCGGCCCCAGAGGTTCCGAGAACGGCGAGGAAGCTGCGGCGGTTGAGCATGAGCATCTCCTTCAGGCTGCGACCGGGGTATAGCCGGCCTTGGCGACGAGAGCCTTGATGGATGCCAGGTCGCTGCTCCCGCGGACGGACACCAACTTGGAAGCCGGATCGGCTTCGACCTGCGTGCCGGGCAGGCCCGTCTCGATCGCGTTCTTGATCGTGCCAGCGCAGTGACCGCAGGTCATGTCCTCGACCCGCAAGGTCAGGGCATTCGGATCACGTTCGGCCGCCTGATCCGGCCGGGAGGAGTGGTTGTTGCATCCGCACATGGAATGATCTCCGTTTCTCATCGACGTTGAGAGCAGCCTGCACCTTCCCATTATGGCAAGGTCAAGCGGCGTTTCATCACGACGCGCCGATGTCGCGACGGCACGTACCTTTCGAGGATGCCCTTGCGAGGCGCCAACCCCGTGTCCGCCCGCTTTCATCGGTTCGGAGCAGGACCTCGTTGCGAGCCAGGCTCCATCCGGGGTGGCGTATCAATGCTTGTTCGCGGTGTCGTCGTCAGAGCCGTCGGATCCGGGCATCATGGCGCCGCCGGGTCCCATCATTCCCCGACCCATCATGCCTTGCCCCATCATGCCTCGGCTGCCCATCCGGACGAGTGCCGGCAGCCGCCGCTTTTGGGCCTCGTCGAGGGTCGCGTGGAGCGGCGCGGCAGCGTCCGCGAGCTTGCGCATGGCGTCGGATCCCTGGCTCATATGGTCGGCCATGGTGCGCAGCATGTTCACCGGATCGTTTGCCGTCATCCCTCCTGTCTGGCGCATGGCCTGCATATGGCTGAGGTGGAGGGTCGCCAGGTTCCGGAGCGCGGTTTCGACAGGGGGCCATAGCTTTTCCTGGTCGGCGGTCAGCCTCAGCCCGGCATGGATGGACGCGATATGGGCTTCGGCGAAGGCACTCATATCCTCCGCCGAGAATTGGCCCATCATCCCTTGGCTGCCGCCGAGCATGCCTTGACCCTGCATCATCTGGCCCATGGGCATCGGCATTCCGGATTGGCCGGGCATCGCCTGAGGTTTTCCCGGCGCCGTGGATTGGGCCTGCGCCTTGGGGGCTTTACCTGGATGGTGCGGGTCACTGGAAGTCGGCGCCTGGGCCAGCGCGGGCCCGGCAAGGGTAACCAGGACGGTCGCGAGAACGGACATCTTCATGGCGGTGTCTCCTTTGAGCGGTCAAAAAGGGCAAGAACGGCGTCGGCGCAGCTTTCGCGGAATGGCCGCAGGCAGCGCCGATCAGGTTTTCGTCGGGCGCAGCCATTGGTCCCGGGGCCGCAAGGGCCCCAATGTTCCCGGCCGGGCCGCAGACGGCCCGGCCTTGGGCGGTCACTCCCGCTTGTCGTGGTGGCCGTGGCCGCCGTGCATGAACAGATGCATCAGGGGGCAGGCCAGCAGCAGGAGGTAGGGCAGTGCGGTCACGATGTGGCCGCCGTGGTTCGCGAGGAGGTAGATGCCGAGAGCGGCCAACGCGAGCGAGCAGACCCAACCCAGGGGCGTGTTGATCAGCAGGGTCCGCCAGGTTCGTGGCGACTCGGGGGCAGGAGTCGGTGTGGTGGGCATGTCGATCTCTCCCGGTGCGGAGCGTGCCGATCTTGGACCTTGCTTGCGAATGGCGCCTTGAGCGAAATCAAGCGAGGTACCGGAAAGGCTCGTTCCGCCCACCCGGTCTGCTCCCGCTTCCTGACACCTAGCGGGCGGCGATGCCGTTCGGCCCCTTGCCCACCGGATAGGCCTTCCCGGCCGAGAGGCTGCCGAGATCGATCGCGGAGATGGTGTTGGCGTAGGTGTTCGTGACGTAGGCCGTGCGACCGTCGCGAGCGATGACGATGCCGTGCGCTCCCTTGCCGACCGTCACGTTCCGGATCAGCTTGCCGTCCTCGAGCGCGACGACCGACACCCGGTTGTCCGGCTTCGCCGCCGAGCCCTGGTTCGCGACCAGGGCGGCCTTGCCGTCCGGCGTAACGTAGACCTGCACGGGTCCGTTTCCGACGGAGGCCTTCCGCAGCACCTTGCGAGCGTCGACGTCGATGATGGCGACCTTGTCCTCGCCGTTGAGCGAGACCACGAGGATGCGGCCGCTCCGGTCGAACGCGACCTGGACCGGCCGCTTTCCGACGGAGATATGCATGGCCTTCTCCGGATTGCGCGTATCCACCAACGAGACCGTGTCGCTCTTCATGTTGGCGACCGCGAGCAGGTTGCCGTCCGGCGATAGGCGCAGTCCATGCGGGTAGTTCTGCACGGGGATGCGACCGGTTACCCTACGCCCCGGGATATCGACCACCACCACCGAGTTGGTTTCGGCGTCGGTCAGGTCGGCGAAATGCCCTTGTGCGTCGGGGACGACATGCGCCGGATGCCCTCCCACGGTCACGACCTGCGGCGCGCCGGGCGCGTCGCCAGCGACGTCCATGAGAATGAGCTGCCCGCCCGCGGAGCCGTGAGCCGCATGGCTGCCGGACTGTGCCGCAGGCATGCCGGTCGCCAGGATGAGGCGGCCATCGGCGGTGACGTCGACGTTGTGCGGCGAGATCGGAATCGCCGCCGTGGTGGTTTTCGAGGTCTGGGAGTCGATGATGGAGAGGCTCTGCCCGTTCTCGTTGGCGACGACGATCGTGTCGGCCCGGGCGCCGGCGGCACCAAGGGATGTGACGAGGGCGAGTGCAATCTGGGTTCTGCGTGCGAACATCGCATTGTCCTTCCGAAATTCGAATTGAACTGGGTCCCGGTGCCCACGCAGGCCGCGACATCACGGAAGCGGCGGGGTCGGGATTAGGTTGGGTTACGCGATGGATTTTGGCGGTTTGAATCGCACCTCCGGGATTGCCCCGGCCAGCATCAGGTCATTCCCGGGCTGGAGGCAGATGGGTTCGGGCCATCCCGGGAAAGGGGCACCGGCACGGATCATCGCCGGGGGCACGACGAGGCAGCTCGAGGAAGCGCCGAGACAGTCCTGGTCACAGGAAGGGCCGCCCGCCGTTCCCTCGGCGCTGTCTTGATCCGCGTTTCGGCCGTGATGGATGGAGGCCGCCGCCGGGTCGACGTGCCCATGCTCCATGACCAAGGACAGGTGCGTGGCAGGACCGGGCGCCGAAAAGGCAGGCGTCGCCATGCGACCGACCACGAGAACCATCGCGGCGACCGCGAGGAGCATGGCCATCAGCGGAGACAGAGCTTTTTTGCGACGCCTCTTCATTGCAGGAAGTCTACCCGGTTGGCGGACCGAAACCTTGCGCTGCATCAAACAGCCGGACGGACCGGGCGGCTCCCGATGGAACTGCCCGGCCCGGCAACTACAGTCGTACCGTGCGCAGGCGGATCGCGTTGCCGATCACGCTGACCGACGACAGGGCCATCGCGGCCGCCGCGATGATCGGCGACAGCAGGATGCCGAAGAACGGGAAGAGCACTCCCGCCGCCACCGGCACGCCGAGCGCGTTGTAGATGAAGGCGAAGAACAGGTTCTGACGGATGTTGCGCATCACGGCCTGCGACAGCCGTCGCGCCCGCACGATTCCGGTCAGGTCACCTTTCAGCAGGGTCACGCCCGCACTTTCCATCGCCACGTCGGTGCCCGTGCCCATGGCGATGCCGACATCCGCCGCCGCCAGCGCCGGCGCGTCGTTGACGCCGTCGCCCGCCATGGCGACCACCCTGCCGTCCGCCTTGTAACGCTGGACCACGGCACTCTTCTGGTCGGGCAGGACCTCGGCCTCGACCTCGTCGATTCCGAGCCGCCTGGCGACCGCCTTCGCGGTCGTCCAGTTGTCGCCGGTGAGCATCACGACCCGGATGCCTTCCGCCCTGAGCCCGGCGAGCGCCTCCGGCGTCGAAGTCTTGACCGGATCCGCAATGGCGATGGCACCCGCCGCCTTCCCGCCGATTCCGGCGAAGATCACCGTGGCGCCGTCCTCGCGCAACTTGTCCGCCTGGTCCGCCAGGCGAGCGGGATCGATGCCATGCTCGGTCAGGAAGGCCGCGTTGCCGAGCACGACGCGCCGTCCCTCGACGGTACCCAGCGCTCCCTTGCCGGTGGGCGAATCGAAATCGGCGACCGGCGCAGTGGCGATGCCTTGCTTGTCGGCGGCCGCGACGATGGCCAGCGCCAACGGATGTTCGCTCGCTCGCTCCACGCTGGCTGCCAGGCGCAGGATTTCGGCTTCGTCAAAGCCCGGAGCCGGAACCACGGCAGTCACGGATGGCTTGCCCTCCGTGAGGGTTCCGGTCTTGTCGACCACGAGGGTGTCGACCTTCTCCATGTGTTCCAAGGCCTCGGCATTCTTGATCAGAACGCCCGCCTGGGCGCCGCGGCCGACCCCCACCATGATCGACATCGGCGTGGCGAGACCAAGCGCGCATGGACAGGCGATGATGAGCACCGCCACGGCCGCAACGAGGCCGTAGGAAAACCGCGGCTCGGGACCCCAGAACGCCCATGCGATGAAGGCGAGTGCCGCAATGCCGATGACCGCGGGCACGAAGTAGCCCGAGACGTGATCGGCCAATCGCTGGATCGGGGCGCGGCTGCGCTGGGCCTCCGCCACCAGTTGGACGATCCGCGACAGCATCGTGTCGTGCCCAACCTTCTGCGCCTCGATCACGAGGCCGCCGGACTGGTTCATCGTGCCCCCGATGGCCGCGGCGCCGACTTCCTTGGTGACTGGCATCGACTCGCCAGTGACCATCGACTCGTCGACCGCGCTGCGCCCCTCGACGACGACACCATCGACGGGAACCTTCTCGCCCGGCCTCACCCGCAGGCGGTCGCCGACCTGCACGGTGTCGAGCTGGACCTCCTGCTCGGTGCCGTCGGGCATGATCCTGCGGGCCGTCTTGGGCGCGAGGTCGAGCAGGGCGCGAATGGCCCCGCTGGTGCTCTCCCGGGCCCGCAGTTCGAGCACCTGCCCGAGCAGGACGAGAACCGTGATGACGGAAGCCGCTTCGAAGTACACGGCCACCGAACCGTCATGGCCTCGGAACGCGGCCGGGAAGATCCCGGGCGCCAGCGTCGCCACCATGCTGTAGATCCAGGCCACGCCCGTGCCCATGGCGATGAGCGTGAACATGTTGAGGTTGCGCGAAACCAGCGACTGCCAGCCACGCTCGAAGAACGGCCAGCCTGCCCACAGCACGACAGGAGTCGCGAGCAGCATCTGGATCCAGTTCGAGGTCTGCTGGCCGACATAGTGGCCCAGACCCGTCAGGTGCCCGCCCATTTCCAACACGACCACGGGCAGGGAAAGCGCGAGTCCGATCCAGAACCGGCGCGTCATGTCGATCAGTTCGTGGCTGGGACCGGTCTCCGCCGTCGCGAGCACGGGTTCGAGCGCCATGCCGCAGATCGGGCAGGAACCCGGTCCCACCTGTCTGATCTGGGGATGCATCGGGCAGGTGTAGATCGTGCCTTCCGGCACGGGTTCAGCCTTCCGGGCCGCCGCCGGCTCGACGTATTTGGCGGGCTCAGCCATGAATTTCGACTGGCAGCCGGAGGAGCAGAAGTAATAGGGCTTGCCCTCGTACTGCGCCCGGTGCGTGGTCGCGTGCGGGTCGACCGTCATCCCGCAGACCGGGTCCTTCACCTGCCCGGCTGCTCCCTCATGCTCATGATGATGTCCCCCATGGAGGCCATGGTCATGATGATGGCCATGGTCCTTGCTGGTTGGGGTGTCGGTCATGACGGTTCTCCGGGCAGGCATCGATAAGCTGCGGCAAGGTTGGGGCTTCCCATGATGGGAAGGTCAAGCGCGTGCCTCCGGGGCTCCAGCCATCGACGCGATCGAGGCGGGTCTCGACCTCCGTGAACCACCTCAAGACTTGCCGCATCAAGGTGTCCCGAAGGGCCGATCCAGCGCAAGCAAACCGGTGAATGCCTGTGACCCGGATCGGCCGTTTAGGTCACTTCGCCTTTTGAAGCTTGGTGACCGTGATCTGGCCGTTGACGCGGTCTGCGTCGAACTTGATCTTGTCTCCGGCCTTCAGCCCTTTGAGCATGGCGGGATCGCCCGCGCGGAACACCATGGTCATGGCATCCATGTCGAGGTTCTTGATGGCGCCGTGGTTGATGGTGAGCTTGCCCTGGGCCTCGTCGACCTTGGTGACGGTGCCATTGACCGACTGGGCGGCAGCCGGCAGCGCGACCATCAGGAATGCGAGGGTGGCGGTGGTCTTCAGCATGGGATGATCCTTTCCTCTGACGCTTACTTGACGATGATCTTGCCGGTCATGCCCGCTTCGCGATGGCCGGGGATCAGGCAGGAGAAGTCGAACTCGCCCGCCTTGGTGAAGGCCCAGACGATCTCGCCCGTCTTCTTCGGCGCGAGCCGCTTGGCGTTCGGATCGTCGTGTTCCATGTCGGGATTCTTCTGCATCTCGATGGCATGCTTGAGGTTCTCCTCCAGCGTGGCCAGCACCAGCTCGTGGTCGAGTTCGCCGTTGGGGCGTCCTACAGCCGACCTCTTATCGCCTCCATCTGCTGGATCTCCTCGCGTTGTGCCTTCGTGATCGCCTCGCACAACCTCCTCAGATCCGGATTGGCGAGCTTCGCCTCACGACACATGAGGATCGCGCCGGAGTGATGCGGGATCATCGAGTCGACGAACTGGCGATCGTCGATCAGGGTCTGGCTTCGCGTTCCGTAAAACGATGCGACGGTGAGAAACGCAAGGGCGACGTAGTGAATGGTGTTGGCACTCTTGTTCGGGAACATGCCCGGCATCGTCGCCAGCATGAGGATGCCCATCGGCGCCCACATCGTGACCGCCATGTAGAACATGTTCAGATTGTTCCGGAAGTCGCGCCAGCCGTCGATCATCGAGAACATCACGACGTACATGACGATCAGGCCGAGGATCATGTTCAGCCAGAACATCAGATAAGATCTGCCATGCGAGCCGTGACCGCCTTGGGAAGGGCTGCCGTGGGCCCGGTGGTGGTTTTGCATATGCGTCTCCACTGGGCGTGAAAGCGGACGCCACACCCGTCGCGATGAGAACGAAGGTGGCCAGCGCCCGCAGGAAGCAGGGGCTACTGGCCCTTGGCTTTCAGCCATTGCTCGATCGTTTCGACCTCGCGCTGTTGACTGCTGACGATCTCACCCGCCAGCTTTTTGACCGATGGATCCTTGCCGTTCGCGAGTACGACCTTGGCCATCTCGATCGCGCCCTGGTGGTGAGCCTTCATCTGCGTCATGAAATCGACGTCGGCATCGCCCGTGAAGGTCGTCGGCATGGACTGCATCATGTGCATCATCGCCGCCTTGTATTCCTTGGTCGACGCGGAGTCCGAGGCATCCGGCATGATCATCTTCATGGGCATGTCGTGGCCCGTATCGGGCTTGGGAGCTGGCTGGGCGATTGCCACGGTCACGATCGATGCCGCAAGGCAGGCAATCACTGTGAGGTTTCTCATGTGAGTTCTCCCTAGGATAAGGAGGCGAGCGGCTATGCCGCCATCTTCCGGCAACTTTCGGCACACCGCCGACAGGCCCGGACGCAGTCGTCCATATCTCCGATCCGTTCGCATTCGTTGGCGCAGTCCTCGCAGATATCGGCGCACTCGGCGCAGAGATGCTTGTGATGCCGCGAGCCGATGATCATGACCTGGGCGCTGGCGCGACAAGTCTCGGCACAGGCGAGCATCAATTGGATGTGATCCGGGCTGGCATGGTCGCCACCGAGCTTGAGGCAATGGTTGGTGCTCATGCCCAGGCAGGCCTGGTAGCAGCGCAAACATTCGTCAATGCATGCCTGCATCTCGGGGGACGTTTGGTGCACGATCGTTCTCCCTGAAGCTGTTGCGGTTCCATTGAAGGGCTACTCGGGGAAGACGCGTGCGACTGTGAGGAGTTCCTGTCTGAAACAATCTGTAACAATGCGGCGCGGGACGCCCTCGACGGTTATTGACGAGCCGCAACGACGACGGTCGAAGGCCCTGCGATGACGAACTGTTGAAAGTTCCCTCCTTCCTCTGTTTTGGGCGCTGTGCCATTTTCGGTGTCATGAAGCTTCGGCTCGTTGCGCATTGTCTGATTCTGGCCCTGTTCGTCGCGGCCACCACGTTGGCTGCCTTCGTCAGCCCGGCGAGGGCCGGATTCGAGCGGGCCGATACCGTTGAAATGGCGATGCTGATGGACGGTGCCATGCCGTGCTGTCCGACGGATCACGACAAGGCCAAGGACTGCACGACCAACTGTCCGGCGCTGAGCTTCTGCCTGACCAAGTGCTTCGCCAGCGAGCCGACGTCGTTCGTCACGCTCGCCAGGGCGTTCGTCGCCGAGCTCGGCCTGACCGGAGACGAGGCCACGCGTCAGTCTCGTCCGTTCGAGCCACCCGCGCGACCTCCACGAAGCTGAGGCATCGCCGGCGCGAACCGCGCTGGCTTCGTCCGCACGGGACTTCCGGGCGGACGGTGAGCCGTGGCCAACGCCACGTCCGAGGCTGTGCGCCTGTGCGGCAGCCTGATGCACTCAGGACTACGAACATGACCCTCATCAACACGTTGCGCGTGCTTGCCGCAGCGCTTCCGCTCGCCGCCGTTTCGCTCCCGGCGCTCGCGGACATCAAGGATTACGAGTTCCGGCTCGTGCAGAACGAGATCAAGCAGGGCAACGGCGTCGTCGTCGCCGTGACGCTCATCGACAAGCGTTCGGGCAAGCCCGTCCCGGACGCGGTGATCTTCGCCCAGCGCATCGACATGGCACCCGACGGGATGGAGATGATGGCCTCGCCGATCGAGACGATGCCGTCGACCGAGTCGGGCACCTACCGCTTCAAGACGAACCTGACGATGGCCGGCGGTTGGCGGCTCTCGCTCGGCGCCAAGGTCCAGGGCGAAACCGGCACGCTCGAAAACAAGCTGATCCTCAAGGCCCTGCCATGAAACCCAACGCCCTCACGGGCCTCGCTCTCGCCGCCATGCTGGCGGCGGGAGGTGCGGGCTATTGGGCCGGACATCGCGGCCTTGCGGTCGGCTGGCGTGATTGGCTCGGCATCGAAGGTTCGCTCGCGGCAAACGAGCCTGCCGGAACCGGACCGATCATCTACTATCAGGCTCCGGACCGGAAGCCGGTCTATTCGGCGCAGCCGCGCCAGACCGATGACGGCAGGCCCTTCACGGCCGTCCGCGCCAGCCAGGACGTCAGCTTCGAGGTGAAGCCTCCGAGCGAGGAGCGGATGGCGCAGGCCGACCCGAAGCGCGTTCTCTACTACCGCAATCCCATGGGGCTCCCGGATACGTCGCCGGTTCCGAAGAAGGACTCGATGGGGATGGACTATCTCCCCGTCTACGAAGGCGAGGGAAACGAGGACGGCGTCATCAAGCTCTCGCCCGGGCGCATCCAGCGCAGCGGCGTGCGCTCCGAACCCGTCCGGCGTCAGAACATCGTCCAGACGATTCACGTGCCCGGCGTGGTGCAACTCGACGAGCGACGGGTTTCGGTCGTGACGATCCGGGCGGATGCCTTCGTCCAGGAGGTCGCTCCGATCACGACCGGTGACCGCGTCACGAAGGGGACCAAACTGGCGCGGATCTATTCGCCGGAGATCAGCACCGCCGGCGCGCAGTTCATCACCGAGCTCAATGCCGCCGCGCGCGGCGTGCCCGAAGGCGGCGCAAGGCAGCGTCTCGAAAACCTCGGCGTCCCGCCGGAGGTCATCGCCGAGATCGAGCGCAGCCGAAAGGTGCCGCTGACGATCAACTGGTCGGCGCCGCGCGACGGCATCGTGCTGGAACGTTCGGTCAGTGACGGCATGAAGATGACGGCCGGCGGCAGTCTGTTCCGGCTCGCCGACATCTCGACGATCTGGGTTCTGGCCGATGTTCCGGAACGCCAACTGGCGGCCGTCGGCATCGGCGCGCCAGCCACGGTGCGATTGCGCGGCCGTCCGGGGAGTTCCTTCGAGGGACGCGTCAGCGTGATCTACCCGGAGATTGCCGAGGCGACGCGCACGGCAAAGGTCCGCATCGAGATCGGCAACCGCGACGGCATGCTGCTGCCGAACATGTATGCCGACGTCGATATCGGCTCCGATGACCCAGCTCCGCAGCTCGCGGTTCCCGACAGCGCCGTGATCGACAGCGGCTCGCGCCGGGTCGTCATTCTTGATCTGGGCGAGGGTCGGTTCGAGCCGCGCGAGGTCAAGCTCGGCCGCCGCGGCGATGGCAGGGTCGCGATCACCGAGGGGGTCGCCGAGGGCGATCGCGTCGTCGTCTCGGCCAACTTCCTGATCGATGCCGAGAGCAACCTTAAGGCCGCCCTGGGCGGCTTCGCCCAGCCGGAGGCCAAGCCATGATCGCCCGCCTGATCGCCTGGTCGGCGCGCAACCTGATCCTCGTCTTCGTTGCCGCCGCCTTCGCTGTGGCGGCGGGTGTTTATGCGTTGAAGACCCTGCCGCTCGACGCGATCCCCGACCTCTCCGATGTCCAGGTCATCGTCTACACCGAGTACCCCGGCCAGGCACCTCAGGTGATCGAGGACCAGGTCACCTATCCGCTGACGACCTCGATGCTGACCGTGCCGAAGGCGCGCGTCGTGCGCGGCTTCTCCTTCTTCGGCGTCTCCTTCGTCTACGTCATCTTCGAGGACGGCACCGATCCCTATTGGGCGCGCTCGCGCGTGCTCGAATATCTCAATGCCGCCGCGCGGCGTCTCCCGACGGGCGTCTCGCCCACGCTCGGGCCCGATGCGACCGGCGTGGGCTGGGTCTACCAGTACGCGGTCCTCGCCAAGAACATGACCCTGGCGGAACTACGCTCGCTCCAGGACTGGGTCGTGCGCTTCGCGGCTTCTCGTGCCGAGGGGGTGGCCGAGGTCGCCAGCGTCGGCGGCTTCGTCAAGCAATACGCGATCATCGTCGATCCCGTGCGGCTGCGCGCCCAGGGCGTCTCGCTCGCGACGCTGCGCGAGGCGGTCCGCAGCAGCAATATGGACGTCGGCGGACGCACGGTCGAGCTTAGCGAGTTCGAGTTCATGGTTCGCGGCCGCGGCTACCTGAAGTCGATCGCCGATATCGAGAACATCGTCCTGAAGAGCGATCGGGGCGTGCCGCTGCGCCTCTCCGACGTCGCCCGTGTCGAACTCGGTCCGGATGAGCGGCGCGGCATCACCGAACTCAACGGCGAGGGGGAGGTCGCCAGCGGTATCATCCTGCAACGCTTCGGCGCCAACGCGCTCTCCGTGATCGAACACGCCAAGGCACGTCTTGCCGAGGTCGCGGCGAGCCTGCCGGGCGGGGCTGAGATCGTGCCGGTCTACGACCGCTCCGGGTTGATCGAGCGGGCGATCGAGACGCTGAAGGGCACGCTGATCGAGGAGAGCATCATCGTCGCGCTGGTCTGCATCGTCTTCCTACTGCATCTGCGCAGCGCCCTGGTCGCGATCATCATGCTGCCCGTCGGCATCCTGATGGCCTTCGCGGCGATGAAGGCTCTGGGGCTTGGCTCCAACATCATGAGCCTCGGCGGCATCGCCATCGCCGTCGGCGCGATGATCGACGCCGCCATCGTCATGATCGAGAACGCCCACAAGCACCTGGAACGGGCTCAGCCGGACAAGCCCCGCGTCGAGATCCTGATCGAGGCGGCGAGCGAGGTCGGCCCGGCGCTGTTCTTCAGCCTGCTCGTCATCACCGTCTCCTTCCTGCCGATCTTCACCCTGGAGGCCGAGGAAGGTCGCCTGTTCGGGCCGCTCGCCTACACCAAGACCTTCGCGATGGCGGCGGCCGCCTTCCTGTCGGTGACTTTGGTGCCGGCGCTGATGGTGGTCTTCATCCGGGGCCGGATCATCCCGGAGCACAAGAACCCGATCAACAGGGTTCTGATCTGGCTCTACCGGCCGCTGATCGGGGGCGTGCTCAGGGCCAGGGTGCTGACCATCCTGCTGGCGCTCGCGTTGCTGGGCGTCAGCGTCTGGCCGGCGCGACAGCTCGGCTCGGAGTTCATGCCGACGCTGAACGAGGGCACGCTGATGTACATGCCCACGACCCTGCCGGGCATCTCCGTCACCAAGGCGGCCGAGCTGCTCCAGACGCAGAACCAGATCATCCGCTCCTTCCCGGAGGTCGCCTCGGTCTACGGCAAGGCCGGCCGCGCCCAGACCGCGACCGATCCGGCCCCGACCGAGATGTTCGAGACCATCATCAACCTGAAACCGAAGGCGGAATGGCGCGAAGGCGTCACGCTCGACAGCCTCAAGGCGGAGATGGACAAGGCGCTCCAGTTCCCCGGCGTCTCCAACGCCTGGACGCAGCCCATCCGCGCGCGCATCGACATGCTCGCGACCGGCATCCGCACCCCGATCGGCGTCAAGGTTTTTGGCGACGACCTGACCAAAATGGAAGGCGTCTCGCGCCAGATCGAGACCGTGCTCAAGAACGTGCCCGGCACCACCAGCGCCTATGCCGAGCGCGTCATCGGCGGCTACTTCCTCGACATCGTGCCGGACCGGATCGCGCTCGGACGCTACGGGCTCTCGGTCGGCGACGTGCAGGGCGCGGTCACGATGGCGCTGGGTGGCGAGACCGTCACCACGACGGTCGAGGGCCGCGAGCGCTACGGCGTCACCATCCGCTATCCGCGCGACCTGCGCTCGGATCCGCAGGCGATCGCGCGCGAGGTCCAGGTGACGATGCCGTCGGGCGGTTCGGTGCCGCTGGGCGAGGTCGCGACGATCGAGCGCAAGCGCGGCGCGACCACGATCCGCACCGAGAACGGCCAGCTCGCGATCTACATCTTCGTCGACATCGCCGGGCGCGATCTCGGCGGCTATGTCCGCGAGGCGCAAGGTGCGATCGCGCAGGCCGTCCAGCTTCCGGCCGGCTACCGCGTCGCCTGGAGCGGCCAGTTCGAATATCTCGAGCGGGCCGAGGCGCGGCTGAAGATCGTCGTTCCGGTGACGCTCGCGATCATCTTCCTGCTGCTCTACCTCAACTTCCGCCGGCTGACCGAGACGCTCATCGTCATGCTGTCGCTGCCCTTCGCGCTGGTCGGCGGAATCTGGCTGCTCTGGTGGCAGGGCTTCAACATGTCGGTGGCGGTCGCGGTCGGCTTCATCGCGCTCGCGGGCGTCGCGGCCGAGACCGGCGTGATCATGCTGATCTATCTCGACCAGGCCCTGAAGGAGGTGCGGGCGCGCTGCGCGGCGGAAGGACGAGCCTTCACCCGCGCCGATCTTCGCGACGCGATCATGCTCGGCGCGGTCGAGCGGCTTCGGCCAAAAATCATGACCGTGATCGCGATCATGGCGGGCCTGCTGCCGATCCTCTGGAACACCGGCACGGGCTCGGAGGTGATGCAGCGCATTGCCACCCCGATGATCGGCGGCATGGTCTCCTCGACCGTGCTGACGCTGTTGGTGATCCCGGCGATCTACGGGCTGGTCAAGGGCTGGGGGCTGCCGGCGGCGGCTGGGCTGTCCGGCCGTCATCCGACGGATGGCGGCGCCAATTCAGGCACGGTCGCCAGTTCGCCGATCGTGTCTGAGCCCGTCCAGTGAGCGATCAAGCGTCTTCAAGGCGGCGTCAGGCGACGACGCTTCGGGTCCGAGCATATCGAGCACGGGACATGGCGCGAGCGGCTCACTGGTGCAGCGCGCGACGGATGCGGCGAGGATACTCTCCAGCCTCGTCAGGTCTGCGAGCTTGCGACGCACCTCGGTGAGGTGCGTCGACGCGATGTCCTTGACCTCCGCGCAGGAGCCATGGCGGGGGTCGTTCAGGATCAGGAGGGCGCGAATCTCGTCGATGCTGAACCCCAGCTCGCGGCCTCGGCGAATGAAGGCCAGCCGCCTGACATGGGCGTCGTCGTAGACGCGATGGCCGCCCGACGTGCGCGGCGGCGCGGGCATCAGCCCGATAGTCTCATAGTAGCGGACCGTCTCGAGATTGACGCCTGCGGCTTGTGCAAGCTGTCCCGCGGCGATGCCTCGCGCCTTTGTGAGCATATGTGGCTTGATCCCGTAGTGGCTACGGGAGGCAGAGTGCCATGGATCGAAACGGAGCACCATTCATGTTCAGCGCGGAACTCGGAAAGTCGAGCACGACGGAGCCTCTCCCGGCGCCATCCACGCGCCTCCTGGCCGGGACGGGCGCGGTCGTTGGGATCGGCGCGCTGGTCGCATCCTCATGCTGCGTGCTGCCGATCGCGCTCGCGGGACTTGGAGCGACGGGGGCGGTCTTCAGCGGCCTTGCCTTCCTGGCCGATATCCGGCCGCTGCTTATTGCCGGCGCTGCGGGTATGCTGGCTCTCGGCTGGGCTTTTTTCTTCTGGCGAAGGCGCAGGCCGAGCTGTGATGGCGACACATGCGCCAAGCCAGGAACATCCCGCCGCACGATCGGACTGCTCGGCTTCGGCTCTCTGGTCGTCGGGCTGGCGCTCGTCTGGTCGCCCTATATCGAGCCGGCCCTGCTCAAGCTGACGCGGTGATCCTCATGCAGCTTGAATCGACTCTGACTTGTCCTCGCTGCGCCCATCAGGCGACTGAGACGATGCCGACGGACGCCTGCTGGTTTTTCTACGAATGCAAGAGCTGCGGAGTACTGCTGCGACCGCTTGAAGGCGATTGCTGCGTGTTCTGCTCTTATGGCGACGTGCCCTGTCCGCCGATTCAGGCCGCCAGCGATGGACAGCCGTCAGCGGCGGGCTGCTGTGCGCCTCGGATCGCGGCGCGAACCGGCTCCGGGGACGGATTTTAGGTCTGCGCCCAAGCGAGCTGTTTTCGGTTCGCGCCTGCCGGCCGACCCGCGTTCTCGCAGGCCGGCTGGAACCTCGTCAGCTCATGCGCTTGATCTCGGCATAGGCGCCTTTGGTGCGCAGGATGATGGTCACCGGCTTCGTGCCGCGGTTGCGCCAGAACCAGCCATGGCCGCCGTCGAATTCGGCGGTCAGCACGCCGGTATCGCCCGCTACCGCGCGGCCGGTCTTGTAGCTCTTCTCCTTGGCGCCGGGGCCGGGCGTGCCGTGCATGTCGTAGTTGACGACGCCGTCCTTGACGCTCCACTCGAAGGTGACCTTTGCGCCCTTGACCATGGTGAGCTTGTATTCGGTCCCCTTGGTCGGATCGAGCGTGATCACGGTCTCGTCGGTCTTCTCGGCCTGGGCGAGATCGAGCCGTTCGCCGGCCTGCGCAGGCGAGACGAGGAGCCCGGCCAGCGTGGTCAGCAGGCCGGAGCGCTGGTCCGGGGCCGGCGTCGCGGGGGCCGGTTGAATCGGCGTCGTGGAGAGGTCCTTCAGGCGGTCGGCCTCGGCTTCGGCTGCGAGCTGGGTCTTGATCTCGCCCATCTCGGTCAGCCTGAGCATGCGGCCGACGCCGGTGGGGTCGATCGCGTATTCGGCGGGCAGCACGATGGTCACGAGGATGCCGGCCGCCGCGACGATGGCGATGGCGGTCGAGCGCAGAAGCTGGGCGTTAGTCGGCAGTTCGGCGCGGGTCGGGATGTCGGTGTTGTACATGAGACGTGTGTCCTTGGGGTTCAGGAAACGAAATAGCCGGTGAGCTGGTAGCCGACGAGCACGAAGCCGGCTGGGGGCACCTCAAGGTTTGTTCGCTAAACCGCGTTTAGTTGGACGGACCGGGAAC
>LSIG01000080.1 GCA_001556125.1 Rhizobiales bacterium CCH10-E5 | reverse complement strand
GCGCCCTGGGCGGATGTCCCGGCTCGCTACGGCCCACCGACGACGATCTACAATCGCTTCAACCGCTGGCGCAAAGCCGGCATCTGGGATCGGCTGATGGACGCGATCACAAAGGCTTACGACGGCGACGTCCAGATGATCGACACCTCGGTCGTGCGGGTCCACCAACAGGGGGCGACCGGAAAAAGGGGGGTCGAGATCGTTGTGTCGGTCGCTCGCGAGGCGGGCTCACCACCAAAATCCACGCCCTCGTCGATGCGCAAGGGCGCCCGATCCAGCTCAAGCTGACGGCGGGGCAAGCCAGCGACATCGCCAGCGCCGCCGACATGATCGGCCATCTCGCTCCCGGTTCGATGCTGATGGCCGACAAGGGCTACGACGCCAACGCCTTGCGCGCCCTTGTCGGGGAACGCGGAGCCTGGGCCAACATCCCGCCCAAGAGCAATCGAAAGGACCCGATCTGCTTCAGCCGGCACCTCTACAGGGACAGGAACCTGATCGAGCGCTTCTTCAACAAGATCAAACAGTTCCGCCGCGTCGCCACACGCTACGACAAGCTCGCGGAAAACTTCCTCGCAAGCCTCAAGCTCGTATGCGTCAGGATCTGGCTACGCGGTAATGAGTCGACGGCCTA
>LSIG01000008.1 GCA_001556125.1 Rhizobiales bacterium CCH10-E5 | reverse complement strand
GCGCCCGCCACCCCCGCCGGCCCGCCCATGCGCGGCGGCCCGCCGCGTCTGTTCTGATGGGCGCGCCCTCTACCTCCGCGGCGCAGCCATGTCGCTGATCGAAGCCCGCGCGCTCTCCCGCGTCTACGACCTCGATTCCGGCCGGGTGACCGCGCTTGACCGGGTCTCGCTCGACATCGAGGCCGGCGACCTCGTGGCGGTGATGGGCCCGTCCGGCTCGGGCAAATCCACCTTCATGAACCTGATCGGCTGCCTCGACCGGCCGACCGGCGGACATTACCGGCTCGACGGCGTCGCGGTCGAAACGCTCGGCAGTGATGGCCTTGCAGAACTGCGCAACCGCAAGCTCGGCTTCGTCTTTCAGCAGTTCAACCTGCTGCCGCGCGTCGACGCCTGCGCCAATGTCGAGCTGCCGATGGTCTATGCCGGGGCCGACCGCAAGACGCGGCGCCAGCGCGCGCTCGCCGCTCTCGGCCGGGTCGGGCTGGCCGAACGCGCCCATCACCGGCCGATGCAGCTTTCGGGCGGGCAGCAGCAGCGCGTCGCCATCGCCCGTGCGCTGGTCAACGAGCCTCGCCTGCTGCTGGCCGACGAGCCGACGGGCGCGCTCGACAGCCGCACCGCGCTGGAGATCCTCGCGCTCTTCCAGGATCTCAATCGCGAGGGCGTCACCGTCGTCCTCGTCACCCATGACGCCGAGGTCGCGCGCCACGCCCGCCGCGTCATCCGCTTCCGCGACGGCCGGCTCCTCAGCGACCAGCGGCAGGAGGCGGCCGACGCCCGCACGGCGCTGGCGTCCATCGACTCCCGTGCAGCGGCGGAGCCCGATCCCGCGCCGGAGCCCGTCCCGTGAGCATCCTCGAGGCCATCCGCTCCGCGCTCTCGGCCATCGGCGCCAATGCGCTGCGCTCGGCCCTGACGATGCTCGGCATCATCATCGGCGTCGCCGCCGTCATCGCCATGGTCGCGATCGGCTCGGGCGCCCGAGAGCGAGTGACCTCTCAGATCAAGTCGCTGGGCGCCAATCTCGCTATCGTCCAGTCCGGCAACGTCACGCAGGGCGGTGCCCGGCTCGGCGCCGGCGCCTCCTCGACGCTGACCGACGAGGACGCGACCGCCATCGCCCGGGAGGTCGACGGTGTGCTGGCCGCCGCCCCGGTCATCGTCACACGCGCCCAGGCCGTGTTCGGCGCCGCCAACTGGTCGACCCAGATCACCGCAACCGATCTCGATTTCTTCACCGCGCGCGAATGGGAGGTCGGCGAAGGCCGCCTGTTCGAGCCGGAGGAACTGCGCCGTGGCGAGATCGTCGCCATCATCGGCCAGACGGTGGCGCGCAATCTCTTCGGCGAGCAGAACCCGCTCGAACAGCAGTTCCGCATCCGCAATGTGCCCTTCAAGGTCATCGGCGTGATGGCGCCCAAGGGCCAGTCGGCGCTGGGCCAGGACCAGGACGATGTCATCTTCGTGCCGCTCGACACCGGCCGGCGCCGCATCGTCGGCCGCAACTACGCCCGCGACCGCTCGGTCCAGACCATCATGGTCAAATTCGCCAGCGAGGAGGCGATCGCGCCCGGCATCGAACAGACCAGCGCGCTGCTGCGCCAGCGCCACAGGCTGATGGCGGACCAGGAGGACGATTTTATCGTCCGCAACCTGACCGAGATCGCCAACACCGCCACCCAGGCCGCCAACACGCTGTCCTGGCTGCTGGCAGCAGTGGCCGGCGTCTCGCTGCTCGTCGGCGGCATCGGCATCATGAACATCATGCTGGTCTCGGTCACGGAGCGGACGCGCGAGATCGGCCTTAGGCTCGCGGTGGGGGCGCGCCAGCGCGACGTGCTGGCGCAGTTCCTGATCGAGGCGACGACGCTCGCCACCATCGGCGGGGCGGTCGGCATCGCGCTCGGCATCGGCTCGGCGCTCACGATTGCGCGAATTGCCGGCTGGCCCTCCGTCGTCTCGCTCGAAACGATCGCCATCGCCGTCGGCGTCTCGGGCCTGATCGGCGTGTTTTTCGGCTTTTATCCCGCCCGACAGGCCGCGCGGCTCGATCCCATTGAGGCGCTGCGCCGGGAGTGACCGGCGCGCTTTCGCGCATCGCCGAAAGGGTCGTTTAACACGGCTGGGCTAGTGTTTCGGGCATGTCCAAGCCCGTCGCAAACCGGATCTGATGCTCGAGACCTCGACGCCCCCGGGCGCTCTCGGCGCCGCAAGCCTCTACAGCCAGGCTCTGTCGGGGCCCGGTGGTGCGTGGTCCTGCGACCTCGCCACCGAGGCCGTGAGCTGGACGGACGGCGTTTACGACCTCTTCGAGATTCGGCGCGGGCAGACCCTCCATCGCTCGATGGCGCTCGACGTCTATCAAAGCCAAAGCCGCAGTGAGATGGAGCGGCACCGGGCTGCCGCCATCCGCAGCGGGAAGGGTTTCGTGCTGGACTGCCAGCTTCGCTTGGGCGGCCGCAGCCGCTGGATGCGCCTGCGCCTCGGCGTCAGCTACGACCAGGGTCGCCCGATCCGGATCTTCGGCTCCAAGCAGGACGTCACCGCCGAGAAGAAGATGTGGGACGGGCTCGTGACTGTCTCATCCAAAGATCCGCTGACCGGCCTGACGAACCGGCGCGCCTTCGAGGAGGCCACGCGCGAACTCAGCCGTCATGCGAACGAGTCCCACGGCTTCGCTCTCGCCGTGGTCGCGATCGACGATGTCGAGGGGCTGCGCGAGCGCCATGACCATGCCGGTGCGGTCGACTGCCTGCGCTGCGTCGGCGAACGTCTGGCACGCCTGTTTCCGGATGCGATCCTGGTCGCGCGCATCGGCGGGGCCGAATTCGCCCTGCTGCTTCGCGGCGGCACCGCCAAGGCGATGGAGGCAACTCTGGCCAACGCGCACCGGCTGCTGGCTCGCCCGGTGCCGCACGGCAGCGGCGCGATCGAACTGCGACTGTCGATCGGCGCCGCTTTGCTGAAACCCTCTCACAGCAACGATCCGAAGCGGCTCTTTGCCGAGGCGGATTCCGCGCTTTATGTCGCGCGGGCGGCCGGCGGCAATGTCGTGCGGGTCTTCGACGGCATGATCGCGCGGCCGCCTGCGACCGCGCCGATCGCAGCCGCTGGGCTCAGCCTTTGACGCTCTTGACCACGTCGGCGACATTGGCGCCGAAGGCTTCCGCCGTCTTGAGGTCGCCCGGGATCATCTCGTCGACGCCCGCATCGGAGGGCGAGGTTACGAGCAGGCCCTGATAGCCGCCGAGATTGTTGAGATCGTCGCGGGTGCTCGACTTGGCGTTGGACGGATGCATCCCCGTGCCGGTCCAGAGCATCTTGTGCTGGGCGGCGAGCAGCGCGAGATAGGCGATAGTCGAGCCCTTGTCGCCGTTCAGCGTCGCGGAATTGGTGAAACCGGCCGCGATCTTGCCCTTCCAGTCCATCGTGTACCAAGGCTTGCTGGAGGCGTCGGCGAATTTTTTGAACTGCCAGGAGACGCTGCCCATATAGGTCGGCGAACCGAAGACGATGCCGTCGGCGGCCTTGAGCGTGGCCCAGGCGGCCTCGGGCAGATTTCCGTCCGCATCGATCGCCAGCAATTCGACGGTCGCGCCCGTGCCGCGCGCACCCTTGGCGACATGCTCGGCGACCTTGGCGGTATGGCCATAGCCGGAATGGAACACGATAGCGATCTGGGTCATGAGAGCCTCCTGAGGATCAATCTGTAAGGTGGCTCCAAGATGTTGCGGCGCGGCGACGTCCGCAACGGTCAAACGATTGCCTCCGCGCAGGCTCGGAATGGCGCCGGTGCAATGCCGGCCGAGGCTCAACCCAGCGGCTTGATGAAGACGATGTTGCCGTCGAGCGAGCGGCCGGTTTCCCGCCAGCCATGGCGGCGATAGAAGCGCTCCGCCCTCGTGCCGGCACCGGTGGTGAGATGGGCCTGAACGATCCCGGCCGCCACCAGACCCGCGAGGGCCGCGTCAAGCAGCGCCCGGCCATGGCCCTGCCCCTCATGGTCCGGATCGACGAACAGCCCCCAGATCAGCCCCGTCTGGGGATTGGCGCAGGTAAAGCCGGCGATCTCGCCATCGGCCTCCGACACCAGGAAGATCGCGTGATCGCGGTACCAGGCGACTTCTGCATCGGTCACGCGCGAGGGGTCCGACAGCACGTTCTCGCGCACGCCCATGCGGATCGCATGGATGCGCGGCTGATCGGCTAGGGTCGCCTTGCGGATCACGGGGAGGCTGCGGTCATGAGCGCTTGCGCACGAATTCGGTGCGCAGCACGAGCCCGCGGATCGTCTCGTGCCGGCAGTCGATCTCGTCGGGATCGTCGGTGAGGCGGATCGAGCGGATGACCGTGCCCTGCTTAAGCGTCTGGCCGGCGCCCTTGACCTTGAGATCCTTGATCAGCACCACGGAATCGCCGTCGGCGAGCACATTGCCCGCGGCATCGCGCACGACCACGCTGTCGGTTGCGGCCGCTGCGGCCATCTCGGAGGCGGGGCGCCACTCGCCCGTCACCTCGTCATAGACGTAGTCGTCGTCAGCCATGGCCGTTCTTCCGCATCCGGTTTCGAGCCGATCGGCCCTGCGGGGCTATACGCCGCCCCGCCTCCAATCCACAAGACCGGAATGTAGAAAAGACGGAGGCCGCCTGCCCTACTCCGCCGCCTCGAGCCGATAGCTCGCGGGCTCATAGTTGAGGATCGGCGCCAGCCAGCGCTCGACCTCATGGATCGGCATACCCTTGCGGGCGGCATAGTCCTCGACCTGGTCGCGCTCGACCTTCGCGACGCCGAAGTAATACGCCTCCGGATGCGCGAGGTAGAGCCCCGAGACGGAGGAGCCCGGCCACATCGCGAAGCTCTCGGTCAGCTTCACGCCGACGCGGGATTCCGCCTTGAGCAGCTCGAACAGCGTCGCCTTCTCGGTATGGTCGGGCTGGGCGGGATAGCCGGGCGCCGGGCGGATGCCGCGATATTCTTCGCGGATCAGATCCTCGTTGGAGAGCGCCTCGTCGGGGGCGTAACCCCAGTAGTCGCGCCGCACGAGCTGGTGCATCCGCTCGGCGAAGGCCTCGGCGAAACGATCCGCCAACGCCTTGACCATGATCGAACGGTAATCGTCGTTGTCGCGCGCGAACTTCTCGGAGATGCGCTCTTCCTCCGCCCCGGCCGTGACGACGAAGCCGCCGATATAGTCGGGCCGGTCGACACCTTCCGGCGCGACGAAATCCGCGATGCACATGTTCGGCTTGCCGTCGCGCTTGGAGAGCTGCTGGCGCAGGCCGTGCAGCGTCGCTAGACGCTCGGTGCGGCTTTCGCCGGTGTAGAGCGCAATGTCGTCGCCGACCGCATTGGCCGGCCAGAAGCCGATCACCGCCTTCGGGTTGAACCAGCGCTCCTCGACGATGCGCTTCAGCATGGCCTGGGCATCGTCCCAGAGGGCGCGTGCCGCCGGCCCCTGCGTCTCGTCCTCAAGGATCGCCGGGAAGCGCCCCTTCATCTCCCAGGTCTGGAAGAAGGGGGTCCAGTCGATCAGCGGGACGAGATCGGCGAGATCATAGGTGCGGAAGGTCCGCGTCCCGAGGAAGCTGGGCTTCGGCGGCTGATAGGCGCTCCAGTCGGGCTTGAAGGCGTTGGCGCGGGCCTTGGCCAGCGGCAGGCGCTGCTTGTCGGCCTCCGAGCGGCGATGCGCCGCCGAGACCTTGGCATACTCCTCGCGGATGCCCTCGACATAGGCCGGCTTCTGGTCCTGCGAGAGCAGGCTGGAGACCACGCCGACGGCGCGCGAGGCGTCGGTGACATAGACCGCCTGCCCCTTCTCATAGGCCGGGTGGATTTTCACCGCCGTGTGGACGCGGCTCGTCGTCGCCCCGCCGATCAGCAGCGGGATGTCGAAGCCCTCGCGCTCCATCTCGGAGGCGACCGTCACCATTTCGTCGAGCGAGGGCGTGATCAGCCCCGACAGGCCGATAATGTCGACCTTCTCCTTGCGCGCCACGTCGAGGATCTTCTGCGTCGGCACCATGACGCCGAGGTCGATGACCTCGAAATTGTTGCACTGGAGCACGACGCCGACGATGTTCTTGCCGATGTCGTGGACGTCGCCCTTGACCGTCGCCATCAGCACCTTGCCGGCGGCCGAGCGTTCGGAGCCGCCGTTGAGGCGTTTCTCCTCTTCCATGAAGGGCATGAGGTAGGCGACCGCCTGCTTCATCACGCGGGCCGACTTCACCACCTGCGGCAGGAACATCTTGCCCGCGCCGAACAGGTCGCCGACGACGTTCATGCCGGCCATCAGCGGCCCTTCGATCACATGCAGCGGCTTCTCGGCCTGCTGGCGCGCCTCCTCCACATCGACATCGATGAAGGCGGTGATGCCGTTGACCAGCGCATATTCAAGCCGCTTCTCGACCGGCCCCTCGCGCCAGGCCATGTCCTTGCCGGAAAACGACACCGAGCCGTCGCCCTTGAAGCGCGGCGCCGCGTCGAGCAGCCGCTCGGTCGCATCCTTGCGCCGGTTGAGGACGACATCCTCGCAGAGCTCGCGCAGCTCGGGATCGAGATCGTCATAGGAGCCGAGCTGGCCCGCATTGACGATGCCCATATCCATCCCGACCTTGATGGCGTGGTAGAGAAAGACCGAGTGCATCGCCTCGCGGACCTTCTCGTTGCCGCGGAACGAGAAGGACAGGTTCGAGACGCCGCCCGAGATATGGGCGTGCGGCAGGGTCTCGCGGATCGTCTTAGTCGCTTGAATAAAGTCGTTGCCGTAGTTGTCGTGCTCCTCGATGCCCGTCGCCACGGCGAAAACGTTGGGGTCGAAGATGATGTCCTCGGGCGGGAACCCGATCTGCTCGGTCAGGAGCTGGTAGGCGCGCGTGCAGATCTCGATCTTGCGCTCATAGGTGTCGGCCTGCCCCTTCTCGTCGAAGGCCATCACCACCACGGCCGCCCCGTAGTTGCGGCAGATGCGCGCCTGCTCGAGGAAGGCCTCCTCGCCCTCCTTCATCGAGATAGAGTTGACGATCGGCTTGCCCTGGATCGTCTTCAGGCCGGCCTCGATGATCGGAAACTTGGAGGAATCGACCATGATCGGAACGCGGCTGATGTCCGGCTCCGAGGCGATCAGGTTCAGGAACTCGGTCATCGCCTTCTCGGAATCGAGCAGGCCCTCGTCCATGTTGACGTCGATCACCTGTGCGCCGTTGGCGACCTGGTCGCGCGCCACGTCGAGCGCCGCGGCATAGTCGCCATTGGTGATCAGCTTGCGGAACTTGGCCGAGCCGGTGACGTTGGTGCGCTCGCCGACATTGACGAAGGGGATCGTCTCGTCGAGCGTGAAGGGCTCGAGCCCGGCCAGCCGCAGATAACGCTTGATCTCCGGCACCTGGCGCGGCGCCTTGCCGGCCACCGCCTGCGCGATCGCCGCGATATGCCCCGGCGTCGTGCCGCAGCAGCCGCCGACGACATTGACGAGGCCCGCATCGGCAAACTCGGCCAGCATCGCGGCCGTCGCCTCGGGGCTTTCGTCATACATCCCGAATTCATTGGGTAGGCCGGCATTGGGATAGGCGCAGATCAGCGTGTCGGCAACGCGCGACAGGTCCTTGATATGGGCGCGCATCTCGCGCGCGCCGAGCGCGCAGTTCAGCCCGATCGTCAGCGGCGCGGCATGGCGCACTGCGTTCCAGAAGGCCTCCGTCGTCTGGCCGGACAGGGTGCGCCCCGAGAGATCGGTGATCGTTCCCGAGATCATCACCGGCAGGCGGATGCCGCGCTCGCGATAGACGTTCTCGATCGCGACGATCGCCGCCTTGGCGTTGAGCGTGTCGAAGATCGTCTCGACGAGGATGATCTCGGACCCGCCGTCGATCAGCCCGCGCACCTGCTCGGCATAGGAGTCGCGCACCTGGTCGAAGGTCACGGCCCGGAAGCCCGGATTGTTGACGTCCGGCGAGATCGACAGCGTGCGGTTGGTCGGGCCGATCGCGCCGGCGACATAGCGACGCCGCCCGTCCGCCTTCTGGGCGATGGCCGCCGCCTCGCGGGCGAGCTTCGCCGACACAACGTTCAGCTCGTAGGCCAGCGCCTCCATGCCGTAATCGGCCTGGGCGATCTGCGTCGAGGAGAAGGTGTTGGTCTCGACGATGTCGGCCCCCGCCGTGAAATAGGCGAGATGGATGTCGCGGATCGCATCCGGCTGGGTCAGGACCAGCAGGTCGTTGTTGCCCTTGAGGTCGTGATTCCAGCCCTTGAAGCGCTCGCCCCGGAAATCCGCCTCGGAGAACTTCTGGTTCTGGATCTGCGTCCCCATCGCGCCGTCGAGGACGAGGATGCGCTCGGACGCGGATTGGCGCAGCGCGCGCTCGATCTCGGCACCGTCGACGGGGGTGGGCTGGAAATCTGACATTGTCACGCCTTCATCGAAGCCGGATCGACTCGCTCGATCCGGCAGCCCTCGTCCTTGGGAGCGCCGGGCAAGCGCCTCTAAGGACGAGGTCGTGTTGAGATCACTCCGCCGCAGCCGCCTGCGGTTCGCCACGCTCCGGCTTCACCCCGACCAGATGGCAGATGGCATAGACCAGATCGGCTTTATTCATCGTGTAGAAGTGCAGGTCGCCCACGCCGCGGTCGATCAGATCCAGCACCTGCTCGGCGCAGACGGCGGCCGCGACGAGACGGCGCGTCGCGGCATCGTCCTCGAGCCCCTCGAAGCGATCAGCCAGCCATTGCGGCACGCTCGCCCCCGTCTTGCGGGCGAAATTGGCGGTCTGCTTGAAGTTCTGCACGGGCACGATGCCGGGCAGGATCGGAATGTCGATCCCGACGGCGCGGACCTTGTCGAGATAGCGGAAATAGACGTCGTTATCGAAGAAGAACTGGGTGATCGCGCGCGTCGCTCCCGCATCGACCTTCTTCTTCAGCGCGTCGATATCGGCGTCCAGCGACGCGGCCTCCGGATGCTTCTCCGGATAGGCCGAGACCGTGACCTCGAAATCGCCGATGCGCTTCAGCCCCGCCACCAGATCCGAGGTCTGGTGATAGCCCTGCGGATGCGGCTCGTAGACCGTGCCGAGCCCGCCCGCCGGATCGCCGCGCAGCGCCACGACATGGCGGACGCCGGCCTCCCAATAGCCGCGGATCACCTCGTCGACCTCATCGCGCGAGGCGGAAACGCAGGTGAGATGCGCCGCCGGCTTCAGCGCCGTCTCTTCGACCATGCGCTTGACGGTGGCGTGGGTGCGCTCGCGCGTCGAACCGCCGGCGCCATAGGTCACCGAAACGAAGGAGGGCGCGAGCGGCTCCAGCCGGCGCACGCTCTCCCAGAGCGAAACCTCCATCTCCGGCGTCTTTGGCGGGAAGAACTCGAAGGAGATCTTCGGGCGGCGGGTGCCGTGCCGGCTGGGTCGGAAAGCGTTCATCAGGCCACCTCGAGATTGGTGCGTCGCGGCATCGGATCGGACTGGACGCGCCGGTCGCAACCCCGCCAGAGCATGACCGGCAACTGGCCGGAGCCGCCGCCGGCGAGCGTGATTTCCTCGGAGAGATCGCAGGCGAGCCCGCTCTCGGCGAACCAGCCGGCAATCTGCGCCCGCGAGAAGCCGAGGCGGCGATGCGCGTGCTCGGTTCGCAGGAACTCCATCTCGTGCGGGGCGAAATCGACGACGATCAGCCGCCCGCCGGGGGCGAGCATCGCCGCCGCTTCGCGCACGGCGCGGCCGGGATCGTCGAGGAAGTGCAGAACCTGGTGGATCACCACGAGGTCGAAGCTGCCGCGCGGAAAAGGCAGCGCATAGATGTCGCCCTGGCGCAGCTCGACGCGGGCCAGACCGGCGGCCTCGAGATTGGCGCGGGCCACCGCCAGCATGGCGTGGTTGGCGTCGACGCCGACGGCGCGGCCGAATTTCGGCGCGATGCGCTGGAGCATCCGGCCCGTGCCGGTGCCGAGATCGAGCAGGCTGCCAGGCGTGCCCTTGCCGACGGCAGCCTCGACGGCGGCCTCCACCGCCTCGTCGGGCACATGCAGCGAGCGCAGCCGGTCCCAGTCGCGCGCCACGCTGGCGAAATAGGCCTGCGCCGCCTCCGCCCGGGTGCCCCGCACCGCGGCGAGCCGCTCGCGATCGGCCGTCAGGACCGGGTCGGAGCGGTCGAGCCAGGTGGCGAGAGAAGCGGCGAAGGCCCCGCCCGCTCCAGTTTCGTCCAGGCGGAAAAAGGCCCAGGCGCCCTCGCGCGAGCGACGCACCAGCCCCGCCTCCGCCAAGAGCTTGAGATGACGCGAGATGCGCGGCTGCGACTGACCGAGGATGTCGGTGAGGTCCGAGACCGACAATTCGCCCTCCGACAGCAGCGCCAGGATGCGCAGCCGCGTCTCTTCCCCCGCCGCGCGCAGCGCAGCCAGCAGGACATCGGACGGCAGGGTGGTCGGTAGGCGCAAAGCAGGCTCCGCATCAGCCAAAAACATATAAAGATATGTTTATGTCGCCTTGCTCGCCCGTGCAACAGCTTTCTCGGCCCGGCGCACGACCGCCCCCGCAGCGGTTAACAATTCGTCACGGCGTGTCGGAGCGCCTCGAACAGCCGCGGATCGCCCGACTGGGCGACGTTGAAGCGCATGAAGCGGCTGGCACTCTGCGACAGGCTGTAGACGTTCCCGGGCGCCAGCACGATGTCCTGCGCCAGCAAGCGCTGCGCGATGACGGCGGAATCCAGCCCTTCTGGCAATCGGCACCACAGGAACATGCCGCCGCGCGGCTCGATCCAGGGCTCGATGCCGATGTCATGGAGCCTGGCCGCCGTCTCGCCCATCGCCCGCGCGAGCCGCGTGCGGAGCCCGTCCATATGCCGGCGATAGCCGCCATCCTTCAACACGCCGAGCACGAGTTCGGCCGCCAGCCGCCCTGTCCCGAAGGAGCCCGCGATCTTCAGGTCGATCAGCCCCTCGATCCAGTCGCGCCGAGCGGCGATGTAGCCGCAGCGCACCGAGGCCGAGAGCGACTTGGAGAAGCTGCCGATCTGGACGACGCGCTCCAGCCCGTCGAAGGCGGCGAGACGCGGCGCCGGCTCCAGCTCGAAATCGGCGAAGATGTCGTCCTCGACGATGGTCAGGCCGAAAGGGTCGGACAGTTTGAGAAGCCGATGCGCGACGACCGGCGAGAGGCCAGCCCCGGTCGGATTGTGCAGGCCCGAATTGGTGACGTAGAGGCGCGGCCGATGCTCGGACAGAACCTGCTCGAAGGCGGCGAGATCGGGACCGTTCGGCCCGAAGGGCACGCCCACCATCCGCACGCGATGCGCCCTCAGCAGGGCATGGAAGTTGAAGTAGCAGGGATCGTCGACGAGCACCGTGTCGCCGGGCTCGACGAGGAGGCTGCAGACGAGATCGAGCGCCTGCGTACCGGATTCGGTGAGCAGGATCTGGTCCGGCGCGGCTTCGATGCCATGCCCCGCCAGCCGGCGCGACAGCCACAGTCGCAGCGGCGCCAGCCCCAACGGCGTGCCGTAATCGGCCAGCGTCTCGGCCGGCGCTCGCGAGAGCGCCCGCAACGAACGACGCAGGCTCTCCTGCGGCAGCCACTCCGCCGGAAGCCAGCCACAGCCCGGCTTCAGGACCGTGTCGCCGGCATCCAGCGTCTGCCGCGACACCCAGAAGGGATCGACCGCGCGCTCCAGCCGCGGCCCGAGATCGGCGGGCGAGAAGGGCTGCGGCGGGCCGGCGACGAAGAAGCCGGAGCCGCGTCGCGCCTCGATCGCGCCCTCCGCCGCCAGCCGGTCATAGGCCTCGACCACGGTCGATTTCGACACCGCCATCGCGGTGGCGAAGGCGCGGATCGAGGGAAGCCGCGCGCCCGGCGCCAATCTCCGCCCCGTGATGCGCTCGCGGATGGCGCCCATGACGGCACCAACGCGGGTTTCAGGACGCTGCAGCTCGCTCGTGTCAGCCACCAGCTGTTCCGACTCTGTCATCAGTACAGTTTGCCTCAATTGTCCGGACCTGTCTCTGGCAGATGTGCTGGGTCCGCAGCAATGACCGCTCCCCCGGCGATGGAGGAACTGCGCATGGTCGAAGACAGGACGAGCGGGCTGGTGAACGGCCTGCTGGGGGTGATCATCTTCGCGGGCTCGCTGCCGGCGACCCGGGTCGCGGTGTCGGATTTCGAGCCGGTGTTCCTGACGCTCGCCCGCGCCGCCATCGCAGGCCTCCTCGGGCTGGCCCTGCTGCTCCTCTTCCGCGAAAAGCGGCCCTCGCGAGCCGACATCCTGCCTTTGGTGGTGGTCTCGCTCTGCGTCGTCATCGGCTTCCCGCTGCTGACGGCGCTGGCGCTGCGGCACGTTACGGCGGCGCATTCGATCGTCTTCATCGGCCTGTTGCCGCTCGCCACCGCGCTGTTCGGCGTACTGCGCGGCGGCGAGCGCCCGCGTCCGGCCTTCTGGCTGCTCTCGGGTCTCGGCAGCGCTCTCGTCGTCGGCTTTGCCCTGACGCAGGGCTTCGCCGCCGCTCCGACCGGCGACCTGCTGATGCTCGCGGCCATCGTCGTCTGCGGCTGGGGCTATGCCGAGGGCGCGACGCTGTCGCGGCGGCTCGGCGGCTGGCAGGTCATCTCCTGGGCGCTGCTGCTGGCCCTGCCCATCACGGCGAGCGCCGCGTTGGCGCTGCGCCCCGCCAGCATGGCGGCGACAGCGCTGCCGGCCTGGCTCGGCCTCGCCTATGTCTCGCTCTTCAGCATGCTGATCGGCTTCGTCTTCTGGTATCGCGGCCTCGCCCTGGGCGGCATCGCGGCGGTTGGGCAACTGCAACTGCTGCAGCCCTTTTTCGGCCTCGCCCTCGCCGGGCTGCTGCTGGGCGAGACCGTGACCTGGCCGATGCTGATGGCCTGCGCGGCCGTCGCGGCCTGCGTCGCCGGCGCGCGGCGCTTCGCCCGCTAGCCTGTCGTGACCGGCGGGATCACGACCACCGCGTCGCCCACTGCGATCGGGCCGGCCAGGTCGACGCTCAGCACCAGCCCGCGCAGACCGGCAGCCGCCTTGACGAACCGAAACTGGAGTTCGGGGCGCCCGCTCGCAGCCGCGACCGCGGCCCCCGCACGCCGACAGGGCGGATTATAGGCTTCCACCCGCAGGACCGCGCTGCCGTCGAACCGCCCTCGCCCGGCCCAGCTTCCGCCGATAGCGAGCCGGCTGCCTGGTGCGATGCGCGAAAAAGCCGGCAGCCCCTCGATCAGCAGATTGCCGCCGAGCCAGCCGGGCGGCAGCGCCGGGAGATCGAGCGCCGCGGCGATCGTCGCCAGTTCGTCCGGGCAGAGTGCCGAGAGCTGGCGGTCGTTTCGCAGGGGCAACCCGCGCGGCAGCCAAGGCTCGCGCGGCCCCGAGGGTCGCACCGCGCCGGAATGAAGATCGCCGACAATGCCCGCATGGTCGAGCATCAGGGCCGTGACCGCCGAGGTCACGAAGGGGTGTCGCGACGAGGCGTCACCGGCCGCGACGAGGACGCCTGAAATGCGGCCGATGACAGGCGTGCTTTTCACACCGGCGGCATGCTGTCCGCCGACGACGCTGTCAACCGCGGCCGCGGGTCACAGCAACTGCAGCGAGCCCGCCGCGGTCTTGCCCCGTTCGGTTTTCAGTTCGAACGAGACTTTCTGCCCCTCGGTCAGTGTCATCATGCCCGCTTCCTTAACGGCAGTGATGTGCACGAACACATCCTTGCCGCCATCCGAAGGCTGAATGAAGCCGAAGCCCTTTTCTGTATTGAACCACTTGACGGTCCCGGTCGCCATCGCCGCATCCCTTGAAGCCAAAGCGTCGTTACGACTGCCGGATGCACTGCCCCGACAGCCACGCGGCAAGGATTGTCCGAAACGTCAGTGTTGTCGAGAGCAAAGCGTCGGCAAATAAAGCCTCGCCGTTCAAGACTTGGTCAGCGTCACCTGCGTCATCACAGAGGTTTGCGACGATCCGCCTAGATATATCTCGATCAGGCCCGGCTCCACGACGTAGCGGCCGGCATCATCATGTGCGCCGAGATGTCGCGCCTCGAGGCGGAAGCGCATCGTGCGGGTCTCGCCGGGCCGCAGCATGGGCTTGTCGAACGCCTTCAGTTCCCTAACCGGTCGCGAGCGGCTGGCGACCGGCTGGCGGATATAGAGCTGCACCACCTCCTGCCCCTCGCGGCTGCCGGCATTGGTGACATCGACCGACACCTCGACGCTGCCGTAGAGCCCCATGCTCGGCCGTGACACCCGCGCATTCGCATAGGTGAAGGTGGTGTAGGACAGCCCGTGGCCGAAGGGGTAGAGCGGCTCGTTGGCCTCGTCCATGAAGATCGATTCATAGCGCTGGCGGATCTTCTGCGGCCGCCCCGTCGGCAGATGGTCGTAATAGACCGGAATCTGCCCGACCGAGCGCGGGAAGCTCATCGGCACCCGCCCCGACGGGTTGATCTTGCCGGTGAGGATGTCGGCGATGGCGGTGCGGCCTTCCGTGCCGCCATGGAAGGTCTGCAGGATGGCGGCGACATGGGCATCGGCCCAGGTCAGGACGAGCGGGCGCCCGGTCGCCAGCACCAGCACGACCGGCTTGCCCGTCGCGACCAGCGCCTCGAGCAGGGGCTGCTGGACACCGGGCAGATCGAGCTTCGTGCGCGAGGCGCCCTCCCCCATGAACTCGCAGTCCTCGCCCAGCATCGCGACGATCAGGTCGCTCGCGGCGGCGGCGCGGATGGCGGCCTCCTTATCGGCGAACTCCGTGCCGCAGGCCTTGGTGAAGGCCGGTTCATAGGTCACGGCGACATCGGCCGGCAGGCGCTCCTTCAGCGCCTCGGGCAGCCCCTGCACGACGCGGCGGCCGAGCCCCGCGGGGTCGGTCCAGACGCGCTCATCCTCGGGCCGCGCCATCGCGCCGATGACGGCGACGGACTTCACCGACGCACCGATCGGCAGCACGCCGCCGGCGTTCTTCAGCAGCATCGCGCCTTCCCGGGCCGCCTGCAGCGCCACCTGGCGGGCGCCTTCCGTCTGCATCAGCGACGGCGCGGCAGCGGGATCGACATCGGGTCTGTCGAACAGGCCGAGATGGAACTTGACCCGCAGCACCCGCCGAACGGCCTCGTCCAGCGCCTTCACGGGGACACGCCCGGCCTTCACCTCGGCGGCGAGGTGCTTGTGGTAGACGTCGCCCATCATGTCCATGTCGATACCGGCGAGCAGCGCCTTGCGCGCGGCCTCCGCGTCATCCCTGGCGATGCCATGCAGGCGCAGCTCGGTGATCGAACCGAAATCCGAGGTCACGAAGCCGCGGAAGCCCCATTGCCCGCGCAGCAGATCGGTCAGCATGGCCTTGTTTGCTGTCGCCGGGATCCCGTTCAGCGCGTTGAAGGCCGCCATGGCGGTCATCGAGCCCGCATCGAAGGAGGCCTTGAAGGGCGGCAGATGCAAGTCGAAGAGCTGGCTGGTCGGGATCCAGGTCGAGTTGTAGTCGCGCCCGGCCTCCCCCGCGCCGTAGCCGACGAAATGCTTCACCGAAGTCGCGACGCCACCACGCTGATAGCCGCGCGTGCGCGCCGCCGCGACGACGGACGCCAGATGTACGTCCTCGCCCGCACCCTCGAGCACGCGGCCCCAGCGCGGATCGCGCGACATGTCGACCATCGGCGCGAAGGTCCAGTTGATGCCGGCAGCCGACGCCTCGCGCCCGGTCCAGTAGGCGGCCTCCTCGATCAGCGCCGGGTTCCAGGTCGAGGCTTGGCCGAGCGGCAGCGGGAAATAGGTGGAGAAGCCGTGGACGGCATCGAGCCCGATGATCAGCGGGATCTTGAGACGACTCTCGCGCACCGCCTTCTGAACCGCCAGAACCTCGGCCGGCACGACGAAGTTCATCACCCCGCCCATGCGGCCGGCCTTGACCTGGCCGATGTCGAAGCCATCGCCGCGCCCCGACAGATGCAGCTGGCCGACCTTCTCCTCGAGCGTCATCTTCCCCAGCAGCGCGTCGATCCGCCGCTCGATCGCCTTGGCCTCGGCCCCGGTCTTCCAGGCGACGGGCCTTGCGGCCGGAACGGCTGCCGTCTGCGCGGGGGCGACGGTGGCGGCAGCCGGCATGAGCAGGCCGAGAGCGAGGAGCGTGGCGGCGAACCGCAGGGTCATGAAACGCATCTTTCGACAGGAGACCGGGCCGGGCGGGTGGCGAGACAGGTGACGGACGCCGACCGCCGCCCTACAGGAATGGCCGGACCGGCTCAACCATCCCGGCCGGTCGCGCCGCTGGCTCGACCGTTGCATCGCAGTGCCCGGCTGAACGCGCCCTGAATCGGACGATTCCCATGTCGCAGACCACCGCCCCTCTTGCCTCGTCGATCGACCGCCACCGCCTCTACGAGGATGCGCTGGCGATCCTGCTCGGCACGCTGATGGTCTCGATCGGCATCGCGCTCTTCGCCAAGGCCACGATCATGACCGGCGGCGCGGCCGGCTTCGCCCTGCTGATGCAATATGCGACGGGGCTCGATTTCGGCCTGCTTTTTTCGGCGATCAATCTGCCGTTCTACTGGCTCGCCTTCCGCCGCATGGGCCTGCCCTTCACGCTACGCACCTTCGTCGCGGTCGGGCTCGTCTCCCTGCTGGTGCAGGCGACGCCGCTCTGGCTCGACATCGCCCGCATCCAGCCGCTCTATGCCGCGCTCGCGGGCGGCAGCATTATGGGGCTGGGCCTGCTTGCGCTCGCCCGCCACCGCACTGCCATCGGCGGGGTCAACATCCTCGCGCTCTATCTGCAGGAGAAACGCGGCTGGCGCGCCGGCTGGGTACAACTCGCCATCGACGCCGCCATCTTCGTCGGAGCGGCCTTCATCCTGCCGCCGGACCGGCTGGCGATCTCGCTGATCGGCACGCTCGTCCTCAACGCGGTGCTGGGCATGAACCACAAGCCGGGCCGCTATATGGGCGTGTCCTGAACGCCGCAGGGCAGCGGCCTTGCGCCCCGCCGCCGCTCATGCGAGTCACCGCCGCGGGTGACCTGAAAGCGACGAGGCTCGACACCATGGCCCAGCCCCTGACGATCGAAGATCTGCGCCTGCTGGCGAAGCGCCGCGTCCCGCGCATGTTCTACGACTATGCCGATTCCGGCGCCTGGACCGAGGGCACCTACCGCGCCAACGAGACCGATTTCGCCAAGATCAAGCTGCGCCAGCGCGTCGCCGTCGACATGACGAACCGCACGCTGGAATCGACCATGATCGGCGAGACCGTCGCGATGCCTGTCGCGCTCGCGCCCACCGGCATGACCGGGATGCAGCATCCCGATGGCGAGATCCTGGCCGCCAAGGCCGCCGCCAAGGCGGGCGTGCCCTTCACCCTCTCGACCATGAGCATCTGCTCGATCGAGGACATCGCGAACCATGTCGGCAACCCGTTCTGGTTCCAGCTCTATGTGATGAAGGACCGCGACTTCAGCGCGCGGCTGATCCAGCGCGCCAAGGCGGCCGGCGTCTCGGCGCTCGTGCTCACGCTCGACCTGCAGATCCTCGGCCAGCGCCACAAGGACATCCGCAACGGCCTCTCCGCCCCACCGAAGCCGACGCTCGCCAACCTGATCAACCTCGCCACCAAGCCGCGCTGGTGCCTCAAGATGCTCGACACGCCGCGGCGCAGCTTCGGCAACATCGTCGGCCATGTCTCCGGCGTCGCCGACATGTCCTCCCTCTCCTCCTGGACCGCCGACCAGTTCGATCCCCGCCTCGACTGGGACGACGTCAAGCGGATCAAGGACCAGTGGGGCGGCAAGCTGATCCTGAAAGGCATCCTCGATCCCGAGGACGCCGAGAACGCCGCCCGCAGCGGCGCCGACGCGCTGATCGTCTCCAACCATGGCGGCCGCCAGCTCGACGGCGCGCTGTCCTCGATCGAGGCGCTGCCGGCCATCGTCGACCAGGTCGGCAACCGCATCGAGGTGCTGTTCGACGGCGGCATCCGCTCGGGCCAGGACGTCATCAAGGCGCTGGCGCTCGGCGCCCACGGCACCTTCATCGGCCGCGCCTTCCTCTACGGCCTCGGCGCGATGGGCGAGGCCGGCGTCACCCGCTGCCTCGAGATCATCCGCAAGGAGCTCGACGTCACCATGGCGCTCTGCGGCCTACGTGACATCAAGGCGGTCGACGAGAAGATCCTCGTCGGCGGGCGCGAGGGCGCGATGCAGCGGCTGGCGGCGGCGGTCTGATCCGCCGCCCCACGCCTCACTCGGGCTGGATGCCGGCCTTCTTGACGATGTCGGCCCATTTGGCGATCTCGGCCACGACGAACGCCCTCAACGCCTCGGGCGAGCTGCCCTCCGGCTCGATGCCGGCGGCGAGAAGCCGGTCCTGGGTCGCCTTGTCGGCCAGCGCCGCGGCAATGGCCTTGTGCAGCGCCTCCACGACAGGTGCAGGCGTCTTGGCCGGCGCAAAGGCGGCAAACCACGCCGCGAGATCGTAGCCGGCCACGCCAGCCTCGGCCATCGTCGGCAGTTCGGGTGCAAGGGCGCTGCGGCTGGCTGTCGAGACCGCCAGACCATTGACCTTGCCGGCGCGGACCTGAGGCATCGTCGTCGAGATGTCGGCAAAGACGATGCTGATCTGGCCGCCGAGCAGATCGGTGATCGCCTGCGGGTTGCTGCGATAGGGCACATAGGTCAGGTCGATACCGGCCATCGACTTCAGCATCTCGCCGGCGATGCGCGACGAGCTCGACCCGGCGCCGAAGGTCAGCTTGCCGGGATTAGCCTTGGCGTGGGCCACCAGTTCGGCGACGGTCTTGGCCGGAACGGAGGGGTGGGTGGTCAGGGCCAGCGTGATCGTCCCGATCTTGCCGATCGCCTCGAAACCGCCCACCGCGTCATAGGGCACCGATTTCAGCAGGCTCTGATTGGCACCATGCGTGGTATTGGTGGTGATCAGGACGGTGTGCCCATCGGGCTCGGCGCGGGCGACGTTCTGCGCGGCGATGACCCCGCTGGCGCCGGCCAGGTTCTCCACCACGACCGGCTTGCCCAATGTCTTGGAGACATGGTCGCCGAGGATGCGTGCGACGGCGTCGGTGGCGCTGCCCGCGGCGAAGGGCACGACGAACTTGATGTTGCGGCTCGGGAAATCCTGCGCGCCGGCCGGTAGCGCCAGCACCAGCCCCGCAACCAGCGCGGTGATCATCGTCTTCATGGCTTTTCCTCCTTATGCTGTTCTTGTTGGATGGGACCGCTTTCGGCCGCCGCCTTGCCTGGCTCGATCTCGAGATCGAGCAGCGCGGAGCTCAGGCTCTTGCCGTGGGTGTCGAGGCAGAGCGAGCGCGTCACACCACCGCCGAGCGCCTGGCGCATCACGAAATTCAGCGCGCCGAGGCTCTCGACCTCGTAGCGAACCACCTCTCCTGCCACGAGCGAGCCGAAATGCGCCTTGACGCGCGCCGCCGTGACCTCGCGGACGAGCAGCGGGAAATCGGCCGGGTCGTACGCGATCAGCGAGAGGTTGGAGACGTCACCCTTGTCGCCGGAACGCGAATGGGCGATGGCGCGAAGCTTCATCTCACGCCTCCAGCCAGTTGATGGTCGGCCGCACACTCGCCCGCGGGATCGTCACGGAGCGGATGCCGAGCACCTCCCGCACCTGCCGGCTGACGCCGCCGCCCCCGGCGGGCCCGTTGGTGTAGAGGGCTTCGATCTCGGCGCCGATCAGCGCGGCGGTTGCGGCATCGGCCGTGCGGGCGGCGACCCGCAGGCGGACCTCATAGGGCTCACGGCCGCTGGCACCGGACAGCGCCTCGCCGTGCAGCGCATCGAGGCCGATCAGATCACAGCGCAGATCCTGCAGCGCGATGCCTGTCCGGGACAGGCGCTCGCGCACGATCTCGCGCGCCAACGCCGCGCGGGCCACCGCACCGGACCCGGCATAGGCGATCTGCCCTTCGCCGACGAAGCCTTCCATCAGTCCGAGCGAGACCTTGAGATCGTCGGGCCGGGAACGACCGGTCGCGCCGCTGACGGCGACCCGATCCGGCCCGATGGGCTCGACGCGGACGCGCGAGAAATCGGCGGTGACGTCGGGCGTCAGATAGCGCGCGGGGTCGTGCACCTCGTAGAGGATCTGCTCCTTGCAGGTCGCCGGCGACACCACTCCGCCGCTGCCGGCCACCTTGGTGACGACGAGCGATCCGTCCTCGCCGAACTCGCCGATCGGGAAGCCGAGCCGCGCCAGTCCTGCCACATCCTTGAAGCCGGGATCCGCGAAATAGCCGCCGGTCACCTGTCCGGCACATTCGAGCAGATGGCCCGCCAGCGTCGCTTGGCCGAGCCGGTGCCAGTCATCGGCCGCCCAGCCGAAGGCGTGCAGGATCGGCCCGACATAGAGCGAGGGGTCGGCGGCACGTCCGGTGATGACGAGATCCGCTCCGCTCGCCAGCGCCTCGGCGATCGGCTCGGCCCCGAGATAGGCATTGGCCGACACCAGCCTGTCGTCCAGATCGCAAACTCGCTCTCCGGTCTCCTCGATGACGCTGTCGCCGTCGAGAGCCGCCAGCACGTCGTCGCCGGTCACGGCCGCGATCCGGAGCGGTCCTAGGCTCAGTTCCTGCGCGACCCGGCGAGCCTCCGCAGCCGCGGCGAGCGGGTTGGCAGCCCCCATATTGGTGATGATGCGCGTCCCGGCGGCACGACAGGCCGGGAGCACGGCCGCTAGCCGGGCAGTCAGCAGCGGATCGAAGCCGCTTTCGGGATTGAGGCGGCGCGCCTGCTGGGCCAGGGCGATGGTCCGTTCGGCCAAGCATTCGAACACGAGATAGTCGAGCTTCCCCTGCTCGGCCAGCTCGACGGCCGGCTCGATCCTGTCGGCCGAAAACCCTGCTCCCGCTCCCAGCCGAACCTGCCGCACGACCCTGCCCCCTGATGCTGGGAAAGGGACCATGGGCCATCCGATAGGACAATTGAATTGATCGGATCGCAGTGATTATCTTCTGGTATGAATATCGACATTCGCCAAATGCGGGCTTTCCTGGCGGTCGCAGCCACGGGAAGCTTCACCCGCGCGGCCGACCGGCTCGCCCTCTCGCAGCCGGCGCTGACGGTTCAGATCCGCAAGCTCGAACAGGCACTTGCGCTGCGCATCTTCGACCGCAACACCCGCAGCGTTGCGCTGACGCGGGCGGGGCGGGACCTCCTGCCGGTCTTCGAACGGCTCGTTCGCGAACTCGACGGCATCGTCAGCGACAGCCGGGCCCAGGCCAGTCTCCATCGCGGCGTGGTCCGGCTGGCCGTGCTGCCGTCGATTGCCTCGGGACTGCTGCCGGACATCATCGCGCGCTTCCGCCGTGCCCATCCGGACGTTCTCTTCGTCATCCGCGACGCCATCGCCGCCACGGTCAACGCCGCGACGCGATCCGAGGAGGTTGATCTCGGCATCACGGGCGGCAACCTGGACCTTCAGGACCTCGAAGCGCTGCTGACGACGACCGACCACATGCACGCCGTCTTTCCCCAAGGCCACGCACTGGAGCATGAAGGCGAGGTGTCGCTGGCGGATCTGGCCGCTCACCCACTCATCCTGATGGACAGCGCCACGAGCGTGCGACAGGTCGTTGATGAGGCATTCTCGGGCGCGGGGCTGCGCATCGAGGTGGCGGCTGAGGCGACCTATATGAGCACGGCCGCTGCGCTGGCGAGCGCCGGCCTCGGTGTGGCGATCCTGCCCGGCTCGGCGATGGAGGTCAGAGCCGTGCCTGCTTTGCGCTCCCGACGCATCGGCTCGCCCGCCTTCGCCCGTCGGATCACCGTCATCCGCCGCGCCGGCCGGACCCTCCCGCCGGCCAGTGCGCTGTTCCTGCAGGAATTGCAGCAAGCCCTGGCGCCACCGCCGGAGACGTAAAGCCCGCAGCTTGGGTTCGAACCCGCGCGGCGATGTCGGGGACTTTGCGGGCGAGGCAACCAACGCGAAAACGGCTGCGGGGGCGCACCGCGCCCCCGCTTCCATCATTGGTTCTGAAAGGCTTAGGCCTTCAGGAAGGCGAGCATGTCCTGGTTCAGGCGGTCCTTGTGGGTCTCAGAGAGGCCGTGCGGGGCACCCTCATAGACCTTCAGGATCGCGCTCGGCAGCAGCCGCTTCACGGCGCGCGCGGTCGTCTCGATCGGGACGATCTGGTCGTCGTCACCATGGACGATCAGCGTCGGCCGGTCGACCTTCTTCAGATCCGCGACGAAATCGGTCTCCGAGAACGCCTTGATCGAGTCGAAGGTGTTCTTGAAGCCCGCCTGCATGCCCTGCGCATACCAGGCCTCGATCGCACCCTGGCTCGCCTTGGCGCCGGGGCGGTTGTAGCCGAAGAAGGGGCCTGCCGCGATGTCGCGGAAGAGCTGGCCGCGGTCGGCGAGGAAGCCCTTGCGGAGGCCGTCGAAGACCTCCAGCGGCATACCGTCGGGATTGCTGGGCTTGCGCAGCATGATCGGCGTCACCGCGGCGATGAAGCCGACCCTGGCGAGCCGCTTGGTGCCGTGGCGGCCGACATAGCGCGCCACCTCGCCGCCGCCGGTCGAGAAGCCGAAGGCCGAGACATTCTTCAGGTCGAGCGCCTCGATCACCTCCGCCAGATCGTCGGCATAGTGGTCCATATCGTTGCCGTCCCAGACCTGGCTGGAGCGGCCATGGCCGCGCCGGTCATGGCTGATGACCCGGAAGCCGTTGCTGGCGAGGAAGAACGCCTGGTTCTCCCAGCTGTCGGAGGAGAGCGGCCAGCCATGGCTCAGCGTCACGACCGGGCCGTCCTTTGGACCCCAATCCTTGAAATAGAGCCGCACGCCCTCGCGAGTGACGACATGGTCGCCATCGATGACGGGCTTGGCCCGGCGCGCGGGCGCCTTCTTCGGCGTCGTCGACTGGGCGACGGCTTCGCTCGCGGGCAGGGACGCGGCGGCCGCGGTCGCAGCGGCGAGTGCGAGGCCGCTCAGCAGGTCGCGGCGGGCGGGAGCGGTTTCGTTGGCGTTCGACATGATCTCGTCTCCTTCTGGTTCGGGTGGCCCGGCGGAGAACCGTCGGCCGATCTTCAATCGCTATCGATTAGATCGTGAGCGATTTAATAAGAGCGAGCCACGCCGCTGTCAATCTCTTGCGATTGGATCGCGCGCGATTATTTTAAGGGCGACACCGAGGAGATGCCGATGACCGCCCCCGCCCCGCCATCCGATCCGAAGCTCGATGACTTCCTGTGCTTCGCGATCTATTCCGCCAGCCATGCTTTCAACCGGCTCTACAAGCCGCTGCTGGACGAACTCGACCTGACCTACCCGCAATATCTCGTCATGGTGACGCTCTGGGAGCGCGACGACCGCACCGTGGGCGAGATCGGCGAACGGCTCTTCCTCGAATCCAACACGCTGACGCCGCTGCTGAAGCGCATGGAGACGGCGGGGCTCGTCTCGCGCAGCCGCGACCCGGCCGACGAGCGTCAGGTCCGCCTGCGGCTGACGGCGAGCGGCAAGGCACTGCTGGACAAGGCCCGCAGCGTGCCGCCCTGCGTCCAGGAAGCCACGGGGCTGACGGCGGAGGAGGCCCGCAGCCTCACCGACCGGATCGGCGCCCTGCGGACGACGCTGTCAGGCTAGGCGCTCGGCTTCGGCAGCGCTGGCGTTGCCCAGAAACAGAAAAAGCCCCGCGGCTCGCTCGATGCCGCGGGGCTTCTTGGTGAAGAGCGCCTCAGCGCGAGAACTTCTTGTACTGGATGCGCTTGGGGATCGTGGAGTCGATGCCGAGGCGACGCTTCTTGTCTTCTTCGTAATCGGCGAAGTTGCCCTCGAACCACTCGACATGGCTGTCGCCCTCGAAGGCGAGGATATGGGTCGCGATACGGTCGAGGAACCAGCGATCGTGGCTGATGATGACGGCGCAGCCGGCGTAATCCTCCAGCGCCTCTTCCAGCGCCCGCAGCGTGTCGACGTCGAGGTCGTTGGTCGGCTCGTCGAGCAGCAGGACGTTGGAGCCCGCCTTCAACATCTTGGCCAGATGGACGCGGTTGCGCTCGCCGCCCGACAGCGAGCCGACCTTCTTCTGCTGGTCGCCGCCCTTGAAGTTGAAGGCGGAGCAATAGGCGCGGGAATTGATTTCCTTCTTGCCGAGATAGATCACGTCGTTGCCGCCCGAGATCTCCTCCCAGACGTTCTTCTTGTCGTCGAGCGAGTCGCGGCTCTGGTCGACATAGCCGAGCGTGACGCTCTCGCCGATCTTGATCGTGCCGGAATCCGGCTTGTCCTGCCCAGTGATCATCCGGAACAGCGTGGTCTTGCCGGCGCCGTTGGGGCCGATCACGCCGACGATGCCGCCCGGCGGAAGCTTGAAGGTCAGGCCGTCGATCAGGAGCTTGTCCTGGAACCCCTTCGAGATGTTCTCGAAATCGACAACGTTGTTGCCCAGCCGCTCGGCGATCGGGATGATGATCTGCGCCGTGTCGGGGCCCTTGTTGTTGGCCTTCTGGACGAGCTCGTCATAGCGCTGGATGCGCGCCTTGCTCTTGGCCTGGCGGGCCTTGGGCGAGGCCGAGATCCACTCCTGCTCGCGCTCCAGCATCTTCTGGCGCGAGGCGTCCTCGCGGTTCTCCTGGGCGAGGCGCTTCTGCTTCTGCACCGACCAGGCCGAATAGTTGCCCTCATAGGGGATGCCTTGGCCGCGATCGAGCTCGAGGATCCAGCTCGTGACGTTGTCGAGGAAGTAGCGATCGTGGGTCACGATTAGGATCGCGCCCGGATAGGTCCGCAGATGGCCTTCCAGCCAGGCGGTCGTCTCGGCGTCGAGATGGTTGGTCGGCTCGTCGAGCAGCAGCAATTCCGGCTGCTCTAGCAGCAGCTTGCAGAGCGCGACGCGGCGGCGCTCGCCGCCCGAGAGCTTGGAAACGGCCCAGTCGTCCGGCGGGCAGCGCAGCGCGTCCATCGCCTGGTCGACCTTGGAGTCGAGATCCCACAGCCCCTTGGCCTCGATCTCGTCCTGCAGCGCCGTCATCTCGTCGGCGGTCTCGTCGGAATAGTTCATCGCCAGCTCGTTGTAGCGGTCGAGCACGGCTTTCTGCGGCGCGACGCCGAGCATGACGTTCTCGCGCACGGTCAGCGCCTCGTCGAGCTTCGGCTCCTGCGGCAGGTAGCCGACACGCGCGCCCTCGGCGACCCAGGCCTCGCCGGTCCACTCCTTGTCATAGCCCGCCATGATCTTCAGCAGGGTCGACTTGCCCGCACCGTTGACGCCGAGCACGCCGATCTTGGCATCCGGATAGAAGGAGAGGTGGATGTCCTTGAGAACCTGCTTGCCGCCCGGATAGGTCTTCGACAGGCCGCGCATATGGTAGATGAACTGGCGGGACATGGGCGTGCGGGCTCCGCTGCGGGCGTGGGCTTCGGGCTTTCGGGAATCTGGCCGCTAGATAGGCGACGGGGCCGGCGAAGGCAACGGGCGCCGAACGCCGGACAAATACAACCATTGCTTGCATAATTGATAGACGCCTATCACAATGTGCGTGGCGGGGACCATTCACAGCGACTGACTGCCGCCGTTTGCCGCAGGAGCAGGCGATGGAATTGACGGGTCGGGCCAAGGCATCGAGGCGCTCATCGTCCCGCAAGGGCGCATCCGAGCCGACGCCTCAGACTTCCACGCCGCCCTTGGACGTCTCCTCCCTATCATCCTCGAACGCGACCTCGTCCTTTTCGACGCCCTTTCGATCCGACCAGATCCCTCCACCCGATACGGGAGCGGACCATCGGCCGCCCCGGCCCGAGCCACAGCTGGCATCAATCCCGGACGCATCCGCCCCGCCTGATCCCGACGACCGGCCTCAGCCTTCAAGCCCCCGGCGGCGGGCGGATCAGGCCGCCGGAGAGTCATCCACATCGGCGCCGTCACCGGATCTCGCGGCTCCGATCTCTCTAACCGAGGCGCTCCGTCTCGCTCATTCCGATGCCGCCCGTGAAATCCTGCGAGCAGCGGGAGATCGGGCCATCCGCCGCGACGGCGAAGATGCCGCCACCATCGGCGTGATGCTGATCCTGCAGGCGGCCGTCGCGGTGGGCGTGACGCAGCCGCCCGGCACATGGTCCGCACCGCGGTGGCTCGTCGACTTCGCGGAGGCGCAGGGTGTTCGCGCCGAAACGATCGCGTCCTACGGCGCCACCACGAGGCTGGCCTCGCCCCGTCGCGGCATCATGCTGCGGGAGGCGGCTTCACGCGCGATCCGGATGGCGGTGGAGCTGGCGAAAGCGACGGTCGGCCGGTCGCGCTTCGATGCGCGCCATCTGATCGTTGCCGCCCTCGATTCTCCGGATCGGGCCGTTGTCCGCGAGATGCGCAAGGAGGCTCTCGCGATCGGGCTCGATCTGTCGGCCCTTCGCGAAAGCCTGATCGAGCGCATTCTCGAGACGCCCGAGATCGGGGAGAATGTCGAGATCTGGTCGCGCTTCCTGAAGACGCCGGGCACAGCCTGGGCAGCACTCGGCGCGCTTGTGCCCGAAGGAGCGAAACCAGACGCCTATCCGGGTTTCGACGCCGATCGCGCGTCGACCAGCGACGCGGACCCGCTCGGCATCGGGCCAGACGTGTCCGCCTTCGCCCGGCTAATCTGTGTCGAAGAGGCGACGACGCCCCTTTCCATCGGGCTGTTCGGGGAATGGGGCTCGGGCAAATCGAGCTTCATGGAGCGATTGCAGCGCGAGATCGGCCAGCTGACCGCCAACGAGCGCGCGGCACGGCTCAGACGGGCGAGCGATCCCGCCTATGGGGAAGCGGGTGCGCAGCCCGGGACACGCTTCGTCGAGAACGTCGTCCAGATCCGCTTCAACGCCTGGCACTATGCCGATGCCAATCTCTGGGCCAGCCTGACGGCGGAGTTCTTCGATCAGCTGAGGGCGGGGGGCTCGGAGCGGCAGGGACGCAATCTCCACGCGCGGCTCGTCGAGCGGGTCAATGCCCATGTCCACAATCTGGCGAGCACCCTGACCGCGACGCGCGAAGCGCTGAACGAAAGCGAACGCACGCTCATCGATGCGCAAAAAGCCCGCGACAAGGCTGTCGCGGCCGTGCCGGCCGGGCAGCGCGACGCTCTCTCGCAGACCCTGATCGATACGATCGGCAGCGCCTATGAAAAGCACAAATCCGATCTGGCCGAGCTCGGGCGGCGCGCCTATCAGGACGACCCCTCGAAGGGCATCGACGATTTCGTCGCCGTCGCCCGGGACGTGCAGACCATCGGCGGCCAGCTGAAGACGATCGCGGCGGTCGTGATGGCGCGGGGCTGGCGTGTTGCCCTGATGCTGGTGGCCCTGGCTTTCGTGGCCGCCGCGATGGCCGGCTGGGCAACGACCGACAAGGCGGATGCGACGAACTGGCTGACCCGGTTCGGCTTCTGGGGCTGGATCGGGGCCGTGGCCTCGGTCTCGGGCGCGGTGCTGCCGGCGATCCGGATCGTCGCAGGGATTGCAAGGAGCACCGCCGACTTCGCCGGAAAGCTCGACAGCCTGACGAAGGACAGATTGAAGGAGCTTCTCGCGCGGGAAACGGAACTGAAGCAGGCCGCGGCCGAAGCCAGGGCGCGCCGCGACGCCATGGAGCGCGCGCAGCAGGCCCTGACCCGCTATGTCGATGCCGATGGGGCCACCAGCCCGCCGCGCCTCCTGCACTACATCATCGAGGACGACCCCGAGACCAAGGCGGTGGGCGCGCAGATCGGCCTGATCAGCCGCGCCAGACGTCTGTTCCACTCCGTCGAAGAGGTGGTCAAGGAAGAGCGCCGGAAGCGCCGGGCCGGAGAGGCGAATGACGGCGCCGTTCCCGATCGCATCGTGCTCTACATCGACGATCTCGACCGCTGCACCCACGCGCAGGTCTACGACGTGCTGCAGGCGATCCACCTGCTGCTCGCCTTCCAGCTCTTCGTCGTGATTGTCGGTGTCGATGTGCGCTGGGTCGAGGAGGCAGTGGCCCGCCAGTTCGTCATCCCGATCGAGGATCTTCCAGACAGCGCTACGGCGGAGGAGCGGGAGAAGGCCCGGCAGCGGGCCGAGATGGCCCGCCGCAAACGAGCGATCGACTATCTCGAGAAGATCTTCCAGCTGCCGTTCTGGCTCCGCCCCCTCGCGACCGAGGGCGAAAATGCGAGCTACGCGGCCTATGTGCGTGGCCTGCTCGAGGCCAACCGCGAAGCAGTCGGCCCCACACCATCGGCGGAAGGCGCAACCAGGCGCCCGAAGCGCGAGGCGGAGCCCGAGGACGAGCCAGACGCCGAACCGGTGGCTGATCTGTTTGCCGACATGAAGGACTTCAGCGACAGTTCCGATGCGGAAGCACTCGACCTGGCGCTCGCCACCGTGAAGCTGACCCAGGCCGAGATCGACTTCCTCGCCAGCCCGGAAATCGGTGCACTCGCCGCCAAAAGCCCTCGTGCCGTCAAGCGGATGATCAATGTCTACAGGATCGTCCGGGCGCGGCTGGAGGAGGCAGAGCTGGCCGCCTTCCTCGGCGCCGCCGACGAGCCTCCGAGCTGGCCGATCGCTGCCCTGCTGGCGGCTGTTGAGTGCGGGCAGCCCGTGGAGGTGGCGGATGATCTGTACGCTGGCCTGAAGGGCGTCGAACCCGAGCGAACCCTGGCCGAGATTGCGGATCATGACGCCGAACCATTTGCACCCCTCGACGATGACGCGGTCGACGATCGTCGCCCTTATGAAGCGATCGATCGAATGAGGCGGGCATGCCCCGCCCTACGGGCAGTTAGCGAGAGTATCCGCGAGACGCGCGGGGGCAGGACCGCGACCTGCGGCGAGATGCTCGCCATGGCCCGGACCGTCCGCCGCTACTCTTTCAACCGCTATCACTGACGAGCCTTGGGAAGCGGCTGCGGTTCCATCGGCCTTCGCTGAGCGGCACGGACGGGCTGCCATCACCGGGACGCCCGCAGCCTGAACACTGTATGCAGCATATCTTGATGGCCGGCCGCAAAGCAGTCTAATCTCCTGTCAGGACCAGCCGGACCAAGCCGGCGGCCATCCCTGGGGAGGGACCATGAAGATCATCGTCAAGGCTGCGCTCGGCGCGGCCGCCCTGCTCGCTGTCGCCGGCCCGTCCTGGGCCTTTCCGGATCGTCCGGTTCAGCTCATCGTGCCATGGGCCGCGGGCGGCGGCATGGACGCGGTCATGCGCATCTTCGCCGCCGGCTACGAGGCCGAGCTGAAGCAGCCGGTCAACGTCGTCAACCGCACCGGCGGCGGCGGGCTGACCGGCCACACCGCGATCGCCACCGCCACGCCTGACGGCTACACCGTCGGCGGCATCAGCCCCGAGATCTCCTTCTTCAAGACGCTCGGTCTCGGCGACATCACCATCGACAGCGTCGATTCCTTCTCGCGCGTCTCGCTCATTCCGGCCGGCGTGACGGTCAAGGCCGACAGCCCGATCAAGACGGCGGCCGATTACATCAAGGCAGTCAAGGAGAATCCCAAGGGCACCTTCATGGCCTCGGGCACCGGCGTCGGCGGCTCCTGGCACATCGCCTCGGGCGGCCTGCTCAAATCGGCGGGCATCGCGCCCGACGCCGTTCGCTGGGTGCCGAGCAATGGCGGCGCACCGGCTCTTCAGGACCTCGCCTCCGGCGGCATCAGCGTCTTCACCGGCTCGCCGATCGAGGCCAAGGCGATGCTCGATGCCGGCCGCGTCCGCACCATCCTGCTGATGACCGAGGAGCGCCACCCCAACTTCCCGGACGTGCCGAGCGCCAAGGAGGCCGGGCTGGACTGGACCTATCAGAACTGGTTCGCGCTGGCCGCCCCGAAGGGAATCCCGGCCGACCGCCGCAAGATCCTGTTCGAGGCGGCCGAACGCACGATGCAACGCCCCGAGGTCCGCAAGGCGATGGCCGATCGCGGCATCACCCCCGTCTGGGACAAGCCCGGCGAGTTCGCCGCCTATGCCAAGACCTTCACCGAGCGTGGCAATGGCGTGCTGAAGGATCTCGGCCTCGCCAAGCAGTAACGACGGCGCCGCCGCGGCCTTTCACAAACGCGCCAGCGGCGGCCAACCTCCCTTTCCTTCGGCCCGGACCGTGCATCACACTGGCGGGGCCGAAGGTTGGGAGAGCGGCGATGCGGGACTGGACGAGATCCTGGAGAACGGTTCGCAACGGGCTTCTCGCCCTAGCCGCGACGGTTCTGCTCCTGCCATCCCCCTCCCGCGCCCAGTCCGACGAGCCGGGCTGCCGACCGGAGATGGCCTCGCTCGGACTCCCCGTCCATCGGGCCAATCTGACGCTCGCCGCCCTCGGCAAGGACGAGGTGCGCATCACCTTCGTCGGCCACGCCACCTTCCTGATCGAGACGCCTGCCGGGGTGAAGATCGCGACCGACTACAACGATTATGTCCGGCCGCAGGTGACGCCCGACGTCGCCACGATGAACAAGGCCCATTCGACGCATTACTCGCGCAACCCCGATCCCGGCATCAAACAGGTGCTGCCGGGCTGGGACCCCACCGGCCGCGGCGCGGCGAAGCACGACGTGACCATGGCCGATCTGCGCGTTCGCAACGTGCCGACCAATATCCGCTCCTATTCCGGCTCGACCGATTTCGACGGCAACTCGATCTTCGTCTTCGAGATCGGCGAGCTCTGCATCGCCCATCTCGGCCATCTGCATCACCCGCTGGAACCCGGCCATCTGCGCGCGCTCGGCCGCGTCGACGTCGTGCTCTTCCCGGTCGACGGCAGCTACACCCTCGACCAGGAAGGCATGCTCGAGGTGCTGAAATCGCTGCAGGCGCGGGTGATGATCCCGATGCACTTCTTCGGCGGCGGCACGCTCAGCCGCTTCCTCGCCCGCTCTCAGGACAACTGGCCGATCGAGCGGCGCGATCAGCCGGTGATCACGGTGACGAAGGCGGGACTCCCGGCCCGGCCGACGATGATCGTGCTGCCGGGGAACTGATCCCATCCTCTCAGATGTCGCCGAGATCGTCCGGGACGTTGCCGTGGATCTTGCCGGCGGTCTTCGGCTTGGTCAGCGGAGCCGGCACCGGCGCATTGCCACGGATCAGGCTGACGCCAGCATAGTTGTCGCTGGCGACCTGAAGGTCGAGGCGCTCCGCATCGCGCCTGCGGACGTCCTCGGCGATCTCGGCCGCCTCCTGCTCCGGCACGCCCATGCCGAGCAGCACCGCCGTGCCGAAGGACATGGCCGATTCGAAGGTTTCGCGGATCTGGTACTCGACCCCGGCCCGGATCAGATCCATCGCATGACCACGGTCATAGGCGCGAACGAACAGCTTGGCGTGCGGGAACGCCTCCTGCGCCACGGCGACGATGCGGTTGCTCGTCTCGCGGTCGTCGACGCAGACCAGGATCACCTCGGCCCGCTCGGCCCCCGACGCATGCAGGATCTCGGGCCGCGTGCCGTCGCCGTAATGCACCTTGAAGCCGAAACCGGCCGCCGCCTGGATCAGTTCGACATCGACCTCGATGATCGAGACGCTGAAACCCCGCGCGAGCAGGGCCTGCGAGGCAACCTGACCGAAGCGGCCGAAACCGATGATCAGCGCGCGGCCATTGAGCCCGTCGGCGAGGTCGACGCCGTCGAGAGAGGTCTCCTCCGGCGGCAGAAAGCGGTCGAGCGCCAGCACCAGCAGCGGTGTCAGCGCCATCGAGAGGATGACCGTGGCGCTCGCCACCGCATTGGTCTGGGCATCGAAGATGCCGGCCGAGGCGGCGGCCGAGTAGAGCACGAAGGCGAACTCGCCGCCCTGCGAGAACAGCGCGACCCGCGTCACCGCCTCGCGCGTCCGCGAACCGGACACCTTGGCGACGATGAAGATGCCGAGTGCCTTGACGCTCATGAAGGCGATCACGGCAAAACCGATCAGCATCCAGTTGCGGGCGATGACGCCGAGATCGAGCGACATGCCGACGGCCAGGAAAAACAACCCGAGCAGGATGCCGCGGAAAGGCTCGATATCGGCCTCGAGCTGATGCCGGAAGCTCGACTCCGAGAGCAGCACACCGGCGAGGAAGGCCCCCATCGCCATGGAGAGCCCGCTGAGCTGCATCGTCAGCGCCGAGCCGAGCACGACCAGCAGCGCGGCGGCCGTCATCACCTCGCGCGCATGGGCGAGCGCCAGCAGACGGAACATCGGATTCAGCAGATAGCGCCCAGCGATGACGAGCCCGGCGACGGCGGCCGCCGCGATGCCGACCGAGAGCCAGCCATTGCTCTGCGCCGAGGAGGCCGGCGCCAACAGCGCCACCACCGCCAGCAACGGCACGATGGCGAGATCCTCCAGCAGCAGGATCGAGACCGCCTGCTGGCCCTGCGGCGTCGAACTTTCGCCGCGCTCGTTCAGCATCTGCATGACGACCGCGGTGGATGACAGGACGAAGCCCATTCCGGCAATGAAGGCGGCCGGCAGCGGCAGGCCATAGGCATAGCCGACGCCTGTCAACAAGGTGCCGCAGAGGACCACCTGCGACACGCCGAGGCCGAAAATCTCGCGCCGCAAGTTCCACAATCGTGAGGGCTGCATCTCGAGCCCGATGATGAAGAGGAACATCACCACGCCGAGTTCGGCGACGTGCAGCACGGATTCGGGGTTCGGAAACAGGCCCACGCCATAGGGGCCGATGGCGAGGCCGGCGGTGAAATAGCCCAGCACGGAGCCGAGCCCGAGCCGCCGGAACAGCGGCACGGCGACCACGCCGGCACCCAGCAGGCTCACCACCTTGATCAGATCGCCCGTGAGTCCTTCGGCCGCCATTCCGCACCTCCCGCCTGCGCCCTCAGCCGGCGCGACCGCGCTCAGTTAGGTGCGACACAGCGACAAGGCAAATGCCGGGCCGCCCGCTCACGCAGCCGTGCGCGTCGGCCGCCCCTCGATCGGGTAGGCGGGGTCGCTGTAGCCCGGCGTCGAGGGGTGGCCCGCCGGCACCAGACGGTCGATCAGCGCCTCGTCCTCGGGCGTGAAAGTGATGTCGAGCGCCGCCAGATAGGCCTGCCACTGCTCGAGCGTGCGCGGGCCGGCGATGGCGGCCGTCAGGAAGCGGTTGTTCAGCACCCAGCCCACTGCGAACTGGATCGTGGTCATGCCGCGCGCCTCGGCATGCTGCTTGATTGTCTGCGCGATCACGAGGCTCTCCTCGCGCCACTCCGTCTGCAGGATGCGCTTGTCGCCCCTCGCGGCGCGTGTGCCCTGCTGCGGCGCCTCGCCGGGGGCGTATTTCCCCGTCAGCACGCCCCGCGCCAGCGGCGAGTAGGACGCGACGCCGAGCCCGTAATAGCCGCAGGCCGGGAGGTGCTCGACCTCGGGCATGCGGTTCATCGCGTTGTAATAGGGTTGGCTGACGACCGGCCGGTCGATCCCGAGTTCGTCGCAGAGCCGGCAGATCTCGGCGACCCGCCAGGAGCGGTAGTTCGACACGCCGAAATGCCGGATCTTGCCCTGCCGCACGAGATCCCCGAGCGCGCGGACCGTTTCCGCCAGCGGCGTCGCATGATCTTCCTTGTGCAGATAGTAGATGTCGATGAAGTCGGTGCCGAGCCGGCGCAGGCTGTCGTCGCAGGCCTGGATCAGCCATTTGCGCGAGAGCCCGGCGCGGTTGGGACCTGCTCCCATCGGATTGGCGACCTTGGTCGCCAGCACCCAGTCGTGCCGCTGCGCGGCGATCGCCCGCCCGGTGATCTCCTCGGAGCGGCCGTCGCTGTAGGCGTCGGCCGTGTCGATGAAGTTGATGCCGGCCTCGCGGGCGTGATCGACGATGGCGCGGGAGGCGACCTCGTCGGTGGCGCCGCCGAACATCATCGTGCCCAGGCAGATCGGCGACACCTTGAGGCCGGACCGGCCGAGCTGGCGGTATTCCATCGAAACGCTCCCTTCAGGCGATCGGCCCGCCGACGATCCGGGCCTGCGGGCAGCCTGCCCCAGCCCCGCCCCTCCCGCCAGCACGCTGCGTGCAGCCGCGCCCTGCAAGGCACGCGAGCGCAGGCCCGACGGCAGCGGAAGTCCCCGGCCAAGTGCAAGGAAATGCTTAACCTTTCGTGCCACGCTCGCGCTCGATCCGATGGCCGGAGCCGATGAACCTCGCCACCCTCGCCCAGAGCCAGTCGCTGGCCACGCTGCTGCAGGCGCTCGCGCCCGCCTCCGGCCTCGTCGCGGGTCGGACGGTGGAGGCGCGGCTGCTCGCGCTGGCGGGCGACGGCACGGCGACCGCCCAGCTCGGCCAGGAGACCTTCTCGCTCGTCGTCTCCGGCCCGGTCGCCAGGCAGGCCACTCTGCAGCCCGGTGCGACGCTCGTCCTGAGGTTCGACCCGGCGCCGCCAAACGGCCGCACCCCTGCCGCCCTGCAGGCGACGCTGGTGGAGGTCCGTCCGCCTCCCGCCGTCGGCCCGCAAAGCGCTCCGACAGCGCTTCCGGCCCTCCATGGCGAGACGCAGTCAGGAGCGCCCCTTTCTCTCTTCGCGCCCTCGCCTGCCCCCCAGCCAGCCCCCGGCACATCGCAGGCACCGCCGAGCCTTAGCGTGCCCGCATCCGGCAGTAACCAGCCTGCAACCACAGCGGCGACACTTGCGGGCCCTGCGGCTTCGGTTGCACCCCAAGGCCTGTCCGCTCGATCCGCTCCCGTGGCGGCGACCACGGCGTCGCCCCTCGCCGACCCACCTGCAACACTGCAGGCCGCATCTCCTCGTGCCCAGGCCGGGCCGCTGCTCGGCCCGGCGCTGGCGGGCCAGGACAGCCTCGCGCCGCTTCTCGCCAATATGCGCGCCTTGTCCGCCGGCAACGTCGCCCTTGCCTTGCCACGCCCGGTCCTAACCCTGATCGAGCGCGTCCTCGCGCAGGCCCTGCCGATCGATCGCCGCCCCATTACCGCGCCGGCGCTGAAGGCGGCCGTCCAGGGCTCGGGCCTCTTTCTCGAGGCGCGGCAGGCGCAGGGCCGTCCCCCGCCGCCTCAGGGCGATCTCAAGGCCAATCTCCAGACTCTGCGCGACAGTCTCGCTCCGCTGATGCAGGCGCTGTCACCGCCCGAGACCGCGCTCCCTGCCAAGACGGGCAGGGCGCTGCCAGCCGATCTCCTGCCCTTGCCGACGGGCGAGCCCGCTGCGAAGCCGCCGCCGCCGCGCCGCGACGGCCCGCTGATCCCGCCTCCGCTCGCCGAAGCGAGCCTCGGCGGGGGCGATACGCCTCTTAGCGTCGTCCGCACGCTGCTGGAGCAGACCGAGTCGGCGCTGGATCGGATCACTCTGTCCCAATACGCCTCGCTGCCCGCGGAAGGGCCGCGCGCCGAGGCGCCGCAGCCGCAGCGCTGGCTGACCGAACTGCCGGTCGCGCTTCAGCAGGGCGCGACGATGCTGCCGCTCCAGATCGAGAGGGAGCCGCCGCGCCGGGAGACGGACGCTGCCGCGGGACCGCTCTGGCGGGTCCGCTTCGCGCTCGATGTCGAACCGCTCGGGCCGCTTCAGGGCGTCGTCACGCTGCAGGGCCGCAGCGTCGGCATCACGCTCTGGGCCGAGCGCGAGGACACCAGCCGCGTGCTGCGCGGCGCCGCGCCGGGGCTGGAGGCGGCCCTCGCCGAGGCCCGCTTCGAGAACCGCGCCATCGACATCCACACCGGCCAACCGCGGATCGCCCAGCCCACCGCCGGGCAGTTTCTGGATCGCCTGTCATGACGATACCCCCCCGCCCGCGGATCGCGGTGGCTCTCGAATATGACGGCGAGAGCGCGCCGCGCGTCACGGCCAAGGGCCGAGGCGAACTGGCCGAGCGCATCGTCGAGACCGGTCGCGCCCATGGCGTCGCGGTGGAGGAAAATGCGGTTCTGGCCCAGGCGCTCTCGGCGGTCGAACTCGACGACCAGATCCCGGAGGAGCTCTACCGGGCCACGGCGCAGGTCATCGCCTTCGTGCTCTCGCTGCGTGGCGAACTCGGCCGGCCCCGGCGCGAGGGTGGCTCGGTGTGACCTCCGGCATCGTCGTCAGGCGCATCGGCGCGGCCGACTACCCCGCCTATGCGGCGGCCTTCGCCGCACTCGCTGCTCGCTCGCTCGAGCCCAACCCGCATATGTCGCCGGCGGCGATCGCAGCCGCGCGCGTCGTGGTGCCGGAGGACCGCATCGTCATTCTCGCGGCATGGCTCAGCGAGGCGCTGGGCTCCGAGCGACTGACCGGCCTTTGGGCGCTGCGCCGCCAGCGCGACTGGCGCACCGGCTTTGCCCCCGCTCTGACGGCACCGCTGCTGCCGCTCTACGAAGTTTCCTCCCTCCCCGTCCTCGACGCCGACCATGGCGAGGACGCCATGCAGGCGATGCTGCGGCATGTCCTGGCGGCGACCGACCTGCCCCGGACCCTGGCCCTGCCATTGCTGCCGCTGCAAGGCTTCGGCTTCGCGGCCTTGCAGGAGGCCTGCCGCGTCACGGGCAGCCGCCTCTCGACCAGCGAGCGCTGGCAGCGCCCGATGATGCTGCCGCAAGCCGGCGACGATGCCGAGCGCTATCTGCGCCGGGCTCTCGGCCAGAGCTACAAGAAACGAATGCAGCAGTTCCGCGCTGTCGGGAAACACGGCGTGCTGACCTTCCGACGGCTGCGCGGCGTGGAGGCGCGCGAGGCGCTGCCGCAGTTTCTGGCGCTGGAGGCCGCGGGCTGGAAGGGCGCCGCCGGAACGGCAATCGCGAGGCTGCCGCAGGCGCAGGCCTATTTCGACAGCCTGGCCGCGCAATTCGCCGCCACCGACGCACTCCAGCTCGACATGCTGCTGCTCGACGGGCAGCCGCTGGCGATGGGCCTTCTGATCGAGAGTGCCGGCACCCGGCATTTCCTGAAGATCGCCTATGACGAGACGCAGGCGCGCCATTCCCCCGGACGGGCCCTGACGATCGCGATGTTGCAGGCGGATTTCGCCGGCACGCCGCCCGCCGTCTTCGACAGCGGTGCGGGCGACGGGGTCGATGCCGGCACCTATGTCTGGGGCGAGCGCCGGGAGATGGGCAATGCCCTGATCCGGCTGGGCGAGCCGGAGCCGGGCCTGCCGGAGGGTGCGGCCCGCCTGCGCCAGGGCTTGCGCGCGCTTCGCACTCAGCTGCAGCGGAAGCGGGCGAAAACGGTGGCGTAAGGCATCGCGATCGGCCACATCTGCGCCCGACAGCAGTGGAGGGCAGGACATGGACGTCGGCATCAGGATCGGTATCGTCACGGTTTCGGACCGCGCCTCGGCAGGGGTCTACGAAGACGAGGGTGGCCCCGCCATCAGGGCCTATCTCGAGAAGGCGCTGACCTCGCCCTGGACGCCGGTCGCCCGCGTCATCCCCGACGACCGCGCCCTGATCGCGCAGACCCTGATCGAGCTGGCGGACAGCGAGGGCTGCTGCCTGATCGTCACCACCGGGGGAACCGGCCCTGCCCCGCGCGATGTCACGCCGGAGGCCACCGAGGATGTCGTCGAGAAGCCGATGCCGGGTTTCGGCGAATTGATGCGGCAGGTCAGTCTCGCCAAGGTGCCGACCGCGATCCTCTCGCGGCAGACCGCCGGCATTCGCGGCCGCAGCCTGATCGTCAATCTCCCCGGCCGTCCGCGCGCCATCGCGGAATGCCTCGATGCGGTCATGCCGGCGATCCCCTACTGCATCGACCTGATCGAGGGTCCCTACCTGGAGACCGACCCGGCGGTGATCGTGGCCTTCCGTCCGGGGCAGAAACCGAAAGCCTGACAGCCTTCCGCAAAGGCGGACTCAGCCCTGGCGCTGCGCCAGCCACTCCGCATAGGTGCCACGCGTCAGGTCGAAACGGTCGTTTTGGCGCGCATAGCCATCGCCGAACATCCGCCCGACCGGCTTGTAATCGTCCAGGCTGACGCGCAGCGTCGCGGGATCGACGAGGCCCTCGCGGGCATGGATGCGGACGACCTCGCCGATCAGCATCTCGCGCGTCGGCGAGAAGACCAGCGACATCGTCTTGCGGCATTCGAGCGCGAAGGGCGCCTCCGCGATATGCGGCACGCCGACCGAGACGCCGGGCTTCAGCGATAACCCCGCCGCGTCGATCTCGCTGATCTCGGGCGGGAAATCGACCGCGCAGATGTTCATCGCCTCGGCCATCCCCTCATCGACGAGGTTGACGACGAATTCCCCCGCCCCGGCGATGTTGCGGGTCGTGTCTTTCGGATTGTTGCCCGGCCGGTGCTGCAGCCCGAGCACGATCAGCGCCGGGTCCTCGGAGAAGACGTTGAAGAAGCTGAAGGGGGCGGCATTCACCACGCCGTCCGGCGACAGGCTGGTGACGAGCGCGATCGGGCGCGGGGTCACGCTGGCGCAGAGCAGCTTGTAGCGATCGCGCGGGGCGAGTTCGGAAAAGGCGACGGTGAAGGCGCTCATCGGTTCACTCCGGCTCGACCACGCCGACCTGGCCGGTGATCGGCCCGTAATGCTCGATCCGCCGGTGCATCTTGAAGTCGAAGATCGTCTGCTTGCCGAAGCGGGTGTCGTCGAGATCGCAGGCGTGGACGATCACCCCGTCGGCCTCGCCTTCCAGCTCGGCGACGATCTCGCCGTCGGGGTTCACGATCAGCGTGCCCCCCATCAGATGGTGGCCGTCCTCGCTGCCGGCCTTGGCGACCGCCACGACCCAGCAGGAATTCTGGTAGGCGCCCGCCTGCACCGACAGGCGATGGTGGAACAGGCGCTGCGCCATCCCCTCCTTCGCCTTGTGGCCGTTGACCGAGGGCGTGTTGAAGCCGAGGACGATCATCTCGACGCCCTGCAGCCCCATCACGCGATAGGTCTCGGGCCAGCGCCGGTCGTTGCAGATGCACATGCCCATCAGTCCGCCCATAGTCCGCCAGACCGGGAAGCCGAGATCGCCGGGCTCGAAATAGCGCTTCTCGAGATGCTGATGCGCCCGCGTCGGATCGTACTCGACATGGCCCGGCAGATGGATCTTGCGGTACTTGCCGACGATGGTGCCGCTCTTGTCGACCAGGATCGAGCTGTTGAAATGCCGTCCTTCGGGCGTCAGCTCGGCATAGCCGAAGCTCATGCCCATGCCATGCGCGCGGGCCCGGTCGAACAGCGGCTGAACCGCGGGATTGGGCATGGCCGCCTCGAACCAGGCATCGGCCTCGGCGCGATCCTCATGGTACCAGCGCGGGAAGAAGGTCGTCAGCGCGAGTTCCGGATAGACGATGAGGTTCGCGCCCTTCGCCTTCGCGTCGTCCATCAGCGCGAGCATGCGCGCGACCACCTGCTCCCGCGTCTCGGCCTTCTGGATCGGCCCGAGCTGGGCGGCGGCGACGGTCACGATGCGGGACATGGAAAACCTCGGCGGCAGGCGGGGGCGACGACGCGGCTTAGCGAAATCGGTGCCAGCCGCCTATCCCGCGCCCATGTCCGCCGCGCTCGCCACGCCTGCGTCGTCAGCCTGCCTGGAGCTCCTGGCCGATCGCCCGCACCAGCTGCGGCCCGATCGGATCGGTGATCGAGGAGTAGCCGCCGAGCAGCTCGCCGGAGCGGCCGACGAGATATTTGTGGAAGTTCCAGCGCGGCGTCTCGCTCGGGCGCTGGGCCGCGGCCCAGCGATAGAAGGGGTGCGCCTCAGGGCCCCTCACCACGCTCTTCTCGGCGAAGGCATAGGTCGCCCCGTGGGTCTGGCGGGCAGCCTCGGCGATGGCGGCGCCCTCCAGCGGCTCCTGCCCGCCGAAATCATTGCTCGGCACGGCGATCAGCATCAGGCCGCGGGCGCGATAGCGCTGCCAGAGCTGTTCCAGCGAGGCGAACTGCCCGGCGAAGCCGCAATTCGTCGCGGTGTTGACGATCAGCACCGGTCGGCCACGGTAATCCGCCAGCGGCATCCGGCCGCCGCCGGCGCGCGTGAAGGTGAAGGAGGAGGCCGTGGCTGCCGTCTGCGCCGCCGCGCCGCCCGCCGTTGCCGGCAGGGCGCAGGCCCCGGCCAGCCATCCCAGAACCTCTCGACGCCGCAAGGTCATGACATGATCCCTCCTGGCTGGCGGGCGGCGTTCCACCACCCGGCGTTGCAGATCATGCCCTATACGTTGCCCGATCCAAAACGGATGTGCCCCGCGGCCTTTCGGCCCGGGGCACGTTTCGTCTCGTTCGCAGACGCGCGGAGGGAGCCGGGAGAACCCACCGACGCCGCTTAGTTGCTCAGTGACAGCACCTTCTTCACGCGGACCTCGAGGTCGCGCAGCTCATAGGGCTTCACGACATAGTGGTCGGCGCCGTTCGAGGTCGCCTCGTCCATCTTGTCGACCGAACGCTCCGAGGTCGCCATGATGATCTTGATCTGGTTCAGCTCCGGCACGGAGCGGATGGCGCGCAGCAGATCGATGCCGCTCATGCCGTCCATGTTCCAGTCGAGCAGAAGCAGATCATAGCGCTTCGTCTGCATCTTCATCAGCGCTTCGCGCGCGTTCTCGGCCTCGTCGATGTCCTGAAACTCGATCTGCTTCAGGAAGTACGTCGCGAGGCCGCGCATGCTCTTCTGGTCGTCGACCACGAGGATCCTGTACTCGCTTCTCGCCTTCATCACGATCTCCTTATGCGGACCGCAGATGCGACCGCTCGCCGAGCAGGTTGCTCACCGCGGCCCCGATCTGGTCGAGGGCCACAACCCGGTCGGCGGCACCGATCTCGAACGCCGCTTTCGGCATCCCGTTTACCACACAGGTTTCCCCACTTTGGATTAACGTCTCCGCGCCCGATTTGCGCATGGCTAACAAACCATCAGCGCCGTCTCGGCCCATGCCCGTCAGCAGGATGCCAATCGCATGCTGGCCGATGCTGCGCGCGACCGAGTGGAACATCACGTCGACCGAGGGCGAATGCCCGCTGACCAGCGGCCCCTCGCGCAGGGCGCAGACGAACTCGCCGCGCCGCTCCTCGATCTCGAGATGGCGCGGCCCGCCGGGCGCGACCACCGCCATGCCGGGCTTCAGCCGGTCCCCGTCGCTCGCTTCGCGCACGTCGAGCCCCGTGGCCGTGGCCAGGCGCGCGGCGAACTTCGCCGTATAGCCCGGAGGCATGTGCTGGACGACCGCGATTGGCAGACGCAGATGCGCAAGATCGCGCATCACCACCTGCACCGCCGGCACGCCCCCGGTCGAGGCGCCGATGGCGATGAAGGAGGCCTTGCCCCCTGCCCTTACCGGCTCGCGCGGCGCCGCCACCCGGGCGGGCGCGCTCTCGCGCCGCGAGGCGAACATGCGGCGGCTGGCCGAGGCGCGCTGAAGCGCGCCCACCAGATGCTTCATGAAGCCTTCGAGCGTGTACGTCGTGCCGTCCGGCTTCTCGATGAAGTCTATTGCGCCGAGTTCGAGCGCCTGAATCGTGTTGTCGGCGCCGGGCCCGCCGAACGCCGAGACGATCAGCACGGGCAGAGGGTCCTGCTTGAGGACGCGCGCCAGCAGCTTGAGGCCGTGCCGGCCGGGCAGCTCGAGATCGAGCGTCACGACGTCCGGACGAAGCTCCTGGATCTTGTCCCAGCCCTCTTCGGCACTGCCGGCGATGCCGATCACCTTGAAGCCGGGCGCGCCGTCGATGATCTGCGTCATCAGCTTCTGCATCAGGACGGAATCGTCCACGACCAGAACCTTGACCGGACTGCCGGCGGAAGGGGTCATGCCCGTCATCACCAGACCTCCACTTCACCCGCCACGGGCTGCGTCTTGAGCCGGTTGAGATACGCGACTTCCTGCTGGTGCTCGGGATCACGCGCCGTCGACTGGACGTGCTGGACCCAGGCCCGCCCCGTCGAGGGCTGGTAGTGGATGCGCCGCGAGCGCGTCCCGCCGACATCCTTCGAGACGACCGGGATGCCCTCGCGATTGAGGAATTCGGTCACGAAGGCGATGTTGCCGTCGCCGATCGCCAGCATCGTCGCTCCGGAGAGAACGCGCGCGCCGCCGAAGACCTTGGCCTCCAGATTGCCGCGCCTCGCGCCACGCTTCAACAGCCCATTGATCAGCACCTCCATCGCCGTGTCGCCATAGCGCTCGCCGGCGCTGGCGTCGGAGGCGCCGTTGTTCTTCGGCAGCAGGAAGTGGTTGAGGCCGCCGACCCCGGCCTGCGGATCGCGCATGCAGACGGAGACGCAGGAACCCAGCACCGTCGCCACGATCTCGTCCTTGGCGGCGGTGATTTCATGCTCGCCCGGCGCGACCGTGATGATGGTCGCCTCGAAGCGCGGATCGAAATAGCGGCGGGAGGAACGCGCGACGCTCATGGCAGTCTCTCATAGATCGTGCGGCCGATCAGCCGGAGTTGAGGGTGGGGCTGGGGCAGCGATTCGGAATGGCCGAGATAGAGAAACCCGCCCGGCGCGAGCAGCGTGACGAAGCGATCGAGGATGGAGGCCTTGGTCTGCGTGTCGAAATAAATGAAGACGTTCCGGCAGAAGATCACGTCGAAGGGGCCGCTCATCGGCCAGCGTTCGATCAGGTTCAGCCGCTTGAACGCGATCATCCGGCGCAGATCCTCGCTGATGCGCGCCTCGCCGCGGCTGGAGTTCTCCAGCTTGAGCAGCGGCTTCACATCGGAGGGCAGCCGGTCGAACTGGTCCGGCGAATAGACCGCGGCCTCGGCCTTGGCCAGGATGTCGGTGTCGATGTCAGTCGCCAGGATCTTGAAGTCGACATCGCTGCGGTTGCCGAGCACGTCGCGCGAGACCGCGGCGATGCTGTAGGGCTCCTCGCCGGAGGACGCCGCCGAGCACCAGATCCGGATGCGGCCCCGACGTCCGCAGCGCTCCTGCACCAGCCGCGGCAGCACATCCTTGCGCAGATGGTCGAAATGGTGCCGCTCGCGGAAGAACGAGGTGTGGTTGGTCGTGACCGCGTTGATCAGTTCGGGGATTTCGTCCGCCGCCTGCGGGGTCTTGAGATAGGCGCAGTACTCCGCGACGGAGTGCAGGCCGAGCGCCTTGACGCGCCGGGCGAGGCGGCCGCGCGTCATCGCCTCCTTGTGCTCGCGGATGACGATGCCCGCATGCTCGTAGACGAGCTTGGAGATGAAGCCCATGTCGTCGCGCGTCAGCGTGACGTCGGTCAGTTGCGGTTGGGCCAGCGCGGTACTGGATCTCGACATGGAACTTAGAACTCCGCCCAGTCATCGGCGCGTCCGCCGCCGGCGACACGCCGGCGTGGCTCCTGCCAGGTTTTCGTCGCCGGCTCCTGCCGACGCGTTTCGTGTGTTTTCGCGGCCGGTCGAACCGGCGCAGCCGGCCTCGCCGCCCGCGGCGTCTCCACCGGAGCCCGTGCAGCGACGGCCACCGGCTGCGGCACCGGCGCGCCGTCCGCGCGGAAGAACGAAACCAGACGCCGCAGCGTCGCGATCTCGCTCATCAGCTCGGTCGCGGAGGTGGCGCTCTGCTCGGCCAAGGCCGAATTCTGCTGCGTCGTCTCGTCCATCTGGGCGACGGCGCGGCTCATCTCCTCGATGCCGTGGGCCTGCTCGGCCGCGGCCTGCGAGATCTCGACGATCGTGGCCGAGACCTTGCCGGTCGCCGTGACGATCCGCTCCAGCGCCTCGCCGGTCGAGCGCACGAAACGAACGCCCTCCCCGACCTGTTCGTTCGAGCTGACGATGAGGCCTTTGATGTCCTTGGCGGCCTGCCCCGAACGCTGGGCGAGAGCCCGCACCTCCGAGGCGACCACCGCGAAGCCGCGCCCGGCATCGCCCGCGCGGGCAGCCTCGACAGCCGCGTTGAGCGCCAGCAGATTGGTCTGGAAGGCGATGTCGTCGATCACCGAGACGATCTCGGAGATCCGCTCCGAGGAGCTCTCGATCCGCTCGATCGCGCCCACGGCCTGGGACACGACGTCCTTGCCGTCCTGCGCGACGCCCATCGCCTCGTTGGCGAGGTCGGTCGCCTCGCGCGAGCGCCCGGCGCTGTGCTTCACCGACGCGGCGAGCTGCTCGGTGGTGGCGGCGGTTTCCTCGAGATTGGCGGCGGTCTGCTCGGTCCGCTCGGCGAGGTCGCCGGCACCGCTGTCGATCTCGGCAGCCGCGCGGGCGACATGGCCGGCCGTCCCCTGGATCGTGGCGACCGTCTCCTCGAGATGCGCCAGCGCGGCGTTGAGGTCCGACTTCAGATCGGCGAGACGGCCGCGATAGCTGCCATTCATGCGCCGCGTCAGATCGCCCTCCGCCAGTCCGCTGACGACGGCGGCAAACTCGCCGACCGCGCTTTCGACCACGGCGTTGATCTCGTTCATGCCCTCTGCGATGCGCTGCAGGGCGTCGGACTTCCCCGCGAGCGGCACCCGGCGCGAGAAATCGCCTTCAACCGCCGCTGCAACGATCTCGGCCACTTCCGCAGCGGCGGTCAGCTCATCGGTTGTCTCGTCCCATTCGACGGCGGTGCCGAGGCGGCGCCCATCGGCCCGGTTCACCGGCGTCAGCGACAGCGACACCGTGCGGCGCCCGAGCGTGAAGCGGATCGGCGGCTGCGTCCCGGTCTGGAATCCCGCGCGCGCCTGCACGCTCTCCATCACGCGGCCGAGCATGTCCTTCGCCGAACAGCCCGGAAAGGCGAGGCGGAAATCCTCCTGCGCCTCGCCGAAGAAACGCAACAGCGCGGCGTTGACGTAGACGACGCGGCCTTCGCCATCGCAAACCATCATGCTGGTGCGGCAGCCGTCGAGCGCGGCGCGCAGACGGGCAGATTCATCTCCCGCATCCTGAAGCGCCTGCAGCCCGCGGGCGAGATCGCCGATCGCGTCGGCTCGGTCGAGATAGGGAGCTGGAACGTTTTCACCGGCGGCGCTGCGCAGAACGGCCTCGCGCAAGCTCCGGATCGGATGGTGGATGCGACGGGAAACGGCCCAGCTGGACGCAACGATAGCGCCGAGCCCAGCAACGCCGAGCCCGATCAGCGAAACGGCGTCGAGATGGCCGAGGGCAGCCTGATAACCGAGACCCCCGGCCGCGCCGCCGGCCAGGAGCGCGGCGGCGGCGACGAGGAGCGGGGTCTCGAAACCCGTTCGCGTGGATGGACCGAGGGCGCTGCCCATTGATTCTGTCGTTTCTTGTTCGGCCCGCGCTTCCTGCAACGCCACTCCTCGGGCCCGTCTTTGCTTGAGGTTCAGCTTGCGCGGGCGACCTTCGCCACCTGCTGACCCTCGGCGCCACCGTCGCGGATCACCGCCGCGAGGTCGAGCAGCGCGACGATGTCGGTGTCGAGCAGCACGAGCCCTTCGATCAGGCCGTGCTCGTCACGCTCCAGATCCGGCGCCGGGCGAACCGCGCTGACCGGCACGTCGACGATATCCGACACCGAGTCGACCAGCAGGCCGGCGACCTTGTCCTCGACATCGACGACGACGATCACATGGGTCGCGGTGGCGTTGGTGGTGCCGAGGCCGATCGAGGTACGCAGGTCGTAGACCGCCAGGATCACGCCGCGCAGGTTCAGCACGCCGCGGACATGCGGAGCCGCATGCGGCAGCGGGGTCGTGGCCTGCCAGCCCTTGATCTCGCGGACCATTCCGACATCGATCCCGAAGGTGCGATCGCCGACCTTGAAGGTCACGATCCGGCGCGCCGCGGATTCCGGCTGCGCCGACGAGAAGTGCTTTTCGCCGAGTTGCAGGGTCATGGTCATCCAGCCAGTTTCAGTTCGGTTGCGGGGTTGCGCTCGCCGGAGGCGGCGAGGCGGAGCATGGAGTCGACGTCGAGGATGAGGGCGACGAGGCCGTCACCCAGGATGGTCGCGGCGGAAGCGCCGTGGACCGTGCCGTAATTGCCTTCGAGGCTCTTCACGACGACCTGCTGCTGGCCGACGATCTCGTCGACCGCGATGCCGACATTGTCGCCGCGTTCAGTCTCGGCGATGATGATGATGTTCTCGTTGCGCGTGCCGGAAGAGCCCATCACGGCGCCGAGGCGGTGCAGCGGAGTGATCTCGCCGCGCCAGCGCAGAACCTCCTGGCCGAAGGTCAGATGCTCGATCGGCGTCGAGGCCAGGTGCTGCGTCTCGATCACGCTTGCGATCGGGATGACGTAGCGGTCCGAGCCGCAGCGGATGACCATGCCCTCGAGCACGGCCAGCGTCAGCGGCAGGGCGAGGGTGAACTTGCAGCCCCGACCCGGCTCGGAATCGACGCTGATGCGGCCACCGAGCGATTCCACGTTCCGGCGCACCACGTCCATGCCGACGCCGCGGCCCGAGACGTCGCTGATGACCTCGGCAGTGGAGAGGCCGGCGGCGAAGATCAGCTGGTCGATCTCCTCCGGCGCGAGCTTCTCGTCGGCGCCGACCAGGCCACGCGAGCGGGCCTTGGCGAGCAGCTTTTCGCGGCCGATACCGCGCCCGTCGTCGGTAACCGAGATGACGATGCGCCCGGCGCGATGCTCGGCGATCAGCTTGATTGTGCCTTCCGGGCTCTTGCCGGCGGCGATGCGGTCTTCCGGCGTCTCCAGCCCGTGATCCATCGAGTTGCGGATCATATGGGTCAGTGGGTCGGCCAGTTCCTCGATGATCGTCTTGTCGACCTCGGTGTTCTCGCCCTCGAGCACGAGGCGCACTTCCTTGCCGAGCGTCTGGGCCAGTTCGCGGACGAGGCGCGGCATGCGCTGGAACACGGCCTTAACCGGCTGCGCGCGCACCGCCATGACGTGGTCCTGCAGCTCGCGGGTCTGGCGCGAGAGCGTCAGGATGCCTTCGGCGGTCTTGGCGTAGACGTCGTAGGGCAGCGAACGGACGCATTCGACGAGCATGGACTGGGTGATGACGATCTCACCTACCAGGTTCATCAGCTTGTCGATGCGGTCGAGATCGACGCGGACGCTGACGGCCTGGCGCTGGCGCGCGGCTGCGGCGTCGTTGGCAGGCGCGCGGGCCGCAGGCTTGGGCGCGGCCGGTGCTTCGGCGGCGGGCTTCGCAGCCGGCGCGGGCGCAGCCGGCTGGATGTCGGGCTGCGCGGCCGCGGCCGTGGCCGGGCCGAGCTTGGCAAGGATGGCCGAGAGATCGGCCGCAACCGAGCCGGGAACCTCGCCGCTGGGTGCGGCGGGGGCGGCCTCGGCGGCCGGGGCCGGAGCGGCGGCTGCGGCGGAGGCCTCCGACAGAATCTCGATCTGGAATTCTTCGGTCGCCAGCGTGAAGTCGAAGCGGCTCGCGATCTCCTCGACCGAGAGCTCCGTCCTCATCGTCACGACGAAGCGCATGAAGCAGTCTGAGACGTCGATCGTCTCCAGGGCCGGGACATGGCTCAGATCGCAGGCGATCGAAACGATGTCATCGGCGGGCAGGGACGCGAAGACGACGCGGGGCTCGATGACGCGGCGGAACAGGTCCGCCTCCGGCGAGATGCGCAGCACGACATCGCGGCCGGGCTTCTGCGAAGCGACGGGAGCGTCGTCCCAGCCGGAGTCGGCAGGGGCCGCGGTCTTGGCCTCGACCATGGCGAGCAAATTGCCGAGCGCCGCGACGCCGGGAGGATCATCACTGGCCGCGGCAGGGGCTGCGGGCGCGGCGGGCGCCGGAGCGGCGGCCTTCGGCGCCTCGCCGGGAGCCTTGCCGACCTGCTCGAGCGCTTCCAGCAGATCGGGGCGCGGCCGGGCCGGTTCGTCGTTGCGGGCGGCGGAGACGAGATCCGCGACGGCATCGGAGCAGCGCAGGAACAGCGTGAAGGGCGCGTCCTCGATGGCGACGCGGCCCGACCTCAGATGGTCGAGCGAGGCCTCGAAGACATGCGCGAAGGAGACCAGTTCGGTGCAGCCGAAGGCGCCCGCGCCGCCCTTGATCGAGTGAATGGCGCGGAAGGCGGCATTGACATCCTCAGGGTCCGTCGAGCCTTCGTCCAGCGCCTGCAGGCGCGATTCGAGCGCCCCCAGGAGCTCTTCGCACTCCTGGAAGAAAGTCTGCTTGAGTTCGGCCAACGGATCCATGGACAGGCCTCAGTTCTGGTAGCGGGCGACGAGGCCGAGCAGGGTGTTGGGCTCGAACGGCTTGACCATCCAGGCGCTGGCGCCGGCGCGCCGGCCCTCCGCCTTGATCTCGGCGCCGTTTTCCGTGGTCAGCACGATGATCGGCGTGTTCTGGCCGGCCGGGCGGGCGCGGCAGGCACGGGTGAACTCGATGCCGTCCATGAGCGGCATGTTGAGATCGGTGATCACCAGGTCGGGCTTGAACTGGTCGAACTTCACCAAGCCTTCCTCACCGTTCTCCGCCTCAGCCACCTCGTGGCCGGCATTGCGCAGAGTCAGGCTGAGCAGACTGAGCAGGGTCTTGGTGTCGTCGATGGCGAGGATGCGCATTCAAATCACTCCAGAACGAGAGCGCTGTGAGCGGGATCGAAACCGATCGCCCGCAGGGATTCGCGGCACTCCGCGGAGGCTGCCCTCAGCGAGACGGACAGTCCCCGCGCCTTCGCGCTGGTCGCGGCGGAATGCAGCAGCTGGATCCACAGGCTGGGCAGCGGCCCGGCCTCGGCACATTCCACGGCGATGCTTTCCTTCTGTTCCAGCGCGACGAGCAGCTGGTTGCGGAAGGTGGCCGCTTCGGAGCGGCCGAGGAAGGCGGGGAGCGATACGGTGATGACCATGTGACACGACCCAGGATTGCGCCAATCAGCATCGCGGTAGACTGGTAAAAATTTTCCTAACCACCCGACGTAGCGTCAACTTTTTGGGCAAGGGGCTGTCCGGAACGCCACAGGCGACGCTATGACCCTACGTCAGGAGGCGAAAAATACTGCCCGGCCCGTCAGAATATGGCGTTGCTGATCGCCCGCGGGACGAGCGTGATGCTGCCATTCGCCTCGCGGTACTTGCGCGGGATGTTGATGATTCCCGACAGGTGGAGCCAGAGATTGTTGGGCGAGATCGGCTTGGTGATGATCTCGTGCGCGCCGAGCTTTGCCGCCTGCACGACAGAGCGACGGTCCGGCTTCTCCATCATCACCAGCACCGGAGCCTTGGCGAAGGGCGAGGTCTTGAAGGAGCGAATCGCAGCCAGACATTTGGTGCTTCCGTTGTCCGGCAGGTCCCAGTCCAGGATCACGATGTTCGGCTGCTTCTGGATGAACATCGTCGCGGCCGAAGGCAGGTCCGATGCCTCGAAGATGCGATGCAGCTGCGCCTGGTAGAGCATCGTCCGCACGATGCGCCGGTAATGCGGGCTCGGATCGATCAGGAGCACCGACAGATTGGGAAAGGACGGCGCGATATGCATGACGCGGGGCCCGACAACTCACTCTACAACGACTGACGCAACAAAACCGGTCGGCTGGAAGGGCCTCGCTACACGTTCAGGCCGAAGCGGAACCCGCCCCAGTGCCGGCCCTTGACCATGATCGGCGCCGAGAGATCCTCCATCACCAGGAACTGCCCGCCGCCCATGTCCCGGCGATAGGTCTGGAGCAGGAAGGGCTTGCGGTTGCGCGCCGCCGCCAAGCCGGTGCGGTCGTTGAAGATGCGCCGGTTGCGGCAATTGGCGTTGTTCCAGACCGGGTCCTGGCTCTGCGGATGCGCGTATTTCAAATTGTGCGTCGGCAGGAAGCCGTTGCGGTCCACCGCCGCGCAGAACACGATGCGCCGGTTGGAGGCCAACAGCGGCTCCTGGATCGGCGGCAAAATCCGATCGCAGAGTTTCACGAACCGCGTCATGTGCTGCACCGGGTCGGTTCCCGGGATCGGCTGGTAGGCCTCGTCGAAGAGGTCCGCGGGCGTGACCTCGCCGCGGTCGAGGGCCTGCTCGAACAGCAGGCCGATCTGCGTGGCCGTCTCCATCGCCGTCGCGATCAGCTCCGATTGGGCGGTGCGAACGCCGGAGGCGGCGATCGCGCCGAGGATGCCCTCGCTGATCGAGACGAGCGACTCCGCCCGCTGCGAGGCCTTCTCGAGGTTCTCGCTGGAATGGTCGACGCCCTCGACGAGCGCCTTGAGATCCTCGCTCACCTTCGCAAAGGCGACGGCGTTATCGCGGGTCGGGTTCGAGATCGCGTCGATCTCGCCGATCAGTTCGACCACCGAGCGGCTGAAACTGTCCAACTCGCCGATCTGCAGGGAGATCGAGCGGCTTTCATGGCTCGCGCGCTGCGCCGTCTGGGCGTTCTCCTCGCTCTTGCTCGCGAGTGTATCGACCGACTTGACCAGCGCATCGAGCTGCTTGGCGCTGAGAGCGGTGGCGTCGCGCGTCTGCTCGGCGAGGTGCTTCACCGCAGCGGCGATGACCGCGAAGCCGCGTCCGGCGGCGCCGCTGCGAGCCGCCTCCACGCCGGCATTGATCGAGAGCAGCTGGATTTCGCGGGTAATGGCCTGGATGGCATCGCTCGATGCCCGCACCTTGTGCGCGTCGGTTACGGCCTGCGACAGCGCCTCGGAGATCGACTGGGCGCCCTGCGACAGGGCCTCGATGTCCGACTGGGCCGAGTTCAACCCCTGGCGCACCGCGCCGGTGACGCGCTCGAGCCCGTGACGCACGGCCGAAGCGGTATTCTGCGCACCCTCTGCCGCCTGCTCGATCGCGCGGTTGGCGCGCGAAACCTGATCGACCGCCATCACGACGCGGTGAAGGCCGTGGGTCTGCCCGTCGAGCTGGCGCGTCACGTCGCCGATGCGGCCCGAGATATCGGTGATCTCGACGCCGAGCTTGGCGAAGCGCTCGGCGATGTCGCGGACGGCCCGCTCCGCGGCCGCCTCGGTCGGCATGTCCTCATTGGCCGGCTCAGGGGCGGTTCGCGCAAGCGCATGCATGGTAGGCGGGTCCTTTTCGGGCCTCGGCATTCCTACCGAACCCTAGCGAAACGCGGTAAACCGAGGGTTAACTCAACTTTTGGGCGTAGCTTCATGAGAGCGTCCTGCCCTACCTGCCCTGCAGCGACCGAGACCGGAGGAACCGCGCGGCCCAAGAATCCGTATATGCTCTGCATCCGCGCACGCGGCTCCGGCATAACGTTGGGGCAATCCGATACCGCGACCGCTCATGGAGGATCCCGATGAAGACCACCGCATTCCTGTCCCGCCGCTCGCTCCTCGGGGTCGGCGCCGCCGCCCTCGCCGTGAGCGCCGCTCCCCGCGTCTGGGCACAGGCCGCCGCCCCGGCCGCGCCGGCTGGCCCCTTCTCCCTGCCCAAGCGCGCCTATGAGGCCGCGGCGCTCGAGCCGCATATCGACGCGATGACGATGGACATCCATTACACCCGCCACCACGCGGCCTTCGTCACGGCCCTTAACAATGCCGCCAAGGACCATGGCGTCCTCGCATCGAAGCCGATCAACGAACTTCTCGGCGACATCGGCTCGTTGCCGGAGGCGGTCCGCGTGCCGATCCGCAATGCCGGCGGCGGCCACGCCAATCACAGCATGTTCTGGGAGATCATGGGGCCTGGCGCCGGTGGCGCACCCACCGGCGACGTCGCCGCCGCAATCACCAAGGATCTCGGCGGATTCGACAAGTTCAAGGCCGATTTCGAGGCGGCGGGCCTGCGCGTCTTCGGCTCGGGCTGGGTCTTCGTCACGGTCGACAAGGCCGGCAAGCTGACGCTGGCGAGCAAGCCCAACCAGGACAGCCCGCTCATGGACAAGCAGATGGTCCTGCTCGGCAACGACGTCTGGGAGCACGCCTATTACCTGAAGTACCAGAACCGCCGCGCCGACTACCTCAAGGGGTGGTGGAACGTCGTCAACTGGGCGAAGGTCAACGAGCGCTACGCCGCTGCCAAGGCCGGCAAGCTGACCGTCTGAACGAGCCAGCCTCGCGAACAGGATCGATACCCGGCCCATCGGCCGGGTATCGTCATTCTGGGCATGCCTGGCGCCTGCCCTGCGCGCTTGCATCGACAGGCCAGCCACCATAATTTAGAACTATTCTAAATTATGAGGCGCTCGATGCTCTCTCGTTTTTCCCTTCCGGGTTTTGGCGGCAAGCGTCGCTTCGACGAACTCTCCGAGAAGGAGGTCCTCGCCCTGGCGATTGCGTCGGAAGAGGAGGATGGCCGCATCTACGCGATCTACGCGCAGAAGCTGCGGACGGCCTATCCGGCCTCGGCCGCGGTCTTCGACGGCATGGCGAGCGAGGAGGACGGCCACCGCCAGCGTCTGCTCGCGCTCTATCAGCAGCGCTTCGGCGACGTCGTCCTGCCGATCCGGCGCGAACATGTCGCGGATTTCTACGCACGCAGGCCGGTCTGGCTGGTCGAAAACCTCGGCCTCGACCAGATCCGGGCCGAGGCCGAGGATATGGAGCGGCAGGCGCGAGACTTCTATGTCGCGGCTGCCGGCCGCTCGACCGATGTCGAGACGCGCAAGCTCCTCGGTACGCTGGCGGCGGCCGAAGCCGGGCATCAGGCCAAGGCCCAGGGCCTCACCGCAGAGCATCTCGGCGACGATGCCCGCTCCGAGGAGGACCTCGCCGCCAAGCGCCAGTTCGTGCTGACCTGGGTCCAGCCGGGGCTGGCCGGGCTGATGGACGGCTCGGTCTCGACGCTGGCCCCGATCTTCGCCACCGCCTTCGCGACCCAGGACCCCCACACCACCTTCCTGATCGGCCTCTCGGCCTCGGTCGGTGCCGGCATCTCGATGGGCTTCACCGAAGCTGCCCATGACGACGGCAAGCTCTCGGGCCGCGGCGCGCCCTGGAAACGGGGCCTCGCCTCGGGCGTGATGACCACGCTGGGCGGGCTCGGCCATGCCCTGCCCTATCTAATCCCGCATTTCTGGACCGCCACCACGGTGGCGCTGATCGTCGTCTTCATCGAGCTCTGGGCCATCGTCTGGATCCAGAACCGATACATGGAGACACCCTTCCTGCGCGCCGCCTTCCAGATCGTGCTCGGCGGCGGGCTGGTGCTGGCGGCAGGCATCCTGATCGGCGGGTCCTAGTCATCCGTCATGCTCGGGCTTGCCCCGAGCATCTCTTGCAAACGGATACGCCTCTTTCGGCACGAGTTTCTCGGGTCCGCGCAAGCGCGGCCCGAGAATGACGACCTAGCCCAGCACCGGCGCCCGCGCCTCGCACACCCCCTCGCGCTGGAGCGCGAACGCCGCCCGCAGGCAGAGATCCTCGCGCCAGGGCGCGGCAATGATCTGCACGCCGATCGGCAGGCCGTCGCCGAACACCGGCACCGCCGCGACCGGCAGGCCGATCGCCGAGATCGGCTGGGTGAAGAGTCCGAGATTGGGCCGCAGCGGCACGGTCTCGCCGCGCAGTTCGAGCGTTTTCTGACCGACTAGAGGCGCCGGACAGGGCGTGGCCGGCGCGATGATCAGGTCGACATCGGCGAAGACCCGCATCATCTCGTCGTGAAACCAGCGCCGCGCCCGCTGCGCCTGAACATACCAGGGCGCCGGCAGCATCGCCCCGGCGAGGAAGCGGTCGCGGGTCTCGGGGTCGAAATCATCCGCCCGCGCCCGCAGACGGTCGAGATGGAAGGTCGCGCTCTCGCTGTTGGTGATCAGGAAAGCGGCGGCGCGAGCGATCGCCGCGCCCTCCAGCGCGACCGTTCCCGTCGCGCCCAGCGCCTTCGCAACAAGCGCCACGGCCGCAGCTGCCTCCGGCATGCCGTCGGTCGCAAAATGCCCACCCGCGACCGCGATCCGCAAGCCACCGATGCCCGCCTGCAGCGACGGCAGCGCCGGTTCGACCGGCCGCTGCGTGCAGGCCGGATCGAGCGCATCCGGTCCCTGCAACGCGTCATAGGCGGTCGCGAGATCGGTGACGTCGCGCGCGAAGGGGCCGAGATGGTCGAGCGAGTCGCAGAAGGGGAAGCTGCGCGTGCGCGGCAGCCGCCCATAGCTCGGCTTCAGCCCGAAGATGCCGCAGAGCGAACTCGGCACGCGGATCGAGCCATTGGTGTCGGAACCCAGCGAGAGCGGGCTCAGGCCGGCCGCCGTGGCCGCCCCCGAGCCGGAGGAGGAGCCGCCGGCCATGCGGGCGGGATCGTGCGGGTTGCGGCAGGGCCCGTCATGGGCGTTTTCGCCGGTGAAGTCATAGGCGTATTCGCCCATGTTCAGCCCGCCGAGCAGCACGGCGCCCGCCGCCGTCAGCCGCTCGACCAGCACCGCGTCGCGCGCGGCCGGCTCTCGCTCGCGATTGATCTTCGAACCCGCCCGCGTCGGCAGGCCTTCGATATCGAACAGATTCTTGGCCGCGAAGGGCACGCCCGCCAGCGGCCCCAGCGGCGCGCCCGCCGCGCGGGCGGCATCGACCGCACGCGCTTGCGCCAGCGCCCGCTCGACGATGACGTCGGTGAAGGCGTTGACGACCGGATCGAGCGCCGCGATGCGGCCAAGGAAGGCCTCCGTGACGGCCAGGGCCGTCACGTCCCCCTCCCGGACCTGCGCCGCGATGCGATGGGCCGGCGCAAAAACGTCGACGCTCACGCGGTCGCCTCCGGCAGGCCCGGCCGGAACACCGGCGCCAGTTCCAGGACGTCCTCTTCCATCGGCGCGGTGCGGACGATCTCGGCCATGCCATGGGCGATGGCGAGGAACTGCAGCACCACCGGCCGCTGCGCCTCCGTGATCGTCAGCCCCAGCACCGGCGCCATCGCATCGCAATGGCGCGAGGCGTCGAAGCCTGCCTTCGGGTCGGCACCGCTCATTCCGCCGGCTCCAGCTTGGCGCGTGGCTCCGTGGTCATCGTCTTGGCGGAGCCCTCCGCCGCGAGGCTCTTGCCGCAGTACCAGAGGAAGCCCGCGACCATCGCATAGGCCAGGCTGATCGAGGGCGTCACGCCCAGCCCCTTGCCGATCCCGATCGCCTCGCCATGCATCAGTCCGAAATAGGTGAGGATGGCGCCGGCCGCCGCGAAGGCCGCGGCCTGCACGAACTGCTTCTCGATCACGAACACGGCGATGGCGCCGAGGACGAGCCCCGACAGGATCGCCCCGCCGCCCATCAGTTCGAGCCCGTGATAGAGCACGCCCATATTGGCCATCTTGTCGATGCCGACAGCCGCCGCGTTCGTGCCCGCGGCGCCCAGCGCCCCGTCGATCTGCACCTTGGCCCAGGCCGCCAGATGCGGCGTTACCGCCAGGACAATCGCAGGGGCATGGCTGGTCGGCGTGGTCTGGAAGGCCTGCGCGCCGATCAACATGCCGATATAGAGCAGGATCGGCGAGATCGCGACGATCGGGATCAGCGCCAGCAGCAGCGCGACGATGCCGAACCAGCAGAGCACGATCACGATCAGCCCGGTGGCGGCCGAATAGCCGATGCGTCCGCCCATCGCCTTCCAACCGGGATGGCCGATATAGACGGCGTTGATGAACGGGTTGCCCATCAGGCAGCCGATCAGCGAGACGACGCCGTCGGCGGTCAGCACCTGCGTCGTCGGGTAGTGGTCGCCCGCCGCCTCCGCGCTCTCGACATTGTCCATCGCCTCGACCAGATCGTAGATGCCGAAGGGGATGGCCGTGACCAGGATGATCCCGAGATAGGTGAAGCCCGAGAAGACGTGGTCGAAGGCCGGCACCGGCAGCGAGAAGCCGAAATTCGAGAAGGCCGCGCCGAGCTTGGCCAGCGAGAGCCCGCCGACATCGAGCCCGATGAGCGAGGATCCCCAGGCGATCACGAGGCCGAAGGCGATCGCGACGAGCCCGGCCGGGATGCCGCGCGGATAGCGGATGCCGCCGAACCAGCTCACCAGGATGATCGCCAGGCACACCAGGCCGATCGCCGGCGTCAGGAAGATCTCCAGCGCCGGCCGCATCGAGATGAAGGCGATCGAGACGCCCGCCAGCGTGCCGAGCAGCGCCGCGCGCGGCGTGATCTTGCGGATGTAGGGCGCGATGAAGCCGCCGATCATCAGGATGAAGCTCTGGAAGAACACCCAGACGAGGCCCGCCTCCCAGCCCTTGACGGGATCGCCGGTCATCGTCGCGATCGGCAGCATGATCACGAAGGTGACGACGAACATGTGCGGCACGCTGATGCCCGAGGGCAGCGCGCAGACATCGTCCCGACCGGTCTCCTTGGCGAGCTTCCAGGCCAGCCAGGCATAGTAGCCGGTCGAGAGCGCCATCATCAGCCCCAGCGCCGGCAGGATGCGCCCGTAGATCAGCTCCGTCGGCATCTTCAGGACGAATTGCAGGAGCCCGGTCAGCACCAGCAGGTTGACCAGGATGTTGGTCCCGAAGCCGAACAGGGCGTTCCAGTCGCCCGGTGCCCAAAGCTTCGGTGAGGTCGTCGTCGCGGTCGCCGTCGTCGTCGCCATGTCCCCCTCCTGTCCCGGCCTCTCAGCCCCTCATCAGGCCGCCTTCTCCCGCCCGGAGAGCGCGGCCAGCACCTCCGTCGTCGTCGAAACCCAGCCGAAGATTCCGCCCTGGGCCGCGATCATCTGCAGACCCACCTCGTGGAATTCGGGGAAATAGGAGGCGCAGGCATCGCCCAACACGAGGCAGCGATAGCCCCGGTCATTCGCCTCGCGCACCGTGGTGTGGACGCAGACCTCGGTGGTGACGCCCGTCACCATCAGCGTCTCGATGCCGCGGTTGCGCAGCATCAGCTCGAGATCGGTCTGGTAGAAGGCGCCCTTGCCCGGCTTGTCGATCACCGGCTCGCCCGGCAGTGGCGCCAGCGCGGGAATGATCTCGTGTCCTGCCTCGCCGCGGATCAGGATGCGCCCCATCGGTCCGCAGGCACCGATGCGCTTGTCGGCCGGGCCGCGCGCAACCTTGGCCGGCGGCGCGTCGGCGAGGTCGGGCCGGTGCCCTTCGCGGGTGTGGATCACGAGCATACCGGCTGCACGCGCCGCCACCAGGATCGCCCGGCAGGGCTCGACCGCTGCCATCAGCCGGGAGACGTCGTTGCCGAGCGCAGCGCCGAAGCCGCCCGGCTCGAGGAAGTCCCTCTGCATGTCGATGATGATCAGCGCGGTGCGCGCCATGTCGACGCCGAGCGGAAAGGGCCGGGCAGGAATTTCGATGCGGCTCACGGTGCGGCGCCCCCGATCGCGGATCAGCGGAACGAGCTTTGCAAGGCCCGTGCCTGAGCGCGAGTCAGCGCCGGAAGCGGAATCGGATCATGAGAAGCGAAGCCGAACCCATTGCCGGAACGAAACTATTCCGGCGATTCGAAATCTGAGCCGAAACGACCTCGGCTATCCGCAGTCGACAGCGCAGCCGCCGGTCGCTTTCGTTGCATAATCCTTGCATGCAACTCCTTGAGTTTTGCCTAATCGATAGGCGCCGCGAAAGAGAGCCCCGTGACGACCCTGACCAGCCTGCTCGCCGCCCATCTCGATGGCAGCGCCACCATCTCGCAGACCATTGCCGCCAGCTATGCCCGCCACCGCGCCCATGGCGACGCCGCGATCTTCATCACGCTGCGGCCCGAAGCCGAGGTGCTGGCGGAGGCTGAGGCCCTGCAGGCGGAAGGACCGCGCGGCCGCACGCTCTGGGGCATCCCCGTCGCGGTGAAGGACAACATCGACGTCGCCGGACTGCCCACCACCGCGGCCTGCCCCGCCTTCGCCTATAAGCCGGAATGCGACGCGACCGTCGTCGCCCGGCTGCGGGCGGCCGGTGCGATCGTCATCGGCAAGACCAATCTCGACCAGTTCGCCACCGGCCTGAACGGCTCCCGTTCCCCCTATGGTGTGCCGCGCAATGCGCTCCGCGCCGATCTCGTCCCCGGCGGCTCCAGCTCCGGCTCGGCGAGCGCCGTCGCAGCCGGCATCGTGCCCGCGGCGCTGGGCACCGATACGGCGGGCTCGGGCCGCGTACCGGCGGGACTGCAGAACCTCGTCGGCCTCAAGCCCAGCCTCGGTCTCGTCTCGACGGCGGGCGTCGTGCCGGCCTGCCGCACGCTGGACTGCGTCTCCGTCTTTGCCCTGACCGTCGAGGATGCCTGGGCGGTGCTGTCGGTCGCAGCTGGCCCCGATGCCGGCGATCCTTGGTCCCACGCCCTGCCGCTGGGCCGGCGAGGCGCGGTGCCGCCAAAGCTCAGGATCGCCGTGCCCCGCCCGGAGGATCTCGACGTCGCGGGCGATGCCGCAGCCGCCGCGAGCTTCGCCGCCGCGGTCGAGCGCGCCAAGGCCCTCGGCGCCGAGATCGTCCCGCTCGACATGGCGCCGTTCTACGAGACCGCGCGCCTGCTCTATGAGGGACCCTGGGTCGCCGAGCGCTATCTGACGATCCGCGATCTGCTCGCGAAGGACCCAGAGGCGATCCTGCCCGTGATCCGCCAGGTCATCGCCGGCCGGCCTATGCCCGATGCGGCCGAGACCTTCGCCGCGCGCTACCGCGTCGCCGAACTCGCGCTGGTCGCCAAAGCGGCAATGAAGGGCATCGACGCGCTGATGGTGCCGACAGCGCCGCGCCCGGTGACGCTGGCCGAGATGGCCGCGGACCCCGTCGGCGCCAATTCGCTGCTCGGGCGCTACACCAATTTCGTCAACCTGCTCGATCTCTGCGCGCTGGCCATCCCCGCCAGCCTGGCGGCCGACGGTACGGCGGCGGGGGTGACGCTGATCGCCCCCACCGGGCATGATGCCGTGCTCGCGGGCATCGGACAGGCGCTCCATGCCGCCGCCGGGCTGCCGCTCGGCGCGACCGGCCTGCCGCATCCCGCCGTGACACCCGCGCCGGTTGGGGCAGCTCCCGACGCCATCGAGATCGCCGTCGTCGGCGCGCATCTCTCCGGCATGCCGCTGAACCGCGAACTGACGGACCGGGGCGGCAGCTTCCTGCGCGCCACCACCACCACCGCCGACTACCGCCTCTTCGCCCTGCCGGGCGGTCCCCCGGCACGGCCAGGCCTGATCCGTGTCGGGGCCGGCGGCGCCGCGATCGCGCTCGAGGTCTGGTCGCTGCCGCCGGAGGGCTTCGGCCGCTTCGTCTCCGGCATCCCCTCCCCGCTCGGCATCGGCACGCTCGCGCTGGCCGACGGCACGAGCGTCAAGGGCTTCCTCTGCGAGACCATCGCCACGGAAGGCGCCCGCGACGTGACGGAGTTCGGCGGCTGGCGCGCCTTCGTGGCCGCGCAGGCGAAGGTGGGGTGACGGCACGTTTGAGCAACCGCCTGAGACCTGCCCTCACCGCGTCTCCGCATAGCTCCTGAACGCATCCCTGACGATACCGATATGGGCGCGCATCGCCTCCTGCGCACCCGGCTGGTCGCCACGCAGGATCGCCTGCACGATCAGGTCATGCTCCCGATAGGAACCGCCGAGGCGGCCCGTGGCGCGGAACTGCGCCCGGCGGAAGGGCGCGACGCGGGTGCGCGTCATCAGCGTCAGCTCGGCCAGATAGCCATTATGCGATCCGGCATAGATCGCAGCGTGAAAGGCCTCGTTCTTCGCATGATAGCTCGCCGGATCGCCCTCATGGACGAGCAGCCGCAGCGCCTCGTGCAGGGCTTCCAGCGCCCGCCGCTCGGGCACGGTCATGTTGCGGGCGGCGAGCCCGGCGCAGAGCGCCTCCAGCTCCCCCATCGCCTCGAACATGTCGTTCAACTGGCGGGGCGTCGGCAGCGCCACCACCGCCCCGCGATGCGGCCGGACGCTGACCAGACCCGAGGCCGACAACTGGCGGATCGCCTCGCGCACCGGGGTGCGCGACACGCCGAAGCGCGTCGCGATCTCCTGTTCGTCCAGCGGCGTCCCGGGCTCGAGCTGGCCGGAGACGATCGCATCGGAAAGCTGCAGCCGCAGCGCCTCGGTACGCGTCACCGGCGCCGTGGCGGCCCTTGCGGTTCGGACGGGGGCGGAACCTGGCTGCATGACCCTGTCGCCGTCGGGAGAAGGAAGGGCAGGATGAGCAAGGGGGCGCGCGGTCTCCCGCAGCGGCCGCTCACTCGGCGATGGCGCTGACATGGGCGGCGACGACGCGCCAGCCCTCGGGGAACTTGACCCAGGTCTGGCTCTGGCGGCCGATCTTGCCCGCCATGCTCTCGCGCCGGAACAGCGTATTGGCCGTGGCGAAGGCGTCGCCATAGGTGGTGATGACGGTGCGCTCGATCGTGCGCTTCAGCCCGGCGGACGGGCGCGCCGCTCGGAACGCCGCAATCTCGCCGAAGCCGTAGAGGTTTTCGCCGATGCCGTAGCGGATCGTCTCGGGCGCATCCTTGAAGCAGGCGTCCAGCACCGCGACGTCGTTCTCGTTCAGCGCCTTCTCATAGACCATGAAGGCGGCCTCGACTTCGGCGACGACGGCGGGATCGTTGAGGATCATGGGTTTCTCCGGTCGGCTATCGTCATTGCGAGCGCAGCGAAGCAATCCAGGGGACGTCGAGCACTGCCGTTCTAGATTGCTTCGCTGTGCTCGCAATGACGGGGGAACGTCATCACGCCGGCGGATGGGGAATCGCCGTCAGCAGTTCCTTGGTATAGTCCGCCTTCGGGTCGCCGAGCACCTCTTCGGCCGTGCCCTGTTCGACGATGGCGCCCGTTTTCATCACGATCACCCGGTCGCAGAGCAGGCGCACAACGTTGAGATCATGCGAGACGAAGAGATAGCTCATCCCGAGCCGCTCCTTCAGCTCCTGCAGCAGGTTGAGCACGACCGCCTGGACCGAGACGTCGAGCGCCGCCGTCGGCTCGTCGAGGATGACGAGATCGGGGTCGAGCGCGATCGCCCGCGCGATGCCGACCCGCGCCTTCTGCCCGCCCGAGAGCTGGTGCGGAAAGCGGTCGATCAGCTCGACCGGCAGCCCGACCAGTTGCGCCAGCTCCTCGCAGCGCGCCCGCAGGGCGTCGCGCCCCGAAATCCCGCCCATCCGCAGGATCGGATCGGCGATGGCGCGCTCCGCCGTGAAGCGCGGATTGAGGCTGTCGGTCGGGTCCTGGAAGACCATCTGGATGCGCCGGCGATGCGCGGACGCCGCGAACTGCTTGGCGGGGATCGCCCCGATATCCGTGCCGTCGAACAGGATCGAGCCGCTGGTCTTGTCGATCAGCCGCGTGATCATCATCGAGGTCGTCGACTTGCCGCAGCCGGACTCGCCGACGAGCCCGAGCGTCTCGCCCCTGGCCACGCTGAAGCTGATGCCGTCGACGGCGCGGAACGGGGCTTTCGGCTCCTCCGCCTTGCCCATCAGCTTCGCGAAGAGCGAGCCGCTCTGTGGCCGCGGATACTCCTTCACCAGGTTTTCGACCCGCATCAGCGGCGCGGCATCGGGCGCCGGCGCGGCCTTGGGAGCGGACGGCTGTGCGGCCGGTCCCTTCTGCGCCTCCGGCAGCAGGTCGCGCAGGCTCATGCCGATGCGCGGCGTCGCCTGCATCAGCTTGCGGGTATAGGCGTGCTGCGGATTGCGGAAGATCTCGCTGGCCTGCGCCGTCTCGACGACGTTGCCCTTCTCCATCACCACGACCTTGTCGCAATAGGCGGCCGCCAAACCGAGGTCATGGGTGATCAGGATCGTCGACATGCCGCGCTCGCGCGTGAGCTCGACGATCAGGTCCATCACCGCCTTCTGGGTGGTGACGTCGAGGCCCGTCGTCGGCTCGTCGGCGATCAGGAGTTGGGGCTGGCAGGCGAGCGCCAGCGCGATCACGACGCGCTGGCACATGCCGCCGGACAGCTCGAACGGATAGGCGTCGTAGCGTTCCTCGGGTCGCGCGATCCTGACCTTGGCCAGCGCCTCGATCGCCTTCTCTCGGGCCGTCGCCCGCGTCGCCTGGACATGCTCGAGCAGCACGTCCTCGATCTGCTTGCCGACCTTGCGGATCGGGTTCAGCGCGGCGCGCGGGTTCTGGAAGATCATCGAGATCTCGCGCCCGCGCAGATCGCGCATCTGCGTCTCGGTCGCGGTGACCAGATCGATTCCGGAAAACGAGATCGAGCCCTCGGCGACCTTGCCGGCACGGTCGAGGATCCGCACCACGGCATAGGAGGTCACCGACTTCCCGGAGCCGGATTCACCGACGATCGCCACCGTCTCGCCCTTGGCGACGCTGACATCGATCGCCTTGACCGCCTGAACCGTGCCGCGCCGCGTGGCGAATTCGACGGTGAGGTTCTGGATGTCGAGGAGCGGGGGCGCGGTCATGGGCGGACAACTCCGTCATGCTCGGGCTTGACCCGAGCATCTCTCGCCGGAGGTTCCCGGCTCTCCGCTTCGCTCCGGCCGGGAATGACGGCCTGGTGGACCTGAGCCATCCTCAATTCCTCCGCTGCGGATCGACGAGGTCGCGCACGCCGTCGCCGAGCAGATTGAAGCAGAACACCGCCGTCATCAGCGCCAGCCCGGGGAAGAAGGCGATCCACCATTCGCCGGAGACGATGAAGCTCGCCCCCTCGGCCACCATGATCCCCCATTCCGGGGTGGGCGGGCGCACGCCGAGCCCGATGAAGGAGAGGCCCGCCGCGTTGAGGATGGCGTAGCCCATGGTCAGCGACATCTGCACCGCCATGATCGGCATGATGTTGGGCACGATCTGCGTCAGCAGTAGCCGCCAGTCGGAATTGCCCGAAAGCCGCGCCGCCTGCACGAAACCGGCCTCGCGGCGGACATTCGCCTCGGCGCGGGCGACGCGGGCGTAGAGCGGAAAGTTGATGATCGCGGTGGCGATGACGATGTTCGTCACGCTGTTCCCCAGCGCCGCGACGATGCCCATCGCCAGAACGAAGAGCGGGAAGGCCATGATGGTGTCGGCGATCCGCCCGACGACCTTGTCGACCCAGCCGCCATAGAAGCCGGCCATGACGCCGGCGAGCCCGCCCATCGCGAAGACGAGCGCGACCGAGCAGACCGCGATGGCAAAATCGAGCCGCGTCGCCACGATCACCCGGCTGAAGATGTCGCGCCCGAGCTGGTCCGTGCCGAACCAGTGCCGCGCGCTCGGCGCTTGAAGGGCCGAGTTGGTGTTGCTGGCCAGCGGATCATAGGGAACCAGCGAGGGGCCGAAGATCGCCGCGAACAGGATCAACGCGAAGAGCCCAAAGGCGAGCCCGGTCACCGGGTTCTCGGAGACGATGTGGCGGGCATGTGCCAGCAGGCTGGTCGAGGGCGGCGCCTCGAAGCGCAGCGCAGGAGCCGCGGCGGGATCGATCTTGGTCATGTCGTTCATGCCCTCAGCCCTCCAGCCGGACGCGCGGGTCGATGACGCCGTAGAGCAGATCGATCATCAGGTTCAGCGCGACGTAGAGGATCGCCATCGTCAGCACGAAGCCCTGGATCGGGGCATAGTCGGAGGCGATCAGCGCCTCGACCGCATAGGAGCCGACGCCCGGCCAGGCGAACACCTTCTCGACCAGCACATTGGCACCGAGCAGGAAGGAGAACACCATGCCGAGCGTAGTGACGACCGGCAGCATCGCATTGCGGAAGGCGTAGGTGCCGATGACCTTTCGGCTGGAGAGCCCGCTGGCGCGCGCGGTCCGCACGAAATCCGCCCCGAGCACGGCGAGCATCGAGGCGCGCGTCATCCGCGTGATCGGAGCGAGCGAGAAGATCGCCAATGTGATCGCCGGCAGCGCGATTTGCGCCAGCGCGGCCCGGAAGGTCTCGCCATCCCGCGCCAGCAGCGAGTCGACCAGATAGAGCCCGGTGACGCGTGCGGGCTCCGAGGCGAAGACGTCGAGCCGCCCCAGCGGGGCCGGCGCCCAGCCCAGAATGAAGTAGAACACATAGACCAGCAGCAGCCCGGTGAAGAACACCGGCAGCGAGACACCGGCCGTCGCCACGATGCGACAGAGATGGTCGATCCAGGAGCCCTGGCGGACGGCCGCGAGCACGCCGAGCGGCAGCGCCACCGACATCGCGAGCAGGAGCCCCGCCAGCGTCAGTTCGGCCGAGGCCGGAAGGCGCTGCGCCAGATCGGCCGTCACCGCTTGGCCGGTCGTCAGCGAGACGCCGAGATCGCCCTTCACCAGGGCGGTGACATAAGAGACGAACTGGACCGGCAGCGGCCGATCCAGCCCGAGCTTGTTGCGGATCTCGATGATCGCCTCCGGCGAGGCGGCCGGGCCGGCGAAATAGGCCGCCGTGTCGCCCGGCAGCACCCGCGTCAGCAGGAAGGTGACGATGATGACGCCGATCACCGAGGGGATCGTCGTCATCAGGCGCTGGCCGATCAGGCGAAGCATGGCGTTCCCTTTTGCTCGTTTGGCGAGCCGTCATTGCGAGCGTAGCGAAGCAATCCAGGGGGACGTGGAGCGCGGCCGCTGCTGGATTGCTTCGCTACGCTCGCAATGACGACGAGCGGCCATCAGCGTCACGCGCCCTTGGTCAGGTAGCGGAAGTCCGGCTCGCGACAGGGCTGGAACTGATAGCCGCCGATGTTCTTCTGCAGCGCGACGTCATGTGTCGGCTGGTTGATCGGCACCATCGGCACCTCGGCATTGATCAGCTTGATGAAGTCGATGACGTTGGCGTCGTAGGAGGCCTTGTCGGGGGCGAAGCGGGCGGCATCGACGAGCTTGTCCAGCGCCGGATTCTGATAGGCGGCGATGTTGAAGATCGAATTGTTGCCGTGCATCGTCCAGAACAGGTAGTAATCCGGATAGTCGAGCCAGCCCGCGAAGCGGTTGAGCACCATCGGATTGGTCTTCTTGGCGATCTCGGTGCGGAAATTGGCGCCCGGAACCTTGTTGATCTCGACCGTGATGCCGATCTGCGAGAGCGCTTCCTTGATCAGCACCGCCATCGGCTCGGCCACGGTCGCGTTGCCGGCGTCGAAATACAAAGTCGTCGAGAACGGCCCGCCGGCCGCATCCACCAGCGCCTTCGCCTTGGCGACGTCGGTCGTGTAGGGGAAGGGCTGCGGCCAGGCGACCTTCGGGCTCGTGCCGCCCGCCATCGAGACGCCGCGGCCGAACAGCGCCGCCTGCATGATCTTGTCATAGGGCATCACCCAGGCGACGGCCTGGCGAAGGCGCACATCCTTGAACGGGCCGACCTGCGTGTTGAGGTAGCAACCCCAGACGCCATTGGGGATCGGCACGCCGACGACATTGATCTTGCCGCCGTCAGCCAAGTCCTTGAAATCCTTCGGCGGAAGCCCGTAGGACACATCGGCATCCCCGCGCTCGATCAGCGCGCGGCGGGTCGAGGGCGAGGCGATGTCGCGGGCGATGATGCGGCGCAGCTGCGGCAGCTTTCCGCAGGCCCAGGCGTCGTTGCGGACATAGATCGTCTCAACGCCCGGCTTCCAGCTTTCGACCTTGTAGGCGCCGGAGCCGGCGATGTTGTTCTTCAGATACTCCTTCGCCCATGGATCGCCGCCGCTGTTGGCGATGGCGAGCTCGGAGTCGAAGACGAATGGAATGGTGACCGCCAGATTGGGCAGGGTCATCTTGTCCTTGCGGACGAAATCGATGCGGAAAGTCTTGTCGTCGACGGCGACGAACTGCTCGGGCTTCTCCAGCGAGCCGGCATTCATCTGCGTGGTGGCGAAGCCGCCGATCGAGACGGCGCGGTCCATCGACCACTTCACATCCTTGGCGGTGACCGCGCGACCCGAATGGAACTTGGCGTCGCGCAGCTTGAAGGTCGCGCTCATGCCGTCGGAGGCGACCTGGTAGCTCTCGGCCAGCTCGCCCTCGAGCTCGCCCATCGCGATGGTGTTGCCACCGCCGCCCGGGATCGGGACCGGCTTGAAGCGCAGCAGGCGATCATAGCAGTTGAGCGAGACGCCGTTGACCGGCTGCGACGAGCCGATGCCCTGCATGTCCAGGCTGTTAGGCCCGTATTCCTGCACGAGCAGCAGCGTCTCGTTGCGGCTCGGCGCCTGGGCCTGGGCACCGCCTCCCTTGGCCACGAAGGGAGCAGCGAGGCCTGCGGCGATGGCTGTGCGGCGCGTGATCATCGGGGTCTGTCCTCGGTTGGCAGGCTGGTGAAGGAACGGAACACGCCGTTTCGCTAGCAGGGAGCGTGCCAATTCCGATGGCCTGTGATTCCAAGGGCTTCGGGCCGATCACCGCCGTTGCCCTGCTTGCCTTACACGCCATTGTATGCACGACGGCAGCTGATGATGAATTTATGAGCAAACTAACCGCCGCCTCCTGACTGGGCTTAATTGTTCGTTCAGAAGTCGGCTCGGTCGCCTGCGCACCGGCGCACGCCCCCTTGCGTCGCGGCGAATCCGCCTATGGAGTTGCCTCGCCCGCGACACCGGGCAGGAGTTAAGCGGATGCGCGCGCGTCAGATCGAAGTCTTCCGGATGGTGATGCGCTGCGGCACGCTCACCAGCGCCGCCGAAGCCTTGAACGTCTCGCAGCCGGCGCTCAGCCAGATCCTGCTGCACACCGAGGACGAACTCGGCTTCAAGCTGTTCCAGCGGGTCAAGGGCCGGCTGATCCCGACCCCGGAGGCCGAGGATCTTTACCCCGAGGTCGAGCGCCTGTTCGGCGATCTGGAGGCGCTGCGCGGCCGCGCCCGAGACCTGCGCCACGGCAAGGCCGGCATCGTGCGCCTCGCCGCCTCGGCACCGCCCTCCCTTTCGGTCGTGCCCGAGGCGCTACGCCATTTCCGCAGCGCCCATCCCGGGTTGCGCCTGCTCTCCTATGTCGTGCCGGCCGAGATCATCATGCGCATGCTGGACGACGGCCAGGCCGGGCTCGGCGTCGCCATGACCGACGAGCCGATGGCGGGGATCGACACCGAGATCATCGGCCGGACGCGGATGGTCTGCGTCCTGCCCGCGGGCCATGAGCTGGCGCAGAAGCCCTCGATCGCCGCCGCCGACCTGCGCAAGGAAACGCTGATCTCATACCGCGCCACCTCCCTGCAGGGGCGGTTGCTGCGCGAGGCCTTTGGCCGCGAAGGGCTGGTTTTCCAGCCGGAAATGGAGATCGACGTCTCGATCATCGGCCTCGCCTTCGTCCAGCAGGGGCTCGGGGTCGCGGTCGTCGACGGCCTACTGCCCTGGCACAGCTTTCCCGGCCTCGTGACCAGGCCCTTCCTGCCCGAGGTCTCGCTGCCGCTCTGCCTGCTGACCAGCGCGCGCCGCCCGCTCTCGCGCAGCCACGACCTCCTGCGCGCCCATCTGCGCACCGCCTGCCGCGATCTCGGGCTGCTGGCGGCACCGGGGCCAGACCATAAGCCAGTCTTATAGAGCTGGATGGGCTTGGTCTTTGACGACGAGGCACGCCCGCCCCGAGATGGCGACGCACTTCACGGACAGGCACATCATGAGCTGGCGTATCGGCGTCGACATCGGCGGCACCTTCATCGACTTCTGCGCCCTCGAGACCGGCACCGACCGCGTCGAAACCATTAAGGTCCTGACCACGCCGGACGAACCGGGCAAGGAACTGCTCGACGGGCTGCGCCTGCTGCAGGAGCGCCATGGCATCGCGCCCGGGGAGGTCGTCTCCTTCGTTCACGGCACCACGGTCGGCATCAACACCATCATCCAGCGCAAGGGCAGCCGGCTCGCGCTGATCACGACGGCCGGCTTCGAGGACGTCATCGAGCTCGCCCGGCTGCGCATGCCCGAGATGTACTCGCTGTTCTGCGCAAGGCCCGAGCAGCTGATCCCGCGCGACCGCATCCACGGCGTTCGCCAGCGCCAGCTCGCCAGCGGCGAGATCGCCGAGCCGCTCGACACCGACGGCCTCGCCGCTGCCGTGGCCGCCATCCGCGCCAAGGGCATCGATGGCGTCATCGTCTCCTTCCTCCATGCCTATCGCAACGGCGCCCACGAGGCGCAGGCGAAGGCGCTGATCGCGGAGCTCGCGCCCGAACTCTTCGTCTTCACCACCAGCGAGGTCTGGCCGGTGATCCGCGAATATGAGCGCACGACGACGGCGATCCTGAACGGGTACGTCCACCCTCGCGTGGCGGGCTATCTCACGGCGCTGGAAGACGCGCTCGCCTCGCGCGGCGTGCCGGCCGCCCCGATGCTGACCAAGTCGAACGGCGGCATCATGAACGCCCCGACGGGCAAGCGCGCTTGCGTCAACATGCTGCTCTCGGGCACGGCCTCGGGCGTCATCGGCGCCGCCTGGCTGGCCGAGCAGGCCGGTGTCGGCAACGTGTTGACGCTCGACATCGGCGGCACCAGCGCCGACCTCGCGCTCATCATCGACGGTCAGCCGCAATTCGGCACCGGCGAGGTCGTCGGCGACTTCCCGCTTTTCCTGCCATCCGTCTCCGTGACCTCGATTGGCAGCGGCGGCGGCTCGATCGCCTGGGCGGATGATTTCGGCGTGCTCAAGGTCGGCCCCGAAAGCGCCGGCTCGACGCCGGGGCCCGCCTGCTATGGGCGCGGCGGCACGCGCGCCACCGTCACCGACGCGATGGCGGCGAGCGGCTTCCTCGGCCACACGCCCCTCGCCTACAACCAGATCGGCATGGACCGCGCCCGGGCCGACGCGGTGATCGGAGAGGTGGCGGGACGCCTCGACCAGACGCCTCAGGCCACCGCCGAGGCGATCATCGCGGTCGCGGTCTCCGAGATGTTCGTCGAGGTCAACAAGCTGGTGGCGCGCTACGGCGTCGATCTGCGCGACTTCACGCTGATGCCCTTCGGCGGCGCGGGGCCGATGCTCGGCTGCTTCCTGGCACGCGAACTCGGCATCCCCCGCGTATTGGTGCCGCACCGGCCGGGCGTGGTCAGCGCGCTCGGCGGGCTGATCGCCGATGTGAAGGGCGACTTCATCCAGACCGTCTTCGCCGCGGCCGTGCCGGATGCGCTGCCGCTGCTGCGCGAGGCGCTGGCCAAACTCAAGGCGGATGGGCTGGCCTGGATCCGGCAAGACCAGGGCTTCGACGGCCCCGTGGTCGAAACCTTGAGCGCCGACATGCGCTATCACGGCCAGTCCTTCGAGATCGAGGTGTCGCTGGATGAAGCCTGGCTGCGCGACGGCGACCTCGCCGCCATGACGGCGGCCTTCCACCGCCAGCATCTCGCCATCTACGATTTCAACGACGTCGGCGCCGAGGTGCAGATCGTCAATCTGCGCCTGGTCGTCAGCGGCGCGACGCCACGTCCCCGGCCCGCAGCGGCGGCGGACCAGCCGGCAGCGATGGCGACGCCCGCACGCCGGATCGAGGTCTGGCTCGACGGCGCCACCCGCGAGGTCGATCTTTACCACCGCGATGCCCTGCGCAACGGCCACCGCTTTTCGGGCCCGGCCGTCGTCGCGCAGCAGGACACGACGATCTGCATCCCCGAGGGCTTCGACGCCGAGGTCGATGCCCGCCTCAATCTCCACCTCATCCTGCGCAGCGAGGCCTGATCATGGTCGACAAGATCACCTTGCAGGTTCTGGCGAACCATTGCCGGGCGGCGGCCGAGAACATGGCCTACACGCTCTACCGCACGGCCCACTCGACCTTCGTCAAGGAGACCGAGGACTTCACCGTGATGGTGATGGACAAGACCGGCCGCGTCGTCGCGGTGCCGATGGATCTCGGCGCGACCTGGTATCCGGGCATGAACTACAACCGTGCGATCGAGCTCGTCGACGAATACCGGCCCGGCGACATCGCCTTCACCAACGATCCCTATAGCGGCTATCTCGCCACCCACGCGCCTGACACGCATCTGTGGAAGCCGATCTTCCACGAGGGCGAGATCGTCTGCTTCGTCGGCGGCCATGTCCACAACACCGACATGGGCGGCGCCGTGCCCGCCTCGCTCTCCCGCTCGCTGACGGAAATCCATCAGGAGGGCATCCGCTTTCCGCCGATGACGCTGATGCGCGACGGCGCCTTCGACGAGACGATCCTTCGGATCATGACGATGAACGTCCGCAAGCCGGCCCTCAACATGGGCGACCTGAAGGCGCTCGCTGGCGCGCTCAACACCGGCGAGCGCAAGATTCTGGCGATGGTCCGTAAGTTCGGCGTCAAGGGCTTCATGGACGGCCTCGACGGGCTGATGGACTATGCCGAGCATCAGGCCCGCGACATTCTGCGCTCGATGCCGGACGGCGAATACGTCTTCGCCGACTATGCCGACGAGGACGGCGTCGACGGCAATCCCTGCCGGCTGAAACTGACGCTGACCATCAAGGGCGACGAGGCGATCCTCGATTTCACCGGCTCGGACCCGCAGCTCGGCTCCTCGCTCAACGTGCCCACCGGTTCCGACCCGCGCCACACCCTGCTGCTCGTCGGCGTCTACTACGTCCTCTACACGCTGAATCCGCAGATCCTGCTCAACTCCGGCCTGACCCGGCCCTTCACCTGCATCGCGCCCGAGGGCACGGTGCTGAACCCGACCTTCCCGGCGGCCGTCGGCATGCGCAGCCTGACTTGTGCCAGGCTGCGCAGCCTGGTCTTCGGCGCCTTCAGCCTCGCCGTGCCCGAGCGCATGCCCGCCGCGCCGGCGGGGTCGAGTTCCATCGTCAACGTCATGACCACCGACGAGCGCACCCATCGCAGCGTCATCGCCGCGATCAACCCGGTCGTCGGCGGCGGCGGCGGCATGCCCCATCGCGACGGCACCAACGGCTCGGGCGCGGATGCCGCCTATCTCAAGAACACGCCGATCGAGATCACCGAGACCGAGGTGCCGATCCAGTTCACGCGCTATGGCCTGCTGCCGGATTCCGGCGGCCCCGGCCGCTGGCGCGGCGGTCTCGCCACCGTGATGGAGTTCAAGGTCTTCGCGCCGAACTCGCGCATCACCGTGCGCAACCGCGACCGCTCGATCTTCCGCCCCTGGGGCACGCTGGGTGGCCTGTCGGCCGCAACCTCGAACTTCATCATCAACCCCGGCGCAGCCGGCGAACGCATCCTCGGGAACACCGACATCGCGATCGCCGAACCCGGCGACGTCATCCACATCCATTCCCCGGGCGGGGGCGGGCGCGGCTGCCCGCTGGAGCGCGAGCCGGAGCGGGTGCGGCTCGATGTCGAGCGCGGCTATGTCGGGCTCGCGGCGGCGAAGGCGCGCTACGGCGTGGTGATCACCGACGGCGTCGTCGATGCCGAAGCGACGGCGGCCCTGCGGGCCAATATGCGCAAGGGCGTCCACACCACCCATTTCCATTACGGCCCGGAGCGCGAGGCCTTCGAGCGTCTCTGGACGGCGTCGAACTACGATGCCCTGACGCGTCTGCTCGCCGCCCTGCCGGTCCATTGGCGCTTCTTCGTCAAGACCAAGCTCTTCGCCGCGATGCGCGAGGCGGAGAATGGTGGCGACGTGGAGGCGGCCTTCACCGCCGTGCGACGCGACTATCCGCAGGTGCCGGAGGTCCTGCAGGCGGCAGAGTGAGGGACGTGCCGCCTGAGCGGTACGGTCATCCCGGCCGAAGCGTAGCGAAGAGCCGGGATCCATGCCGGAGCACGGCCGGAGAGGTTCCGGAATGGGTCCCGGGTCTCCCTCCGGTCGCCCGGGACGACGCGGTGGCTAGGAAATCTCGACAAGGTCTCCCACGCAGATCTCCCCGGGCGCGACCACGTCGCAATAGATCCCGAAATTGCGCCCGTAGCGCTTCACGATCGTTCGCAGCAGCTCGACGTCGAGCGGCAACCCCTCCTGTTCGAGGGTGATGAAGCCACAACGCCCGCAGGGTTCGCGGCCCCTCAGCACGACGTCACCGATGCGGATCTCCCGCCCGATCCAGCCCTGTTCCGGCATCGCCTCGGCCTCATCCGGCCAGTCGACGACGAGACTGGGGCGGAAGCGCCGTTCGTCGATGACGCTCTCGGGATGCTCGTGCTTAAGGCTGCGCATCGCCGCGGTGGTGAGGATGTGCAGCGGCGCATGCTCGTAGCGCGGCCGGAAGCCCTCGCCGGGAACGGGGTCGAAGGGCTTGAGCAGCGGGCGGAATCCGAAGACCGCCGCGAGCGCCTCGAGGGTCGCCGGATCGTCAGGCCTCGCCCAGCTCTCACCATCGACGGAAAGCGCGACGCCCTCGCCGGTGAAGCGGGCATGCCCGCGCGGGACCTCGATGAAGTGCTTCTCGCGGCCCGGCGAGGCGATCCGCCCCGTCTGCGCGTCGAGCAGCCCCCAGATGCGATCGCCCTCGATCCCCGACGGACCGACCGGCGCCCGCTCCAGCCGCTCCCCGCCCATCGAACTGACCGGATAGCGCCAGAGCGACGCGACCGATCCCGTCAGGGCCATCCCCGTCACGGCAGGTCCATGCGCGGGTCGAGTGCGTCGCGCAGCCCGTCACCGACGAAGTTGAAGCTCGTCACCGCCAGGGTGATCGCGGCGCCGGGAATGATCGCGAGCCAGGGCGCGCTCGTCAGATAGCTCTGCGCGTTCTCCAGCATGTTGCCCCAGCTCGGCGTCGGCGGCTGGATGCCGTAGCCGAGGAAGGAGATGTAGCTCTCGGCCAGGATCGCATGGGCGACGTTGAGGGTCGCCGCGACGACGATCGGCGCGATCGCATTGGGCAGGAGCTCGCGCACCATGATGCGCATGTTGCTCGATCCCATGGCGACCGCGGCCTGCGCAAACTCCCGCGTCCGCAGCGAGCGGATCTGGGCTTCCACGACGCGCGCCACCTCCATCCAGGAGGTCATCGCGATCAGGATGACGATCGAGGGCACGGACGGCGAGATCAGCGCCGAGATCGCCAGCAGCAGGAAGATCGAGGGGAAGCAGAGCATCGCATCGACGAAGCGCATCAGCGCCGCCCCGATCACGCCCTCGTAGAAGCCGGCAGCGACGCCGACCGCGATGCCGATCCCCATCGCCAGCACCATCGCGCAGAACCCGACAGCGAGCGAGATCCGGCCCGCCATCAGCAGCCGGGCGAGAATGTCGCGGCCGAGCGGATCGGTGCCGAGAATGTGCGGACCCGAGAAGGGCGGCGCGAAACGCTGCCGGATGTCGATGAAGGTGTCGCTATAGGGCAGCAGCATCGGCCCGAAGACGCAAGCGAGCGTCATCAGGATGATCGTCACGGCGCCGAACACGGCGAGCTTGTGGCGCCGGAAGCGGCGCATGCCGCGGCTGTTCCAGAAGCCCTCCGCGCGGGCGGGCAGAGCGTCGAGCGTGGGATCGAGGCTCATCGGCCGCTCCTGGCGATACGGGGATCGGCGACACCGTAGAGGAGGTCCGCGAGCAGGCTGCCGAGCAGCACCATCACGGCGGTGAACATCAGGATGCCCATCACCACCGGATAGTCGCGATAGCTGATCGAATCGAGGAAGAGCCGCCCCATGCCGGGCCAGGTGAACACCGTCTCGGTGACGAGCGCCCCCGAGAGCAGCGAGGGCACATGCAGCCCGGTGATCGTGATCATCGGCAGCAGCGCGTTGCGCAGCACATGCTGCAGCAGGATGCGCCGCTCCGGCACGCCCTTGGCCCGCGCCGTGCGCACGAAATCCTGGTTGATCACGTCCAGCATCGAGGAGCGCATGTAGCGGCTCCAGACCGCCGTCGAGACCAGCGCCAGCACGATGCAGGGCCCGATCAGATGGTGCAGCCGGTTCAGGAAGGAGCCGTCGCCGATGGTGAAGCGGTTGCCGGAGGGCAGCCAGCCGAGCCCGACCGAGAAGACATAGATCACCACCAGGCCGAACCAGAAGGTCGGGATCGACAGCGCGATCATCGTGCCGATCGTGGCGACGCTGTCGAACAGCGAGTAGCGCTTCACGGCTCCGATGATGCCGATCCAGGCACCGATCATCATCGCGAGCAGCGTCGAGGTCAGCATCAGCTCCAGCGTCGGCCCGAGATGGCCGGCGATGATGTGCAGGACCGGCTGCTGGTCGCGATAGGACAGGCCCCAGTCGCCGCGCAGCATGCGCCAGAGCCATTCCGCATACTGAACCGGCAGAGGCCGGTTCAGCCCGAGCTGCTCGATGATGCGGTCGAGATCCTCCTGGTTCATCTCGCCGCCGGCCGCGAATTGCGACAGCGGCCCGCCCGGAGCCAGATGCAGGATCGCGAAGCCGATCATCGAGACGATGAGCAGCAGCAGGATCGCCTGCATCAGTCTTTGCAGAAGAAAGCCGCTCATGGCGCGCTCGGCTTCGCGGTGAAGGGATCCGGGCGGAAGCGCGTCATGGTCTCAGCGCGCCCAGTACCAGCTGCCCATGTTCCAGGTGTTCTGGCGGGCATTGACGTTGGGCTCGTAGCCGATCAGGCCTTCCTTGTAGCCCTCGACCGGAGCGTACTGGTAGATCGGCAGGATCGGCAGTTCCTCGCGGACGAGCTCCTGCAGCTTCCAGTAGATCGCCTTGCGCTTCTCCTGATCGAAGGTGGTCTGCCCCTCCTTCATCAGCCTGTCGGCCTCGGCGTTCTGCCACTGCATCTGGTTGGCGCCGTTGCCGGACTTGGCCGGGATCGCATCCGAGCCGAAGCGATGCGCCGGATCGGGATCGATCACGGTCCGGAACGCGGTTCCGACGATCAGCGAGTCGAATTTGGATCGGGTGTAGAACTCGCCCCAGATCACCGCCGCCGGCATGTTGTTGATCGTCATCTTCACGCCGACCTGCGCCCAGTCCTGCATCATCAGCTGCTGGGTCTGCTCGCGCAGCGCCGCGCCCGTCGTGGTCGAGACGGCGAAGCTGAGCGGCACGCCGTCCTTCATGCGCGTGCCGGAGCCGGAGCGCTTCCAGCCGGCGTCGTCGAGGATCTTGTTGGCGAGCGCGAGATCGTAGGTCTGCTTCGGCAGGTTGGGGTTGTAGGCCCAGGAATCCTGCGGCGCGAAGGATTCGGTCGGGATGTGCAGGCCGTAATAGATGATGTCGATGATGGCCTGCTTGTTGATCGAGGCGTAGAGCGCCTTGCGCACCGCCTTGTCCTTGAGCACCGGGTGTTCGAGGTTCGGCATCAGGATCTCGAGCGAGGCGCTCGGGATCTTGACGACCTTGCGGCCCGGCAGCTTCACCGCCTCGGCATAGAAATTGGCCGGAATGCCGGTGCCGATGATGAGGTCGACCTGGCCCGTGCGGAACTGCGCGTAGAGCGCGGTCTGGTCGGGCACGTATTTGAGGACGGCGCGCTCCAGATAGGGGCCCTTGCCGTGGAATTTCTCGTTGGCGACGAGCTGAATGTTGTCGCCAGGCGTCCGCGTGCCCCATTTGAACGGGCCGGTGCCGACGGGGGCGGCATTGTAGGGCGCCGTATTGGGGTCGGCCGCCTTCTCGAGCAGGTGCTTGGGCACGATGTAGGTGTTGGAGAGCAGCGCCAGATAGGGCGCATAGGCCTTCTCCATCCGCCAGGAGATCTCCAGCGGCCCGTTGACCTTGATGTCCTTGACGAAGGCGTGGCCGACGCGGGTGCGGCTCTTGAAGCCCGGCGCCACGATCAATTCGAGCGTGTATTTGACGTCCTCGGCGGTGAAGGGCGTGCCGTCATGCCAGGTCACGCCCTCGCGCAGCTTCACCTTCCAGGCCAGGCCGCCCTCGGAAATGCCGCCATTGGCCTCGCTGGGGATCTCGACGGCGAGGTCGGGGATCAGATTGCCCTTGGGATCGGCGACCCAGAGCGTGTTGAAGATCTGCATCCAGACCGTCTCGTCGACCTCGATGCCCGGCATCAGCGGGTTGAAGGCGGTCGGCTCCTGCGAGAGACCGACGACAACCTGGCCGGTGGGCTTGGACGGCGGCGGCGGTGCGGCCTTGGTCTGGGCGCGGGCGCTGCCCAGGCCGGAAGCCGCGAGCAGGCCGCCGGCGCCGAGCGCGAGCACATCGCGCCGGTGGATAGCGGGCATGGGCAGGGAGTGGCCGTCGGCGATTTTGGTCATGGTGAACCCCTCGTTGTGAGTGACGCGCCTGCTTCTGCGGCAGGTCATCGCGGCGGCGGCTTGCCCGCCCTGCTCTGAGGCTAAAGGGACGGCCGCGACATCCAACGCCGATCGTCTGCGGCAGGTGCACAGAATCTGCCGTTTGCCGGCATGCCTTTGGCATAGGCTTCTGTCGGGATGCGGTGCTATCGAGGCCCCGTTTCCGGTTTCTGCCGAAGGATCGCCGCAGCCATGTCGCCCCCGGTCACCCGCATCCACAGCGACGAGACGCTGCCCGCCCAAGCCGACGTCGTGGTCATCGGCGGCGGCGTCGCCGGCATCACCACCGCCTATCATCTCGCGAAGAAGGGCCACTCCGTCGCCGTGGTCGAGAAGGGCTATGTCGCCGGCGAGCAGTCGAGCCGGAACTGGGGCTGGTGCCGCCAGCAGAACCGCGACCTGCGCGAACTCCCCCTCGCCCAGCGCGCGCTCGAAATGTGGAAGGGCATGAACGAGGAGCTCGGCGCCGAGACCGGCTTCCGCCACACCGGCCTCGTCTATGTCACGACCAAGCCGTCCGACCTCGCCGCCTGGTCCGGCTGGATCGACAAGGCCCGCGAGATGCAGATGCACAGCCGCGTCCTCTCCGCCGCCGAGGCGAAGGAGATGTCGCCGGGCTCGACCGAGAACTGGATCGGCGGCGTGCATTCGCCCAGCGACGGCAAGGCCGAGCCTGCGCTCGCCGTGCCCGCCTTCGCCGAAGCCGCGCGCCGGCTCGGCGTCACCATCCATCAGGACTGCGCGGCGCGCGGCCTCGAAACCTCGGCCGGTCGCGTTTCAGCCGTCGTCACCGAAAAGGGTACGATCAGAACCAGCAGCGTGCTCGTTGCCGGCGGCGTCTGGACCTCGATGTTCTGCCGGCATCACGGCATCGACATGCCGCTCGCGGGCGTCCAGTCGACGTCGATGTTCACCGCGCCGATTTCCGGCCCGCCGATCACCGAGGGAGGCATCTCGACGCCGGACGTCACCTTCCGCCGCCGACTCGACGGCGGCTACACCATCGGCATCAGCGGCCGCGGTCTGCTGAGGCTCAGCCCGCAGGGCATGATGTACGCTAGGCCGTTCTGGCGGACCTTCAAGAAGCGCCACAAGCTCCTGACCATCACCGCGGACAAGACCTTCTTCGCCGGTCCCGAGGCGCTGATGCGCTGGAGCAATGACAGCGTCTCCCCCTTCGAGCGGATGCGGACCTTCGATCCGCCGCCGCAGGAGAAGCTGATCAGCTTCGCGCTGAAGCGCATCGCCGAGATCTATCCGCAACTCGCCGATGTGAAGATCGTCCAGAAATATGGCGGCTTGATCGACTTCACGCCCGACTGGGTGCCGGTGATCTCCCCGATCGACAAGCTGCCCGGCCTCTATGTCTCGGCCGGCTTCAGCGGCCACGGCTTCGGCGTCGGGCCGGCGGCGGGCAAGCTCGCGGCCGACCTCATCACCGGCGACGCTCCCATCGTCGATCCCCACCCCTACCGCTACAGCCGCCTCGTCGACGGCACCGATCTGGGCGAACCCGGGCTGATGTGAGCGGGGCAAGCCTGCAATGTTTGCAAGGCGCGACGAGCGCCTCTCCCTCCCCCCGCTTGCGGTGGGGAGGGTTGGGGTGGGGGGCAGTCCCGC
>LSIG01000079.1 GCA_001556125.1 Rhizobiales bacterium CCH10-E5 | reverse complement strand
GGGAATATCCGGCTCAGGCCGCTCTCAGGGATGTGGCCTGAGGACGACGCTTACTCTGGAGCCGATGAGTGCGACGGCTATCGCGAGGAAGGCCGCGAGAGACAGGTGGGCAAGGGCAGCACGCCCAGGATCATCATGTCGGCGCTGGCGCAGGAGGGGCCCTGCGAGAAGGGCTGGATGCCTCATGTATGAAGCCGACGTAGAGCAGGCTATGGAACCCGGCGATCGCCATGCCGATCGTGGCCAGGGGCTGCGCATAGAGCCAAGCGCCCGTGTCGCTCCGGAAGCTCGCCACCGCGAGCAGGATCGCGAGCGGCAACATGAAGCGCGCTGATGCCAGCCGAGACTGCAGGGCGCCTGGCCGACGACCTCGCCGATGAAGAGCGCGCCGAGGCTCGCCGAGACCGCAACGGTCCAGGCGATGAAGCCATAGAGTCAGCGCCCGCTGACGGCGCTGTGGCTGCCGGTCATGTGAGAAACATGCCTTTCATCCGATTTTCGCGAGGAAGGGGAAGGTTTCGAGAAGCCAAAAAGCCATCGTCGAGAGCTGGCCCGACATCATGGCCAGGCCCATCGCGATCATGGTGATGCCGGCCAAGATCTGCAGAGCGCGTCCCGCGCCGCGCAGGCGGCGTAGCCTCGCCGTCATGCCGTCGGCGAACAGCGCCGTCAGCATGAAGGGAATCGCGAGGCCGAGCGAATAGACGCTCAGCAGCGCGACGCCGCTTGAAGCCGAGGTCGATGTTGCGCTGACCGTCAAAATGGCGCCGAGAACGGGGCCAATGCAGGGCGTCCAGCCGAAGGCGAAGGCGAGGCCCAGCAGGTACGCGCCGACCGGCCGGCCGCCGGCGATCGGCGCCTGGACCCGAAGCTCGCGCTCCATCCAGGACAGACGCACGAGCCCCGTCGTAAAGACGCCGAAGATAAGGACGATCGCGCCGCCGACGATGCCGGCCTCATAGCGATAGGCGAGGAGGAGGTGGCTAAGCGCGCTCGCGCCCGCGCCGAGCAGCACGAAGACCGTCGAGAAGCCGAGCACGAACCAAGCGCTCATCACAACGGCGTTAAGTCGCGACGAGGCCCGGGAGGGCGGATCGACGGCCGTAGCCGAGCCCCCGGCGATATAGGAGACGTAGCCCGGGACGAGCGGGAGGACGCAGGGCGAGAGGAACGAGACCGCACCGGCAGCGAGCGCCGCCCAGATGCCGATATTGGCGATCTCCATCAGCGGGCCTGCTTTTCGGAACGGTCGGCGAGGAGCGCCGCGATCTCGTCCATCATGGGCTTCTCGTCCCATGCCTTGACGCCATGCCAGCGCGCCTTTTCGGCGCCGTCGGGGCCGAGCAGGATCGTGGTGGGCAGGCCCGAGATCGCCAGCAGGCCAACCGACGCACCCATCGGATCGAGGTAGACCGGCAGATCCCTGACGCTCAACTGCTCCAGCAGCGGCTCTACGACTTCGGCGCCGTCGCGGTCGACAGAGAGCGTGACCACGACGGGAGGCCGTCCGCCCAAGCCACGATAGAGCCTTGCCAGCGCCGGCAACTCCTGGCGACAGGACCAGCACCATGTCGCCCAGACTGTCAGAAGAACAGCCTGCCCGCGAAAGCCTGCTAGGCCGGTCGAACTGCCGTCGAGCCGCTGGAACACGAGCGCGTCGGCTTTCGGGGATCGCGGCGCCCTGTTGGCGATCACAACATAGCCGACGACGACCGCCAGCGTCGCCATGGCGACCGCTGACAGCACCAGCCGTCTGGATCTGAGTACTGGTCCGATCAATCTCCGGCCTCGAAAACGGAATGGTCATGTCGCCCAGGCCCGGCATGGTGAGCGTCCACGCTCAAGCTTGGCGTCGGCGGGGGTGGAATTGAAGGCTTGCGCGCGGTGACGCCACAGGGCGCGTGAAGGCTCGCCCTTCAGCTGCGGCGCGGTGGACCGTCGCCTGTGGCGGACCTTGCTGACTGGACGAGGCCGACGCATCAACGCACTGCACGAAGATCGTCTTGGCCAGTTCGGCGCGTCTTGGGAACAGCGAGGCCGGCGCAGGTAGCGGCAGCGGCGCCAAGGCGACCGATTTCGCCCACACGGACCAGGCATTGACGCCCTCGACATGGGCCGACCGATCACGCTTCGAATCCGGCGTGGCGCAGCATATCTCGACGAGGGAGATTTCCCCCGCGTCGAACTTGGCGGCGAGATGGGTGCTGCCGGCAAGCGCGCTCGCTATCAGCTGGAACATCAGCACGAAACCGCAGGCGGCGGCCAGAAGGCCGCGCCCCAGATCCCGTGATGTGCCGGTCGCCGTCATGGCCGGAGAATAGCCCAGGCGGTCGGACGTGAGCAATCGCGGCGCAGCATCCTCGCGCTCTGTTGACCAGCCCTGCCTGCGGCGACGGGAATCATCGCGTCGTCTCCCTAGACCTGGCGATATGCTCGTCGATGTCCGCCACCGTCGCCGGCTGGTCCCACTCCCTCGCCCCTGGCCAGCGGGCGATCTCGCGACCGGCCGGATCGATGAGCACGGTCGTGGGCAGTCCGGTGATCTTGAGCGCAGGCATGCTCCCGGCCTCCCGGTCGAGATAGATCGCCAAGCGGGTCAGCCCCGTCCGCTGGAAGAACGGCTGCACGACCTCAAGCCCTTGGCGATCGATCGACAGGGCCATGACCTCGAACCCGCTGCCGCCCTTCATCGCCTGGAGCCGGTCGAGCGACGGCATCTCCTTGACGCAGGGCGGGCACCAGGTCGCCCAGACGTTGAGCAGGACGAAGCGGCCACGAAAGGCCTCTTCCGACAACTTGCGTCCATCGGCGGTCTCGATCGTCAGTCCGGCCAGGACAGGCGCTGGCGGCTGATCTCGTCGCGTCGCGATGAGGAGAACGGATGCCGCTCCGATCACGATCGCCGCCAGCATCGCGGCAATGACCATCCTGCTCTTGCCGGGTCTCATCGGAGCACCATGCGGACCTTCTCCAGCGCGGAAGACTCCTCCTCGTGGTAGTCGATCATCGTGCGGAAGCTGCCGTCGGCCTTCATCAGATAGACCGAGGCCGAATGATCCATGGTGTAGCCGCTATCGATCGGGATCTTCTTCGCATAGGCCTTGTAGGCGCTGAGAGCCGCGTCGACCTGCTCGCGGGACCCGGTCAAGCCAACCACCCGCGGGTCGAAGGACTGGAGGTACAGCGCGAGCTGCTCGGGCGTGTCGCGCTCGGGATCGACCGTGATCAGCAGGATTTGCAGGCGGTCCGCCGCCGCGCCGATCTTTTTGGTTAGGTTGGCCATCTGCACCAAGGTCGTCGGGCAGACCTCGGGGCAGTGCGTGAAGCCGAAGAAGACCGCCATCGGCTTGCCGCGATAGTCGGCGTCGGTGACCGTCCTGCCGGTCTGATCGACCAGCGTGAACGGCCCGCCGATCGCGGGCACGCCCTGGACGGCCGCACGACCGGCGACCGAGCGACCGGGGCCATCGACCTGCCACCACCCCAGCAGGATAGCGGCCCCCACGAATGCGAAGAGGACAACGCCGGCCCAGGCGCCGTAGCGGATCCATTTGAGCATCGACATGACGCGCCTCAGTGACCGGAGTGCTCGCCGAGCGCCGGCTGCAGGCGCAGACAGCCTGAACCTGTCTCGGACTTGGATCGAGGGCCGCTAGGCCGCGCCCCTATATCGCGTCTCGCGGCACATCGAGCGGAATAGAGAGCATGACGCGCCCGTTCGCGGCTGGCGCGGGAAGCTGCCCGGCCCGAATATTCAAAGGCAGGGAGTGCAGAAGCAGAGCCGGCATATCCAAGCTTGCATCCCGCCGCCGCCGCAGCGCTACAAAATCCACTTCGGGGCGTGAACCGCCGACATGGATGTTGTCGGCGCGCTGCTCGCCGACCGTGCTTTCCCAGGCCGGCGTGCGTTTCCCGCCCGCACCGTAGTCGTGGCAGGCGAGCAGACGGATGCCGGGAGGGCGGTCGAGGATGCGCTGGATCGAGCGGTAAAGCTGGCCCGCATCCCCACGGTGGAAATCGCAACGCGCGGAGCCCGAGTCCGGCATGAACAGTGTATCGCCGGTGAACACCATGTCCCCGACGGCATAGCTCAGATGGTCGATCGTATGCCCCGGCGTCGCGATCGCCTCGATAACAAGCCCGCCGACTTCGATCCGCTCGCCGTCGTCGAGCAAGCTGTCGAAGCGGTCGACAGCACGTGTTTCGGCCGGCAGCCCGTAGACCTCGCCGATGGCCTCCGCAACCTCGCCGACGCGCCTGCCGATCGCGATCCTGCCCCCGAGAGCATCACGCAACGCGGATGCCCCCGAGACATGGTCGTGATGAACATGGGTTTCGAGAATCCAGTCGAGCCGTAATCCTTTTTCGCGGATAAAGGCTGCGACCTCTTCCACGGGTTTGCCGCTGGTCTTCCCCGAGCGGGGATCGAGGTCGAAGACCGGATCGATGACGGCGCAGGCGCTTGTGTGCGCGCAGAACACGACATGGGTGGCCGTGCCGCTGCGCCGGTCGTAAAATGTAAGGGTTTCCGCTTCCACTCGCCTGCCTTCCGTCATCCTTGTTACGCGACTCAGTCCTGGGGCTGCGGCGTCACCCGCAGATAGGGCTTGAGCGCCCTCCAACCATTCGGGAACTTCTCCTTGGCATCCTCGTCGGAAAGCGAAGGCACGATGATCACGTCTTCGCCGTTCTTCCAATTTACCGGCGTCGCAACGCTATGTTTGGCCGTCAGCTGGAGCGAGTCGATGACGCGAAGGATTTCGACGAAGTTCCGGCCCGTGCTCGCCGGGTAGTTGAGCGTAAGCTTGAGCTTCTTGTCGGGACCGATAACGAAGACCGAGCGCACTGTCATGCTGTCATTGGCGGAAGGATGGATCATACCAAAAAGGTTCGACACCTTGCGGTCAGCATCGGCGATCAGTGGGAAGTTGAGCCGCTGCCCCTGGGTCTCCTCTATGTCATCCTCCCAAGCGCCATGACGGTCGAGTTCGTCAACGCTGAGCCCGATCACCTTCACGTTCCGTCGGTCGAATTCTGGCTTGAGGCGTGCGACCTCGCCGAGTTCGGTGGTGCAGACCGGGGTGAAATTCTTGGGGTGCGAGAATAGGACGCCCCAGGATGAGCCAAGCCATTCGTGGAACCGAATCTTGCCCGCTGTCGTGTCGGCCTCAAAGTCGGGTGCCAGGTCGTTCAATTGCAGGGTCATTTCTTTGGTCCTTCACTTCCTTACCGGGGTTGCCCCCGCCGAAAGGGGAGCGCGCCAATTCTTTCCATCGTCATTCGAGGCGTCTTTCGGATCCGCAATGGGTAGGCGACAATGCAATGGCAAGAACGGCTTGGAGCGAGGTAGCCACGATCGAGGAAGCTGAATGTGCTGCGGGCGTAATGCAGCGAGATTAAGACCGCGGCGGTCCGCTCCAATGTCACGCACCGACAGCGCGCGCCGACTCCGCTTGCGTTCGGCTCGGAAAATGGAATTGCCAATGCGTCCAGCAGGCTTCGCCGGCCCTGAGGAACGACGATCCCCCGCGCCAGCAGGATGCAGCGAATCTCGTCCATTATTGACATGCGCTGTCCCATCAGCGGTTCACGGACGCAATGTCAAGTTGCGCCTTCGTTTTGAGTGGCGCGAACCACATCTTCGGCCGGGTTGCCGCCTCGGCGATCGCTGCGGCGTTGAGATCGTCATTCTCCTGCGCCTTGACGTAAGGCCGGACGTATTCGCGCGAGGTCAGCCGGACCTCGTGGCCCTCGGCGACGGAAAGGTGCCCAAGATGATGGCTCCGCATCACGTCTCCCCGACGACTAAGCTGCTTAGCCTCGAGCTGCCATTTACTCCGGCAGAAGCTGCTCAAGCTGTGATTGACGGCAACCGTGGGACAGCCCAAAAAGCGATGAGATCATCACCCTTGGCCCGCGACGGCCTATATTCAGTCAGGACGACGACATGACTTTTGCAACCATGCCTCCTCTGGCTCTGTCTGGCGCGCGCTTTGCCAGGCTGGCGCTCGTCATTATCGGCTTTGTTGTAGCGCTTGCGGCCGCACCGGCCTCCGCCCAAACGCTGACTCCGGAGCAGCGCACGGCCGTAACCGATCTGATCCGCGAAACGCTGATGAAGAACCCCGAAATCATCCAGGAGGCGATGGTCGAACTCGAGCGTCGCAATACGGCAGCCCAGGCCGAGGGGCAGAGAACAGCTGTCGCGACCGAGAAGGCGCGCCTCATTGATCCCGCGACATCAGCCATCGTGGGTAACCCGCAGGGCGACGTCACGATGATCGAGTTCATAGATTACAATTGCGGCTTCTGCAAAAAGGCAGTGGAGGATGTCAAGGCGCTCGCTAAGGAAGACCCGAAGCTGAGGATCGTGCTCAGAGATTTCCCGATTCTCGGACCTGATTCGGTGGAGGCGAGCCGCGTGGCGTTAGCTGTGAGGAGTCAGCTCCTGGGAGGGAAATACTTCGATTTCCATCATAAACTGATGGGTGTGAAGGGCCGCGTCAACGGCGCCAAGGCTTTGGAGATCGCCAAGGAAGCCGGCGCCGATGTCGAGCGTGTGAAAAAAGAAATGGAAGGTCCAGCGGTTAAGGCCGCCATCGAGGATACGGTCGCGCTCGGCGACCGCCTGGGGCTCACCGGCACACCAGCCTTCATCGTCGGCGACGAGGTCATCTTCGGCGCGGTCGGCGTCGCCCCGCTGAAAGCGAAGATCGACTCCGTTCGCAAATGCGGCAAGGCGACCTGCAGTTGACGTCGAAGGACGGTCATCCTGCTCGTCATGCGCTGAGGAAACCGCCCCAGTGCGCTAACATCTCTAGGATGGGAGTTGGCGCGACTTTGCTCCGGACGCGATTCAGTTTCTCTGGCCTTGCTGCTACTCGGTAGGGACCTTTGTATCGGGCCGCTTCATCCAGCGTCAGAGCGCCACGCAGGCACTGCGTCCTCGAAGGCGTAGGTGATCAGCATGGTCGTCAGGGCGAAGAGGCCGGGGAGACTCAGAGCGTCCATATCGCCAGTCTATGGACGCTGCGCATTATGCACCAGACGAGAACGGGCCGGGATTAACCCCGGCCCGTCTTCGTCGATGGCGCCCGGCGAGGCTTATTTTGCCTCGGCCCGGAGTCCGGCCTTTTCGACCCAGCCGGTCGCATGCGCCATCACGTGGAAGACGAACTGCTGCTCGACCACGCCCTGGAACAGATGCGCCCAAGGTCCGATGGCGAAGATGGCGACATCCTCGCCGGCATGGGTCTCGCTCTCCATCGGCACCAGCGCCTGCTGCTTGTAGCCCAGCGCCTTGGTGTCTTCGGTCAGCGGGTCGGGACGCTCGGCATTCATCTTCACCGCGCCCGGGCCGTTGGCGTAGCTCAGCGTGGTGTAGCCCTTGCCGTCCGAGGCCTTGGTCGGCTTGCCGCCGATCTGGACGGTGCCGAAGATCGGGTTGTTGCGCTCCGGGTAACCGCCGATCGTGAAGACGTGGCTGTGGTCGGCGGTGACGATGATCAGCGTCTCCTCCAGATCGACCTTGGCGAGCGCGGCCTTGAGCGCCGCGTCCATCGCGACGCCGTCGAGCAGCGCGCGCTGCGCCTCGCCGTCATGATGGCCGTGGTCGATGCGACCGCCCTCGACCATCAGGAAGAAGCCGTTCTGGTTCTGCGACAGGATGTCGATCGCCTTGGTCGTCATCTCGGCGATCGACGGCTCGCCACCCTTGTCGCCGGCGCGATCGGCCTCGTATTTCATATGCGAGCGCTCGAACAGGCCGAGCAGGCGCGGCGTGGTCTTGCCGTCGATCGCGTCGAACTGGGCCTTGTTCCAGAAATAGGAGCCGCTGTTGGAATAGCGCGCCAACCATTCCTTGGTTAGGTCGCGGCCGTCCTTGCGGCTGCCGGTGCGGCTGGCGTCCTCGGGGTCGGCCATGGTCGTGGGCAGGAAGCGGTCGCGGCCCCCGCCGAGCGCCACTTCCAGCCCGTCGCCCTGCGGCCAAGCCACGAGCTGTGCGGCGATATCCTTGCAGCCGGCCGCGATATCGCCGGCCTGCATGTTGGCGTCGCTTTCCCAGTCCCGATGCGGCGTATGGGCATACATCGCCGCCGGCGTCGCATGGCTGATGCGCGCGGTCGAGACGACGCCGGTCGAGAGGCCGGCCCGCTCGGCGATGCCGGCCAGCGACATGACGTCCTTGCCGGTCGCGCTGGCGCAGTCGTGCAGCTTGGTCTCGCTGTTGACGCCGATCACGCCGTTGATGGTCTTGACGCCGGCGACCAGCGCGGTCGCGGTCGGCGCGGAGTCAGCGACCTGGGCATCATGGGTGTAGGTCTTGGACAGGGCGGCGTAGGGAAGCTGCTCCATCGCGAGCCGGTTCGACTCGCCATCGACGCCCTTCAATTGGCCGTCGAGGATGCGGGTGGCGGTGACGGTCGAGATGCCCATCCCGTCGCCGACGAAAAGGATGACGTTCTTGGCGCGCTTGGTGTTGGGCGCGAGCTTCAGCTTCTCGGCCAGCGTGGCGCGGCCGACCGCGAAATAAGGGTCGTTGGCCTGCGGCAGCGCTTGCGCCAGCGCCGCAGAAGAGGCTGCCGTCAGCAGGGCGACGGCGAGAGGAAGGATCAAGGCGTTGCGGTTCATGGGGAAGCCTCCGGTTGCCCGGTTGCGGTAGTAGCCTTGCGTGAACCTGCCGTGACGGGCGGATCGGCGCTTGAACCGCCTGCCATCAAACGCCGCAGGATAAATTCGCGGTCCCGTGCAGAAAGCGCTTGAACCTCAAGTGGCTTCAGGTGCGACGGTATCGCAAACGAGGGAGGATTTTATGCTGAGTCGCCGTTCGATCCTCGGCCTGTCGGCCGGGCTGCTTGCCAGCGGCTTCTCCGCGTATCCTGCGCTGGCGCAGAACGCCTTGGCATCGAAGCTGCTGGAACCCGGTCCGTTGCCGGAGAAGATCTTCGGTTCGCCGACGGCGCCGGTGACCGTGATCGAGTACGCCTCGCTCACCTGTAGTCACTGCAAGAACTTTCACATCACCACTTGGCCGTCGTTCAAGGCGAAGTATGTCGATACGGGCAAGGTCCGCTTCATCGCGCGCGAATTTCCGCTCGATCCGCTGTCAACGGCCGGGTTCATGCTGGCGCGATGCGCCGACGAGCCAAAATGGTATCCGATCGTCGACCTGCTCTTCAAGACGCAGGAGGGCTGGGCCCATTCACCTAAGCCGCTCGACGCCCTGACCCAGACGATGAAGCAGGCCGGCTTCACGCAGGAGACGGTCGAGGCCTGCCTACGGCGCGAGGACCTGTTCCAGGGTGTCAAGCAGATCCAGGAGCGAGGCTCGAAGGAGTTCGGCGTCAGCTCGACGCCGACCTTCTTCGTCAACGGCGAGAAGAGGGTAGGCGCTCTGTCGATCGACGAGTTCGACAAGATCCTGGCACCGTTGCTGTCAACGTCTTCCAAATAGCTGCGCGATGACGTTCAGCGGAAAACCTGCGGCCAGGGCGACAGCAATACGCACACTGTTGTCACTCGCTGCCGCGATCGACCGACTGAGCGCAGTCGTCGCAAGAATCGTCTGCTGGGGGCTTCTTGCGAACGCCGTTCTGATCGCGAGCAACGCGATCGTTCGCAAGGTATTTTCGATCGCCTGGCCGCTCGCCTTCGACATGCAGTGGCATTTCTTCGCGGCGGTCGTGCTGTTGATGGCGGCCTACACCTTTCAGCGCGACCAGCATGTGCGGATTGACGTTCTGGCTCACCGGCTCGGTGAGCGCGGCCTCGCTTGGCTCGACCTGTTCGGCATCGCGCTTGTGCTGCTGCCAGTTTGCGCCGCGATGATCTGGGTGAGCTGGCCCCATTTCGTCACCTCGCTGCTCGCCAACGAGACCCGAGCCAGCCGCGAGAGCCTCAGCTCTCTGCCGGCCTGGATCATCAAGGGCTTCATCCCAGTCGGTTTTTTCCTTCTGGCACTGCAAGGCATTGCCGAGGCCATTCGGTGCATGGCGGCGCTGAAAGGAATCGAGCGGCGGCCGCTGCAGCGTTTCCAGCTGATCGAGAGGACGGAGTGACCGTCGCAACACTCGCCCCGGCCATGCTGGCTTCGCTTGTCGTGGTACTCTTGGTCGGGTTTCCCGTGGCGTTCTCGCTGGCCGCCGTAGCTGGCGTTTTCGGCGGCGTGGCCGTCATTGTTGGCGCGTTCCCGCCAGTTTTCCTCACAGCCATGTCCTTCCGAATTCTGGGCATGTTCAACAATGACAATCTGCTGGCGATCCCCCTGCTCGTGCTGATGGGATTGATCCTCGAAAGGACCGGGATCGCAGAGGATATGCTTCTGGCGCTCAGCCGGCTCTTCCGCCGGCTGCCGGGCGGTCTCGCCTACGCGGTCGTGATTGTCGGCACGGTCTTGTCCCCGATCGTCGGCTTCGTGTCCGCATCCGTGATCGCACTCGGCCTGATTTCGCTGCCGGTGATGATCCGTGCAGGCTATGACAGCCGGCTGTCGACCGGCGTCATCGCCGCCTCGGGCACTTTGGCGCAGGTCGTTCCACCGAGCTTGGTTCTGATCGTGCTGGCGGAACAGCTCGAGGTATCGCTGGTCGATATCTACCGGGGGGCGCTGCTGCCCAGCGGCATCCTCGTCGCACTCTATCTCGCCTTCATATTCGTCCTGACGTCGTGGAAGCCGGAACTGGCGCCGCCCACCCTCGACTCTGGTTGGTCTGACGCGGCCGACTGGCGCGTCCGCGCAAAAATGGTAGTCGATGGCGCCGTGCCGATCGGTCTGGTGCTATGCGTTCTGGCCTCGATAGCCTTCGGCGTGGCCACGCCGAGTGAGGGAGGCGCTATCGGCGTCAGCGCAGCACTCCTGCTTGCGTTGGCCAAGAAGAGGCTTGCATTCGACCGGTTAAAACAAGCGACAATGGCAGCGGGCATGCTGTGCTCGGGTGTCATATTCCTGCTGATCGGCGCATCGTTCTTTACCCTCGTGTTCCGCGGGCTTAACGGGCAGCTGATGATCGAGGCGCTGTTTCAGTACATCCCAGCTGGCCCGATCGGTTTCGTGGTTGCGGTGAACGCAGCGGTCTTTGGGCTTGCCTTTTTCCTCGATTTTTTCGAGATCGCCTTCATCGTCCTCCCTCTGATCGCGCCGATCGCGCACAAGGTCGGCGTCGATGTGGTTTGGCTGGCTGTTTTACTCGCAATTAATCTCCAGACTTCGTTCATGCACCCGCCTTTCGGCATTGCGTTGTACAACCTCAGGAGCGTCACCCCCACGTCCATCAGGACGGAACAGATCTACTGGGGCGCTGTCCCATTCGTGCTGATACAGCTTCTGATGGTTGCGATCGTGATGCTGGTCCCGGCAGTCGTCCTCAAGAACGCGCCACTCCCGAGCACCGGGCGGGAAATTCGGATCGAACTGCCGGATCTGGCTCCTCTTGCCCCGGAACTACGATGATTCCGGCCAGTTAATGGCGCCAATTGGCCTGCTACCAGTTCTGGGGACGGTCAGTTATGTTAATCCGACCTTTTTTTGCAAACTCGGTCCGGCTGAGCGAACCGATGGTCGAGTGCATGCGGATCTTCCGCTTGCATAACGAACCTGGATGGCGATTTTCCAGTTCATCAAAGGCTTTTATAATCCCTCACAAGGACGCTTGACGCTGGGCTGCCTCCTGCTGATCGAATACGAAAGGCTAGTGACCCGACCGAGTGATACCAACGGCCGTCGAGGCTGACTCACGGGGTCTTTTCAGCGGTCAGGTTCGCTGATTCCATGGATGCGAGGAGGATTCGCGCCATGCCTGCTGCGGTGAAGCTTCGAACGGACTATTCGGCCTTTGATCTGCGGCGGCTTGCGGCGGGATCGAGGCACGCCAACCAAAGCCGGCGGCTTTTGTCGCTGGCGGCGGTTCTCGACGGGATGGATCGGGAGCAGGCCGCGCGGATCGGCGGCATGGACCGCCAGACGCTGCGCGACTGGGTCCACCGGTTCAACGAAGGTGGCCCCGACGGGCTAAAGGACATCCGCTCCAAAGGACATCCGCCCAGGCTCTCGATCGATCAGCTCGCCGCCTTGGCGACCATCGTCGAGACCGGCCCGGATCGGGCCCTCGATGGCGTGGTGCGCTGGCGGCGCATCGACCTGCAGAAGGTCGTCCACGAGCGCTTCGGCGTCGATTATCATGAGCGCACGATCGGGAAGATTCTGAAGCAGATCGGCTTTTCCCATATCAGCGCGCGGCCGCACCATCCGGCTCAGGACGAGCGCACGATCGACGCCTTTAAAAAAGCTTCGCGACGACGCTGAAGGCCCATCTCGCTCATCTGCCGAGGCGCAAGTCGATTGAACTCTGGTTCCAGGACGAGGCCCGCATCGGCCAGAAGAATGGTCTGGTCCGGCAATGGGCCAGGCGCGGGACCAGGCCTCGCCAGCCCGCCGATCAGCGCTACGAGAGCGCCTATCTGTTCGGGGCGATCTGCCCGGCTCGCGGTGTCGGCGCCGCGCTCGCCATGCCCTTCGCCGACACCCACGCCATGCAGGCCCATCTCGACGAGATCGCCGCGACGGTCGCCAAGGGCGCCCATGCCGTCCTGCTGCTCGACCGCGCCGGCTGGCACACGACCGCCAAACTCGCCGTGCCGAAAAACATCTCGCTGATCTTCCTTCCCTCGCGCTCGCCCGAACTGAACCCTGTCGAGAACATCTGGCAGTATCTGCGCGCCAACTGGCTCTCAAACCGCGTCTTCGACACCTACGACGACATCATCGACGCCGCCTGCGACGCCTGGAACCGCCTCGTCGATCAGCCCAGCACCATCACATCCATCGGGA
>LSIG01000078.1 GCA_001556125.1 Rhizobiales bacterium CCH10-E5 | reverse complement strand
CGAGCTTCTGCATCTGCGCGTCGGCCTGGTCGATCTGCAGCCGCGCCGAGAAATCACCGGCGGCCGCAGCGGCGACCACCTCGCCGACATCGGAGACCACCAGCGCCATGTTCTCGGCTGCGCGCATGCGCCGCTCGGCCGCCGCACGCTCCTGCTCCTCCAGCGCCCGGACCTTCACCAGATTCTCGCGGAACACCTGAAGGGCCTTGGCCATGGTGCCAATCTCGTCATGGCGTTCGGTGTGCTGGATGACGGTCTCGAGATGGCCCTTCGCCAATTCGTTCATGGCGTTGGTCGTGGCGACGATCGGGCTGGCGACACGCCGGGTCACCATCAGGATGGCGCCGACGCAGACGACCGCGGAAACGGCAGCCAAACCCATGAACAGAAAGAGATTGGTTTTGTAGGTGGTTTCGGCTGCGGCGATGACGGTAAGCCCACGGCTGGAGATATGCTTGCCGAGATCTTCGAGGGCTTGCTTCATCGCATAAACTGTCGGGCGAATCTCGCGCAGTTGCGCCGCCGCAGCTTGCTTGTCTCCCTTGCGGGAGAGATCGAGCACCTTGTCGATACCAGAGAGGTAGGTGGGCACCAAAGCCTCATAGCGCTTCAGCGCCTCCCGGCTGCTCTCCAAAACAAGCAGCGGCCCAAGATCACGACGCAGGCGCTCCAAGTTTGCGCTGTCGTTGCGGATGTCGGCCTCGAACTGAGACAGCGCGGCCGCATCGGTCGTATTCGCATGCATATTGAGCAGCAGGTGACGGGTCAGCATCAGGGATTCGATCTCGCCGGCAATCTTCACCGTGGGCATGACGCGATTTGCGAGTGTCTCGGTGTCGGCCTTCATGGCGCTCATGCCCAGCATCGACAAGCCGATGGCGGCGATCACGGCGGCCGCCAGCGCGACAACGATCCCGATGAGCGAGCTGCGGATGGTGAGTTTCTTGAGCATGTCCGGGTCCCGATGCTGAGGTCACGCGCACGGTCTCGCCGGAGGGCGGCCCCCACCCGATCGCGTCACTGCCGATGGCAGTCCTCCCTACGTATCAGGCAAGATTTAATGGATGATAAACCAAAAGGAACTTGATCTGACGTTAAGGTGGGTTGACGGAGTTACTTGGTGCTGCGCCGCCTGCGGTCATGAAAAAGGTTGTCGATAGCGGGCCGGCCTCAGCGTCAGCGTCGCGCCATCGCTTCGAGGGTCCCTGCATCGGGCTCCGCCAACCGCTCGCCATACAAGAAAGGCCCTGCCATTAGGGCAGGGCCTCGATGACTGCGCAGGGTGCGCTCGGTTCAGAACTCTTCCCAACCGCTATCGCCGGCGCGGCTGTTGGCCACCTTTCGCGCTGGGGTTGGCGCTGCGGGCTGCGGTTTCGCGGCGGCTGGGGTCGGTGCCGGTCGCGGAGCCGGTCGCGCACCGGCGAAGGCGGCTTCCGCGAGCTGGCGCAGCCGGGCAGGCTCGCCTGCGGCGGCGGCGGGCGCCGCAGCGGCCGTATCGGACCCTGTCCTGAACGCGGCGACGAGATCGTTGAGCTGGCCGATCTTGCTGGCGAGCGAGCCGGCCGAGGCCGCGCTCTGCT
>LSIG01000077.1 GCA_001556125.1 Rhizobiales bacterium CCH10-E5 | reverse complement strand
CGCCACGGGGCGTGCGGGCAGTGGCTCAATCTGCCCGCGCCGCATCCTGGCTCAATGGATGCGGATTTCTACCCCCGCGCCTCGCGGCGCTCCGCTGCCCCTCATGACATCCGCCGTGCGCCAGCGCGGGCGGGGAATTGCTGTGCGCGCTTGAGCTGGAGCGCGCGGAACCCCTCTCCCGGATGGGAGAGGGGCAGGGGTGAGGGACCGCCGCTGATCGTTGAAACGAGACGGAGCCGTGGCGCCCTCTTGCTGGAGATGGCAGGCCCTCATCCGGCGCTCCGCGCCACCTTCTCCCATCCGGGAGAAGGGAAG
>LSIG01000076.1 GCA_001556125.1 Rhizobiales bacterium CCH10-E5 | reverse complement strand
ACCCCGCCCCTCCCCACCGCAAGCGGGGGGAGGGAGAGGCAAACGTTGCGCTGTGGGTGCTGGGAAAGACCAATCGACATGAGATCGACCCACCACTTTGCCCGCCCGCGGGAATCGGTCATCCTCGCGGCGACCCGATGCCGGAGCCCGCCATGCGCGCCTTTGCCCTGCCCTTCGTCGCCCTCGCCTTCGGCCTCGCCGCCTGCCAGACCGCGACCGTCGCGACGCCCCCGGCCCCGCCGCCCGAGCAGGCCGGCGCCGGCGTCACGCCCAACACCTTCCGCATGCCCTCGGGGACGGGCTGCTCCGGCGAGGTCGAGCGCTTCCAGGCCGTGATCGACAACGACCTCGCCACCGGCCACACGACGAAGGGCGTGCACACACGGGTTTCCGCCGAGATTGCGACCGCTCGCTCGACCTGCGCCGCCGGCAACGAGGGCGGCGCGATCGGCCAGATCCGCGCGACGAAGGCGCGGTTCGGCTATCCGGGATGAGATGCACCATCATGCTCGGGCTCGACCCGAGCATCTCCGGCCAGAGATTCCCGGGTCTCCGCTTCGCTGCGCCCGGGAATGACGCCAGCGGCTACGCCGCCAAGCCCCGCTTCTCCAGCAGCGCGTCCGGCGTCGGCAGCCGACCGCGGAACAGCCTGTAGGCCTCCGCAGCGTCGCGGGTGTCGCCGGCGGAATAGATGTAGCGCTTCAGCTTGCCGGCCAGCTCCGGCGCAAACACGTCGCCCGTCTCGAGGAAGGCGTTGAAGGCGTCGGCGTCCATCACCTCCGACCAGAGATAGCTATAATAGCCCGCCGAATAGCCGTCGCCCGAGAAGACATGGGTGAAATGCGGCGTGCGGTGGCGCATCACCATGCCCTCGGGCATGCCGAGCCGCGCAAGCTCGGCCTTCTCGAAGGCCAGCGCATCGATCTCGCCGGGCTCCTCCAGCGAATGGAAAGCGAGGTCGACCAGCGCCGAAGAGGTGTATTCCACCGTGGCGCAGCCCTGGTTGAAGGTCTGGGCCCGCTTGATCGTCTCGATCAGCGCCTCGGGAATCGGCTCAGCCGTTTCGGCATGCAGGCAATAGCGCTGCATCACCTCCTTCGTCAGGAACCAGTGCTCGTAGAGCTGCGAGGGCAGCTCCACGAAATCGCGCGAGACCGCGGTGCCCGCGAGCGAGCCATAGGTCACGTCCGACAGCAGCCCGTGCAGCGCATGGCCGAATTCGTGGAAGAGCGTGCGCGCATCGTCGATCGAGAGCAGCGCCGGCTTGCCTTCCGCCGGCTTGGCGAAATTGCAGACATTGACGATGATCGGGCGGACCTCGCCACCGAGCTTGCGCTGGCCGCGGAAGGCGCTCATCCAGGCGCCCGAGCGCTTCGAGGCGCGGGCGAAATAGTCGCCGATGAACAGGCCGATATGCCGACCGGTCGCGGCCTCCGTCACCTCCCAGATGCGGACATCCGGGTGATAGCCCGAGAGGTCAGTCCGCGCCGCAAAGGACAGGCCGAACAGCCGGCCGGCGACGTCGAAGGCAGCGGCGATGATCCGGTCGAGCTGGAGATAGGGCTTCAGCACGGCCTCATCGAGCGCATAGGTCTTCTGGCGCACCTTCTCGGCATAGTGGCGCCAGTCGGAGGGGCGGATCGGGCCGTTCTCGCCCTCGGCCTGCGCCAGCGCGGCGAGATCGGCCGCCTCCTCGGCCGCCCGCGCCTTGGCCGGGCCCCAGACGAGTTCGAGCAGCTCGCGGACATTCTCCGGCGTCTTCGCCATGGTGTCGTCGAGCTTGAAATGCGCGAAGGTCGCATAGCCGAGGAGCTTGGCCTTCTCCGCGCGCAGCTTGACCATCTCGGCGACGATCAGGCGGTTGTCGCTGTCATTGCCGTTCTCGCCGCGCTTGCCCCAGGCGGCGAAGGCCTCCTCCCGCAGGTCGCGGCGCGTCGAGAAGGTCAGGAAGGGCTCGATCACCGAGCGCGACAGCGTCACCGCATGCTGTCCTGGATGGCCGCGGTCGGCCGCGGCACGCGCCATCGCGGCGAGCAGGAAAGGCGGCAGCCCGTCGAGCCCCGCCTCGTCCTCGATCATCAGCGCGTAGGAGGATTCGTCCTTCAGCACGTTCTGGCTGAACTGGGTGCCGAGCCCCGCCAGACGCTCATTGATCGCCGCCAGCCGCGCCTTGTCCTCCGCGCCGAGCTGCGCGCCCGAGCGGATGAAGCCGCGATGCGTCCGCTCCAGCAGCCGCGCCTGCTCGGGATCGAGCCCGAGCGCGTCGCGCTTGGCGAAGACCGCATCGACCCGCGCGAACAGGCCTTCATCCATCATGATCGCCGACCAGTGGCGCGAGGTCAGCGGCGAAAGCGCCCGCTCGATCGCCTGCAGCGCCTCGTTCGTGTCGGCCCCGGCGAGGTTGTAGAACACGCCGCCGACGCGCGAGAGCGCGCGGCCGGCGCGCTCCAGCGCCTCGATCGTGTTGGCGAAATCCGGCACCGCCGGATCGGCCACGATCGCGGCGATCTCCTCCTTATGCTTCGCCAGCGCCGCCTCGAAGGCCGGCTGGATATGCTCCGGCCTGATCGCCGCGAAAGGCGGCAGGCCGAAGGGCGTGTCCCAGCGCGCCGCGAAGGGATTGTCGGCCGGCAATGGCAGGACTTCGGGAGCGAGGGCTTCGGACGCGGTCATGGCGGGGCTTTCGGCTGGCGGCGGCGGAGGGATCGAAAGGCCGATCACTGCCGCGCGAAGATATGGCTGAGATAGGGCTTCATGAAGACCGCCATGCGGTGCCGGTCGCAATCGGCCGGGCTGCGCAGGATCACGATGTCGTCGAGTTCCTGCTCGGCGAGACCGGCCATCCGCGACAGCATCAGCGCGCGCGCCTCCTCGGCGGGAAGATCGATGGTCAGGGGGCGCATGAAGGCGACGCGGCCGGGCGTGAACACCGTATGCCAGCCCTCCCCGACCACGACATCGCTCGCGGCCAGGCCGGTTTCCTCGGCGAGTTCGCGCAGCACGCTGCCGGCGAGATCGACCGTGCCGTCGTCGCGGACATCGCTGCGGTCGGGCGTGCCGGCGGCGAAATAGACCATGCCGCCATTGGCGGTGTGGTTGCTCATCCGCCCGCAGAGGAAGGCCCCGTCGCGGGCCCGCAAAGCGCCCATGGCGAAGCCGTTGCGCAGCGCCGGGCCGGGATGGCCGGCGTCGCGCCAGGTCATGAAGGCGGCGTAGTCGGTCTCGAAATAGCGGGCCTGGAACACGCCATCGGTGATCGCCGCACGATGCTGGAGCAGGATGCGCCCGTTGAACATCGCGGGCTTCCCGGCGCTGATCTTCGCCCAATGCGCCGCGATCTCGTCCACGTTCTCGCGGGCGAAAGCCCAGTCATAGGGCGCGATCCGCGCATCGACGCTGTCGACACGGGCGATGTGCCCGTCCGCGAAACGCTCGATGTCGTTGCTCTCCAGGCTCGACGCACCCGTCACAGCAGCACGCCCTCGCTGATGACGACGGCAGATCCGCCGATCCGCGCCGAAACCAGCGCGCCCTGCGCCACCGTCAGCTCCAGGGTGATCTGCGAGGGCCGGCCCATCTCATAGCCCTGCTCGATGACGAAGCGGTGCTCGCCATCGCCGGGCTTGTCGAAGGCCATGATCGCCCCGGCGAAGGCCGCCGAGGCCCCACCCGTCGCCGGATCCTCGACGATGCCCGCCCCAGGCCAGAACATGCGGGCGTGATAGTGATGCCCGGCCTCGACCGTCTCGCGGCAATAGACAAAGGCATTGGGATGGGCAGCCGGCGTCATCACGGCATCCCAACGGCCGAGATCGAGCGCGATCGCGCCGATCGTGGAGAGATCGGCCACCGGCACCATGGTGAAGGGCACGCCGGCCGAGAACACAGCCGGGCGGTGGCCGGGAAGGCCGATGCGGCCGGGCTCGAGCCCGAGCACCGCGGCGATCTCGGCGGCGGCGGGCGCGGCCTCGCCCTCCTGCGGCAGACGCGGCAGGGTGAAGGTCGCCTGCCCCGTCCGCTCGCCGGAGACGGCGACCGCGCAGGGCACGCGGCCGATCGTCTCCTCCAGCACCAGGATGTCGGCGCCGCGCCCCTCGGCCCGGTCGCGCAGAGCGAGCAGAACCGCGGTGCCGACGGTCGGGTGCCCGGCGAAGGGCAGTTCGCGGCCGGGCGTGAAGATGCGCAACGCCGCGCGGTGGCCGGCCTCGGCCGGCGGCTGAACGAACACCGTCTCCGACAGGTTGAACTCGCGCGCGATCGCCTGCATCGCCGCCGTGTCGAGCCCGTCCGCGTCGAGCACCACCGCCAGAGGATTGCCGGCCTGGGGCGTGGCGGTGAAGACGTCGAGCGTGACGAAGCGGCGGGCCATGGCTGTCAGGTCCTCGGAAGGGTCAGGTCGATCGTCAGCGGGCAGTGGTCGGAGGCCTTGGGCCGGTCCCAGCCGACGCGCGGATAGCGGTCGGCCGAGGTCGCCAGCCGCGCCATCGAGCGGTCGGGTTCACGCGGATCGAGCGGCACGCGATAGGGCAGACCGCGCCGGATCATCTGCAGCGCCGGATGCGGATTGGCCGAAGCCAGCGCCGGCGAGAGCAGGATATGGTCGAGCGGCATATGCGTCTCGACCAGCTGCTCGCGCGCCTCCGACCAGTAGCGGCGGAAATGCGTCCAGCGTTCATGCGCCGGCAGCGTCTCCATCGGATCGATGGCAAAATTGTCCAGCAGCGGCTCGATGCCGCTCTCGCCCTCGTCGACGATGTCGGCCAGCGGCCCGAGCCCGAAGCGGTAGGCGTTGAGATCGCCGAGCACGATCCAGTTCGCCTCGCGCCAGCCCTCGCCGAAGCGCTGCTTGATCAGGCCCTTCACGGCCCGGGCTTCGGCCCGCCGCACCGGCAGTGTCGCCACCCGGCCGTCGTCGCGGCCATTGTTCATCGATTTGAAGTGGCAGCCGAAGAGGGAGAGGCTTCGGTCGCCGAAGTCGAGCTCCACCTGCAGGCAGTCGCGCGCGAAGACCTTGCCGTCGGGGCCGATCCCGAGCGCGGCGAGATCGCGATCATGCACGCCGGCCGCCGCGAAACTGAGATCCTTGTGCGAGCGCACGCTCACCCGCTGCGGCGCCAGCAGATCGCGCCGGGCCGCGAAGCCGATATCGATGTTGCGGCGGTCATTGCCGTCGAGCAGCGTGAAATGGCCGTAGCGGTGATCGGCGATGCGGTGGACGTAATTGGCGAAGAAGGCCTGCAGGCTCGCCAGCGAGTCGACCTCCTGCAGCATCCAGAGATCGGCCTTCGCCTCCGCCAGGGCCAGAGCCGTCATCTGGCGCTTGTCGTCCTCCAGCGCGACCGCCAGCGAACGCTCGACCGCGTCGCGCTCGTCAACACGGGGGAAATGGAACAGCGACATGGCGGGCGCGGTGTCGCTGCGCTCGCCCGAGGAGAAGCGATGGCGCGTCAGCAGGTTCTCGACGTTGAAGGTGCCGACGCGCAGTTTCATGCGGCTCAGAGCGTCTCGGGCACGAACTGGTGCGATGGCGTCACGAACTCGTCCTGCGCCGCCACCGTCAGGATCTCGCGGGAGCCTGCCTCCCTGGTGCGCTTGAGCAGGCCATAGATCGAGGCCGCGGCCTTGGCCAGCGCGGCGGCGGCGGACTCCTCGCGCAGATAATGCACGAAGAACAGCGCCGCGATCGCATCTCCCGCCCCGTTGACGCTGACATCGAGCTTGGGCGTGCGGACGCGGAAGGCGCCCTTCGCGTCGGCGGCCATCAGGTCGATCGAATCGTCGGGTGTTTCGTCGGTGACGAGCGAGGTCACGAGCACGACCTTCGGCCCGGCATCGCGCAGCGCCTCGACCGCACGGTGCGCATCCGCGATCGTGCGGATCTCGATATCGGTCAGCAATTCGAGCTCGAACTGGTTGGGCGTGACGATGTCGGCTGCCGGCACCGCCTGCTCGCGCATGAACTCGGGGATGCCGGGCCGCACGAAGACGCCGCGGCCGACATCGCCCATCACGGGGTCGCAGCAATAGACCGCCTTGGGGTTCGAGGCGCGGACGCGCTCCACGGCGGACAGGATCGCATGGCCGATATCGGCCGAGCCCATATAGCCCGAGAGCACACCCGAGCAGTTCGGCAGCACGCCGCGCTCGGCGATGCCCTCCATCACCTCGTCGATCATGCCGCCGTCGAAGACACGGCCTTTCCAGGCGCCGTAGCCGGTGTGGTTGGAGAACTGCACGGTATGGATCGGCCAGACCTCGACGCCCAGGCGCTGCATGGGGAAGACGGCGGAGGCGTTGCCGACATGGCCATAGGCGACATGCGACTGGATCGAGAGGATGTTCATGGGCGTCCCGGCGGTGTCTTGGGGCGCAAGCTCTAGCCGCTCGCCCGGCCAGACGGCAAATCGAAAGCCGTCATGGCCGCCATCACCAAAGCTCAGGCCGCGCTCAGCCGCGCGATGCCGGCGGTATCCGTGAACTGCGTGACGCTGGCGACCTTGCCGTCCACGATCCTGAAGATGTCGACGATCTCGAAATGCCCGCTGCGGCCGCTCGGCTTGCAGGCGACATCGGCCCGCCAGTGCAGGATCGCCCGGTCGCCATCGACCGTGAGGCCGAGTTCCTCGACGTTGCTGAAGACGTAAGCCGCGATCAGCCCGGCCATCTGCTCGCGCACGGCCTCGAGACCGTCAGGCTGCCGGAAGGCCTCGGCGACGGCGGGACCGCCGACGAGCCGATAGCGGCATTGCGGGTGGAAGAAGCCCATCAGCGCGTCGAGATCGCCGCGGTGGCGCGCGGCATAGGCCTCGCGGATCAGGGCCTTGGTCGCACTGTCGTCGGCCATGCCATCTCTCCCAGCGTCAGGGGTCACAGTGTCGCGCCGAGGAGTGAAGGAGTCCAGAGCGGCAGACCGCACCGCACGGCGTCAGGTGGACGGATTTTCGCGCGGCAGGAGCTTATCCATGGTCGTCGCCAGACGGTAGCGGAAGCCCTCGGGCGCATAATCGAGGGTCGCCTCCCCGCCGAATTTCTGCGCCGCGACACGCTCGATCAGCCGCGAGCCGAAGCCGGCGCGGCTGGGGGCCTTCACCCGCGGGCCGCCATGCTCGACCCATTCGAGCCGGAAGGGTTCGGCGCTGCCGCGAAGCCCCGCCTGCCAGCTCAGCGCGACGCGGCCGCCCTCGACCGACAGCGCGCCGTATTTGACCGCGTTGGTGATGAGCTCGTTGATGGCGAGCGCCAGCGTGAGGGCGTGATCGGCCGCGAGTTCGATCGCAGGGCCGGAAACCACGAGACGGCCTTCGGCGACCCCATGCGGCGCCAGCGCGCTGCGGATGACCTCGCCGATCGGCGCCCCGCTCCAGCTCGACTGGGTCAGGATGTCATGCGCCTGGCCGAGCGTCGCGATCCGCTCGCTGAAGGTCGCCTGCGCCGCCTGGAGCGTCGGCGCCGAGCGGAAGGTCTGGCTGGCGACGGCCGACACCATCGCCATCACATTCTTCATGCGATGCGCCAGCTCGGCATTGAGCAGCCGCGCATCGCGCTCCGCCTTCACCTTGCCGGTGGTCTCGATGACGGTGTCGATGACGCCGACGACGGCGCCGGTCTCGTCCCGGACGGGGCTGTAGCAGAAGGTGAACCAGGTCTGCTCCGGCCGGCCGAAACGCTCCAGCACCAGAGGCATGTCCTCGAAATAGCTCGCCTCGCCGGCCATCGCCTTTTCCGCGACCGGCCGCAGCTCGTCCCAGACTTCCGGCCAGACCTCCCCGACGGGCCGCCCGAGCGCCTCGGGCTTGGTACCGAGCATGGGGCGGTAGCCGTCATTGTAGAGGCTGATCAGTTCCGGCCCCCAGAACAGGCATTTCGGGAAGCGGGAATTCACCATCAGCCCGACCGTGACCTTGAGCGCCGTGGGCCAGTCCGCCAAGGGGCCCAGCGGGGTGTTCGTCCAATCATGCTCTCGGATGGCGTCGCCCATCGCGCCGCCGCCGGTCAGAAAATCATCGCTCACGCGCGCTGGTACCAAAGTTTCCTTGTCGGAACTCCAAGGCGGTTTTGTCGCGGGTGTAAATTCGCCGCAGGCGGCGGGAGCGGGAATCCCGCTTGCGCCGCCCGCTTTTGGGGCGGACCCGGCAAAAATGCCACATCCGCCCTCAAGGCCGGTCAGCTTCCGGAGGACGCCTTCTTGGCGAAGCTGTCGATGAAGGTCTTGCTCAGATCGACATTCGACGAGGCCAGCTCCGGATCGAGCAGCTTGAGCGCGTCATACATGCTCTTCATCGCGTCGGGCGTGGAGATGCCGGTGCGCGAATAGCTCTCGAGCGAGTTCTTCACCGCGCGGAGGTACAGAGGCTTGTCACCGAGGTGATATTCGGCCGGAACGAGGTCGGCGACATCCTCGGGCTTTGCGGTCTCCAGCCATTTCAGCGACTTGACGAAGGCGTTGACCAGCTTCTGCGTGGTGACCGGGTTCTTCTCGGCGAAATCGTTCTTGAGATAGAGCACGGCGGCCGGGTTGGACCCGCCGAACAGTGCCTTGGTCCCGGCCTCGGTGCGCGTGTCGATCAGCGCGACGACATCGCCATCGGCCTCGAGCTTCGAGGTTACGGGGTCGAGATGCGAGATGATGTCGACCTGCTTCTGCTTCATCGCGGCGACCGCGCTGGCGCCGGCGCCGACGCCGATGATCGGGGCGTCGCTGGCCTTCAGCCCGGCCTTGATCATGGCGTATTGCGCCGTCAGCGCAGTCGAGGATCCCGGCGCGGTGACGCCGATCTTGAGGCCCTTGAAATCGGCCGCCGACTTGACCTTGTCGGCGAGGTCCTTGCGCACCGCGATGGTGATGCCGGGGAAGCGCCCGAGCTCGACGACCGCGCGGATGTCCTGGCCCTTCGCCTGCATCCGGATCGTATGCTCATAGGCGCCGGTGACGACGTCGACCGAGCCGCCGACCAGGGCCTGGAGCGACTTCGCGCCGCCGCCGAAATCGTTGATCTCGACGTCGAGCCCCTGCTCCTTGAAGAAGCCCTTCTTCTCCGCGACCGTCAGCGGCAGATAATACAGAAGCTGCTTGCCGCCGACGCCGAGCGTCAGCTTGGGCTTCTCGGCGTTCTGCGCGAAGGCCGCCAGCGGCGAAAGGCCGAGCGCGGTGCCGAAAGCGAGCGCAGCCAGCGCCGCGCGGCGTGAGATCGTCATGGGTGTTCCTCCGGTTGAGCTGATGGGCGCCTCTTTCGGACGCGTTGAGAGCGAGGATAGGCGGGGTCGGGCCCGACGGGCAAGAACGGCGTCATTCTCGGGCGCAGACCGAGAATCTCCAGGGAGAGATGCTCGGGTCTGCGCCCGAGCATGACGCGGCTTCAGCCTCACACCGTCGTCGAACTCTGCCCCGGCCGCCACACGAGCAGCCGCTTCTCCACCATCGTCACCACGGAATCGATCGCGATCACGAACATCGCCAGGATCAGCATCCCTGAGAACACGCCGGTGACGTCGAAGACGCTCTCGGCTTCGTGGATCTTGTAGCCGAGGCCGGCCGAGGAGCCGAGATATTCGCCGACCACGGCACCGACCAGCGCGAAGCCGACCGAGGTGTGGAGCGAGGAGAACATCCAGGTCAGCGCCGAGGGCCAGTAGACATGCCGGAAGAGCTGGCGCTCGTTCATGCCGAGCATCCGGGCATTCGCCAGAACCGTCGGCGAGACCTCGCGCACGCCCTGATAGACGTTGAAGAAGACGATGAAGAAGACGAGCGTGAAGCCGAGCGCCACCTTCGACCAGATGCCCAGGCCGAACCAGAGCGCGAAGATCGGCGCCAGCACGACGCGCGGCAGGGCGTTGGCGGCCTTGATATAGGGGTCGAACACCGCCGCCAGCAGCTCGTTGCGGGCGAAGGTGAAACCGAACAGGATGCCGGCCGCCGAGCCGATGACGAAGGCCAGCACCGTCTCGGTCAGGGTGATGCCGAGATGCCAGTAGATCTCGCCTCCGGTGAGCTGCGTCCAGGTCCGCGACAGCACGGCGCCCGGCGTCGAGAAGAAGAACTGCGTCGTCTTGACGTCGCCGAACAGGCTGGTCGTGGTGACGAGGTGCCAGACCGCCAGGAAGACGACCATCACCAGCGCCTGCAGGAACAGGAGCTTCGCGCGTTTCATGCTCCGGCTCCCCCGACCAGTTCCTTGCCCTCGCCCATCGCATAGGCCTTCTGCACCTCGACGCGCAGCGACGCCCAGATGTCGCGATGGATCTCGTGAAAGGCCTTTTCCAGCCTGATCTCGGCGATGTCGCGCGGGCGCGGCAGCGGGACGCGGTAATCGGCGACGATGCCCGCGGCGGGCCCGGCCGACATCACCACGACGCGGTCGGACAGCGCGATCGCCTCCTCCAGATCATGGGTCACGAAAATCAGCGCCTTGCGGTCGCGCGACCAGAGATCGAGCAGGAGATTGCCCATGATCTGCCGGGTCTGCGCGTCGAGCGGCCCGAAGGGTTCATCCATCAGCAGGATCTCGGGATCGCGGATCAGCATCTGCGCCAGCGCCACGCGCTTACGCTGCCCGCCCGAGAGCATGTGCGGGTAGCGGTCGACGAAGGCGCGCAGGCCCACCCGCGCCAGCCAGTCGCGCGCGCGCCGGTCCGCCTCGGCGTCAGACACGCCCATCGGCTCGAGCGCGACCTTGACGTTGTCGAGCGCCGTCTTCCACGGCATCAGCGCATCGGCCTGGAAGAGATAGCCGGCCCGGCGGTTCAGCCCCGAGAGCGGCAAACCGAAGATGGTGACGGTCCCTGCAGACGGTGTCAGTAGCCCCGCAGCCGCGTTCAGCAGCGTCGACTTCCCGCAACCCGTGGGGCCGACAACGGAAACGAACTCGCCCGCCGCCACGGACAGGTCAATGCCGGTGACCGCCTGATAGCGGCTGCCGCCTTCAAGATGAAACGTGATGTCCAGGCCGCCGAGCTTGACGGCCGGCGGCGTACCGGCCTGTGGCGACGACAAGTCCTGTCCCGCATCCAGATGCGGGCGATTGGCGAGCTCCATGCAGTCCGTTTCCTCGTCGATATCGGGCGCTCTTGCGGCGCCGGCCGAAGCCTATCGGCACTGTTGACGGGGAGATTAGGCGATCGGTCCGGGAAGGCAAACCACCATGGCGGAGTCTGCAGCCGATGGGGCTGCGACGATGGTTGCATCATGTCGCGCGGACGGCCATAAGCGCGCGCCCTCACACGCGATCCGGATCAGGAATGGCTCAGCTCGAACTCTGGATGCAGACGCTCGTCGAGTTCATGCGCGCCAACCAGGAATGGGCGATCCCGATCGTCTTCCTGATCGCGTTTTGCGAATGCGTCGCGATCCTGTCCTGGCTGGTGCCGGCGACGGTGTTCTTCACGGCCTTTGGCGCGGTGGCCGGGGTCTCCGGTTTGAACCTCGCCCCTCTCGCGCTCGCGGCCTCGGCCGGCGCAGGTTTCGGCTTCTGGATATCCTACTGGGCCGGCCTGGTTCTGGGGCCGCGCGTCGACGACTACTGGCCCTTCCGCGACAATCCGCAGATGCTCGAGCGTGGACATGCCTTTTTCGAAAAATGGGGCGTCGCCAGCATCCTGATCGGCCATTTCTTCGGCCCGCTGCGGGCTGTCGTCGCGATCGTCGCCGGCATCGTGAAAATGCCGTTCTGGCCTTTCCAGATCGCCAACTGGCTGGCCTCGCTGGCCTGGGGCTTCAGCCTGATCTATGGCGGCGGCACGCTCGCTGAGATGGCGAAGCAGGGCACGCTTTTCGTCCGCTGATCGCGCCGTCAGGCGAGCCCGAACACGACGGCGACGAGCAGGGCGAGAGAGGCAATCAGTCCTGCGCCCGCCACGACCGGGCTGTGAATCATCCGCGAGATCGTCATCGCAACTTCCTGAAACGCTCAACCGAAACATGGCGCCCATGGGCGCCGATCGGGCGCGAAGATCCGTCACGCCACCATTTCGACCACCATCCAGGCAATCACGGCGAGCACCAGACCGCCGATCAGCACCATCAGGACCGGCACACCCTTGAAGCCCTGCCGGGCCTCGACAGGCGTCTCGACGGCCGGGCTGGCATTGGTGTGATCATCGGCGCGCATCGGCGGAACGGGTGCGCCGCCCGGCCGGCTGTCGCTCTGAGCCTGCGCGCGCTGTTCGGCATCATTGTTGAGATGGGTCATGGCGGCTCTCCTCGGCTCGTGGCTCAGCCCGGGATCAGGGCGATGAAAGTGTTGAACAGGACCGCCAGGAACAGCCCGCCGAGAAGGCCACTCATGAGCGGCCAGTCATCGCCGCCTTCGGCTTCAGCGACCCGAGCGCGACGATCCTGCCGGCTGTCCTGCCGTGTCCGCTGCTCGGCTGTCTCGTGATGGCCCATCATCGCCCGCTCCCGCCTGTTCGTTCGCAGGACAGAACGCGCCGTTAACCTCTCGGTTCCGGAAGGCGGCAGGAACGGCCGCTCCCGCCCATGAAAAAGGCGGGCGCATCCCTGCACCCGCCCATACAAACGTCGATGAATCAGCGACTTGGCGGGCGATCCTGAATCGCTGCGCCAGCCGCCTGAATCGGCGTCTCAGTTCTTGGTCTTGTCCACGAGCGCCTTGGCCTTGATCCAGGGCATCATGTCGCGGAGCTTGGCGCCGACTTCCTCGATCGGGTGGGCGGCGTAGCGGGCGCGGGTCGCCTTGAACGAGGTCTGGTTGACCTTGTTCTCCAGCATCCAGTCGCGGGTGAACTTGCCGGACTGGATGTCGGTCAGCACGCGCTTCATCTCGGCCTTGGTCTCGGCGGTGATGATGCGCGGGCCGGTGACGTACTCGCCATATTCGGCCGTGTTCGAGATCGAGTAGTTCATGTTCGCGATGCCGCCCTCATAGATCAGGTCGACGATCAGCTTCACCTCGTGGAGGCACTCGAAATAGGCCATCTCGGGGGCGTAGCCCGCTTCCGTCAGCGTCTCGTAGCCGGCCTTGATCAGCTCGACGAGGCCGCCGCAGAGCACGACCTGCTCGCCGAACAGGTCCGTCTCGCACTCCTCCTTGAAGGTGGTCTCGATGATGCCGGCGCGGCCGCCGCCATTGGCCGAGGCATAGGACAGGCCGAGGTCATGGGCGTTGCCGGTAGCGTCCTGGTGGATCGCGATCAGGGTCGGCACGCCGCCGCCGCGCTGATACTCGGAGCGCACGGTGTGGCCGGGGCCCTTGGGGGCGACCATCAGCACGTCGAGGTCCTTGCGCGGCTCGATCAGGTTGAAATGCACGTTCAGGCCGTGGGCGAACAGCAGCGCGGCGCCCTGCTTCATGTTGCCGTGCAGCTCGTCGCGATAGATGTCGCCCTGCAGTTCGTCGGGGGTCAGCATCATCATGACGTCGGCTTCCTTGGCGGCTTCCGACGGCGTCAGAACCTTGAAGCCGGCCTCTTCGGCCTTCTTGCGCGTGGCCGAGCCGGCCTTCAGCGCGATGATGATGTCCTTCACGCCGGAATCGCGCAGGTTCAGCGCATGGGCATGGCCCTGGGAGCCGTAGCCGACGATGCAGACCTTCTTGCCCTTGATCAGGTTGATGTCGGCATCACGATCGTAATAGACGCGCATGGGAGTGTCCTTCCTTGGGTTGGTTGTTCAGGATCGGGTGGTTTCTTCGGACCCCTGCGGCGGGACCCGCCCGCCGTAGAGGGTGAGGAACTGGTCGGTGGCGCGCGCGGCGTCGCGCTCGATCTCGTCGCGCGAGAGCGTCAGCGTATCGCCCAGCAGCAGCCGGATCTGCACGTCGCGGCCGACGAGGCCGAAGAAGCTGCGGAAGGCCGTTTCGGAGTCGTCGAACACCAGGAGCCCGGCCTCCCGGCCCGCCTCCAGCACCGGCCGCAGCCGCTCGCCGATGGCGAAGCGGCCATTGGCCAGCACGATGCCGCCGAGATTGCTCTTGCGCGAGGCCGCATGGCCGATCGCCAGCCGGTTCAGCGCAATCGAGGTCGGGCTCGAAATCACGGTCAGCCAGGTCGCGGCGAAACCCTTGAGGCTGTCGCGCAGCGTCGCGATGTCCAGTGTCGGCCGGTCGTAGCGGCCGGCCCTCACCCGCGCCGCCTGCCAGCGCACCGTCGCGGTCAGCAGGCCGTCACGATCGCCAAACCATTTGTAGAGCGTTTCCTTCGAGCAGCTCGCGCGGCGTGCGACGGCCGTCATGGTGAGCTGGTCCCCCTCCTCCACCATCAGCGACAGAACGGCATCGAGCACGGCCTGCTGCCGGGCCGTAGGCTCGTCCGTCTCTGGCAGGGAGGGCGTCGTCGTCATGCGCTGTGGAAGACCAGTGAAAGACCGTACCGTACGTTACGGTTCGGCTCTCTAGCGCAGCCCTCATCTGCGCGCAAGCGGCATCGCCGGACGGTGCGGGCGCTCGCCCGGCCTAGCCTCCGCCCGCCTGCTGGCTCGCGATCCGCTGCAGGAAGATTGCCGCCGCCGTCAGCACGAAGCCCGCCCACCAGAGCGGCGAACGCAGGCTGGAGCCGCTGGCCGGAGCCTCGGCGGGCGCGGCGCCCCGCAGGCGCTGCAGGATCGGCCAGAGGAAGCATCCGAGGCCGGCGAGGCCGAGCCCGAGCGAGAATTGTTCGAGGGTCATGATCCGGCCAAACCGAAGCCCGACGGGTCAGGGCGCATCCTACATCGCCTCGGGGCCGCGGCTCATCGCGGCGATGCCGGTGCGGGAGACCTCGGTCAGCCCCACCGCGGTCATCAGCTTGATGAAGCGCTCGATCTCCTCGGTCGTGCCGGTCAGCTCGAAGACGAAGGAGGTCAGCGAGGCGTCGAGCGTGCGCGCCCCGAAGGCCGCCGCCAGCCGCATCGCCTCGACGCGGTGCTCGCCCTTGCCGACAACCTTGACCAGCGCCAGCTCGCGTTCGAGTGCCTCGCCCTGGAGCGTCAGGTCGACGACCCGATGCACGGGCACGAGCCGGTCGAGATGGGCCTTGATCTGGTCGATCACGGCCGCGGTCCCGGAGGTGACGACGGTGATGCGCGAGAGATGCTTCTCGTGCTCGGTCTCGGAAACCGTCAGGCTCTCGATGTTGTAGCCGCGGCCCGAAAACAGCCCAGCGATCCGCGCCAGCACGCCCGGCTCGTTGTCGACGATCACGGCCAGGGTGTGCCGGGCGATCGGCTGAGCAATGGGGGCGTTGGGGTAATGCGACGACGTGTTCATGGAGAGACCCGGCTGCGGCTGAGAAAGGAACGATGGTCAGTGATGACGGGCTCGTCGGCCTCGTCCTCGGCGATGATCCAGGGCTCGGCGAAGGCCGCCATCCGCCAGGACACATAACCCTTCGTGGCCTGAACGGCTTCGCAATAGGCACCGCAGACGTCGTCGGGACGGATGCCGTAGCCGGTGAAGCGGGCCGTGACTGGCGCGAACATGGCGTCCGCCGCCGAGAAGGCGCCGAATAGGAACGGCCCGCCCGCGCCGAAACGCGCCCGCGCCTCGTTCCAGATCGCGGCGATGCGCGCCACATCGGCGGCGACCTTCGGCCCGCGATCGCGCGGGGGATGAACCCAGGCCAGGTTCATCGGGCAGGCGCTGCGCAGGGCCTGGAAGCCGGCATGCATCTCCGCCGAGATCGAGCGCGCCATCGCCTTCGCCGCAGGGTCGCGCGGCCAGATCGCCAGATCGGGGCGGGTGTCGGCGACATGATCCAGGATCGCCAGCGATTCCCAGACCCGGATCTCGCCGTCGATCAGCGCCGGCACCTTGCCGGCCGGCGTGAAGGCGGAGATCGCCCGCTTCCAGTCGGGATCGTCGAAGGTCTGGCCGAAGGGGATCAGCACCTCCTCGAAGGGGATGCCGAACTCGGTCAGCAGCAGCCAGGGCCGCAGCGACCAGGAGGAGTGGTTCTTGTTGGCGATGACGAGTTTCATGCCGCCTGGCTCTCTGCAGCGAGGGCAAAATCGAGCGCGGTCTCGACATGGAGCGCGGTGGTGTCGAACACCGGCAGGTCGAGGTCGTCCTGCCCGATCAAAAGACCGATCTCGGTGCAGCCGAGGATGACGCCATCGGCGCCCTGCCCTGCGGCCTCGGCGATGATCGCGAGATAACGCGCCTTCGAAGCGGGCTCGATTCGGCCGCGGCAAAGCTCCTCATAGATGACGCGGTGAACCTCGGTCCGCTGCGCCTCCTCGGGCACCATAGCCTCGATCCCGAAGGCGGCGAGCCGGCCGAGATAGAAGCGCTGCTCCATGGTGAAGCGCGTCGCCAGCAGCAGCGGCCGGCGGACACCCCGGCGCTTCACCGCCTTGGCGGTGACGTCGGCCAGGTGCAGGAAGGGGACGCGCGTCGCCGCCGTGATGCGGTCAGCCACCTTGTGCATGGTGTTGGTGCAGAGAACAATGCACCCCGCCCCGGCCCGCTCCAGCCGCAGCGCGCTGTCCGCCAGCAGGGCGCCCGCGCCCTCCCAGTCGCCCTGCGCCTGCATTTCAGCGACCGGCGCGAAGTCCAGCGAGTGCAGCAAAATATCGGCCGAATGCAGCCCGCCCTGCCGCGTCCGCACGCCCTCGTTGAGCAGCCGGTAATAGACAGCCGTCGATTCCCAGCTCATCCCGCCGATTAGGCCGATGGTCGTCATGGTGTCCCTCCCCGCCATGCCAGCCTCGCATTCTCGGGCTTGACCTGAGAATCTCGCGCAGGATGAAACAACCCATCCGGCCTGAGATGCTCGGTTCAAGTCCGAGCATGACGGTGCGGTCTCACACCAGCTGCTTGCCCTTGGCGTCGATGATCTCGCCGGTGTCGCCCTCGAAATCGGGCAGGATCATCTCGTTATGGGCTTTGCCTGACGGGATCATCGGGAAGCAGTTCTCCTCCTTGGCGACGAGGCAGTCGAAGATCACGGGCTTGGGCGTCTCGATCATTTCCATGATCGCATCGTCGAGCAGCGCCGGGTCCGAGCAGCGGATGCCGTGGCCGCCATAGGCCTCGGCCAGCTTCACGAAATCGGGCAAGGACTCCGAGTAGCTCTCGGAATAGCGGCCGCCATGCAGCAGTTCCTGCCACTGGCGCACCATGCCCATATACTCGTTGTTGAGGATGAAGATCTTGATCGGCAGCCGGTACTGCACCGCCGTCGACATCTCCTGCATGTTCATCAGGATCGAGGCCTCGCCGGCGACGTCGATGACCAGGGCCTTCGGGTGCTTGAGCTGCACGCCGATGGCGGCCGGCAGACCATAGCCCATCGTCCCGAGTCCGCCGGAGGTCATCCAGCGGTTGGGCTCCTGGAACTGGAGATACTGAGCCGCCCACATCTGGTGCTGACCGACCTCGGTCGTGATGTAGGTTTCACGGTCCTTCGTCAGCGCCTGCAGCCGCTCGAGCGCGTATTGCGGCTTGATGATCGTGTCCGAGCGCTTGTAGGCAAGGCTCTTGCGACCACGCCAGCCATCGATCTGCGTCCACCAGGCCGCCAGCGCCGTCTTGTCGACCTGCGGCGAGGTTTCGCGCCAGACGCGAACCATGTCCTCCAGCACATGGGCACAATCGCCGACGATGCCGATATCGACCTTGACCGTCTTGTTGATCGAAGACGGATCGATATCGACATGGATCTTCCGCGAGCGCGGCGAGAAGCCGTCCAGCCGCCCGGTGATGCGATCGTCGAAGCGCGCACCGATATTGATCATGACATCGCAGTCATGCATCGCGAGGTTGGCCTCGTAGGTGCCGTGCATGCCGAGCATCCCCAGCCACTGCTTGTCGGCGGCCGGAAAGGCGCCGAGGCCCATCAGCGTCGAGGTGACGGGGAAGCCGGTCAGCCGAGCCAGTTCGCGCAGCAGCGCCGAGGCGTGCGGCCCGGCATTGATGACGCCGCCGCCGGTGTAGAACACCGGCTTCTTGGCGCTCGCCATCAGCGCGACGGCGGCCTTGATCTTGGCGAGGTCGCCCTTGACGGTGGGGCGATAGGTCTTGTGCTGGTTGTCGCGCGGCCGGCTGTAGAGCCCGCTGGCGAACTGGATATCCTTCGGGATGTCGATGACGACCGGGCCGGGGCGGCCGTTGGACGCGACATAGAAGGCCTCGTGAAGGATGCGCGGCAGGTCCGCGATGCTCTTCACCAGATAGTTGTGCTTGGTGCAGGAGCGCGTGATGCCGACCGTGTCGCATTCCTGGAACGCGTCGGAGCCGATCAGATGGGTCGGAACCTGGCCGGTGATGACGACGAGCGGGATCGAATCCAGCAACGCATCGGTCAGCCCGGTGACGGCGTTGGTCGCGCCGGGGCCGGAGGTGACGAGAACGCAGCCGACCTTGCCGGCCGTCGAACGGGCATAGCCCTCGGCGGCGTGGACAGCGCCCTGCTCGTGACGGACGAGGACGTGCTTGACCTTGTCCTGCTGAAACAGCGCGTCATAGATCGGCAACACGGCGCCGCCGGGATAGCCGAACAGATGTTCGACGCCCTGGTCCTGAAGCGCGCGGACGACCATTTCGGCACCGGTCATCATCTCGCTCATAACGGTCTCCTGCGGCATCTCGGGGAAAGTGGGAAGGTCGAAAGCGGGCAATAAAAAAGGCCCTCAAGGGGCCTGGACGTGCGCTGGCGTCGGGGTTGACGCGGCTCCCTGCGGAACCGGCCCCTACCAGCGCACCCCTACGATAATAAGCTTGCGCATCGCGCTTCGACCCTTTGCAGATGTTGCGGGACGCTAGCGGAGCGGGGCGGCCGGGTCAAGCGGGGCATCCGCATCTGAACGTCCCCTCTGCAACCTTTTGGCAAGCGAGTTGCTGTAGGTTAACCCGAGCTACGGACGGCTCCATGCATCACGACGTCAACCCGCGCAGCATCCTCATCCGCGCCCATGCGCCGGAGGTCCCGGTGCTGATGCGGCATTTCGAGCGGCTGGCCAGCGGACGCGCCGGCGCCCCGCATGAGGCCCTGAAAGCCCTCGCCGAAGAGGCAGCCGGCGACGACCTGATGCTGCTCTCCCCGACCGAGACCGGCGATTATCGCTACGACGCCTGCGGCCGCACCCTGCCCCGCACGACCGGGCGCGACCGCACAGGCGGCTATGTCTCCAATCTCCAGAGCGACGTCGCCGCCTTCACGATCGACTGCTACGATCATGCCCTGGCGGAAGGCGTCGCCACCTACACGCTTCACCGGACCGTGCGCTCGGCCCGCGTCGGGATCTTCGAGCGGCTGATCCTTCCGACCACCGACGCGGACGGTGGCCGCCACCTGATCGTCTTCTGCCGCCAGATGAGCTTCCGGGAGGAGTTCCTGATGCTCCTGATGGAAACCTCGCCCTTCGGAATCGTCGCGGTCGAGGCGGTGCGCGACGCGGATGCCGCGCTCACGGGGCTGAGCGTGCTGTCGGCCAACCAGCGGGCGACGACGCTCTGCGGCAGCGAGGCAGCCCTGGAACTCGGCTGCGACCTGCGCAAATCCCTGCCCTTTCTGGCGGCCGAGGAGCACTGGAACCGCCTGCGCCAGGCGGTCGAGCTTCTGCGACCCGACCAGTTCGAGGTCGCCTTCATGGCGGGGGGCCGCCAGATCTGGCTTCAGGTGTCGCTGGCCCTGCTGGGAGACGGCCTGGTGATCACGCTGTCCGACATCTCGAATCTGATGCTCGCCAACCAATCGCTGCAGCAGCGGGCGGCTACGCTGGCCCTCGAGGTCGGCATCGAGCGCGCCACGCGCCAGGCGCTCTCCGACGAGATCGGCCTGAGGGAGGAGCGCGAGAAGGAGCTGCGCCGGCTGGCTGAGACCGACCCGCTCACTGCGCTGCTCAACCGCCGCTCCTTCACCGACCACGCCCAGACGATGCTCGGCCACGCCATGACGGCGGCCGCGCCGGTCTCGCTGCTCATTGTCGATATCGACCACTTCAAGCGGATCAACGACAGCTATGGCCATCCCGCCGGAGACGCCGTCATCCGCGCCTTTGCCGATCTGCTGCTCGGGGTCTTTGGCGCCAGGGACGCGCTGGTCGGGCGTTTCGGCGGCGAGGAGTTCGCCATTCTGATGCAGGGAAGCACGGAGGAGGCCGCCGCGGCGGCGATGCGGATGCAGCAGGCGCTGGCAGGAAAGACGCTGCCCGTTTCGGAGACGCTGGGGCTCGGGGTCACGGCCAGCTGCGGCATCGCCTCCTGGCAGGATGGCGAAACGCTCGCCGCGCTGACGAGCCGGGCAGATCAGGCGCTCTATCGCGCCAAGAGCGAGGGGCGCAACCGCATCGCCATCGCCGGATCGGATGGTCTCGCAGCCGCTGCTTAAGCGCGCAGTCGCGCCCGCGCGATGCCGAGCGCCGCATCCGGCGCGACAGCTTCCCAGCCTGCCATCTGATGGCGGAACCAGGTCACCTGCCGCTTGGCATAGGCTCGCGTATCGGCCTGGCCACGCCGGATCGCCTCATCCAGCGAAATCGCTCCGTCCAGATGGGCGATCAGCCCTGGCACGCCATGAGCCCGCATCACCGGCAGCAGCGGATCGAGACCACGGTCCTTGAGGCACTTGACCTCGTCGAGAGCCCCCTGCGCCATCATCGCCTCGAAGCGCCGGTCGATCGCCGCGCGGACGGCCTCCCGCTCGGGGCTGACGAAGAGACGCAGCGCCTCGACACAAGCCAGCGGCCCAGGTTCGCGCGCGCCCTGGAACGCGGCGAGCGACCGCCCCGTTGCCAGATGCACCTCGATCGCCCGCATGATCCGCATCCGGTCGGAGGGGCGCAACCGTCCTGCCATCTCCGGATCGCGCCCGGCGAGTTCGGCATGCAGCGCTTCCGTCGCCATGCCCTCGGCGCGTTTGCGAAAGGCCGCGCGCACCGCCTCCGGCACCGGCGGCATGGCCGAAAACCCTTCGGTCAAAGCTTTGAAGTAGAGCCCCGTCCCGCCCACAAGGATCGGCAGTTGCCCGCTCTCACGCAACTCTGTCAGCAGCCCGGCGACCTCCGCGGCATAGCGCATCGCGGAGTAGTTCACCGCCCCGTCGACATGACCGTAGAGCCGGTGAGGCACGCTCGCCTCCTCCGCGGGCGTCGGCCTCGCCGTCAGCACCCGCAGATCGCGATAGACCTGCATCGAGTCGGCATTGACGACGACGCCGCCGAATTCGCGCGCCAGGGCCATCGCCAGCGCCGACTTGCCGCTCGCGGTCGGACCTGCGATGAGCACGGCCCTGATCCCTTCCGCTGCCCTCGTCACCCGATCCGGCCCTTCACATGCTCGTCGCGACACTGGTTTCCGCCCATGGACAGGCCCTGATCGACGAGGCGCTGCTGAAGCGGCTCGCCGACCTGCCGGGCGCGCAGCGCACGCAGCGCCTCGACGGCGAGATCGCGGCCGACCTCTTCGCGGAAGCCGGCGATGCACGCAAGCTCGAAGCCGAGCTGCGGCCTTTGCTGGAGGGCGCGCCGATCGACATTCTCGTCCAGCCGGCCGCGACGCGGCGCAAGGCGCTGTTCCTCGCCGACATGGACTCGACCATGATCGGCCAGGAATGCATCGACGAACTCGCCGCCTATGTCGGCCTGAAGGAGAAAGTCTCGGGCATCACCGAGCGCGCCATGCGCGGCGAGATCGCCTTCGAGCCGGCGCTGCGCGAGCGCGTCGCGCTGCTGAAGGGCGTGCCGCTTTCGGTCGTGGCCGAGATCATCCGCGAGCGCATCACGCTGACGCCGGGCGGGCGCGAACTCGTCATGACCATTCGCGGCCAGGGCGGCTACACCGCGCTGGTCTCGGGCGGCTTCACCGTCTTCACCGGCCCGATCGGTGCGACCATCGGCTTCGACGAGCACCGCTCGAACACCCTGCTCGCGCAGGACGGCGTGCTGATCGGCGAGGTCGCCGATCCGATCCTCGGCAAGCAGGCCAAGCTCGACGCGCTGCTGGAACTGCGCGCGCGCCTCGGCCTCGCCCCCGCGCAGACGCTGGCGGTCGGCGACGGCGCCAACGACCTCGCCATGCTGGGGGAGGCCGGGCTTGGCGTCGCCTTCCGAGCCAAGCCGGCCGTCGCGGCCGCCGCCCATGCGCGGCTCGACCACGCCGATCTGACCGCGCTGCTCTATGCGCAGGGTTACACCGGTGCGGAGATCGTCCGCAGCTAGTCGACAATGAACAGCTTCGCGCCCGTCACGGTGCGGGAGCGATGCGCCTCGGCGCCGTCGGCGACCTGGTAGCTCATCCCCGCCTTGAGCGGCATCACCCGCCCATCCTCCAGCGTCGTCTCCATCGAGCCCTCGAGGCACAGGATGATGTGGCCCTTGGAGCACCAGTGGTCGGCCTCGTAGCCGGGACTGTACTCGACCATCCGCACCCGGATGCGGTTCTCCGCCGGGCCGAAGAACTGCACCCGCCAGATCGCCTCGCCGATATCGCCGGCATGGCGCTCGGTCGGGACCGTGGACCAGTCGGTGGTGACGAAGGGGATGTCGGTCAGTTTCATCGCGGGCGCTCCGGAGCCGGTCCGGCACCCTGCCATCACGGTCGGCGGGACACCAATGCCGATCGCTGATGACCGCCATCACCCCGGCGCGGGCACATGAAAAAGGGCGGCCTTTTGGCCGCCCTCGATCGCATCGCGACGGGAGAAACCGCTCAGTTCATCGCCACGGCGACGAAGCGGACTTCGCCCTGGGCGTTGGAGACCAGCAGCAGGGCCGACTTCTTGCCCTCCTTCTTCAGCGCATCGAGGCGTTTGGTCACGTCCGCCGGCGAATTGACCGGCTCCTGGCCGATCTCGACGATGAGCTCGCCGACCTGGACGCGCTTGTCCGCGGCGTTCGAGTTCGGATCGACCTTGGTGACCACGACGCCCTTCACGCCGTCCTTGATCGAATACCGCTTGCGCAGCTCTTCCGTCTGCGGCGAGAACTCGAGGCCGAGCGCAGTGGTGACAGCAGGCTTGGCCGGCTCGGCCGGGGTGCGGGCCGAGGCCGGCTGGACCTTCTCGCCATCCTCGAGACGGCCGAGCTTGACCGTCTTCACCTCTTCCTTGCCCTTGCGCATGATCGTGACGGGCACATCCTTGCCGACCGGGGTGGCGGCGACGATACGCGGCAGGTCGCGGGAATCCTTGACCTCCTTGCCGTCGAACTTGGTGATCACGTCGCCGACCTCGAGCCCTGCCGGCTTGCCCGGACCCTTGTCGTCGACGCCAGCCACCAGCGCGCCGCGCGCGGCACCAAGTCCCAGCGCCTCGGCGGTCGCGTCATCGACGCTCTGGATGCGCACACCCAGCCAGCCGCGGCGGGTCTCGCCGAACTCCTTGAGCTGGTCGACGATCGAGGTCGCGAGCGAGGACGGCACGGCGAAACCGATGCCGACCGAGCCGCCCGTCGGCGACAGGATGGCGGTGTTGATGCCGATGACCTCGCCCGCCATGTTGAACAGCGGCCCGCCGGAATTGCCCTTGTTGATGGCGGCGTCGGTCTGAATGTAGGTGTCGTAGGGACCCTGCTGGATGTCGCGGTTGCGCGCCGAGACGATGCCCGAGGAGACCGAACCGCCGAGGCCGAACGGGTTGCCGATCGCCATGACGGGATCGCCGATCCGCATCTTGTCAGAATCGCCGAACTTCACCGCGGGCAGCGGCTTGTCGTGCTTCACGCGCAGCACGGCGAGATCGACCTTGGCGTCCTTGCCGACCACCTCGGCCTTCAGCCGCAGGCCGCTGTTGAAGATCACGGTGATCTCGTTGGCATCGCCGATGACGTGGTTGTTGGTCACGACGAGGCCCGACGAATCGATCACGAAGCCGGAGCCCGCCGACTGCGAGCGCCGCTGCTGCGGCGCCTGACCCTGGCCCTGCCCCTGCTGGCCCTGGCCGCGCCGGTTGAAGAACTCCTCGAACAGATCGCCGAAGGGCGTATCCGGCCCGAGCTGCGGCAGCTGGGGCAGGGTGCGGCCGCGCGTGTCGCTCGTCGTCACGGCGGCGATGTTGACCACCGCCGGCATCACCCGCTCAGCGAGATCCGCCAACGACACCTGGCCCTGGAGAACCGGCGAGGCCGCCGTCTGTGCGGGAGCCAGGACCGGGGCGGCCAGTAGCGACAGGCAGGCGACCCCTGCGGCGAGCGCGAGGCGGCGGGAGCGCGGCGCGGAAGCTCCGGTAGCAGAGACGGGATGCATTGCCATCAGTGTCCTCGTGCAGAAGATCCGGCCGAGTCGCCCGGCTCGGAAAGCATATCGTCTATTGAAACGCGAATTGAGGCGGAAGGTCGACACACGATCATGCGACCTTCGCCGCAGACCGCCGGTCGCCCCCGCCTCACCCCCGCACGAACCAGACGATCGCCACGCCGAGCACGGCCGAGGCGAGCCCGATCATGCGCATGACGTCGACCGGCGTCTCGGAGGCGCTTCGCAGCGCCTCCTTGGCGAGGTTGGGCACCGCTGCGAACAGGATGCCCTCGATCGCGAAGACGAGGCCCAGCGCCGCAACAAAATCCCACATGCGCGGCGCGGGTCCCGTCAGGGACGGGCCGGTGCCGGCGCCGCAGCGGGCGCGGCCTGGCCTTCGGGCCGGGGCGCGTTCGGTCCGTTGAAGAACCGGAAGAACGGCGAGTCCGGCGAGAGCACCATCTTCGTATCGCCCGCCTTGATGCTCGCCTCATAGGCCTGCATCGAGCGGTAGAAGGTGAAGAACTCCTCGTCCTTGCCGAAGGCCTCGGCGAAGACGCGGTTGCGCTCGCCCTCGCCCTGGCCGCGGATCTCGTCGGACCGACGCTGCGCCTCGGCGACGATGACCGTCGACTCCCTGTCGGCGCGGGCCCGGATCTCCTGGGCCTGCTGGGCGCCGAGCGCGCGCGCTTCGGCCGCCTCGCGCTGACGCTCCGTCTGCATCCGCTGGAACACCGCGGCCGAGTTGGCGGCCGGCAGATCGACGCGGCGCAGACGAACATCGACCACCGTCATGCCGAAGCGCGCGGCTTCGCGGTTCACCTCGTCGCGGATGCGGTTCATCAGCCGCGCCCGGTCATTGCGGACCATCGAGGTGAAGGATGCCTCCGCCAGCACCGAACGCACATTGCCGTTGACGATCGAGGCCAGCTGCGAGTTGGCGCGCGGGATGTTGTTGACCGCCTGATAGAAGCGCAGCGGATCGGAGATGCGGTAGCGCGTGAAGGCATCGACCACGAGACGCTTCTGGTCCGAAGCGATGATTTCCTGCGCCGGCAGGTCGAGATCGAGAATGCGGTTGTCGAGCAGGGTCACCTGCTCGAAAGGCGCCGGCAGCTTGAAATAGAGGCCGGGCGCGGTGACGACGCTGCGGACCGCGCCGAAGCGCAGTACGAGGGCCGACTGGGTCTGCTGGACCACGAAGGTCATGGCGTAGAAGACGACCGCCGCGACGCCGACGACGACGAGGAGGCCGATGCGGATGATGTTGCTGTTCATCGGACAGCTCCCGTCTGCGGAGCACCGGCGGCAGGGCGCCTCTGCTGCAACTGGTCGAGGGGCAGGTAAGGCACGACGCCCTGGCCGTTGCCCCTGCTGTCGAGGATCACCTTGTCGGTGCCGCCGAGCACACGCTCCATCGTCTCGAGGAAGAGACGCTCGCGGGTCACGGCCGGCGCCAGCTTGTACTGCTCGTAGACCGCGTTGAAGCGGCTGGCCTGACCAAGCGCTTCGGCCACCGTCTGCTCCTTGAAGGCTTCGGCCGACTGGACGAGCTGCGCCGCGCGACCGCGCGATTCCGGCACGACGCGGTTGGCGTAGGTCTCGGCCTCGTTGCGCAGGCGCTCCTGGTCGGCGCGCGCGGCCTGCACGTCGCGGAAGGCGTCGATGACCTGCTGCGGCGGGTCGACCTTCTGGAGCTGGACCAGACGGATCTGAACGCCGGCATTGTAGCCGTTCAGCGTCTCCTGCATCAGCTGGCGGACCTCGGCCTCGATCGCGGCGCGGTCGGTCGTCAGCACGGGCTGGATGTTGCGCCGGCCGATGATCTCACGCATCGCGCTTTCGGCGACGGCCTTCACCGTGCCCGGCGGGTCCTGGATGTTGAAGACATAGTTCTCGGGCGCGGCCGGGTCGATCTGCCACTGCACGATCACGTCGATGTCGACGATGTTCTCGTCGCCGGTGAGCATCAGGCTCTCTTCGATGACGTCGGACTGGCGCGAAGCGCGCACGGATTCGACGGTGCGGAAGCCGACCTCGGTGGTGACGACATTGGTCACCTGCGGCTTGATCACGCTGCCGATCGGATAGGGCCAGTTGTAATTCAGGCCTTCGCCGGTCTTGCCGATGAACTTGCCGAAGCGGAGATTGAGGCCGACCTCGTTCGGGCGGACGATGTACCAGCCGGTCAGGAGCCAGACCACGATCAGGGCCAGGAGGCCGAAGATCAGGCCCCGCCCGCCGAGATTGCCGCCCGGCATCATGGTGCGCAGGCGGTCCTGGCTGCGGCGCAGGATGTCCTCGAGATCCGGCGGGCCGCTATGGCCGCCTCCGCCGGAGCCGCCGCCTCCCCAGGGGC
>LSIG01000075.1 GCA_001556125.1 Rhizobiales bacterium CCH10-E5 | reverse complement strand
TCCCCAGGGGCCGCCGCCGCCACCGCCGCCGCTTCCCCCGCGCTGGCCCCAGGGTCCACCCCCGTTGCTGCCACCGCCGCTCTGGTTGCTCCAAGGCATACTCGCGCCGTTCCCTTTCTCCGCGAACCTGCCTCGCCATAAGCGATGGGCGGCCGCTTGTCAGTGCTCCCAAGCCGGAGCGGTCTGCGCTGACTTGGGCATGGGCCATGGATTCGTCAACGACGCAAGGTCTTCATCGTGAACGGAAAGCCGCTCAGGCCCGGCGGCGAAAGGTCGCGAAGGTGAAGGCATGCTCGTCATCGGGGCCAGCCGGATGGTTTTCCGGCGCATCGGCGACGAAGGCCGAGCGGTCCCATTCGGGAAACAGCGCGTCGCCCGCCGGCCGGGCATGGACGAAGGTCAGCTCCAGCCGGTCTGCCAGCGGCAGGACCTGACGATAGACGTCGGCCCCGCCCGCGACGGTCACGCTGTCGGCGCCCATCGCCGCCCCCACCTGCCGCGCCAGACTGAGCGCCGCATCGAGATCGGCCGCCGTGCGGACACCCTCGGGGCGGAAGGCCGGATCACGCGTCAGCACGATCGTCTCCCGCCCCGGCAGGGGCTTGCCGATGGAGAGATAAGTCTTGCGCCCCATCACCACGGGACGGCCGAGCGTCAGCGAGCGGAAGCGGCGCAGATCGGTCTTCAGCCGCCAGATCAGGCGGTTGTCGTCGCCGATCACGGCATTGTCGGCGACGGCCGCGATCAGGACGAGGGGGAGAGCCGCCATCATCTCAGCCCTGCCCTGCCAGCCGCGCCAGCGCCTCGCCGTCGAGGCGCTTCACCGTCCATTCGTCCTGCGCCTTCGCGCCAAGCGAGCGATAGAACACGCGCGACGGCTCGTTCCAGTTCAGCACCCACCAGGCCAGCCGCGGCAGCCCCTCGTCGAGACAGCGCTTCGCCAGCCCCGCCATCAGCGCCTTGCCGATGCCGTGGCCGCGAAACGGTGGATGCACGAAGAGATCTTCCAGCCAGATGCCGTGACGGCCGGAGAAGGTCGAATAGGTGTAGAACCAGACCGCGAAGCCCGCTGGCTCGCCGTTCCACTCGGCAATGTCGCAGAAGGCCTTCGGATTCTCGCCGAACAGGGCCGCTGCGATCTCGGCCTCCGTCGCGACGACCTCATGTGCCAGCCGCTCATACTCGGCGAGCGCCTTGATGAAATCGAGCACGAGGCCGGCCTCGTCGGGCCGGGCAGGACGGATGGTGAGGGTCATACCGCGATCGGCGCCTTGATCGCCGGATGCGGGTCGTAGCCCTCGATGGTGATGTCCGCGAACTGGAAATCCTCGAGCCGCGTCACAGCCGGGTTGAGCGTGAGCGTCGGCAGCGCGCGCGGCTCCCGCGTCAGCTGCAGCTTCGCCTGGTCGAGGTGATTCACATAAAGATGCGTGTCGCCGAAGGAGTGGACGAACTCCCCGACGCCCAAGCCGGTCACCTGCGCCACCATATGCGTCAGCAGCGCATAGCTCGCGATGTTGAAGGGCACGCCGAGGAAGACGTCGGCCGAGCGCTGGTAGAGCTGGCAGGACAGTTTTCCGTCGGCCACGAAGAACTGGAACAGGCAATGGCAGGGCGCCAGCGCCATTTTCGGGATGTCGGCCGGATTCCAGGCCGAAACGATCAGGCGGCGCGAATCCGGATTGCGCCGGATCTCGTTCACCAGCCAGGCGATCTGGTCGATCGTCTGGCCGTCCGGCGCAGGCCAGGAGCGCCACTGCCGGCCATAGACCGGGCCCAGATCGCCCTGCTCGTCGGCCCACTCGTCCCAGATCGTGACGCCGTTCTCCTGCAGATAGCGCACATTGGTGTCGCCGCGCAGGAACCAGATCAGCTCGTGGATGATCGACTTGAGATGCAGCCTCTTGGTGGTGACGAGCGGGAAGCCCTCGCTCAGATCGAAGCGCATCTGATGGCCGAACACGGCGATCGTGCCGGTGCCGGTGCGATCGTCCTTGCGGACGCCCTCGTCCAGGACGCGTCGGAGCAGGTCGTGATACTGGCGCATGCGCGAATCTCTTGTCGAAGCGCGCCACCATAGCGGCTGACCGCCGGGCCCGCTCGCCCGCCCGGCCTATCGTCCCCCGGATTCTGTCAGGAACCGTGAGCGGGCGCGCCGGGTTGCCTCCCGGACCCCTGACCGAAACCGAACAGGAGACGAGACCATGACCCTGCGCGACCGGACCCGCGCGACCCTGCTGGCCGCGGCACTGGCCCTGCCCCTCCCCGCTCTGGCGCAGGTGCAGGCGCCGAACACGCCTGCCGGCGCAGGCGCCCCGGCCATTTCGATGGACGAAGCGCGCCGCATTGCCAATGAGAACGGCATGGTGCGGATCGAGGAAATCAGCCTCGACGACGGCAAATGGGAGATCGAGGGTCGCGACGCCGCCGGCGCCGAAATCGAGATCGACCTGCGGGCAACGGACGGCACCGTCATCAAGATGGAACGGGACCGGCCAGCGGCGGCGGGCGTCCGACCCTGACGGCCGACCTCACGCGATCGCGAGGTGAATTGACCGGAGGCCGGCGGGACATTTCCGCCGGCCTCTCCCATATGCCGATCCGAGATCGAGAGGACTGACTATTCATGATCAAGCTGATGGGACTAGGTGCTGTCGCGGCGGCGGCGTGGGCCGTTGCCGCGGTGGTGACCTGCACGCCCGCCGATGCCGGCCGGCCCGGCACGGCCGCGACCCAGGTCGCATCCCTCCACGATCCGGCCTACCGCGTCTCGGAAGACGCGGCCCGGCGCATCGCCTGGCGCTCGGGCGTGGATCACATCGAGGATCTCGTGCTTGTCGACGAGCGCTGGGAGGTCGCGGGCCGCGACCGCAGCGGCAACGAGGTCGCCGTCGACATCCACGCCCATGACGGCCGGATCCTGCGCCACCTCCCGCCACCCGGAAATTAAGCCGGCACCACGACCATCGGCTCTTTCCCCGGCGCGATGCAGCCCCTATATTGGTCGTGCCGTTCGCAAGACCGGCTATGGCGATAAACGAGCGTCGGAATAAGCTTTTCGGACCCGGGGGCGGTACCCGGCGCCTCCACCACAGCCCTGCGGCGCGAGCCATGGGGCGGCCTGCGGGATCTTGGACCGCGGGCTTGCCAGGCCACCGAGTGGCAGGGTTGCGGCGGGGGCGAAATAGGATCGACGAGAGTGTAAAGGCCGTTCTTTTGCCCGGTATGGTTCCGCCGTTATAGGGCTAACGCATAGTTGCCAACGACAACAATGCTCGGGTTGCTGTCGCCGCGTAAGCGGTGCTGGTTCCCAAACCTAAGTCCTTCCGTTTAGCGACGTAAGGCGGGGCCCGGAGGCGCCTGGCAACAGAAGCCTCCACTTTTTTGTCAGGCTGCCTTGTGGCTGCCGCGGGATGCTGGAAGCGGAAACCACGACACGATGTCCAAGGACGTTCTTCGCTATGATCTGATGGTGCAGGACGCGTTGAAGGGTGTCGTGCGCAAGATCCTGACCGAGGCCGGACGCGACGGGCTGCCGGGCGACCACCACTTCTACATCACCTTCCGGACGACGGCCCCGGGCGTGCGCCTCTCGCAGCGACTGCGCGACAAGCACACGGAGGAGATGACCATCGTCCTCCAGCATCAGTTCTGGGATCTCAGCGTCAGCGAGCACGCCTTCGAGGTCGGCCTTTCCTTTTCGAGCGTGCCGGAGCGCCTGCTCATCCCGTTCGACGCCATCACCACCTTTTTCGACCCGTCCGTGCAGTTCGGCCTGAAGTTCGAGACGCAGGAAGGGGCCGAGCCCGCTCCCCTCGCCCTCCCCGTCAAGGCGACACCCGCCGGGGTTCCCGCCATCAAGCCGCGCGAGGTGTCGCCGGCGGCCGCCAAGGGCGTCAAGGCGAGCAAGCCCGCGCCCGAGGATGCCAAGACCGAGGAGACGCCGGAGACCGCCGAGAGCGGCGGCGCCCAGGTCGTTAGCCTCGATTCCTTTCGCAAGAAGACCTGACCGGCCGAACGCCGGCCGCGAATTCTAACCGGGCTCGTCCCGCCGGCGCTCGCGCCAAGGCAGCCCCTTCAAGGCAGGCCGCCATGTCCGAGACCCGCACCGAAACCGATTCCTTCGGCCCCATCGCCGTGCCCGCCGATCGCTATTGGGGCGCACAGACCCAGCGGTCGCTGGAGAATTTCCGGATCGGCGGGGAGCGCGAGCGCATGCCGCTGCCGCTGGTCCACGCGCTCGTGCTGGTCAAGAAGGCGGCGGCGCATGTGAATGCCCATCTCGGCCTGATCGACCAGCGCGTCGCCGGCGCCATCGGCCAAGCGGCGGACGAGGCGCTCTCGGGCCAGTTCGACGGGCATTTCCCCTTGGTGATCTGGCAGACCGGCTCGGGCACCCAGTCCAACATGAACGTCAACGAGGTGCTCGCCAATCGCGCCAACGAGTTGCTCGGCGCCGGCCTCGGTGCCAAGTCGCCGGTCCACCCCAACGATCACGTCAATCGCGGCCAGTCTTCCAACGACAGCTTCCCGACCGCGATGCACATCGCCGCCGCGCTGGAAATCTCGCGTTCGCTCCTACCGGCGCTGCGCGATCTCGAGCAGGCGCTGGCCGCCAAGGCCGCGGCGTTCGATGGGCTAGTCAAGATCGGCCGCACCCATCTCCAGGACGCGACGCCCGTCACGCTCGGCCAGGAATTCTCGGGCTATGCGATGCAGCTTCATCTCGGCGTCAGTCGGATCCAGGCGTCTCTCGGCGGGCTGCACGCCCTGGCGCAGGGCGGCACCGCTGTCGGCACCGGGCTGAACACCCATCCCGATTTCGCCGCCCTCTTCGCCCGCGAGGTCGAGTCGCTGACCGGCGTGCCCTTCCGCAGCGCCGACAACAAGTTCGAGGCGTTGGCGAGCCATGGTGCGCTCGCCGCCGCCCATGGCGCACTCGCCGCACTCGCCGCCGATCTGTTCAAGATCGCCAACGACATCCGCCTGATGGGCTCGGGCCCGCGCTCGGGGCTGGGCGAGATTTCCCTCCCCGAAAACGAGCCCGGCTCCTCGATCATGCCCGGCAAGGTCAATCCGACCCAGGCCGAGGCGCTGACCATGGTCGCGGCCCAGGTCATGGGCAACCAGACCACGATCGGCTTCGCCGCCAGCCAGGGCCATTTCGAGCTCAACGTGTTCAAGCCCGTGATCGGCGCCGCCTTCCTGCAATCGGTCCGGCTGCTGACCGATGCCGCCGACAGCTTCCGCACCCACTGCGTCGAGGGCATCGTCGCCAATGAGGACCAGCTGCGCGACCTGCTCTCGCGCTCGCTGATGCTGGTGACGGCTCTCGCCCCCGCGATCGGCTATGACAAGGCCGCCGGCATCGCCAAGGCGGCGCATCACAACGGCACGACCCTGCGCGAAGAGGCGCTGCGCGCTGGCGTGGAGGCCGATCTCTTCGACGCCACCGTCCGGCCTGAGCGCATGCTCGGCCCGGCTTGAGGGGCGCCGCGCATGGCCGAGATCATCAATCTGCGCCGGGTCCGCAAGCAGCGCGCGCGGCAGGAGGCCGAGCAGCAGGCGCAGCAGAACCGGATCACCTTCGGCCGCACCAAGGCGGAACGGAGCCTGACCGAGGCCGAGCGCGACAAGGCCGCCCGGACCCTGGACGGCCACCACCTCGCCCGACCGGACGACGAGCCGACGCCGTGAGCGCGGAGCGGAAGCGATCCCTGACCATCGCTGGCCACCGGACGAGTGTTTCGCTGGAAGAGCCTTTCTGGGAGGCGCTGAAGGAGATCGCCGCTGCCGAGGGACGGACCGTGGCCGCGCTGATCGCGGCGATCGACGACCATCGCGGCGAGGTCAATCTCTCCTCGGCGCTGCGTCTGCATGTGCTGGCGCATTACCGCGACCGCGCGGCAAGAGCGCCGGACTGAAGCGGACAGGCGCATCACCCGCAAAGCGGATTGCCCTTGTCTTGCAGCGCTTTGCGACCGCCACCTGAATCGGCTCCGCAGCGCCCTGAATCAGATTACGAGGACCAAGCTCAGTTTGGCTGGGCGCCGCGCGACAAGGGGCGCGGCAGGGGCTGGATCTCGAGCGGCGGTGCCAGGGGCGGCGCGGGCTGCAGCCCCGACTCCGGGAAACTCGCCCGCGGCGCACCGGGCAGGATGAGCGGCCCCGGCTGCTGCGGCTGGGAGGCCTCGCGCTCCGCCGCCCGCTCGGCCGCCGCGCGCGCGCGCTCGGCCCGCTCCTCCGCCTCGATGCGGCGGCGCATCTCCTGCTCCATGCGCGCCTGCTCGGCCCGGCGCGCCTCTTCCGCCCGCCGCTCCTCGACCAGGCGGCGGGCTTCCTCGGCCCGACGCTCCTCCTCGGCCCGCTTCTCCTCGGCGAGACGCCGCTCTTCCTCGGCCTTGAGGAACTCGGCGAGCCTGCGGGCATTCTCGCGCATCTCGCGCTCGGCCCGCAGGCGCCGCGCCTGGACGGCGCGCTCGCGCGCATCCGCCTCAAACGCCTCGACCCGCTCGATCTCCCTCGCCAGGGCGCGGGCGGCGACGACGTTCGACAGCGCATTCACGTCGGTCTCGCGGCGCGGCGCACTCAGCGGCCCGCGCCAGGCGACGCCGATCTGCGGCGCGTCCGCCGGCCAGCCTTTCGGCAGCGCTCCGAGCGGCCGCAGCCCGAGGCGCAGATCCAGAGTGAGGGCTCGCAGATCAACGATGCCGTTGGCCTCGGCCCGCAGCCCATTGCGCTCGAAGGTGAGTGGCTGCAGCCGGATCAGCCCGCCCGCAAGGGTAAAAGGCACGGTCACGCTGCCGAGCGCCCAGGCGTCGCGGTCGAGCGCCTCGGCCAGCCGCTGCTGCAGCCGCGCTGCATCGCTTTCGGAGGCGTCCTCGCCCGTGCCGGCAATGATGCGGGCGTAAGCCGCGGGGTCGAAGCGGCTGAGACGCGCATTTGTGAAGGTCAGGCTCCCGGCTCCCCCTAGCGCCGCGACGAGCCGTGCCGGACTTTCGCCGGAGCCGCCGGCTTCGATCTGCCCGGAAACCCGACCGCCGAGCCCGCCTCCGGTCAAGGGCCCCAACTCGACCCCTTCGAGAGTGACGCGCCCCGAAAGCAGCCCGAGCCCACCTTCTCGCCGCGTCGCCAGGCGTGCGCCGACACGCCCGCCGCCGAAGCCGGCAGAGAGATCGTCGAGCCGCAACCCCTCCATGTCCGAGCGCAGGGTGAAGCGGGCGTCGCGCAGGATCGTCCCCTCGGCCGCGGTCACGCTGCCCGCCTCGATCGCCAGCTGGAACTCGGGGAGCGCGGCCGCCGGCCCGAACCGCGTCGTCGACCAGGTCGAGAGACCGGCGGGGCCGGCGCCGAGCGCAGCGCCGAGCAGCCCCTGCAGATCGAGGGCGGGGACGGTGAGCCGTCCGCTCAGCATCCCGCCATCGCGCGCCAGGGACAGCGCGCCCCGTGCGGTCGCCGCCCCGAGATTGACGACGAATTCACTGAGCGTGATCGCCTCCGGAGACGTTCCGAGCCGCGCATGGAGATCGACCAGCCCGTCCGGCAGGAGACGGGCTGCAGCGTCCGGCAGAATCTGGCCGATGCCATCCGCCTGCACGGCGAGCCGCGCCGGGGCCGCAGCCTCGCTCTCGACCGCGATCGAGAGGCCGGGGCCCGCCAGCGTGCCAGACAGCCGCCCCGCTTCCTGCGTCAGAACGAGCTCGCCGGGGCCGCTCTGGCGCGGCACGGGCAGTCCGAGCGCCTGGAAGGCCTGGCGCCGGTCGGCGATGTCGAAGCGCAGCCTCGCCCCCGTCCAGATCCCGCCGGCATCGAGCCGCCCGGTCAGCGAGAGCCGCCCCGCCTGGGCACCGCCGTCGAGCACCAGACCGGTTTCGCCATTGGGCGCGCGGGTGAGCCGGAAGGCGGCATCGAGCCGGGCCAGCCCGTCGGAGGCGCGCCCCAACGCCTGCCGCGCCGGTTCGGGCAGCAACGGCCCCGCCAGCGCCGCGACCGCCTCGAAACGCGGGGCGCGGATGCGACCGGCGATCTCGCCGCCCTCGGCCAGGAGCGCTCCCGAGCCGGACACGCTGACACCGCCGAAACCGTCGATGGCAAGACGGCTAAGCCGCCAGTCGCGGCCCTGCCGCCGCAGGTCGAGCTGCGCGGAACCGGGTGGCACGTTGCGGAAACGGGCCTGCGTCAGGCTGAGATCCAGCGCCAGATCGCGCGCGCCCAGAAGCACCGCGACGCTCTCGCCGGGCGGCAGATTGGTGAGATCGAACCCGTTCAGCACGGCCCTGGCGGACAGCCGCTCCGCCGTCGCGTCGCCCGACAGATCGAGCCTCACGCCCGAAGAACCTGTCAGCATCAGCCGCTGAAGGGCGAGCCGCCCGCCATCCCAGGCCCCGATCGCCTCGGCGTCGATCTGCCCGAGCCCCGCGACGAGATCCGCCAGAGCCGGATCGAGCCCCGCCCGCGCCAGCATCAGCCCGATGCGGCGCGAATCCCCGGCCTTCAGATTGAGGCGGCCCGCCACACCCTGCGCATCGGCGCTACCACTGGCGCCCAGCAGCGCGCCGGCGACGCGCACCGAGGCCGTGGCCTCCGACAGGCCCTGCGGATCGAGCTTGCCGCGCAGGCCGAAGGCGGAAAAATCCTCGCCGCGCCAGATCAGCTGGTCAAGATCGAGCGACAGGTCGATCTGTCCCGGCAGGCCCTGCAGAGCCCGCTCGAAGCCCGGCCGCGCCGCGAGGGCTTCGGCCAGCGCATCGGCATCGAGCCTGCGGGCCCGCAGAGCCACGACGCCTTCTCCCGTGCCGGGCATGAACTGGCCCTCGCCTTCGAGCCGCGCCGCCCCGCCGGCGATGTCGAGCACGAGGCCGGCGAGGTCGAGCTGGCGGCTGCCACCGCTGACCTTGCCGGAGAGGGCGAGCGCGCCGCCTGGCGACAGTGTGAACGACCCCTCCAGGCCAGGTGCGTTCCCGGGCGATGGCAGGGTGACGCTGCCATCGAAGCCGAGCAGGACCTCCTGCCCCGTGACAAAGGCTTTTGTCCTCAGCTTCCCATCCGCTTCGAGCGCGCCGGTGCTGACGCGCAGCGAGGCACCGGCCGCCTCGCCCTCGATCCGCCAGGGGCCGGCAAGGCTGACCGCCGAGATCTCCGCCGCGATCGGGCCGATGCGCACCGGCTCGCGGCCCGCCTCCTCCCAGATCAGCACCGAGCGGCCGATCGAGAGACGGTCGAGGCTCGTCTGCGTCGGCAGACCGGCACCGCCGCGCGCCGGAAGGCGCAATGCGCCGGCCTCGTCGAAGGACAGCGAAACCGTCGCGCCCTCCGCCCGCGCATCGGCGATGCGGAATTCGCCGCGGGTCAGCGCAGCGAGAGCAAGTTCCACCGTCAGCGTCTCGACCGAGGCGCGGCTCGTCTCGGCCGCGCCGCCGCCGAAGCGCACATTCTGCAGCGTCAGCCGCGGCGAGGGCAGCAGCCGCAGGCCGATGCCGCCGCCGATGCGGGTCTCGACGCCCAGCGTCTCGGCCAAGCGCGCCTCGAAATGCGGGCGATAACCGCGCCAGTCGACAAAGCCAGGCCCGATCAGGGCGGCCAGCAGCGCCAGCACCAGCAGGCCGGCCAGGACGGTCAGGGTCTCACGCAACGTGCGGCACGATCCTCGTCGTGAACATCGTCCCCATCATGCCGGCAAGTCGCGGCGAGATCACGACAATTCGACAGAACTCGGGCGTGTGCTGCTGTCCCGCTCCATCACGGAACTCAGAGAACCACGATCTTGCCAGGGTTGAGGATGTTCTGCGGATCGAGCGCGCGCTTCAGCGTGCGCATGACCGCCAGCGCGGGCGCGCCATGCTCGGCTTCGAGATATTTGATCTTCTTCTGGCCGACGCCATGCTCGCCCGTGCAGGTGCCGCCCATGGCGAGCGCCCGCTTGACCAGGCGGTCCAGGAAGCCCTGGACGCGCGCCACCTCATCGGGATCGGCGAGATCGAGCAGCGGCTGCGTGTGGAAATTGCCGTCGCCGACATGGCCTGCGATGGGCGCGATCAGCCCGGTCGCCTCAATGTCGCGCTTGGTCTCCTCGACGCAGTCGGCAAGCTGCGAGATCGGCACGCAGACATCGGTCGCCAGGGTGTCGGCGCCAGGCCGCAGCGCGCGGCCGGCCCAGTAGCCGTTGTGGCGGGCTTCCCACAGCCGGGTCCGATCCTCGGCCTTGGTCGCCCAGTCGAAGGGGCCGCCGCCGAACTCCGCTGCGATCTCGCCGAAGCGCTCCGACTGCTCCTTCACCCAGGCCTCGGTGCCGTGGAACTCGACGAAGAGCATCGGCGTCTCCGGCAGGCCGAGCTTGGAATGCAGGTTGAAGCCCTTGATCATGACCTCGTCGAGCAGCTCGATCCGCGCCACCGGGATGCCGGTCTGGATCGTCATGATGGCCGTATCGCAGGCCGCCTTGATCGAGGGGAACGGACAGACGCCCGCGGCGATGGCCTCCGGAATGCCATGCAGCTTCAGCGTGACCTCGGTGATGATGCCGAGCGTGCCTTCCGAGCCGACCAGCAGGCGCGTCAGGTCATAGCCCGCTGAAGTTTTGCGGGCGCGCGTGGAGGTCTTGACGACCGAACCGTCCGCCATCACCGCGGTCAGCGCCAGCACATTGTCCTTCATCGTGCCGTAGCGCACGGCGTTGGTGCCGGAGGCGCGCGTCGCCGCCATGCCGCCGAGCGAGGCGTCGGCACCCGGGTCGATCGGGAACATCAGCCCCATGTCGCGCAGATGCTCGTTGAGCTCCTTGCGCGTGACGCCGGCCTCGACGACGCAGTCGAGATCCTCCGCATTCACTGCGACGATCCGCTTCATCTGGCTGAGATCGACGCAAACGCCGCCATAGGGCGCGTTCACATGGCCCTCCAGAGAGGTGCCCGTGCCGAAGGCGATGACCGGTACGCCATGCCGGGCGCAGAGCGTCACGATCTCCGAGACCTCCTGCGTGCTGTGCGGATACACCACCGCATCCGGCGGCTGGTTGGGGATCCAGGTCAGGGTGTGGCCGTGCTGCTGGCGCACGGCGAGACTGGTGATCAGCCGGTTGCCGAAGGAGGCCGCCAGCGCCTGCGTCACGGCCGCGACGGCGGCGGGAGACGGCGGCAGAGCCGCGGCGGATGCGGAGGTCTCATGCAGGGCGACAGCAGGCACATCCATTGTCAACATCCGGATCTGGAGTTTAAACTCAAAACAAGTCGGCATCGCAGCGGGTTACGAGGCCGGCCATCCGCGGCGTCCCCCCGGCGGGGGGCCGGCGACTGAACTACGCAGTAGGATAGACCGGATCGGCAGGCAACGGGCCGCTTCCGTGTTGCGATGGCGGTGCGGCGACCATGCACACGCCGTGTGACGAAGACCACTGAACCCAGCGCTACGGGAGGACGGGAGGCGGCCATGAAACACGATATCCGCGCTCCGGCGCTGTTCTTCGCGCCTTTCGTCTCCTCGGCCATGCGGGTCGAACCGCAATGGATCGACTATAACGGCCATCTCAACATGGCCTATTATCATGTCCTCTTCGACCGCGCGGTGGATGAGGTGTTCTCGCTCGTCGGCCTCACCCGCGATTATGTCGACAGCCGCCACGCCTCGACCTTCACCGCCGAGTGCCACATCCTCTACAAGCGCGAGCTGACCGAGAGCGACCAGGTGCGTGTGACCGCCCAGCTCATCGCCTTCGACGACAAGCGCCTGCACTACTATCTGGAAATGCGGCATGCGACCGAGGGCTGGCTCGCCGCCACCAGCGAGAACCTCTCGCTGCATGTCGACCTCACGAGCCGCAAGGTCTGCCCCTTCCCCGCCGACATCCTCGCCAACATCGCGCTGATGAAGGCCGCCCACAGCATGATGCCGCTGCCGGCGACGATCGGGCGCATCATCGGCATGCCCCAGCGCAGCGCGATCAGCGTCGAGGGCACGATCGTTCCCGAGCGTGAGCCCGAGACGCGGCACTGAGCCTGGAAGGGTCAGCGCTCAGTTGGGATCCGGAATGCAGAGGATCTGGCCGCACGCCTTGCAATGCACCGCGTCAGGCTCATGGCGCTGCAGACCGCAGCGCGGGCAGGGATAGGTCACCTTGGCCGGCCGGAAGATCGCCTGCGCCAGCCGCACGAACAGCGAGATGCCGACGATCATGACCGCGATCGAGGTCAGCTTGCCGGCGGTGCCCGGTAGCGTGATGTCGCCGAAGCCGGTCGTCGTCATGGTGGTGACGGTGAAGTAGAAGGCATCGACATAGCCCTCGATCCCCGGCCGTCCGGTGAAGAAGAAGCTGTAGATGAAGCCCGTGACCACGAAGAGGAAGGTCGTCAGATTGATCACCGCCCGCGCCGCATCCTCCCGGTCGCGGAAGCGGGTGCGCCGCCATTGCTGCCAGATCACGCCGCGCTGCGACAGCGTCCATAGCCGCAGAATCCGAAGGAAGCCGAGATTCTCGAGCATGCTCGGCACGAGCAGCGTCGCGAGGATGACGAGATCGAGAAGCATCGTCGGCTGGCGCAGCAGTCGCGGAATGTTCGAGGCCGCGAGCATCCGCGTCACGATCTCCGCCGCCAGGATCGCGGCAACCGTGTAGTCGATCCAGAGAAAGGCGGGCCGATCCCGGATCAGCGGCGTCGCGATGAAGAAGGCGATGATGACGATGTCGATGACCGTCGTCGCCAACTGGAACCGCAGCGAGGCCGGCGATCGCCCGTGATAGAGCTGGCGGAGGCGGTCGCGCAGGCTGCCGGGAGCGTCAGGCGCGTCGCAGGGAGGCATCGAGCTCATCGCGCGGCGCTATCACGCGCCCGTCAGGGCGTCCAGCGCAGCCGTGATTGGCGCAAGGCGAGACATCGTTCTAATTTGCCGGCAATGACAAGAACGTCACGGGAGCGAACGCAATGGTCAAAGCGATTTGGAACGGTGCGGTCATCGCCGAATCCAACGACACCATCGTCATCGAGGGCAACCACTATTTCCCCGACTTCTCGATCCGTCCGGACTTCTTCAAGCCGAGCGAGACGACCAGCACCTGCGGCTGGAAGGGCACCGCCAGCTACCATTCGATCGTCGTGGACGGGAAGGAGAACCGGGACGCCGCCTGGTACTACCCCGACCCCAAGCCGGCCGCCGCCGAGATCCGCGGCCGTATCGCCTTCTGGAAAGGGGTCCAGGTCGGCTGACACGCCTCAGCGCGGCCGACGCAGCACGGCGAGCGCGGCGTAGCCGCGATAGAGCGAACGCGCCTGCAGCGTCACGTCGGCGCGTGCGGCGCTGGCCGCCAGCACCGCCGCCAGATCCCGCCGCGGCGTGACGTGAAAGAGGGCGAGCCAGCGGTTCACCACCGCGCTGAACGGGCGCGGCAGCTCGCGCTGGTCTCCAAAATCGACGATGTGCAGTTCGCCGCCCGGCGCGAGACGCCGCAGCGCCTCCTCGACCACGCCCTGCCAGGGCGGGATCATCGACAGCGCGTAGGAGATCACGATGCGGTCGAAGCCCGCCCGCCCGAACAGCGCCTGCGGATCGAAATCCGTGGCATCGGCCTGGGCGAGCGCGATACGGTCCGACAGGCCGGCCCGCCCCACCGAGCGCCGTGCCGTCTCCAGCATCATCAAGGAAACGTCGACACCGAAGCAGGCGCGTCCGGGATACCGCCGCGCGATCCGGACCAAATTGCGGCCGGTTCCGCAGCCGATCTCCAGCACGCAGCCCCCCTCCGGCGGTGCGAGCTCGTCGATCAGCCGGTCACGGCCCAGCAGGTAGAACTTCCGGCTGGCGTCGTAGATGTGCCGCTGCCGGCGATAGATCGCGTCCATCAGCCCGGCAGCACCCTGTCCGGCGGCGAGGCTGCTCACGCCACGGCCTCCGGCCGAACATAGAGGTGGAAGCCGCCATAGATCGCCGAGCGGTCGCGGGCATTCAGCGCCCGGCTCTTGTCCTCCGCGTAGCGCCATTGCTCGAGGATCTCGGCGGGCACGCGTCCCGGCAGCAGGCGCTCATCGGCGGCCGTGCGGAAGATGACGCGCGCGCTGGGCCGGGATGTGCGGGTGATCTGGGTCCACAGCGCGGTCAGATCGGCATCGTTCATCCAATCCTGCGCGTCGAGCAGGACATAGGCGTCACAGCTCTCGGCCGGCTGCTCCGCGAGGAAAGCCGTAATCGCTCTCTGATGATAGGAGACGCGTGCCGCCCTGGCACGGACCTTTTCGAAATGCGCCCGCTGCAGATAGGGCGGCAGCGCCGCGTCCTCCGCCGGTTCGTAGCCCCGCCCGAAGGCCTGCCTCGCGAAGTAATTGGTCTTCAGGTCGAAGCCGCAGGCCAGACGCTCGAGACGGTCGTAAAGAGCGCCGCGGATGCCGTCGGCTCCGTCGGCGGCGAGCGCCTTGTACTGTGCCGGCGGGATGCCGAGGCCGTAGAGCGAGGCCGGCTGGCGGATCAACCAGCGCACGAAGGGCTTGTCGAAGACCGGCGCCAGATGCCGCTCGAACAGCACCCGCTGCTCGGCGAGGTCGCGCGCCTCCAGCATCTTGCGCGGATCGCAGCCCAGCGCCCGCCCGAGCAGATGCCCGGCCCCGATGAAGCGGCCGAGCAGGCCAAACCGATAGACGTTGCGGGCGAACATGCCGATGCGGCGGCGCCCGTCCAGCCCTCGCCCCTCCCAATAGGCACGCGAGGTCGCGTCGAGATGCGGAGCGATCTCGCGGTCGTAGAGGGCGATGTTGTCGCGCGACTGTGCCTGGCCGAAGAAGCGCAGGAACGTATCGTGCCGCGTCATCCGCGCCAGGGCGGCGAGTTTGAGCTTGCCGAGCGCGATATGGGCGCCGTTGAGATCGATCGCGCTGATCTTCGCCGGGTTCGCCGTCAGATAGGACAGCACATTGCAGGAGCCCGACGCGATCGCGACGACATGGTCGTCAGGCTTCAGCGCCAGCGCTTCCATGTCGACGACCGGGTCCTCCCAGATCTGCGGATAGACCAGACCGGAGAAGGCCAGCGTGAACATCCGCTCGAGCAGGCCCGCCTTCGACAGGGCCTTGCTGCGATGGACCGCCGTGGTGAGCCCCTCGCTGGTCGTGCGCCGTACCGCACGCACCGTCCGCGTCGCCTGATCCGTCACGGGGCCCTCGCTCGCCATCCCTCGATGGCGAGCCGACTAGTGGAGTCGCATGACGCTTGGGTGACGCGACCGGACGCCCGGATCACTGCGCCGTGACGCCGGCCGCCTTGATCACCGGCGTCCATTTGTCGACCTCGGCGCGGACATGGGCGCCGAGCGCCGCCGAGCTCTGGCCGGCATCGTCGGGGATGATGCAGCCCAGTTCCAGCAGCCGCGCCCGCACGCCCGGATCGGCCAGCGCCGCACGGCCGGCGGCATTCAGGCGATCGACGATCTCCTTCGGCGTGTCCTTCGGCGCGAAGATCGCGTTCCAGCCCACCGCCTGGAACTCGGGCAGACCGCCCTCGGCGCTGGTCGGCACATCCTTGGCGACGTCGAGGCGGTTGGGCGTGGCCACGACATAGGTCTTGAGGTTGGTGAGTTGCGGCACGATGCCGACCGTCTGGTCGCAGACATAATCGAGCTGCTTGGCGAGCAGCGCGTTCATCGCCGGGCCGGAGCCGCGGAACGGCACCTGCTGCACCGGCGCCTTGATCAGGTGGTGGAAGAACACGCAGGTCAGGTGAGAGGTCGAGCCGATGCCGCCATGGCCGTAATTGTACTTGGACGGATTGGCCTTCAGCAGGGTGATGAACTCCTGCAGCGTGTTGGCCGGGAAATCCTTGTGGGCCGAAATCAGCATCGGCGTCCCGGCCGTGTTGATGACCGGCGCGAAATCCGTACGCGGGTCATAGGCGAGGTTCGGATAGAGCCCCACCGAGGCCGAGTGGGTGCCGAGATTGCCCATCATGATCGTGTAGCCGTCCGGCGTGGCCCGCGCGACGCGCAGCGAACCGGTGGTGCCGCCGGCCCCGGCGACGTTCTCGACCACGATCGACTGCCCGAGCGTGCGGCTCATATGGTCGGAGACGATCCGCGCGATGACGTCGGTCGGCCCGCCCGCGGCAAAGGGCACGATCATCGTGATCGACTTTGCGGGATAGGTCTGCGCAGCCGCGGGTGCCGCGGCCATGGCGAAAGCGGCCCCGAGGGTCAGGATCAGGCGACGCATTGTTGTCCTCCGTGAGTTGATGCCGCGTTGACCGCGGTCTGGGATGGTTGGGACGGGCCGACGGCTCACATGTGCCGAAGGCCCACGCTCTCGATCAGCGGCAGCAATTCGTCGCGCGCCCGGATGCGGTGCCGCCGCGCCGCCTCATGGGCGGCATCCGGCAGCCCCCGGCGGATCGCCTCGCTGGTGTCGCGATGCTCGGCCTCGGAGGCCGGCAGGCGCGGCCGCAAACGCAGGGTCAGCATGCGGGCGCGGTGCGACTGGTCGTTCACCGTCTGGATGATCCGCGCGAAGCGGCCATTTCCGCAGCGCTCGACGAGCAGCCGGTGGAACACCTCGTCGGCATGCCCCCAGGCGGCGAGGTCGCCGGCGGCGAGCGCCTGCCCCATTTCGCTGGTGGCGCGGTCGAGATCGCCGGCCAGCGCGAAGCGAGCTGCCTCCGGCAGCCGCGCCGAAAGCTCGGCCGCGCCGGCCTCGATCGCGATCAGCACCTCGTAGATCTCGGCGATGTCATGGGGGGCGAGCGCGCAGATCAGGATGCCGCGCTTGGGCAGGATGCGAACCAGCCCCTCCTCCTGCAGGCGCAGCGAAGCCTCGTGCACGGGCGTGCGGCTCATGCCGAGCCGCAGCGCCAGCTCGCCGGCCGAGGCCTGATAGCCGGGCGGAAACACGCTCTCGCGGATCGCATGCTTCAGCGCGCCATAGGCGGCGTCGACGAGGCTCGTGCCCCGCTCGCCGCCCGTATCGTCCCGCTGCTGCACGTCCCTGAGCTTCACAGATCTCTCCCGCTCAGAGGCAACGTATCAGCTTCCATGGAAGCTGCAATGCATTCTTGACTTGCCAGTCAATCCTTCGCAAACAGCCTCCACACAGAACAGGGGAGCCGGACCATGAAGACCCACCGCATCGCCGCCATCCCGGGGGACGGCATCGGCGTCGAGGTCATCGCCGCCGGCATCGAGGTGCTGGAAGCCCTGGCGCGCCGCGACGGCTCGTTCGGCTTCGCCTTCGACCATTTCGACTGGGGGTCGGACTACTACAAGCGCACCGGGCTGATGATGCCGGCCGACGGGCGCGAGCAGATCAAGGACCATGACGCGATCTTCTTCGGCGCGGTCGGCGCGCCGGACGTGCCCGACCATGTCACGCTCTGGGGCCTGCGGCTGGCGATCTGCCAGCCCTTTGACCAATACGCCAATGTCCGCCCGACGCGGGTCCTGCCCGGCATCACCTCGCCGTTGCGCCATGTCTCCGGCCCCGAGCTCGACTGGGTCATCGTGCGCGAGAACTCGGAGGGCGAATATGCCGGCGTCGGCGGCCGCGTTCACAAGGGCTTCCCCGAGGAGGTCGCCACCGACGTCTCGATGATGACGCGCCACGGCGTCGCCCGCATCATCCGCTACGCCTTCAGGCTGGCGCAGTCGCGGCCGCGCAAGCTGCTCACCGTCGTCACCAAGTCGAACGCCCAGCGCCATGCCATGGTGATGTGGGACGAGATCGCCGCCGAGGTCGCGACCGAGTTTCCGGATGTCGCCTGGGACAAGATGCTGGTCGACGCCATGACCATGCGCATGGTGATCAAGCCCAGCAGCCTCGACACCATCGTCGCGACCAATCTCCATGCCGACATCCTGTCGGACCTCGCCGCCGCGCTCGCCGGCTCGCTCGGCATCGCGCCGACGGCCAATCTCAACCCCGAGCGCGCTTTCCCCTCGATGTTCGAGCCGATCCACGGCTCGGCCTTCGACATCGCCGGCAAGGGCATCGCCAACCCGATCGGCACCTTCTGGACGGCGACGATGATGCTCGACCATCTCGGCGAGGCCGCGGCTTCGGCCCGGCTGATGCGGGCGATCGAGCGCGTGACGGCCGACCCGGCCTTCCACACGCCCGACCTCGGCGGCACGGCGACGACGCGGGCGGTGACGGACGCGGTCATCGCCGCGATCGCCGGCGACAACGCCTGAGCCGTCAACGCCATCGTGACCCTGCCGGGCGCCCGGCACTGCTGACAATCGGGCTCCCGCTCCCCATATCCTGCGCGAACGGATGAACCCGGGACGCGCAAAAGGGAGAGCGGGAATGGGACTGATGAGCATGTTCAGCGGCAGCCAGGCGCCCCGGGAGCCCTTCCCGTACGAGCTGTCCGACGCAGAGTGGCGCGCCAAGCTGACGCCCGAGCAGTACCATGTGCTGCGCGGCCACGGCACGGAGCGCCCCGGCTCCTGCGCGCTGAACTATGAGAAGCGCCCCGGCACCTTCTCCTGCGCCGGCTGCGACCAGCCGCTCTTCCGCAACCTCACAAAATTCGAGAGCGGCACCGGCTGGCCGAGCTTCAACGAGCCGCTGGAGGGCGCCGTCGGAACGACGGAGGATCGCAAGTTCGGCATGATCCGCACCGAGGTCCATTGCGCCAATTGCGGCGGCCATCTCGGCCATGTCTTTCCGGACGGCCCACCGCCGACGGGCTTGCGTTACTGCATCAACGGCGTCGCGATGAACTTCGAGCCCGCCGCGTGACAGCCCAGCGGGGCGCGGCCCATGCCGCGCCCTATTGCGGGATTTCGACCCAGTAGACGGCGCGGTTGGCGGGGATACCCGCATGCAGGCAGACCACCCGGGCACGGCGCTTGCCGCCTGCATCCTCGACGGCGGCGAAGGCGATGTATTCGGTCGCGACCTGCTGCCCGCCGATTGTTTTGTCGAAGCGGTTCTCGATCAGGCTGTCGCCGCGCTCGATCCGCACCGATTTCAGCGTGCCGCCGTCGCGCTTCGACTCGGCCAGAGCGAAGCGCTCGCAATCGGCCAGCGGATCGGGGACGGGGCGCGTCTGGGCGCCGGCTGCCAGCGGCGTGGCGAAAAGGACAAGCGCGGCGAGGCGCAGCAGGGTGGTCTCGGGACGGCTCATGGGATCCTCGTTTGAGCTGACGCTGACGATGCCGCAGGTAGGCCCCTGCGCCAAGCCAAGGCAGGACGGCCGAATGTCGCGGCACGAGGGCGCAATCGCGCCGGCCTGCCCCTATATTGACCGTGAACGAATCACGCACGAGCAGCGCCGATCTTGTCAGACCACAGCATCACCTCCGCCCCACTGCCCCGCCCCGGCGGCCTTGCCGCGCGCGCGCAGGCCGCGCCCGCGGCCGGCTATCTCGCCGGGCTGAACCCGGAGCAGCGCCAGGCGGTCGAGGCGACCGACGGACCGGTGCTGGTGCTGGCCGGTGCCGGCACCGGCAAGACCCGCGTGCTCACCACCCGCATCGCCCATCTGATCGCAACCAACCGCGCCTTCCCCTCGCAGATCCTCTCGGTGACCTTCACCAACAAAGCTGCGCGCGAGATGAAGGAGCGCATCGGGCATCTCGTCGGTGCGGTCGCCGAGGGCATGCCGTGGCTGGGCACCTTCCACTCGATCTCGGCCAAGATCCTGCGCCGCCACGCCGAACTGCTCGATCTGCGCAGCGATTTCACCATCCTCGACACCGACGACCAGATCCGCCTGATGAAGCAGGTGATCCAGGCCGAGGGGATCGACGAGAAGCGCTGGCCGGCGCGCATGCTGTCCGGCTTCATCGACAGCTGGAAAAACCGTGGGCTGGCTCCGAAGGATGTCGCGCCGGGCGAGGCTGCCGTCTTCGCCAACGGCAAGGGCGGCACGCTCTACGCCGCCTATCAGGACCGGCTGAAGACGCTGAACGCCGTCGATTTCGGCGACCTTTTGCTGCACTGCCTGACGCTGTTCCGCGAGCATGCCGATGTGCTCGCAACCTATCACGAGCGCTTCCGCTACATCCTCGTCGACGAGTATCAGGACACCAACACGGCGCAGTATCTCTGGCTGCGGCTGCTCGCCCAGGGCCGCCGCAACATCGCCTGCGTCGGCGACGACGACCAGTCGATCTATGGCTGGCGTGGCGCCGAGGTCGACAACATCCTGCGCTTCGAGCACGATTTTCCGGGCGCCACGGTGATCCGGCTGGAGCGCAACTACCGCTCGACCGGGCACATCCTCGCCACCGCCGCGAAGCTGATCGCCCGCAACGAAAGCCGGCTGGGCAAGACGCTGCGCACCGAGGACGAACTCGGCGAGAAGGTCACCATCACCGGCGCCTGGGACAGCCAGGAAGAGGCGAGGCTGATCACCGACGAGATCGAGGCGATGCAGCTGAAAGGCGAGAACCTCGCTGAGATCGCCGTGCTTGTGCGCATCTCCGCCCAGATGCGCGAGCTGGAGGAGCGCTTCGTCCAGACCGGCGTGCCCTATCGCGTCATCGGTGGTCCTCGCTTCTACGAGCGCGCCGAGATCCGCGACGCCATGGCCTATCTGCGCTGCGTCGTCTCGCCCACCGACGATCTCGCCTTCGAGCGCATCGTCAACGTGCCCAAGCGCGGCCTGGGCGACGCCACCATCCAGATCCTGCACAACCACGCCCGCGCCACAGGCTTCTCCCTGCTGCAATCGGCCCGCGCCATCGTCGAGAGCGACGAGCTCAAGCCCAAGGCCCGCACCGCGCTGCGCGAACTGGTCGAGGCCTTCGGCCGCTGGTCGGCGAGAGCCGAGCACATGCCGCAGGGCGAACTCGCCGAGCTCGTGCTGGAGGAGAGCGGCTACACCGAGATGTGGCAGAAGGACCGCTCGGCCGACGCCGCAGGCCGGCTCGAGAACCTGAAGGAGCTGGTGCGCTCCCTCGACGAATTCCCCGACCTGCCGGCCTTCCTCGAACATGTCTCGCTGGTGATGGACGCCGACAGCGGCGACAGCGCCGAACGCGTCTCGATCATGACGCTGCACGGCGCCAAGGGGCTCGAATTCGACACCGTCTTCCTGCCCGGCTGGGAGGAAGGCCTCTTCCCCAACCAGCGCGCGCTCGACGAGAGCGGCCGCGCCGGGCTGGAAGAAGAGCGCCGCCTCGCCCATGTCGGCCTGACGCGCGCCCGCAAGCGGCTCAAGCTCTACTTCGCCTCGAACCGCCGCATCCACGGGCTCTGGCAGTCGAGCCTGCCCTCGCGCTTCATCGACGAACTGCCCGAGGAGCATGTCGAGGTCGTCCAGGCGGCGTCGAACTACTCGCAGGGCGGCTATGGCGCCTCGCGCTTCGACCGGATGGAAAGCTTCGGCTCCTCCTACAACACGCCCGGCTGGCAGCGCGCCCAGGAGAACAAGGCGCGCGGTGGCTCGGGCTTCTCGGAGAGCGGCAGCGGCTTCGGCGGCAACGGCTTCGGCAACAGTCGCCAGCGCGGCCCTCTGCTGATCGAGGGCGAACTCACCGCCAAATCCTCGGGAACATCGGCCTTCGACACCGGCGCCCGCGTCTTCCACGTCAAATTCGGCCCCGGCTCGGTGGCCTCCGTCGACGGCAACAAGCTGACGGTCGATTTCGACAAGGCCGGGCGGAAGATGGTGCTGGACAGCTTTGTTCAGAAGGCGGGGTGAGGCGCGGCCGAGGACGACGGCTTCTCTGTCCCTCACCCCTCCCTCGCCCGAAACGCCGCCCGCGCCGCCTCGACCTGAGCGTGATAGGTCTCCGCCCAGACCCAGACGCCGCAGAAGGCCGCCGTCAGTTCACGGCCGATCTCCGTCATCGTGTAGTCGACATGCGGCGGGATCACCGGGTGGACCTTGCGGGTGATCAGCCCGTCGCATTCCATCTGCCGCAGCGTCTTGGTCAGCATCTTCTGGCTGATGCCGCCAACGATGCGGCCGAGCTGGCGGAAGCGCAGTGTGCCATGCTCCTCCAGCGCCTCCAGGATCAGCATGGTCCATTTATCGGCGACCTGACCGATCACGTCCCGCACCAGCGCCTCGACCTGCGGACTGACCTCCGGATGGATCAGCCGGCCCTGCTCGCGCATCGCCTCCACGGCTTCGCGGATCATCTGCATGCGACGCTTTCCTTTGGGTGCCTATGGCACTTTCAGGTGCCTTCTTTCGATTAGAGAGCATCGGCCCTAGCTGTGTCAGACGCAACCGAGAAAGGGCATTGCGATGAACATCACCGGAAACACCATCCTCATCACCGGCGGCGGCAGCGGCATCGGCCGCGCCCTGGCCGAAGCACTGCATGCGAAAGGCAACAGCGTCGTCATCGCCGGCCGCCGCGAGCGCGTGCTCGACGACGTCACCCAGGCCAATCCCGGCATGGCATCGATGGTGCTCGACATTCAGGACAAGGCCGACATCGCAGCCTTCGCCCGTGAGGCCGTCACGCGCTTCCCCGCGCTGAACGTCATCGTCAACAATGCCGGCATCATGCGGCCGGAAACGCAGATCGACCTCGCCATCGCCGAGGAGACGATCGCGACCAATCTGCTCGGCCCAATCCAGCTGACGGCGGCACTGCTGCCGCATTTGCTGGCACAGCCACGCGCCACCGTCGTCACCGTCTCCTCGGGCCTCGCCTTCGTGCCGCTCGCCGCGACCCCGACGTATTCTGCCACCAAGGCCGCAATCCATTCCTGGTCGATGGCACTGCGCCATCAGCTTAAGGACACCTCGGTCGAGGTCGTGGAGATCGCGCCGCCTTACGTCCAGACCGAGTTGCTCGGTCCGCAGCAGGCGACCGACCCCGACGCCATGCCGCTGGCCGATTTCACCGCCGAGGTGATGGCGCTTCTCGAAGCCGCGCCGGCGGATGGCGAGATCATCGTCGAGCGCTGCAAGCCTCTGCGCTTCGCGGAGCGTAACGGGCAGACGCAGACCCTGTTCAGCGCCCTTGCCGCGCGCGACCACTGAAGGCACAGGAGGCCTTCGGGACGCGCATGACAACTGCGTCCACGCCTGCTATCCCGCCGCCATGCGCGAAGGCCTCCTCCCCTCCACGGTCGCGACCGTCCTCGAACTCTCGACCAGCGGCGAGAAGGCGCGCGCGTTGACCGAGTTGCTCGGCGAGGTCTTCGACCCGACCGAAACCGCGATCTCGGCCTTCGAGATCGAGACCGGCGTCACCACGCTCTCTCTGAATGCGCCGTGGAAGGTCGAGATCTATTTCGCTGTTCATCCCGACGAGGCCGCCGTGCGCGACATGCTGCGGCCGATCGTCGGCAATAGCATCGACACTACGCCCTTCGAGACCGTGAACCAGCAGGACTGGGTCGCCGCCAGCCTGGACGGGCTGAAGCCCGTCCGCGCCGGCCGCGTCCTCGTCCATGGCGATCATGACCGCGACGCGGTGCGGATCAACGATGTCGGCATCGAGATCCCCGCCGCGCTCGCCTTCGGCACGGGCCATCACGGCACAACGGCCGGCTGCCTGCTCGCGCTCGATGCCGAACTGAAGCGCCGCCGCCCGCGAAACGCGATCGATGTCGGCACCGGCACCGGTATCCTCGCGCTGGCGCTCGCCAAGCAGACCAAGCGCAAGGTCGTCGCCGGCGACATCGACCCCATCGCGGTCGATGTCGCGGCGCACAACTCCCGCTTCAACCATGCGCCGCATGCGCTGGATCTCTATGTCGCGCCGGGCCTGCGCCACGCCAAGGCGAACCGGCCGGGTCATTTCGACCTGGTCTTCGCCAATATCCTGGCCGGCCCGCTCAAGAAGCTCGCTCCGTCGATCACGCGCGTGCTGTCGGATGACGGCACGGTGATCCTGTCTGGCCTGCTCGAAATGGATGTCGCCGGCGTCGTCTCGACCTATCGGCACCAGGGGCTTTATCTCGCGCGCCGTTCGCTGCGCGAGGGCTGGGCGACGCTGGTCATGAAAAAAGGCGGCGCAGCCCCGAGGCCACGCCACCGTCGATAATCCGGAAAGCTATTCAGGCGCCGCCGCAAGCGACGGCGTGATGCTTCGCTAGGCCGAGGAGAATGGCGCGCCGCGCGAGAACCGGAGCGGACATGAAGTCCGTGAGCACCGGAAGCGCAGCGCGGCGCGTCAGGCGGCCAGCATCGCGAAGGATCGCGGATCAGAAGCCGATATGGCCGTACTTGGCTTCCGCCTCCGCCTGCATCGAGCGGGCGTCGTGCCAGACGGCGGAGGTGAACTTCACGGCGTCGACGATGCTCTCGTAGACATGCTTGATGATGGCGATCATGGTTTTGGTCCTTGGCGGGCGCCGCAAGGCGGCGCGGAATGGGAGGCTCCGGCGCGTCATGCGCCGGACGAAAGGCAAGGCTCAGCGGTTGAACGGCAGCGCTTCGTCGGTCGCCAGCGTCGTCGTCGGAATGCCACCGAGCAGCATGCCGGACTCGTTGATGCGGAAGCTGTGGGCACGCAGTTCGCGAAGCGCCGAGCGGCGGCGGCTTTCGATCAGCGCGGCGTAGAGACGCGGCCAGAAGCCGGGACCTTCCGCAGCCTTGGCGGTCTTGGTGACCTCGGTGGCGGGCAGGACGGCGGTATCGTTCAGCACATAGGTCATGGGGATCCATCTCCTCAATCGAAACGAAGGACAGTCCCGGTCGCTTCCTCGTTCTCTTATGCGACCAAAGTGGTACGTCTTCGCACTTGCGAAAAGAGGACTTCGCAGATGCGAGATATGCACCTGACGCATGGGCGGGACAGGATTTCGTTAACCTGTCACGATTCCGCATAGCGAAGGGGCAGGCGCCTGTTTTTCAGGCGGCGGTTTCAAGGGGCACGACAGGGCGCCCAACGCCATTTCGACTCGCCATCGCCGCCGGCAGCCGCGACGATGGCGTCCTTGCCAACCGGACCCCGCCGATGCCCGAATCGCCTGCCCTGCCGACCTGCCGCTTCCAGAGCTTCTCCGAGCCGACCGACCCGTCCCAGGTGGCGCCGCGCATCGCCGCGCTAAGGCAGGAACTCGCGAGACAGGGGCTCGCCGGCTTCATCGTGCCGCGCGCCGACGAGCATCAGGGCGAATATGTCCCCGCCCATATGGCCCGCCTCGCCTGGCTGACCGGCTTCACCGGCTCCGCCGGCAACGCCGTTATCCTCGCCGACCGGGCCGCGCTGATCGTCGATGGCCGCTACACCATCCAGTCCCAGGAGCAGACCGACACTGCCATCGTCACGCCGACGCGGATGGAAGAGATGCCGCTCGACCGCTGGATCGAGGCAAACCTGCCGGCCGGCGGGCGGCTGGGCTACGATCCCTGGCTGCACACGGTCGACGGCGTCGCCAAGCTGGACAAGGCGGCGGCGGCCGCCGGCGGCACGCTCGTGGCGGTGGCGCAGAACCCGGTCGATGCGATCTGGCGCGACAGGCCGGCGCCCCCGGCCGCGCCCGTCAAAGCCCATCGCGGCGACTTCGCCGGGGAGGATGCCGCCGGCAAGCTCGCCCGCATCCAGGAGGCGCTGACGAAGGCGAAAGTCGATGCGCTCGTCGTCTCGGACCCGCATGCGCTGGCCTGGACCTTCAACATCCGCGGCGGCGATGTCGAGCACACGCCCCTGCCGCTGGGCTATGCCATCGTCCCGCGCGAGGGCCGCCCCACGGTGTTCCTGGCGCCGGAGAAGATCACCAACGAGGCCGGAGACGCGATCGGCGCCGTCGGCGAGATCGCGCCGCCGCATGCCCTGACGACGCAGCTCACGGCGCTGGGCGCGGCCGGCGCGAAGGTCAGGCTCGACGCGACGACGGCCGCGTCCGCGCTCGCCACGCTGATCCGCGAGGCCGGCGGCACGCCGGATGCGGGCACGGACCCGATCGCCCTGATGAAGGCCCGCAAGAACGAGGCGGAGCTCGCCGGCGCCCGCGCCGCCCATCTGCGCGATGGCGCGGCCATGGTGCGCTTCCTGTCCTGGATCGCGCGCGAGGCACCCAAGGGCGGTCTGACCGAGATCGACGCGGTCGCGGCACTCGAGGCCGAGCGGCTGAAGACCGGGCTGCTCAGGGACGTCTCCTTCACCACCATCGCCGGCGCCGGCCCCAATGCGGCCCTGCCGCATTACCGCGTCACGGAGGCGAGCAACCGGGCGATCGAGCCCGGCATCCTGCTGGTCGATTCCGGCGGACAATACGAGGACGGCACCACCGACATTACGCGCACCATGGCGATCGGCGAGCCGAGCGCCGAGATGCGGGACCGCTACACCCGCGTGCTCAAGGGCCACATCGCGATCTCGCGCGCAGTTTTCGTCAAGGGCACCTCGGGCGCCCAGCTCGATGCGCTGGCGCGGCTGCCGCTCTGGCAGGCGGGGCTCGATTTCGACCACGGCACCGGCCACGGCGTCGGCAGCTATCTCTCGGTGCATGAGGGGCCGCAGCGCATCTCAAAGCTCGGCACGACGCCGCTGGAGCCCGGCATGATCCTCTCCAACGAGCCCGGCTACTACAAGGAAGGCCATTACGGCATCCGCATCGAGAACCTGATCGTCGTCGAGGAGCAGATCATTCCGGGCGGCGACCGCACCATCTACGGCTTCGAGACCATCACCTGGTGCCCGTATGAGCGCGCCCTGATCGACCGCGCCTTGCTGGACGAAGGCGAGATCGCCTGGATCGACGCCTATCACGCGCAGGTCTGGAGCAAGCTCGCGGCCCTGGTCGAGGGTGAGGCGAAGGCGTGGCTGGCAAAGGCCTGCCTACCGCTTTGAGAGAAGATCAGAATTGACACAACCTAGGGTAGCATTATCGTCTCTGCCATTCTCAGGCGGGGGCGACCATGACCAGGCATTTTCTCTCGATCGCATGCGGACTTCTGGCGGCCGGTTGTGCGACCTCGCCGCCGGGCTCTGTCTCCCCGGACATCGGAGGGCGTGAACTTCGGCCCGCGCGCGCCGGCATCAATGTCGGCTCGCTCTATTTCGCCCGCGAGCAGGCGACGGAGGACCGGTCCCGTCCCGTCAATCTGGAGCGTCTCTGCGAGGTCAATCTGGAGCGCTACGCCGTGCTGCCGGTCGATGCCAGGCAGTCGGACCTCGATCTGAGCTTCAAGCTCGAGGCCAGCGGCGCCGTCAGCGGCATCAAGAACATCTTCGTCAATCTCGGCCTCAACGGCAATTTCAGCGATCACTTCGAGTACAAGCTGACCAATGTCGTCGATCGCAGCATCACCTATCAGGAAGCGCAGACCCTCTTCTCCGACCGAGCCTTCAAACGCGACTGCAGCCATTGGCGCAAAAACATCTCGTGCGAGAACTGGGCCCGCTACCAGATCCTGTCGATCAAGACCGGCGACATCGTGCTGCGGCGGAAGGCGGATAGCGGCGCCTCCGCCGACATTAAGGCCAAGATCGCCGTCGCGGAGCCTCAGCTCAAGGCCGCCCTCTCGCGCAGCTACAACTTGGCGGTGAGTGGCCAGGGCATGGTGATCGCGGTCAACCCGATCATTCGCGAGTAAGTCAGGCGAGCGCCCGCAACGCCACCACCGCGGCGACGCCGACCGCCACCACGCCGAGCAGCGGCAGGCGCGTCGCGGCGACCGCGGCGAGCAGCGCGGCGACCGTCTCCGGCCAGCCTGTGGCGAGCGCGCTCGGCGCGATGACGGCGACGAGGACGGCCGGCGGGATCGCGTCGAAAGCCGCCTGGGCGCGCGGCGAGAGCTGGAGCCGGCCCGCGAGCGCGAGCCCTGCCAAGCGGGTCGCATAGGTCGCGAGCGCCATGCCGAGAATGGCGAGGAGGTTGTGCGGGTCGAGCGTCACGGGCGGGTCTCCGGCACGGGCTCGGACTCCCCGGCCGCGAGCCAGGCAGCGGCGAGCCCGCAGAGCGCGCCCGCCAGCACATGCCAGGGCGGCCCGATCAGCCGGTAGGTCAGCGCCGAGGCGAGGCCCGCCGCCGCCACCGTCCAGAATGTCACCCGCCCCTTCCAGAAGGCGGCGACCAGCGCGATGAACAGCGCGGTGAAGGCGAAATCCGCCCCGAAGCGGCGTGGATCACCCAACGCGGCGCCGACCACGGCGCCGAGCGTCGAGGTCGCGCACCAGCAGGCGACGAAGGGCACGAGCATGCCGAACCAATAGGCCGGCGTCAGGCGATGGGTCCGCGCCCGCGTCTCGGCCAGCGCCCAATTCTCGTCGGCCATGTAGTAGAGCCCGAGCGCAGTCTGCCAGCGCGAGAAGCCCGCGAGCTTCGGCGCGAGCGAAGCGCTCATCAGCACATGGCGGGCATTGATCAGCAGCGTCGAGAACACGATCGCGCCGATCGGCGCCGGCGTCGCCCAGAGTTCCACGGCCGCGAACTGCGCCCCGCCGGCGAAGACGAGCGCGCCCATCGCGAAAGTCTCCAGCGGAGACAGGCCCTTTCCGGCCGCGAGCGCCCCGAACAGCAGCGCGATCGGCACCGCCGCGAGCAGAGCGGGCGCGATGTCGCGCAGGCCCCGCAGGGCATCGTCTCGCGTGGAGGACATGGAGGAAGCCTTCAGGAGAGATGGGCGGCGCGGAAGGCGCCGGGCGTGACGCCGAGCCGGGCCTTGAAGGCGCGGGTGAGATGGGCCTGATCGCAGAACCCGGTGGCGGCCGCGACCGCGCCCGGCGCCTCGCCCCGCCGCAGCCGCTCGCGCGCCCGCCTGACGCGGACATCGACGAGGAAGGCGTGCGGCGTCAGCCCGGTCTCGGCCCGGAAGGCGCGGATCAGGTGATGCCGCGGCAGGCCGACCGCGGCGCCGATCTCGGCCAGCGACAAATCCTCGTCATGCCGCGCCTCGATCAGCGCCCGCGCACGGTCGACCGGGCCGGGCTCGCGCCCGACGGAGCGCGGGCCGAGATCGGCATGGCGCGCGAGCATCGCGGCAAAGGCCCGCAGCAGCGCCTCCTCGCCGGCCAGCGCATCCGCCCCCTCCTCCAGCAGGCGATGGGCCGCGGCAAACTGCGCCGCCCCTTCTGGATCATGCACGACCGGTTCGCGGAAGAAGGGCGTTCCGACGCTCTCGCGCCCGGTCAGCGAAGCCGCCAGCTCCTGCATCAGATCGAGGCCGGGATAGCTCATCCGGTAGCGATAGCCGCCCTCGCTCGGCGCCCCGTCATGGACGTCGAGCGGCTGGTTCATCACGAGATCGCCGGGGCCGGCATAGAGCCGGCGGCCGCGCGCATGCCAGACCTCGCATCCGCTCAGGATCGTCCCGATCGCATAGGTGTCATGGGCATGGGGCGCATAGGCATGGGTGCGGAAGGTCGCCGCCAGGAACTCCAGCCCGTCGAAGCGGCGCGCGGCGAAGAGATGCGCCCGCTCTCCCGCCTTCAGCGGCGTCTCGGCCAGCGCCTGTTCCTGCGTGATCAGATCCATGGCGCGAGGTTAAACCCGATCGCGCCGGAGGCGTCTTGAAGAAAAGTGATCGGGCGCATCAGCCTGGGCGATTGGCCGGACGGGCCGATGGCGAAGGCCTCAGCCGCCGACGAGATCGAACCAGCCGGCCTCGTCGATCACCTCAACGCCGTGCTTCTGGGCCTCCTTCAGCTTCGAGCCCGCGCCGGGTCCCGCCACCAGCAGGTCGGTCTTGGAGGACACCGAGCCCGCGACCTTCGCCCCGAGGCGTTCCGCCATCGCCTTGGCTTCGTCGCGCGTCATCCGCTCGAGCGCGCCGGTGAAGACCACGATCTTGCCGGCGACAGGGCTGGCGGACGCCACCGCCTCCAGCGGCTGCGGCGTCACCTGCGCCAGAAGCCGGTCGAGCAGTTCCTCATTGTGCGGCTCTCCGAAGAAATCGGTCAGCGCCTCGACCACCGTCGGCCCGACGCCGTCGATCGCGTCGAGTGCCTGCCGCTCGGGTGAGGCCGGGTCGGCGGCCGCCAGCCCCGCCGCCCGCAGCGCCTCGAAGGAGCCGTAATGGCGCGCCAGCAGGCGGGCATTGGTTTCGCCGATATGGCGGATGCCGAGCCCGAAGATGAAGCGGTTGAGCGGCGGCGTCCGCCGGTCTTCGATCGCGGCGAAGAGCTTGGCCACGCTCTGGGCGCCGAAGCCTTCCTTGTCCTTCAGCTTCTTGAGATTGGCAGCGTCGCGCGCGGCCAGCGTGAAGATGTCGGCCGGCTCCTTCACCGGCAGGTCAGGATCGCCGTGGAAGAACTCGATCTGCTTGTCGCCGAGCCCGTCGATGTCGAGTGCGTCGCGCGAGACGAAATGCTTCAGCCGCTCGACCGCCTGCGCCGGGCAGATCAGCCCGCCGGTGCAGCGGCGCACCGCGTCCTCCTTGCCCGAGCGCGGATTGATCTCCCGCGTCGCATGGCTGCCGCAGGCGGGGCAGAGCGTCGGGAAGGCATAAGGCTTCGCATCCGCCGGCCGCTTGGTGAGATCGACCGCCGCCACCCGAGGGATCACGTCGCCGGCACGCTTGACCGTCACCGTGTCGCCGACGCGGATGTCCGGCGGCTCGCCGTCGCGGATGCGCTCGCCCTTGGAATCGTAGCCGCGGATGTAATCCTCGTTGTGCAGCGTCGCATTGGTGACGACGACGCCGCCGACCGTCACGGGGCACAGCCGCGCCACCGGCGAGAGCGCCCCGGTGCGGCCGACCTGGATCTCGATCGCCTCCAGGACGGTCGTCGCGAGTTCGGCCGGGAACTTGTGCGCGATCGCCCAGCGCGGCGCCCGCGAGACGAAGCCGAGTCGCGCCTGAAGCGCGAGTTCGTCGACCTTGTAGACCACGCCGTCGATATCGTAGCCGAGCGTGGCGCGCTGACTCTCGATCAGCCGGTAATGCGCGATCAGCGCCTCGACGCTCTCGCAGCGCTTCATCAGCGGGTTGATGCGGAAGCCCCAGCGCCCGAACACCTCGACGACGCCCGATTGCGTCGGCGCCGGCAGCTCCGGCATCTCCCCCCAGGCATAGGCAAAGAAGCGCAACGGCCGCGAGGCGGTAATGCTAGCGTCGAGCTGGCGCAGCGAACCAGCCGCCGCATTGCGCGGGTTGGCGAATTCGGGCAGCCCCTTCTCGCGCTGGCGCTCATTGATGCCGGCGAAATCGGCATGGCCCAGATAGACCTCGCCACGCACCTCGGCGACGGCCGGCACGTCCGGCTCGGCCAATGTCTGCGGGATCTCCGCGATGGTGCGGGCGTTGACCGTGACGTCCTCGCCCTCCTCGCCGTCGCCGCGCGTCGCGGCGTGGACGAGCGCGCCCTTCTCATAGCGCAGCGAGAGCGACAGCCCGTCAATCTTGGGCTCGGCGGTGAAGGCGATCGGCTCCTCGTCCTTGCGGCCGAGAAAGCGGTGTACCCGCTGCACGAACTCGGCCACCGCCTCGTCGGTGAAGGCGTTGTCGAGCGAGAGCATCGGCACGCGATGGCGGATCTTGGCGAATTTGCCCGACGCCTTGGCGCCGACCTTGGCGCTGACCGTGGACGCCGCCTTCAGCGCCGGGAACGCCGCCTCGATCGCCACCAGCCTTCGCCGCAGCGCATCATAGGAGGCGTCGTCCATCTCCGGCGCGTCGTTCTGGTGATAGGCGATGTCGGCGGCCTCCACCGCCTCGGCCAGCCGCTTGTGCTCGGCCCGGGCCTGGCGGGAGGTCAGTTGCTTGACGGGGATCTCTGCGGGCTCGTTCATGCGCTCTCATTAGGCGAGAAGCCCGCGTCGAAAAAGGGCAGCAGCTACCCCTCGCCTCATCCCGCTTTCGTGTTCCCGCCCCCTGCGACAGCGCGTCCGTTCTGCGCTATCCTGAAATCGCTGGGAATTGGAAGCTCGACGCCTATCGGCCGTTGACCCAAGGATCGCGTCAAAGGGCTGCAAGGCGAACCGGGCCGCAACCGGGAGACACGCCATGGCCAATCTCGACGTCCATCTGCACAGCGTTCCGCGGGAGGATGCCCCCGCCCTGCCGCGCGTCAACACGATCACCACCGCCGATTTGCGCCACGCGCTGAGGCTGGGCTGGGAGGATTTCAAGGCGCAGCCGAGCCATCTCGCCTTCGTCGCGCTGATGTACCCCGTCATCGGCGTACTGCTGGCGCAGGCGACGGTGAGCTTCAACATCTTCCCGCTGCTGTTTCCGCTGCTCGGCGGCTTCGCCCTGCTCGGGCCCTTTGCCGCGATCGCGCTCTACGAGATCAGCCGGCGGCGCGAGCGCCAGCTCGATTCGAGCTGGGAACACGCCTTCGCCCTGCTGCGCTCGCCGGCGATCAGCCAGATCCTGCTTCTCGGCGCGATGCTGACCGGGCTCTTCATCGCCTGGCTGGGCTGCGCCTGGTTGATCTACCAGGGGCTGCTCGGCCTGCCCGCCGACGTCTCGACCTGGGACTTCCTGCGCGCCGTTTTCACCACCTTCGACGGCTGGACGATGATCGTGGTCGGCAATTCGGTCGGGCTGCTCTTCGCGATCGTCGCCTTCTCGATCTCGGTGGTCTCCTTCCCGCACATCATCGACCGGCGGGTGGATGTCGCGACAGCAGTGCGAACCTCGATCGCCGCGGTCGAGCGCAACCCGCGCGTGATGATGATCTGGGGTCTGATGGTAACCGGCCTGCTCGTGCTCGGCTGCCTGCCGCTGCTGGTCGGCCTGATCGTGGTCATGCCCGTGCTCGGCCATGCCAGCTGGCATCTCTACCGCAAGGTTGTCGACGGCTGAAGGCGACGCAAGCCCCCTGTGGGCAGGGAACTTTCGCGCAAAAGCGCGGTTTCCTGCCCATCATCGACCAGAGCGGCAGGGCCAGGCCCAGCCGCGACAGCGGGGGCTTCGTCCATGCACAGCATCATCTACATCGTCGGCCTGATCGTCGTCGTCCTGGCCATCCTGTCCTTCCTCGGCTTGCGCTGAGGAAGTCAGGAGGCGCCGGGCGCGCCGGCGCCGGCCCCCTCAGCGCGGCTTCTTGCCCTTGAAGGGCGCCTTGCCCGCAAAGGACTTGCCGGCCCCCGACTTGCCGGCGCCGAAAGGCTTCGGCGCATAGGGCTTCTTCTCGCCATAGGGCATGTCGCCGGCCGGCTTGTCGAAGCGCGGCTTCGGGCCACCGCGGAACGACAAGTTCGGGTCCGACAGCGCCTCGCGGTCGCTGCGCACCGGATCATAGGCCTTGGACGCGCCGAAGGGCTTCGACTTCCCTTCATAGGCCTTCTTCTTGCCCTCATAGGGCTTCTTCTCGCCACCCTCGTAAGGCTTGGCCTCGGGCCGGGCCTCGTAGGGCTTCGGCTCATGGGCCTTCTTGGCGTAGGGCTTCCGGTCGCCGCCCTCATAGGGCTTCTTCTCGTAAGGCTTCTTGTCGTAGGGCTTCTTCTCGTAAGCCCGCGCCGGACGCGCCTCGCCGTCGCGCTCGGGCCTGGCGTAGGGCGCCGGCGCATGGCTCGCCTTTTCGGCGAAGGGCTTGGCCGGGCGGCGCTCCTCCTCGCCGGTCACGGGCTCGATCGCGATCTTGTCGCGGTCGACGGCCTTGGCCAGCTCGTAGAAGCGCTCGGCGACATCGGCATCGATCTCGACCTTGGTCTCCTTGTCGAAGATCCGGATCGCGCCGACCTCGTCGCGGGTGATCTTGCCGCGGCGGCACAGCATCGGCAGCAGCTGGCGCGGATCGGCGCCGTCCTTGCGGCCGACGCTGAGGCGGAACCAGACCGTGTCGCCACGCGGACCGGCCTTGCGCGGGCCATCCGCGCGCGGGCTGCCCTCGCGGTGCTCGCCGAAGCGCGCGCCCTCACGTGGGGCGTAATCCTCGCGCGAACGGGCGGGACGGCGCTCGTCGCGCGCATAATTCGGGTCGCCCACCTCCTCCGCCGCCGGCAGCCGCGTGCGATAGATCCGCACCAGCGCGGCCGCGATCTCGTTGGCCGAACGGCCGGCCAGCAGCGCCTCGACCATTGCGGCATCATCCTCGCCGGGCTCGCCGGTCAGGATCGGGTCGTTCAGCAGGCGCTCGCGGTCGAGCGTCCGGATCTCCTCCTGCGTCGGCGGGCCGGCCCAGACGGCCTCGACCTTGGCCTCCGCCAGCAGCATCTCGGCCTTGCGGCGGCGCGACGGCGGCACCAGCAGCACACTCGTGCCCTTCTTGCCGGCGCGGCCCGTGCGGCCGGAGCGATGCTGCATCACCTCGGGGTCGTTGGGCAGCTCGGCATGGATCACCAGCGTCAGCCCCGGCAGGTCGATACCACGCGCGGCGACGTCGGTCGCGACGCAGACGCGCGCGCGGCCGTCTCGCAGCGCCTGCAGCGCCGAATTGCGCTCGCTCTGCGAGAGCTCGCCCGAGAGCGCCACGGCGGAGAAGCCGCGCTCCAGCAGGATCGCCTCGAGATGGCGCACCGCGTTGCGGGTGTTGCAGAACACCAGCGAGCAGGGCGAATCGTGGAAGCGCAGCAGGTTGACGACCGCGAGCTCGGCCTCCTTCGGGTAGACCCGGATGGCGCGATACTCGATGTCGGCATGGCCGCGCGCATCGCCGGCGACCTCGATGCGAAGCGCATCGTTCTGGTAGCTCTTGGCGAGATGGATGATCGCCTTCGGCAGCGTCGCCGAGAACAGCAGGCTGCGGCGCTCGGCCGGCGCCGTCTTCAGGATGAATTCGAGATCGTCGCGGAAGCCGAGATCGAGCATCTCGTCGGCCTCGTCGAGCACGACGGCCTTGAGCCCCGAGACGTCGAGGCGATGGCGCTCGATATGGTCGCGCAGGCGGCCCGGCGTGCCGACGACGACATGGGCGCCCTCATCCAGAAGCGCGGCCTCGCGGCGCGGGTCCATGCCGCCGACGCAGGCGATGATGCGGGCATTGGCGTGCTTGTAGAGCCAGGCGAGCTCGCGCTGCACCTGCAGCGCCAGTTCGCGCGTCGGCGCGATGATCAGGGCGAGCGGCTGTCCCGCCCGGCCGAAAACCTCGGCCTCGCCGAGCAGCGTCGCGCCGATGGCGAGGCCGTAAGCGACGGTCTTGCCGGAGCCTGTCTGGGAAGAGACGAGCAGGTCGCGGCCGGCGGCCGCCTCCTCCAGCACAGCGCTCTGCACCGGCGTGGGTTCGGAATAATTGCGTTCGGCGAGCGCGCGCGCGAGCGGCGCACTCGAGGTCAGGAAGGACATGGGACAGAGGGCCTAGGGTTACGGCGCGGAATCGGAATGACGGCGCAGGATGTCGGCGATGGGCGCGAGGCGCAGCCATCGATTGCGGGGCTCATAGCGCAAATCGCGACGTAAAGAAACCGGGGCGGCGAATGGGTTGATCAAGCGCGTTCCCCTCGACTGTCGCGCAGCATTTCGAGCGCGGCTCTCTTCTCCCTCCCCCCGCTTGCGGTGGGGAGGGCCGGGGTGGGGGGCAGTGCCGCTCGGCGAGACGATCAAGGACAGAGTTCCGGCTTTCCCGCCCCCCATCCCTAACCCTTCCCCACCGCAAGCGGGGGGAAGGGAACCAGCGTTGCCGGCAAGCCAACGCCGCTGTCGCGCATGGAGAACCCTTGACGACTCAAGCCACTCGCGCGATCCCGCCGCCCCTTGCGGAGAGAGCGATGCGGATGCGGTGGGTGATTGTTGCGGTGTTGATGGCGGTGGGCGGAACGGCTCACGCCCAGGACGGCGCGCAGATGATGACGCTGGCCGAGGTCAGGCAGCGCCGCGCCGAACTCGCAGGGCTCTTCATTCGCGTCGAGAACGTCACCGTCTCCGGCTTCACCATGGCCCGCGGCGGCCTCGCCCGCGACGCCAGCGCCACGGTTCGCCTCGACGACACCGGCATGCCGCAGGACACCATCAGCTATCTCGAGCGCCATTGCGGCAGTGGCGGCACGAAACCCGGCGCGCCCACACCGGCCGGCTGCCGCGGCGCACTGGAGTTCACGGTCGCCCCGGCGCAGGGCACCTTCGCCATCAGCGACGCACAGTTCATCCCGCAGAACTGAGGCACATGGCGACCGTCCGGCGTCGCGCCTTGCCAAGGCGAGCCGCCGCGCGCTGTGATCGGGATCCCGCGGAACGGGGACGGCCTTGATGGATCAACAGACGCGGCGCTTAGGCCTCTACGAGGTCTCGATCCTGCATGACGGCTTCTACGAGGCGCCGATCGACGTGCTGACACACGCCGCCGGCCCGGCCGCGCGCGACGGTGCCATCGCGACCTGGGGCCGGCCGACACTGCGGATCGTCGTCAACTGCTTCCTCCTGCGCGGACCCGGCGGCATGACGCTCGTCGATGCGGGGACAGGCACGGCCTGGGGCGAGGCCTATGGCCAAGCGCGGACCGCCCTCGATACGCTCGGCGTGACACGCGAGAGCGTCGATCGCGTCCTGATCACCCATCTCCATGGCGACCACGCGCTGGGCCTGTTCGATGGCGAGACGCCCTATTTCCCGAATGCGCGCATTCTCGTTCCAGCCGCCGAATTGAGCTTTTTCACTGACGCCGACAAGCGCCTGAGCACGCCCGAAAACCGTCGCGGCGGCTTCGCCATCGCCGAGACGCTGCTGCGCCTCTACCCCGACCGCGTCGACGCCGTCAGCGCCTCGGAGGACATCCTCCCGGGCGTGACCCTGATCCCACTGCCGGGGCATACCCATGGCCAGAGCGGCTATCGGATCGAGAATGGCGGGCGCGACCTCCTGCTCTGGGCCGATGCGGTCCATCTGGAGACGCTGCAGGCGGCCGATCCCGATGTCGGCCTCGTCTTCGATCTCGACGGCGCGGTGGCGGTCGCGACGCGTCGCGACATCCTCGGGCGGGCGAGCGACCTCGGCTGGGTCGTCTCCGGCGGCCATGTCGAAGGCTTCAAGACCGTGAGGCGCGCCGGCGACGCTTTCGAACTGGTGCCTGCCGCCTGAGCGGACTTAGCCCCGCACCCCGGCCGCCTCCAGCAACCGCCCGGCGGCCGCTCTGGCCTCTTCGGTGATGCTCGCGCCGGCCAGCATGCGGGCGATCTCCTCGCGCCGCGCCTGGTCTTCCAGCCCGGTCACGCGCGTCACCGTGCGCGAGGCGGCGTCACCCGGCAGGGCCGATTTGGCGATCAGGAAATGCTGGGCCGCCTTGGCGGCAACCTGCGGCGCATGGGTCACCGAAATCACCTGGACCTTGCCGGCGAGCCGCGCCAGCCGCTCGCCGATGGCGTCCGCGACCGCGCCGCCGACGCCAGTGTCGATCTCGTCGAAGACCAGCGTCGGGGCCGAGCCGCGCTCGGCCAGCACGACCTTGAGCGCTAGCATGAAGCGCGAGAGCTCGCCGCCGGAGGCCACCTTCATCATCGGGCCGGGCCGTGTGCCCGGATTGGTCTCGACCCAGAATTCGACGCGGTCGAACCCCTCGGGACCTCGCGCCGTCTCGTCGCTGTCGATTCGCGTGATGAAGCGAGCGCGCTCCAGCTTGAGCGGCGGCAGTTCGGCCTTCACGGCGGCGTCGAGCTTTGCCGCCGCCTTCTGACGGGCGGCGGAGAGCTTGCCCGCGAGGCCGACATAGGCCGCCTCGGCCCGGACGAGATCCTCTTCCAGCCGGCCGAGCGAAATCTCGCTGTCATCGAGCGCGGCGAGATCGGCTGCCATGCTCTGCGCCAACGGCACTAGCCCCTCGACCGGCACGTCGTATTTGCGGGCCGCACCGCGCAGCGCAAAGAGCCGCTCCTCGACCCGCTCCTGCTCGCGCGGATCGTATTCGGCGGCGCGCATCCCGGCCGAGAGCGCCTCGCCTGCTTCGTCGAGGGCTACGATCGCGGTGTTGAGCGCGGCCAATGACGGGTCGATCAGCGACGGCGCTTGCCCGGCCCGGCGCTCCAGGCGACGCAGGACGGCGGAGAGAGCGGCGATCGGAGAGCCCTGCCCCGCCACCGCCTCATGCGCCTCGATCAGGTCGCGGGCGACCTTCTCGGCCTGCATCATGCCCTGGCGTTGGGCGGCGAGCGCCTCCTCCTCGCCGGGCTGCGGCGCGAGCTTGCCGAGTTCGGCGACGGCATGGCGCAGGAAATCCGCCTCCTTGCGCGCCGCCTCGACGCGCAGGCGCTGCGCCTGCAGGGCCTGGCGCGCGCGCTTGAGCGTTTCGCTGGCGGCGACGACCGATTCGGATTGCGCTTCGAGCCCGGCGAAACCGTCCAGAATGACACGATGCTGCGCCGGGTCGGTCAGGGCCCGGTCGTCATGCTGGCCATGAATCTCGACGATCGCAGCGCCGATCATCCGCAGAATCTGTACGCTGACCGGCTGGTCGTTGACGAAGGCACGGGTGCGACCGTCGGCATATTGCACGCGGCGCAGGATCAGGTCGCCGTCGGTGTCGATCTCTTGGGCCTCTGCCAATCTCCGCGCCGCATGGTCGCCCGGCAGGTCGAAGACCGCGCTGACCTGCCCTTGAGCCTCGCCATGGCGCACGAGGCCGCCATCGCCGCGCCCGCCCAAGGCCAGTGCAAATCCGTCGAGGAGAATGGATTTGCCGGCGCCCGTCTCGCCCGTGAGTACGCTGAGCCCGTCGCGAAATGTCAGATCGAGCCGGTCGATCAGGACGATGTCGCGAATCGACAGCTGGACGAGCATGGCGGTCAGCGCAGACTCAGGAGGAGGGGCATGCGCGGGCGACCCTCGGGTGAGCGGTCAGGAGCGGCCGCCGAACCCGACGACGCCCACCACCGCGCGCTGGAAGCCCTGGAAGGCCCGGCTGATATAGGAGCCGCGATTCTCGCGCGGCTGCAGTCCGCCGCTCTCCAGCAGGACATAGGCGTCCTTGTACCAGGGGCTGTCCGGGAAGTTGTGACCGAGGACCGCGGCGGCGGTCTGCGCCTCGTTGGTGATGCCGAGCGCCATATAGGCTTCGGTCAGGCGCATCAGCGCCTCCTCGACATGCCTCGTGGTCTGGTACTTGATGATGACCTCGCGGAAACGGTTCACCGCGCCGGTGTAGTTGCGCTGCTCGAGATAGAAGCGTCCGACATTCATCTCCTTGCCGGCGAGCTGGTCGCGCGCCACCAGGAGCTTCTCCTTGGCGTCGAGCACATATTCCGACTTGGGATAGCGCTGGATGAGCTGTTCGAAGGCGGCGATGGCCAGCTGCGTCCGCTCCTGATCGCGCGTCGCATCCGGGATCTGGTTGTAATAGGACATCGCCATCAGATACTGCGCATAGGCAGCATCGGGGCTCGCCGGGTTCTGCGCGATGAAGCGCTTGGAGGCGGTGATCGTCTCCTCCCACTTCGAGGCCTGATAGTTCGTGTAGGCCGCGAGGATCAGCCCCTTGCGCGCATAGGGGGAGAACGGCGCCTCCTTGTCGATCTGATCGAACTTCTTGGCCGCGCCTTCGCTGTCACCGTTTTGCAGACGGGCCAGACCCTCGTTGTAGAGCCTGTCCGCCGGGACGATCTCCTTGACCTCGGGCTTGTAGACCTCGGGGCGGTCAAAAGGATTGAGCGAGGAGACCGTGTCGCAGCCGCCGAGCAGCAGGGCGGCGCCCAGCGCCAGGGCAGTGCCCCGCGCCATCGATCCGGTGCGCTTGGATGTCGGGTTGTTCAGCCGCATGACGCTCACGTCGTCCGTCCTCATGTCTTCGTCCCCGCTTCTGGGGAAGCATGCCTTACCTCAGACGCCGAAGCCGCGCCACTGCCGAAAGCAAGCGCCCGCGGCTATGGCGACGTCTATTCGACAGAAAACCGGCGACAGGAAGGCGCAGTCGTACGGACGGCTCAGTGCACGTCCGGCGCGAAAGCGGCCGGAGCGGCAGCCGCCATCTGGACGGCGCGCGGAGCGGCATAAACCGGCTCGGCCTCGACGATCGCATAATTGGCGCGGTCGGCGAACAGAGCTTCCAGAATGCGGACATTCATCCGGTGGCCGCCGCAATAGGAGCGGAACTCGCCGATGATGGGATAGCCGGCGAGCGCGAGATCGCCGATCGCATCGAGGACCTTGTGGCGCACGAACTCGTCGCCATAGCGCAGCCCCTCGGGATTGATCACCTTGTCGTCGCCCACGGCGACGGTGTTGTCCAGCGAGGCGCCGAGCGCAAAACCGGCCTTCCAGAGCTGCTCGACGTCGCGCATGAAACCGAAGGTCCGGGCGCGCGAGATTTCCTTGGAATAGGCCGCGGCCTCGAGATCGAAGACCTTGCGCTGGCGGCCGATCACGCTAGTGTCGAAGTCGATCTCGACATCCAGACGGAAGCCGCTCTTGGCGGGCAGCAGCTCGGCGAAGGCGCGGCCATGCTCGACGCGCACCGGCTGCAGGACACGCAGATAGCGGCGCGCGGCGGAAAGGCCGACGAGGCCCGTCGCCTCGATCGCGGCGACGAACTCGGCGGCGCTGCCGTCCATGATCGGCATTTCGGGCCCGTCGATCTCGACCAGCACATTGTCGAGCCCGAGACCGGCGCAGGCCGACATCAGATGCTCGATGGTCGCGACCGACGCCGAGGCGCCGTCACCGATGACCGTGCACAGCTCGGTGGCGCTCACCTTGGTATGCTTGGCATGGATCAACTGCGCCGGCGCATCCTCGATGCCCTGGCGCAGGAAAACGATGCCGGAATTGACGCTGGAAGGCTTGAGGCAGATCGTGGCGGGAGCTCCGGAATGGACGCCGATGCCGGTCAAGGTCACAGGGGCCCGCAGGGTCGTCTGCCGATCGAAGCTCATTCCGGTATCCAATCCTGATCGCGAACGACGCCGTCTCATCGGGTTTTCTTCCCGTGGGGGCAGTTCGTCAGCGATGCGTCCTGAGGCCGGGAAGGGGTGAAACCCGTCTCCCGTCTGTCGTGGTGCAGCCGCAACATAAGCTTTCGGAGCATGCTCACAAAATCACGCTTTCTTTCGCTCTGTTACAGGTTTCTGCGCTGCCCGGATGATCTCTATCGAACTGGAATGATTGAGGTTTTCGACAAGGCAAATCCCGGCGCGCCGAAGGCGCGCCGGGACGGTGTTACAGTGGCTCGGAAGCCCGATGCGCTCAGTTGGCCTGACGGCGCAGGAAGGCCGGGATCTCGAGGTGATCCTCCTCACTGGTCCGATTCGGCGCGGCGCGGCCATGCGGGTCGAGCTGTCCCTGCGCCGGGCGGGCGGCCGGGGCCGCCGGACGGCGCATGTATTCGGCATGAGCCGCGCTCGGCGCCTGCGGCATGGCGGGAGCCTGACGCACCGGCATCGGAGCCGGCTCGGCGGGCTCCTCCTCCTTGCGGCCGAAACCGACGGAGGCGAGGCGCTGCATCAGCGACATGCGCTTCTGCTCGGCGGCGCTGGGCGGCAGCGGGGCGGCCTGGGCGCCGCGCTGGGCATTGATCTGGTTCTGCGCCGGGATCGGCAAGTCCTCGACGCGCGGCATGCGGGTCGGGCGGACGACCGAGCGCTCAGGCATCGGCGGGATGAAGCTCTCTTCCAGCATCGGAGCGGGCTCCGGCTGGCGCACCGGCTCCGGCGCGGCCGCGGCCATGACGGGACGCGGCTGGATCGGGGCGATGCGGATGTCCTCCGGCAGGCTGGCGCGCGGCTCGGGCTCGATCGGCTGCGGCATCCGCAGCTCCATCGGGGCCTCGACCGGGGCCGGCGCGGGAGCAGGAGCCGCCTGACGGGCGGGAGCCGCGGTGCGCAGGCGGGCCTCGGCCTTCAGGCGCTCGGCGACCTGGGCGATGCGGGCCTCGGTCTCGTCCATCTCGGCCTGCGAGGTCACCGGCTTGTCGATGCCCGTGGCGACGACGGAGACGCGAACGATGCCTTCGAGCGCCTCGTCGAAGGTCGCGCCGACGATGATGTTGGCCTCGGAGTCGACCTCTTCGCGGATGCGGGTGGCCGCCTCGTCGACCTCATAGAGCTTCATGTCGCGCCCGCCGGTGATCGAGATCAGCAGGCCGCGCGCACCCTTCATCGAGACGTCGTCGAGCAGCGGGTTGTTGATCGCGGCCTGCGCCGCGTTCAGCGCACGCTTCTCGCCCTGAGCCTCGCCGGTGCCCATCATCGCCTTGCCCATGCCGCGCATCACGGCGCGCACGTCGGCGAAGTCGAGATTGATCAGGCCCGGACGGACCATCAGGTCGGTGATGCAGGCGACGCCGGAATAGAGCACCTGGTCGGCCATGCCGAAGGCGTCGGCGAAGCCGGTGGTCTCGTTGGCGACGCGGAACAGGTTCTGGTTCGGGATCACGATCAGCGTGTCGACGGCCTCGTTCAGCTCGCTGATGCCGGCTTCCGCCATGCGCATGCGGCGATGGCCCTCGAACTGGAACGGCTTGGTGACGACGCCGACGGTCAGGATGCCCATATCGCGGGCGACGCGGGCGATGGCGGGCGCCGCACCGGTACCGGTGCCGCCGCCCATGCCGGCGGTGATGAAGACCATATGCGCGCCGGCGAGATGATCGCGGATCTCGTCGATCACCTCCTCGGCGGCCGCGCGGCCGACCTCGGGCTGGGAGCCGGCGCCGAGACCTTCGGTCACCTGCAGGCCCATCTGGATGATGCGCGAGGCGCGCGACAGGGCCAGAGCCTGGGCATCCGTGTTGGCGACCACGAAATCGACGCCGTCGAGACCGGCCTCGATCATGTTGTTGACCGCATTGCCCCCGGCGCCACCGACGCCGAACACGGTGATCCGGGGCTTGAGTTCCCGGATGTCCGGGGCTTGCAGATTCATCGCCATGGTTGCCTCTTTTGATCCCTTGTCCGGCGCCTGGCGGGAGCCGTCCCGATTGCTACATTCGACGCCGTGGCTCCCCCGAAGACGGGCTCGCCAGTACTCACACTGTCCTCCGACGGGCGGCCGCGTGGCGGCGCCCGGTCAGAAACTCTCCTTCAGCCAGCGGCCCACACGGGAGAAGTACCCGTCCGTTCCGGTGGCGAAATAGGCCTGGCCCGCGCGGGGCTCGAAATGCTCGACATGCGCGACCTGCGGATAGACCAGCAGGCCGACCGCGGCCGCGAAGGCCGGGCCCTTGCCGGCTTCCGGCAGGCCCTTGATGCCGAGCGGCCGGCCTGTGCGGACCTGCCCGCCGAGCACGCGCCGCGCGACTTCGGGGAGGCCCGTGAGCTGGCAGGCGCCGCCCGTCAGCACGACGCGCCGACCGGCCTGTGCCGAGAAGCCGGCCTGGCTCAGCCGGTCGCGCACCAGTTCGAGGATTTCCTCGACCCGCGGCTTGATGATCCGGACCAGCTGCGACTTCGGCAGATGGTTGGGCGTGTCGCGCTCGTCATCGTCGACCTGCGGCACGGAGATCATGTCGCGCTCGTCCGAGGCGCTGGCGATGCAGGAGCCGTGCAGCGTCTTCAGCCGCTCGGCCGCCGAGACGCGGGTCGAGAGCCCGCGCGCCACGTCCATGGTGATGTGGTTGCCGCCGACGGCGATGGCGTCGGCATGCATGAGATGCCCGCCCGAGAACACACCCAGGCTGGTGGTGCCGCCGCCCATGTCGACCACGACGACGCCCATCTCGGCCTCGTCGTCGACGAGCACGGAGAGGCCTGACGCATAGGGGGTCGCGACCACCGCCTCGACCTCGAGATGGCAGCGCTCGACCGCCAGCATGACATTGCGCGCCGCCGAGGCCTCGCTGGCGACGACATGCATGTCGACCGAGAGCTTGCCGCCGATCAGCCCGCGCGGATCGAGAACGCCGGGCACGCCGTCGAGCGCATAGCCGGTCGGCAGCGCGTGGAGCACCGCTTTGCCCGGCCGTAGCGCGTGGGTCGCGGCATGGGCGAGCACACGCTTGACGTCGCCGTCGCCCACCGAACCGGAACGCAGATCGACGCTGGCTGCGTAATGCTGCGAAGCGAGGCGCCCGCCGGTCAGGTTGACGATGACCGACTGCACCTCGACCTTGGCCATGCGCTCGGCCGCATCGACCGCGGCACGGATCGCCTTCTCGGCGCTTTCGAGGTCGATGATCGCGCCGCCCTTCAGGCCGAGCGAACGCTGATGGCCGATGCCGATGATGCGCGCGACATGGGTGCGCCCGCGCAGCCGTTCATTCGCCTCGGCCGGGTTCAGCTCGGCGATCAGGCAGACGACCTTGCTGGTGCCGATGTCGAGAATCGACAGCGTCGCGCTCTTGCGCGACGAGAGCGGACGCATCCGCGGCGTCAGACCCTGGGAGGTGACGTGGTTCATGCCTCGCCTCCCTTCTTCTTGGTCTTGCTCTTGAGCTGCTCGGCGCGGGTAGCTGCGCCCTCCTCCGTCAGCCGCATCACGACGCGGTCCGGCTGGCGCAGATCGATGGCCAGCAGGTCCTTGTCGAAGATCCGGTAATCGGCCTGCAGCGCGGCCAGGCGCTTGACGGCCGCGCCCGGATCGATCTCCGGCAGACGAACATCCATGCCGTTCTCGAGTTTCAGGTTCCAGCGCCGCCCGGCGACCAGCGTCGCGGCCCTGATCTGCGCGGCGAGCGGCCCCGCCTGGCTGCGCAGAGCGAGATATTCGCGCGCCCGCACATTGGCCTCCGGGCCCACGACCAGCGGCAGATGGGCGAAGCGCCCGTCATCCATCTTGTCGATCACGGTTCCGTCGGCGGCGATGACGAAGAGTTCGCCCTTGACCTGCCAGAGCGCGAAGGGCTCGCGCTCGACGAGCGTGATCGCGACCTCTCCGGGATAGAGCTTGCGGATCGCCGCCTCGCGGATCAGCGGGGCGGCTTCGAGGCGGCGGCGCGCCTGGTCGGCATCGAAGAAGGGCAGCGAGATCTTGGGGTCGATACCGGCCGCGACCAGAACCTCGACCTCCGAGAGTTCGGCGATGCCGGCGATCGTGACGCGGTCGATGCCGAAGCCGACGAGGCGGGCCAGCATGTGGTGCGGCTCGCCATAGTTCGCGCGCAGCGTCTCGACATGGCCGCCCAGCACCGTGCCCGCGCCGAGGCTGAGGCTCAGGAAGCCGAGCGCCAGCCAGGTCCCGATCCGGCGCGGCAAGCGCCGGGCCAGCGGCACGGCGACCGCGCTGCGCCGCGACCGGCGCAGCCAGCGCCCGCTCCGCTCACCGACGAGCAGCTGCGGCCCGGGAGCCGGGACCGGCAGGCGGGACGCCGCGACGGCGGCTGCCGACTTCACCGATCGAGGGAGGCGTCCTCCACCATCCATGTGACGCGTTCACCGAAGTTGAGCCCGCATGGGCAGCCAGGGCGGGCACTGAGCCGATTCGGTCTCGTCGGGCCGTCCGGAGCCTCTTCTCAGCACGGAAACACGCTGTTTTGCGGCCCCGGCTCACGAAGGTTCTGCAGACGTCCCGGCACCCGATTGCTTGATGCGCCGTTAACGCCCACTCTTCGATCTGCTGGTAAATTTTTGGTAAAGGTTGCGCGCGGGAGATGGGGCCACGCGCGGATTCTTCACAGGGCCAGCGACAGCCGCAGTGACGCGCAACGGTCGCCGGCGCGGCCCTCAGGCCACGCCGATCCGCTTGATCTCCCACTGCAACTCGAAGCCGGAATGCGCCTTCACCCGGCGGCGGACCTCTTCGCCGAGCCCCTCGACATCGGCCGCCGTCGCCCCGCCGGTGTTGATCAGGAAGTTGCAGTGCATTTCGGAGACCTGCGCGCCACCCATCCGCAGGCCGCGGCACCCGGCGGCGTCGATCAGCTGCCAGGCCTTGCCGCCGGGCGGATTCTTGAAGGTCGAGCCTCCGGTGCGCTCCCGGATCGGCTGCGCCGCCTCGCGCGCGGCGGTGACGCGGTCCATCTCGGCCTGGATCGCGGCCCTGTCGCCCGGCCGGCCCTGGAACAGCGCCGAGGTGAAGATGATGTCCTGGGTTCCGGCGCCGCTGCTGCGATAGGAAAAACCCATCTCGGCATGGGAGAGGGTGACGAGCGTGCCATCGCGCCGCACGCCACGCGCCTCGACGAGTACGTCGGTCGTCTCGCCGCCATGCGCGCCGGCATTCATCCGCAACGCGCCGCCGATGCAGCCGGGGATGCCGCGGTAGAAGGCGAGCCCGTCGAGCGCCGCATCCGCCGCCGCCCGCGCCAGCTTGACGTCGGGCACCGCCGCCCCGGCCCGCAGACGGTCCTCCGGTTCGATCGTGATCTCGCCGAAGGCCTTGCCACCGAGCCGGATCACGAGACCGGGAACGCCGCCGTCGCGGACGATCAGGTTCGAGCCCAGGCCGACGACCGTCAGCGGGATCTCCAGCGGCAGGCCCACCAGGAGATGCGCGAGATCGGCCTCGTCGGCCGGCGTGAACAGCGCCTGGGCCGGTCCGCCGACCCGAAACCAGGTCAACGGCGCCATCTCGGCATTCGCGAGCAGCCGCCCGCGCAGATCGGGTGCCGCGGCGCGGAGGGCCGGCGTGATGTCCGGAAAGCTCATGCGGCGGTCTTTGGCGGCGACAGCGCCGCCAGTTCGCCCGGCAGTGCATAGGCCCATTGGGTGATGTTGCCGGCGCCGAGCAGCACGACGTAATCGCCCGGGCCGGCCAGTTCGGCGACCATCCCCGCCAGCTTGTCGGAGCCATCCAGCGGCAGCGCATGGCGATGTCCGCGCGCCTTGATGCCGGACACCAGCGAATCCCGGTCGGCGCCCGCGATCGGCGCTTCGCCCGCCGCATAGGTGTCGGCCACGATCACCGTGTCGGCGTCGTTGAAGCAGGCGGCGAAATCGTCGAACAGGCTGGCCAGACGCGTGTAGCGATGCGGCTGCACGATGGCGATGACTTTGCCCTTGGTCGAGGCCCGCGCCGCCTTGAGCACAGCGGCGATTTCGACCGGATGATGGCCGTAATCGTCGAAGATCAGCGCGCCGTTCCACTCGCCCGTCTTGGTGAAGCGGCGCTTGACCCCGCCGAAGCCGGCGAGCGCGGCGCGGATGCGCTCGACCGGAATGCCGAGATCATAAGCCACCGCGATGGCGGCGGTCGCGTTGAGCGCGTTGTGATGGCCAGGCATTGGCATCACGAGGTCGCGGACGACCTCATCGCGCCCACGCTTGCGGTCGCGGATCAGCAGGGTGAACTTCGCCTGCCCGCCCGAGAGATCGATGTCGATCAGGCGGAAATCGGCCTGCGGGTTCTCGCCATAGGTGACAACGCGGCGATCCTCGATCTGCCCGACCAGTCCCTGCACGGTCGGATGGTCGATGCACATCACCGCGAAGCCGTAGAAGGGCAGGTTCTCGACGAAGCTCCGGAAAGCGGCCTTGATCGCGTCGAAGGTGCCGAAATGGTCGAGATGCTCGGGGTCGATATTGGTGACGATGGCAACATCGGCCGGCAGCTTCAGGAAGGTGCCGTCCGACTCGTCGGCTTCGACCACCATCCAGTCGCTCTCGCCCATGCGGGCATTGGTGCCATAGGCATTGATGATGCCGCCATTGATCACGGTCGGGTCGAGCCCGCCCTTCTCGAGCAGCGTCGCCACCAGCGAGGTCGTCGTCGTCTTGCCATGGGTGCCGGCGATCGCGACGCAGCTCTTCAGCCGCATCAGCTCGGCCAGCATCTCGGCGCGGCGCACCACCGGCAGCCGCTTCTCGCGGGCGGCGACCAGCTCGGGATTGTCGCGTTTGATCGCGGTCGAGACCACGACGACCTCGGCCTCGCCGAGATTCTCTGCCTTGTGCCCGACGAAGGTCGTGATGCCCTTCTCGGCCAGGCGCTTGACGTTGGCGCCGTCGGATGCGTCGGAACCCTGCACCTTGTAGCCGAGATTGTGCAGCACTTCGGCGATGCCCGACATGCCGATGCCGCCGATCCCGACGAAATGGATGGAGCCGAGCTTCGGCGGCAGTTTCATGATCCGGCGGTCCTGTCAGTTTTGGGAATGGGCGGTGGCGATCACGAGATCGGCCAGTCGTTCGGCGGCATCGGGGATGCCGGCGCTCTTCGCGTTTGCGGCCATGCTCGTCAACCCCGCGGGCTTCGCGATCATCGCCGACAGTTCGGCGGCGAGCCGTTGCGGCGTGAAGTCCGGCTGCAGGATGCGCTTGGCGCCCCCCGCCCTTTCGAGAAAGGCGGCATTGGCAGCCTGGTCCTGATCGAGCGAGCCCGGCAGCGGCACCAGGATCGCAGGCCGCCCGATCACGGTCAGCTCCGCGACGGTCGAGGCGCCCGAACGGCCGATGACGAGATGGGCCTGCGCCATTCGGGCCGGCAGATCCTTGAAGAAGGGCGCAACCTCGCAGCGGACGCCGAGGTCGCCATAGAGGCCGCTGACCCGTGCGTGATCCTCGCTGCGGGCCTGCTGCGTGATGACGAGCCGTGCGCGCTCCGCCGGCGTCAGCAGCTGGATCGCTGGCGGCACGATATCCGCCATGACCCGCGCGCCCTGGCTGCCGCCGAACACGAGCAGTCGAATCTCACCCTGCCCCGGCCGGCCATAGTCCAGGGAGGCCGCCTCAAGCACCGCCGGCCGCACCGGGTTGCCGACATGCCGACATTTCGCCTTGAGCGCCTCGGTGATCCCGCCGACCTCGGCGAAGCCCGTCGCGATCGCGGTGGCGCGACCGGCGAGGAACCGGTTGGCCCGGCCCATCACGGCATTCTGCTCGTGGATGATCGTCTTCACCCCGGCGAGCGAGGCACCGAGCACCGGCGGCACGGTCGGATAGCCGCCGAAGCCGACCAGAACCGCGGGTTGCACCCGTTTGATGATGGCGCGCGCCGCGAAGGTGCCCTTGGCGAGTTCCCAGACGGCGACGGCCATCTTCAGTGGCGAACGGCCCGACGGCGTCGCCGCCGGCACGGCATGCACCGCCTCGGCGGGGAAATGGCCGGCATATTCGGCCGCCCGCGTGTCGGTCATCAGCACGACGCGAATGCGGCGCGCATGAAGCGCATGGCTCAGCGCCTCGGCGGGGAAGAGATGGCCGCCGGTCCCCCCGGCGGCCAGCATCACGAGCGTGCCTGCTGCCATGACGCCGGCCTCAGCGCCTGTAGCCGAAATCGACGGCGCGGGGCCGCTTGCGCGTCAGGGCCAGCAGGAACCCGGTCCCGATCGCCAGCGAGATCAGCGACGAGCCGCCATAGGAGATGAAGGGCAGCGTCATGCCCTTGGCCGGCATCATGTGCAGGTTCACCATCATGTTGATCGCGGCCTGGATGCCGAAGAGCAGAGCGAGCCCCGTGACGGCGAGGCGGATAAACGGGTCCTCGGCCTTCTGGGCCACAAACAGCGCCCGCAGCACGATCAGCGCGAACAGCATCACCAGCAGGATGCAGACGACGATGCCGAATTCCTCCGCCGTCACGGCGAAGATGAAGTCGGTATGCGCGTCGGGCAGGATGCGCTTCACCGTGCCTTCGCCCGGGCCTTTCCCGAGCCAGCCGCCCTGGGCGAAGCTCTCCAGCGCGGTGTCGATCTGGAAGGTGTCGCCCGATCCCTTGTCCATGAAGCGCTCGATGCGGGCGCGCACATGCGGCACCAACTGGTAGGCGATCAGGATACCGACGGCGCCGGCCCCGCCGAGCCCCAGCACCCAGAACCAGTGCAGCCCCGCGACAAAGAACAGCCCGGCCCAGACCAGGGTGACGAGCATGGTCTGGCCGAAGTCCGGCTGCAGCACGAGCGGCGCGATCGTCGCCGGCAGCAGTAGGAAGGCGATCCAGGTTCCCGGCAGGTCAGGACGCCGTGTCCCCTCGGCGAAGGCCCAGGCGGCCAGCACGACGAAGGCGGGCTTGAGGAATTCGGAGGGCTGGACCGAACCGATCGGCCCGAGCGTGAGCCAGCGCCGCGCGCCCTTGACCTCGACGCCGAGATAGAGCGTCGCCACCACCATCGCGAGCGAGACGGTGAAGAGCAGCAGCGCCATCCGCCGGACCTGGCGCGGCGTCAGGAAGGACACGCCGACGAAGATCGTCAGCGCCACCAGAAGATAGGCCGCCTGGCGGTTGACGAAATGGAAGGTGGAGAGGCCGAGCCGCTCCGCCACGGGCGGGCCGCCGGCCATCAGCAGCACGACGCCGGAGACCATCAGCGCGACGAGCGCGCTCAGGATGACGCGATCGATCGACCACCACCAGCGGCCGCTGAGAGAAGGTTCGGCGCGCGAGACCATGACGGGGCTCCAGAGCAGGCTTGGAGCGGCACAAACCACCGCTCCCGATCCGAATCACTCTGTCAACAAAGGGTTAACGGAATGATTCCGAAGCCTCGCATGCCACCCTATTGCAGATCGCCGAAAGCCTGCTGCAGGCGGTCCACCGCTTCCGCCACGACCGCCCGTGGCGTCGCCAGGTTGAAGCGCAGGAAGGAGGCACCGCCCTTGCCGAAGCTCGGGCCGTGATTGGCGGCGATCAGCGCCTGCTTCTCGACGCGGGCCGTGAATTCGGACGTCGCCATGCCGGTGCCCGCGAAATCGATCCAGGCGAGATAGGTCGCCTCCAGCGGCATCGCCCGCACGCCGGGGATGGCGCTCACCCCCTCCTCGAAGAGCCGGCGATTGCCGTCGAGATAGGCCACCAGCGCATCGACCCACGCCGCACCCTCGGGGCTGTAGGCGGCGGTCGCCATCATCATGCCGAAGGAATTGGGCGAGACGCCACCGGCATTGATCGCCGCCGCCAGCGGCGCCCGCAGCGCCTTGTCCGGCACGATGATGTTGCCGACATGGCAACCGGCGATGTTGAAGGTCTTGGTGGTGGCGGTCATCATCACCAGCCGGTCGATGATCTCCGGCGCCGCCAGCGCCATCACGTGATGCTTGTGGCCGGGCATGACCAGGTCGTGGTGGATCTCGTCGGAGACCAGGATCAGGTCGTGGCGGACGCAGAAATCGGCGATGGCGCGCAGTTCCTCTCGAGTCCAGACGCGCCCGCCCGGATTATGCGGCGAGCAGAGGACGAACATGCGCTCCTTGCCGGTCATCATCGCGTCCCAGGCCGCGATGTCGAGAACGTAGCGGTCGTCCTCGATCGCGAGCTGACACTCGACCACCTGCCGGCCTGCCGCGGAGATCACGCGGGCGAAGGCATGATAGACCGGCGTCATCAGCACAACGCCGTCACCCGGCTTGGTATAGGCGGCGACGCAGAGCGCGGTGCCGTTGACCAGCCCGTTGGCGGTGAAGATCGCGGCCGGCTCAACCTCCCAGCCATGGCGGGACTGCATCCACCAGCGGATCGCATCGTGATTGGCTTTGCTGTCGCCAAAATAGCCGTAGAGCCCATGGGCAGCCATGCCCTCGAGCGCCGCCTGGACGCAGGCCGGCGGCCGGAAATCCATGTCCGCCACCCACATGGCGATGCCGTCCGAGGCCGGCACGCCATAGAGCGGCTGCATCATGTCCCATTTCGAGGAATGGGTGCCGCGGCGGTCGATCCGCTCGTCGAAATTGGGGGCGCTGCTCATCGTCGTTCCTCGTTCACTCGGCGGACCGGGCGGACCGTGCACACACCGCAGCCTTGTCGCGTTGCGGGCCGTGAGGCCAGTCCCACTGTGGATAGCCGCCATGCCGCACCGGTAAGGCCGCCCTTCCCGGTGCTAGGCGGTCCCCGCAGGCTGGAAGCCCGGCAGCGCCTTCGCCAGGGCGCGGAAGGCGTCACCGCGCACCTCGAAATTCGGAAACTGGTCGAAGGAGGCGCAGGCCGGCGAGAGCAGCACGGCGATGTCGCCCTGCCCCGGATGGGCCAGCGCATCCCGCGCCGCGCTCGCCAGCGCGACCTCGAGCGTGCCGCTGCGCTCATAGGCGACGCGCCCGTCATCGTCGAAGGTGGCGGCGAAGAGGTCGCTCGCCGCACCGATCAGATAGGCCCGGGCGATATTGGGGAAGTAGCGGCGCAGGGACTCGATGCCGCCCTCCTTCGCCTTGCCACCGAGGATCCAGAAGATGTCGCGGAAGGAGGTCAGCGCCTTCTCGGTCGAATCCGCATTGGTTGCCTTGGAGTCGTTGATGAAGACGACGCGGCCGATGCGGCCGATCTCCTCCATGCGGTGCGCCAGGCCGGGATAGCTGGCGAAACCCGCCGCAATCTGCTCGGCCGTGAGGCCCAGCGCGAAGCAGGCGGCAAAGGCGGCCGCCGCGTTCTGCGCGTTGTGCGAGCCCCGCAGAGATCCGATGCCCGCGAGATTGGCGACGATGCGGGGCTTGCCGTCGAGCACCTGGACGATCCGCGTCTCCAGCGTGCCGGCATTGGCAGTCACGCCGGCGAAGACGCCGTCATCGAGCGGCTGCTCGCCGCTGATCCTGACCAGCTTGCGGCCGGACGCTGCGCGCCGCCGCGCCATCTGCTTGGACGGCTCGTCGTCGACGCCGATCACGGCGACATCTGCCGCGGAGACCAGGCGCTCCTTGATCGCGCCATAGGCCTCGAAGGTGCCGTGCCGGTCGAGATGGTCTGGCGTCAGGTTCATCTGGATCCCGACACTCGGCGCCAACGAGGGCGCGAGATCGATCTGGTAGCTCGAGCACTCGATGACGTGGACGCGGCTTTCCGAAGGCGGCTCCAGCGCCAGCACGGCCGTGCCGATATTGCCGCCCATCTGGACGTCGCGTCCGGCCTGGCGCAGCACATGGGCGACCAGCGCCGTGGTCGTCGACTTGCCGTTGGTGCCGGTGATGCAGACGACCGGCGCAGCCGGCTCCGTCGCCGCGCGCTGCCGGAAGAACAGCTCGATGTCGCCGATGACCTCGACGCCGGCGGCCTTGGCCTTCTCCACCGTCCAGTGCGGGGCAGGATGGGTCAGCGGCACGCCCGGCGCGAGGATGAGGCTGTCGAAGCGCGACCAATCGGCCGCCGCGAGGTCGACGACCGCGATCGCCTCGCCTGCCGCACGGTCGCGGCTGGCGGCATTGTCGTCGTAGGCTTCGACCTGCGCCCCGCCGGCGATCAGCGCACGGGCCGTGGCGAGGCCGGAACCGCCCAGGCCAAACAGCGCGACGCGCCGGCCCGCAAAACAGGTGACCGGCGTCATCTCAGCGCAGCTTCAGCGTAGACAGGCCGATCAGGGCCAGCACCACGGAGATGATCCAGAAGCGGATCACGACCTGAGGCTCGGTCCAGCCCAGCTTCTCGAAATGGTGGTGGATCGGCGCCATCAGGAAGACGCGCTTGCCGGTGCGCTTGTAGACAAAGACCTGGATGATGACGGAGAGCGCCTCGATCACGAACAGCCCGCCGACGATCGCCAGCACGATCTCGTGCTTGGTGGCTACCGCCACCACGCCGAGCAGGCCGCCGAGCCCGAGCGAACCCGTATCGCCCATGAAGATCTGGGCCGGCGGCGCATTGAACCACAGAAAGCCGATGCCGGCGCCAATCACCGCGCCACAGACCACGGCCAGTTCGCCGGCGCCAGGCACGTGATGGATCTGCAGGTAGTTGGCGAAGATCGCATTGCCTGTGAGGTAGGAGATGAAGCCGAAGGTCGCCGCCGCGATCATCACCGGCACGATCGCCAAACCGTCGAGCCCGTCGGTCAGGTTCACCGCATTGCCGGCACCGACCACAACGAAGGCGGTGACCAACGGAAACAGGATGCCGAGGGGAATGATCAGCTCCTTGAGGAAGGGCATGGCGAAGCCCGACGCGATGGCCGGCGGCCCGAGCTGCATCACGCCCCAGCAGGCGACGAGCGCGATCGCCATTTCGAGCGTGAGCCGCGCCTTGCCGGAGAAGCCCTTGTGGGACTGCTTCGTCACCTTGAGATAGTCGTCGTAGAAGCCGATGGCGCCGTAGCTCACCGTCACGCCGAGCACGATCCAGACATAAGGGTTGCGCAGATTGCCCCAGAGCAGCGTCGCGACCAGCAGACCGCCGAGGATCATCAACCCGCCCATGGTGGGCGTGCCGCGCTTGGCGAGATGCGTCTGCGGCCCGTCGGTGCGGATCGGCTGGCCCTTGCCCTGCTTGATCCGCAGCCAGGAGATCGCAGCGGGGCCGAAGAAGAAGACGACGAGCAGCGCCGTCGCCGTGGCGCCGCCGGCCCGGAAGGTGATGTACCGGAAGACGTTGAGGATGGGGAACGTCCCGGAAAAGTCGGCGAGCCAGACGAGCATCGGTGTTTCGGTCTCTTGTTCTAGTCTTCGGCCGACGAGGCGGGGAAGCGGGCCGTCAGCGCCTTGACGATCGGCCCCATGCGCGAACCGAGCGAGCCCTTGACCATCACCACGTCGCCGGCTCGCACGGCATCCAGAACGAGCGCCTCGAGCCCGCTCGCCTGCGCGGCATAAGCCCCCCGCAGGGTCGAAGGCAAGCTGTCATACAGCCCGCGCATCAGCGGACCGCAGGCGAAGACACTGTCGATGCCGTTGGCGGTGATGGCCGGACCGAGCCCCTTGTGGAGTTCGGGACCGGTCGGCCCCAGCTCCAGCATGTCGCCGAGCACGGCGATGCGACGGCCGCGGCCGGCCACCGGGATGCGCCCCAGATTCTCGATCGCCGCCTTCACGGAGGCCGGGTTGCCGTTGTAGCTCTCGTCGATCAGCGTGAACGCTCCGCCGGGTGCCTCCAGCCGCTGCTGCGCCCCGCGCCCCGCGGGCGGGCGCAGATCGCCCAGCGCCAGCGCCGCCAGCGCGATATCGGCGCCGACCGCCTTCACCGCCGCCAGAACGGCGAGCGAGTTCAACACGATATGCTTGCCCGGGCTGCCGAGCCGGTAGGTGACCGGTTGCCCCATCACCACCGCATCGACGGTCGAGACGTCGGAGCGCAGCGCACAGGAGATGAGCCGGACATCGGCATCCGCGCTTTCGCCAAAACGGATCACCTCGCCGGCCGGGCCGGCCCTGGCGATCCGCTCCAGCAGATCGGCCTGGGGGATGTCCGCATTGAGGATCGCGGTGCCGCCGGGCTCCAGCGCCCAAAACACGCCGGCCTTCTCCTCGGCGATCCCCTCCAATGAGGCGAAGGCCTCGAGATGGACCGGCTGGATGGTCGTGATGATCGAGACCTGCGGGCGCACCATCCGCGCCAGCGGCAGGATCTCGCCGGGGTGGTTCATGCCGATCTCGTAGACCGCGTAAGCCACGTCTCGGGGCGTCCGACACAAGGTCAGCGGCACGCCCCAATGGTTGTTGTAGGAGGCAACCGGCGCATGCGTCTTGCCCTGGCGCGACAGGATGAGCCGCAGCGCCTCCTTGGTGCCGGTCTTGCCGACGGAGCCGGTGACCGCGAGCACGCCGGCCTTCAGCTCCGCCCGGCGAACGCTGCCGGCCCGCTCCATCGCCTTCAGCACGTCGGGCACAATGGCGAGGGCGCCCTTGCCGGCGAATTGGGCCGCGTGCGCCTCGTCCACGACGGCGAGCGCCGCCCCCTTCTCGAAGGCAGCCGCGACGAAATCATGCCCGTTGCGGGCCTCGCCGGTGATGGCGAAGAAGGCGTCGCCCGGCTCGAGGGTACGCGTGTCGATCGAAATGCCCGTGACGGCCGGCGGCACCGTGCCTTCGGCCCGCGCGCCCAGCGCCGCGACCAGCTCGTCTCCGCTCCAGAGAGGGGCGCTCATCCTGCGATCTCCGCGATAGCCGTCCGCACCACGTCCTGGTCGGAAAAGGGATAAGTCCGGTCGCCGATGATCTGGCCGGTTTCATGGCCCTTTCCGGCAACGACCAGCACATCGCCGGGGGCTAGCATGGCGACGCCCGCGCGGATCGCCTCGGCCCGGTCGCCGATCTCGCGCAGCTTCGGCGAGGCGGCCATCACCTGCGCACGGATCGCGGCCGGGTCCTCGCTGCGCGGATTGTCGTCGGTGACGATGGCGATGTCGGCCTTTTCGGCCGCGATCGCGCCCATCACCGGGCGCTTGCCGGTGTCGCGGTCGCCGCCGCAGCCGAAGACGCAGATCAGGCGCCCGGTCGCATAGCCGCGCAGGGTCGACAGCACGGCCGCCAGCGCATCGGGTTTGTGAGCGTAATCCACGACCACCAGACCGCCCTTCGCCTCGCCGACGCGCTCCAGCCGGCCGGCCACACCGGTCAGTCCTGCGATCGCCTGCATCGCGCGCTCGGTGTCGTCGCCGGTAGCGATGGCGAGCGCGGCGCCGACCAGCGCGTTGCCCGCCATGAAGTCGCCAACCAGCGGCAGCGTCACCCCATGCTCGCGGCCGTCGACCGCCACCCTTAGGCGCTGCGAGAAACCGTCGCGCTCGCTCTCGACCAGCCGGATCGTCTCGCCCTTGCGACCGATGCCGAAGAGCCGGTGGCCGGCGGCCAGCGCCGCATCCGCAGCCTCCTGCGCATAGGGCTCGTCGCGATTGATCACCACGGGGGCGCCCTTCGGCAGCAGCGACCAGAGCCGCAGCTTCGCCGCCAGATAGTCCGCGACCGTCGGATGGTAGTCGAGATGGTCGCGCCCCAGATTCAGGAAGGCGCCTGCCGCCAGCCTGACGCCGTCGAGCCGGTGCTGGTCGAGCCCGTGCGAGGAAGCCTCCATGGCGAGATGCGTGACGCCCTCACCCGCCAACCGGTCGAGCGAAGCGTGCAGGGACAGCGGGTCCGGCGTGGTCAGCGAGCCATAATCGGCGCCCTTGGCGGTGACGATGCCGATGGTGCCGAGGCTCGCCGACGCGTGGCCCAGCGACTGGAAAATCTGGCGCGTGAAGTCGGCAACCGAGGATTTGCCGCTGGTGCCGGTGATCGCGACGATCGTGCCCGGCTGGCGAGGGTGGATCTGCGCGGCAGCCAAAGAGAGCGCGAGGCGCGGCTCGGCCACCTCGGCAAAGGCGACGGCCGGGTCGAGCACCTCGGGGCGCGGCCCTCCCGATACGACCGCGACGGCGCCCTTGGCGACCGCATCGGCGATGAAGCGGGCGCCATCCGCCTTGGCTCCGGCGAGCGCGACGAAGACCTCGCCCGGCCGCACCTTGCGGCTGTCGAAGGCGACGCCCGCGACCGCTCGCGTGGCATCCGCGGGGAAGGCGCCCGGAAACAGGCGGCCGAGGCTGAAGGCTTCTGTCATGATCGCTCGCTAGCGTGGAGCCCGGCCTGCGGCAAGCGTCAGCGCGTGCCCCAGGCCCCCAGCCGCGCCATCAGCGGGAAGGGTTGGGCCGGCGGCTCGAAGCGCGGCGGCAGGCCGAGGATCGGCGCCGTGCGTTCGATCACCTTGCCGGTGGTGATGCCGGCGTTCCAGGCGGCGGTCGAATAGCCGCCGCTTTCGGCATAGCCCTTCGGCTCGTCATAGATCGCGAGGAAGAGGTAGCGCGGCTTGTCGGAGGGCGCGATCGCCGTGAAGGTCGTGAAGTTCTTGTTCTTGGCATAGCGGCCATTGATGACCTTCTCGGCCGTGCCGGTCTTGCCGCCGACGAAATAGCCGGCGATGTCGGCCTTGCGGGCCGAGCCCTTTTCGCCGTTGAGGCGCATGATGAAGCGCATCGCCTCGGAGGTCTCGGGCTTGATCACCCGAATGCCGCTGCGCTTGGCCTCCTCCTCCGACCGCTTCAGGAAGGTCGGGGTGATCAGGGTGCCGCCATTGACCAGCGCACCGACCGCCGCCATCGCCTGGAGCGGCGCGACCGCGAGGCCGTGGCCGAAGGCGATGGTCGCCGTGTTGATCTCGCCCCAGCGCTGCGGGACGATCGGCGCCGCGCTCTCCGGCAGCTCGGTCGTCATCCGGTCGAGCTGCATCATCTTGCGCAGGAAGGCCTTGTGCCCCTCAACGCCGACGGCCAGCGCCATCTTGATCGAGCCCATGTTGGACGAGTGCAGGAAGACCTCCGGCACGGTCAGTGTCCGGCCGGTGCCGTGATACTCCTTGATGACCTGCCGGCCGAACCGCATCATGCCGCCGGCGGTCGAATAGCTCGAATTGATGTTGGCCTTGCCGGAATCCAGCGCCATCGCGATGGTCAGCGCCTTGAAGGTCGAGCCCATCTCGTAGACGCCGACATTCATCCGGTTGATCCGGTCCTTCTCCAACGCGTCGACCGGGTTGCCGGGGTCGAAGTCGGGCAGCGACACCAGCGCGATCATCTCGCCGGTGTTCACGTCCATGATCGCGCCCGCAGCGGCGATCGCCTTGTATTTCTCCAGGCCCTTCGCCAGCTCGTCGCGCAGCGCGTGCTGGACGCGCAGGTCGATCGACAGCGTCATCGGCTTGAGATCGGACGCCTGCGTCGCGAGGCCCGCGCCATTCAGATCCTGCAGCCCATGCGAGTCGATGTATTTCTCGATGCCGGCGATGCCGACATTGTCGACATTGGCGAAGCCCAGCACATGGGCGGCGGCCGTGCCGTTGGGATAGACGCGCTTGTTCTCGGGCACGAAGCCGACGCCGGGGATGCCGAGGCGGTGCACCTCGGCCTGCTGGCGCGGCGTGATCTCGCGCTTGACCCAGACGAAGCCCTTCTTGGTGCCGAGCTTGTCGCGCAGGTCCTTCGCGTCGAGATCGGGCAGAACAGCGGTCAGCAGTTCCGTCGCCTCGTCCTTGTCGAGGATCTTCCGCGGCTCGGCGAAGACCGAGACGGTGCGGATATCGGTCGCCAGCACTTCGCCATTGCGGTCGACGATGTCGGGACGCGCGGCCGAGATCGCGTTGGACGTCGCACGGCGCAGGCCGACCTGCTCGTTGGGCATTGTCGCCAGCATCACGAGCCGGCCGGTGATCGCCAGGAAGAGCGCGGAAAAGCCGAGGATGACCAGGCCGACGCGCGGCTGGCTCTTTTCGCCGCTCATCCGGAAAACATCGCGCAGCGCGCCGAAACGGCGCCGTGGTGCGGCCTCCGGCGCTTCCTCGACGATGTGGGTCGGGGTCTCGCTCATGGACGGCCTCCCGGCGTGGTCGCACTCGGCTTGCGGTCGCGCGGCGTCTCCGTCGGCACGCCCAAGCCGAGATCCTCGAGCTTGCGGCCGATGGCATCGACCTTCAGGCCGCGATTGGGGACATCCGACATGCGCACCACCTGCGTCACCGAAAAGGGCTGCAGATCGAGATGGCGGTCGGCGAGCGCCTGCAGACGGTCCGGCCGGTTCAGGAACTGCCACTCGGCCTTCAGCACGGCGATGGCGTCGCGCTCGCGCTGCGCCTTCATCCGGATCTTCTGGAGTTGCTCGGCCTCCAGCGTCGTCTCGTATTTGATCGTGTAGGCGTAGAAGGCCGAGGAGACGAGCGCCCCGATGGCGACGAGATGGAGCAGCTTGATCATGCGCGGGGCCTCCGGCGGGGCTGCGGCTCGGGCAGTCCGGCGAGCGCGACGAGATCCGGGTCGGCCGGGCGCGACGGCGCCTCGTTACGGGCGGCGGCGCGCAGCTTGGCGGAACGCGCCCGCGGATTGAGCCGCATCTCGGCCTCGGACGGCGCCACCGGCCCACGGCTGACGAGGCTGAAGGTGGGTTGAGCGGCCGTCACCACCGGCGCGTGGCGGGAGCCGGCCGGAGCGCGCCCGGAGCGCTCGGCCAGGAACTGCTTGACGATGCGATCTTCCAGCGAGTGGAAGGTGACGACCACGAGACGTCCGCCCGGCGCCAGAACCTCTTCCGCCGCATGCAGCGCACGCACGAGCTCGCCGAGCTCGTCATTGACCGCGATGCGCAGCGCCTGGAACACCCGCGTCGCGCCATGCGGCCCGCCGGGCTCCGCCCAGACGATGCCGGCCACGAGATCGGCGAGTTGCTTCGTCGTCTCGATCGGCGCCTTGCGCCGCGCCTCGATGATCGCACGCGCGACGGCGCGGGACCGGCGCTCCTCGCCGTAATGATAGAAAATGTCGGCGAGAACGCCCTCCTCCGCCTCGTTGACGAGGTCGGCGGCGCTGCGGCCCTCGCGGCCCATGCGCATGTCGAGCGGCCCGTCGAAGCGGAAGGAGAAGCCTCGCTCCGCCTGATCGATCTGCATGGAGGAGACGCCGATGTCGAGCACGATGCCGTCGAGCGGGACGCGGTCGAAACGCTGCGCCTCTTCGGCGAGTTCGCTGAAACGGGCCTGTGCCAGCGTCAGCCGGCCGGCCATCTCGGAGACGAGCGCCGCGCCGCCGGTGATGGCGGTCGGGTCGCGGTCGAGCGCCAGCAGGCTCGCATCCGGCGCGGCCTCGAGGATCGCGCGGGCATAGCCACCGGCGCCGAAGGTGCCGTCGAGATAGCGCCCGCCCGGCTTCGGCGCGAGTGCGCTCAACACCTCGGCGAGCAGCACGGGGATATGCGGCGCGCCCTCTTGCGACTCGATCGCGGTCTGGCCCGCCCGGCTCTGCATGCGCCCCGGCATCAGCCAGCCGCCCCACCGCTCGGCGGCGGCACGCTCAGCGCGCGCTTGACGTCGCGCAGCTTCGCCTTGGCGGCATCGAGGTGCGCCTGGAACCGGGCCGGCTCCCAGATCTGGAATTTGTGGCCATGCCCGACGAAGGTCACCGCATCCGTGATCCCCGTATGCGCGCGCAGCGCCTCGCTCAGCATGATGCGGCCCTCCGGATCGACCTTCAGCACCTCCGAGGTGCCGTTCAGCGCCGTCGACAGCGACTCCCACTCCTCCGAAAAGGGCGAGAAGCGCGCCAGAATGTCGTCGATCGTCTTGCGCAGGGCGTGACCGCCGGCATCGAAGGCCGCGAGATCGAGCGCCGGATGAACGTAAAGCCCCTCGTAGCCATCCTTGGCCAGCACGGCCCGGAAGCTCGACGGGATCGAGACGCGACCCTTGGCGTCCAGCCGATTGGTGAAATTCGAGACGAAGCGGTCCGTCAACGCCGCCTCCCGGCCTGCTCACTGGCTGGCCGCTCGCCCGCGAAGCTTGCGGGGCGGTAGCCCCCCGCCGAAGCAGGCAAGGCGTCATAATCGACCAGTTTCCGCGCGGCACACGGACCCTGATCTGACGACCGCCTGCCGGCTTCGACGGGATGATTTGGGATAGCATGGGCCTGTATGGGCGTCAACGGAATCGCGCCCGCGCAGGCGCCGCTGCGGGGGCTGGCGATCATCACAGCCCGTTAAGGTTAAGTATCCGTAACCACGCGCGATTCCTCGTTCGCAGCGGCCGGCGCGGCCACTGCGGGCGGGGAAATGACTTCGAAAAATTATCCTGCGATCAGTCCGGATCGCTTGCGGCCAGCAAGGCTTCGCGCAGCGCTGCCAGGTCTGAGAGCAGCCGCCCGTCCGGCGGAAGGGCCGCACCGATGGCCCGACCCATCGCATCCGGCACGCAGGCCCCCTTTTCCCGCAGCCGCTCCCCCGCCTCGGTCAGGTGGAGCAGGACCTGGCGCTCGTCGCTGCGGCTGCGCTCGCGTCGGATCAGACCGGCTGCTTCGAGCCGCTTGAGCAGGGGCGTCAGCGTGCCGGAATCGAGCGACAGCCGCTCGCCCAGCGCCTTCACCGTCAGCCCGTCGCCCTCCCACAGCACGAGCATGACCAGATATTGCGGATAGGTGAGCCCGGTTTCCGCGAGCACGGACCGATACATCCGGGTGAAGGCCTGGCCGGCCCGATAGACGGCGAAGCAGAGCTGCTCTTCCAGCCTGGGGCTCGCCCGCCCGGGAACTTTTTTCGACATGACCGCTTCCCTATCCGCCGCCTCACCCGATCCGGCCCCTCGCCGCGGCGATGAACCAGCATTGGACGCCCCAATCAACTCGGCGTGAACCGCGATGTTCGGATCGTTGACAATTAAATTGTGCACGATATAAATCGAACCTGCAAGATCATCTGGTCGCAAACGGGAATGCCCGCGCGGCCCAGCAGCGAAGGAGTTCGCCATGAAGGTTCTTTACACCGCTCACGGTTCGGCCACCGGCGGCCGCGAAGGCAAGGCCGCGACCGACAGCGGCAATGTCAGCGTCGTCCTCAACACGCCGAAGGAGCTCGGCGGCGGCGGCGGCGAAGGCACCAATCCCGAGCAGCTCTTCTCGATGGGCTATTCGGCCTGCTTCCTCGGCGCGCTGAAATTCGTCGCCGGCAAGGAGAAGGTGAAGATCCCCGAGGATGCGAAGGTCAGCGCCGATGTTGGCATCGGCCCGCGCGATGACGGCGCCGGCTTCGGCCTGGCCGTAACGCTCACCATCTCGGTTCCGGGCGTCGACAAGGCTGTGGTCGAGGACCTCGTGCAGAAGGCCCACATCGTGTGCCCCTATTCGCATGCGACCAAGGGCAATATCGACGTTGAGCTGAAGGTGGCCTGACGGCGACGCGGCCTGCTTTCAAGGCCTCTGGATGCCCGAGACCGATCGGAGATTCGCTCCGGCGAGGCAGCTGGCGTGGCTTTCGAGAACCGGAGCGGAGCGGACATTGGTCCGTGAGCACCGGAAGCGCAGAAAGCCGCGTCAGATGCCCGCCGGAGTAGAATATCCGACGGTCGAGGTGCCAGTCGGCCTGTAAGCCGGGTTCTGGATGGCCGGAAGATCGCTCTCCCGGCGCGACGGCCATTCCTCTGGGACGCGCATTGCTGCGCGCCTCGAGCAACCAACCCGGACGACAGGGCCCGGAAAAGGCCCCTCTCCGCTCGCGCGGACAGCATCGTCCCTATTCGGTTTTGCTCCCGGTGGGGCTTGCCATGCCGTCCCCGTTGCCGGGTCCGCGGTGCGCTCTTACCGCACCTTTTCACCCTTACCGCGCGTGGAGGCCGAGGCTTCCCTGCGAGGCGGTTCGATCTCTGTGGCGCTATCCCTGGGGTCGCCCCCGCCGGACGTTATCCGGCACCGTTTTTCCGTGGAGCCCGGACTTTCCTCCCCCGCGGGAACCTGCGTTCCAGCGAGAGCGGCCGTCCGGCCGACTGGCGGGAGGGCTAGTGCGCGCTCCCGGCGGCTGCGTCAACCGCCACGACGCCTTCAGTTGCGGGCCGTGATGGTGCGGACCTTGGCGCAGTAGGTGCGGTTCGCCCCGCTCATGCGCTCGGCCATGTGGCCGCTCTGATACTTCATGATGGTGCGGCAGGTGTCGCCGCCAGCCGCCCGATAGGCCATCGCGAGGTATTTCATCGCGTAGCGGGCGTTGGTCTCGGGATCCAGCAAACCGCCGGCGCCTCCCGTATAGCCCATGCCGCGCGCAGTCTGGTGGCGGATCTGCATCAGCCCGTAATTGCCCGCATTGGCGGCACGGGGATTGTAGCGGCTCTCGATCCGCACCACGGCATCAGCCAGCGAGAAGGGCACGCCATTGGCGGCCGCATGGCGCGCGACCAGTGCCTTGAGCCCCTCCGATCCGGCAGGAGCCGACAGAGCGGTCCGCTCCGCCTTCGCCTTCTTCCCATCGCTCGATGCGGCGGGCGCGGCTGCTTCCTCCGGCTTGGCTTCGCCCGCCGCTGCGGCCGCTTTCTCCCGCTGGATCTCGGCCTCGCGAACGATGAACGCCCGGGCGTCCGTCTCGTCATTGACCTGGGCCTGGGCCGGCTGGAGCGATGCGAGGCAAATCGCGACGACGGCGAGAGCGCCGCTGGAGGTATACCGCATGATCGACTGAACCTTTGCTACCGCCTATTGGCTGGAAGGCGCAGTCCAGTGATCAGTAAATGTGACGAGAATCTGTCCCGCGATTCGCCAAATCGCTCGATTTACATCTTGATCCGACCGATCTACGTATTCTTACTGGAAAGTATTGATCATGTAAAAATGCGTCCCCGACACTTCGCGGTCCCGAGCCGGCTGTGTATTGGCGCCCGCCCGGCACTTTGTGCCCTATTTCCGCCACAATTGAGGTTTGCGACCGAATAACGCGGCGAGTCGGCCTCATGCCGGGGCTGTCGGCGCAGCTGCGTTCTGGTTATGGTCGCGCCGTCACCACAGCGCCCGGAGTCGCCTGAACCATGGTTTCGTCTTTCTGGGGTCTGCTGGGCGGCGGCGGCCTCGGCCTCGTGCTCGGCGGCCCGCTAGGCGCCCTGCTCGGGGCGCTCGCCGGTCACATGCTGGTCGACCGCGAGGGTGCCCCCTTCGGCGCGGCGCCCCGCGAACTGGTCTTCACCACCGGCCTCGTCGCACTCGCCGCCAAGATGGCCCGTTCCGACGGCGTCGTCACCCGCGACGAGGTCGCCGCCTTCCGGCGCATCGTCACCGTCCCGCCCGAGCAGCAGGCGCGCATCGAGATGCTGTTCGACCTCGCCAAGCAGACCAGCGCCGGTTTCGAAGCCTATGCCGGGCAGATCGCCGAGAGCTTCCGCGACGAGCCGGCGCTGCTCGAGGACGTGCTGGACGGGCTCTTCCTGATCGCGGCCGCCGATGGCGCGATCCACCAGGACGAGCACGCCTATCTGCGCGAGGTCGCGACGATCTTCGGCATCGACGAGGCCGGTTTCGCCCGCATCGAGGCTCGTCATGTGCGGCGCGCCGACGATCCCTATCTCGTGCTGGGCGCCTCGCGCGAGATGGGCGACGACGAGCTCAAGCGGCATTACCGCCAGCTCGTGGCGGAAAACCACCCGGACCGCGAGATCGCCCGCGGCCTGCCCGAGGAGGCGGTCGCCATCGCCACCCGCCGCCTCGCCGCGATCAACGCCGCCTGGGACCGGATCGAGCGCGAGCGCGGGCTGCGGGCGCGGCTGAGCATCGAGCCGGCCTGAGCCTCAGCGCATGAGCCAAGAGGCCACCCCCGACAGCCGCTTCGCGGCCAAGATCTTCCCCTCGCCCAACCATGGCGAACGCAAAGACGGCGCGACGGAGGGCGCGTCGCGCCGGCCGGACATGCTGATCCTGCACTACACCGGCATGCCAGTTGCCGGCGAAGCCCTGCAATGGCTCTGCAACCCGGTCTCGCAAGTCTCCTCGCACTATTTCGTCTTCGAGAACGGCCACACCCTCCAGCTCGTGCCGGAAGCGCGCCGCGCCTGGCATGCCGGCGCCTCGCACTGGGCCGGCGAGAGCGACATCAACTCCTGCTCGATCGGCATCGAGATCGCCAATCCCGGCCATCCCGGCGGCCTGCCCGATTTCCCGGAGGAGCAGATCGCAGCCACGCTCAACCTCTGCCGCGACATCTGCGAGCGCTGGGCCATTCCGCCTGAGCGCGTGCTCGCCCATTCCGATGTCGCCCCGGGCCGCAAGATCGACCCCGGCGAAAAATTCCCCTGGCACCGCTTCGCCGAAGCCGGTGTCGGCCTCTGGAGCGAACCCGCGCCGATCCGCAGCGGCCGCTTCTTCGCGCGCGGCGACTCCGGCCAGCCGGTCGAGGCGCTGCAGGCGATGTTCGCCATGTTCGGCTACGGCGTCGCCGTCGACGGCGTCTATGACGAGAAGCTGGAAGCGGTGGTCGCCGCCTTCCAACGCCACTGGCGCCAAGACAAGGTCGACGGCGTCGCCGACGCCTCGACGATCACGACCCTGCGGGATCTGATCGCCGCGACGCAGGGTTCGCGGACAGCGTGACCCGTCGCCTGCTGACGCCGAAACAACCGGAAACCGACCTCTCCTCAACATTGCGGTAAGTTAACTCGCCGCCGAACCGGGATACTGGCATGGTGCGGCGGCTGAAAAGACGTCGGCCCTGCCGACGCGACGATGGGGACCAATTTGCGCAAGTGGGTGATCGTAACGGGTGTCGTGGCCGTGCTCGCGGCCGGCGGCTACTGGGCGTGGCGTCCGGCCGGCGGCTCCTCGGCTGACGCGGCCTATCGCACCGCTCCCGTCGACCGCGGCCAGATCACCGCCGCCGTTCGCGCCACGGGCACCTTGACGCCGATGACGACCGTGCTGGTCGGCTCGCAGCTCTCCGGCCAGATCGTCGAGATCCTCGCCGACTACAATTCGCAGGTGAAGGCCGGACAGGTCGTCGCCCGCCTCAACAGCGACCAGATCAAGACACGTCGCGACGCCGCGCAGGCAGACCTGATGCAGGTAAAGGCCGACCTTCTGGTCAAGCGCGCCCAGCTCGACCGCGCCCGCTCGACGCGGCTCAAGGCCAATTCGACCGTCAAGGACCTCGAAGCCCAGCGTGACCGCGTCGCGGCGCAGCTCGCCGATGCGAAGCGCACTTTCGAGCGCCAGAGCGAGTTGTTCAGCCGCGGCGCCGGCTCGCAGCAGACGCTCGACACCGCCCGCACCCAGCTCGAGGTGCAGACCGCAACTCTGGCGTCGAGCGAAGCGCAGATCGCCTCGGCCAAGGCCGAGCTCAACGGGCTCGACGCCGACATTTTGCTCGCGGAAGGCCAGGTCGCGTCCGGCGAGGCGCTGATCGCCCAGCGTGACGCCAAGCTCAAGGACATCCTGATCGACCTCGAGCGCACCGACATCCGCTCGCCCGTGGACGGCGTCGTCGTACAGCGCCAGGTCGATCTCGGCCAGACGGTTGCCGCCTCGCTCTCGACGCCCACCCTGTTCCAGATCGCGCAGGACCTGCGCACCATCGACATCTACGCCAATGTCGACGAGGCCGATGTCGGCCGCCTGAAGCCGGGCCAGCCGACGACCTTCACCGTCAACGCCTATCCCAACCGCACTTTCGAGGGCCGCGTCGAAATGGTGCGCCTCGGCGCGCAGACCATCCAGAACGTCGTCACCTATACCGGCGTGATCCGGGTCGAAAACCGGGACATGGCACTGCTGCCCGGCATGACCGCCAATCTCCAGGTCGTCACCGAGGACCGGCGCGACGTGCTGCGCGTGGCGAACGCCGCCCTGCGCTTCCGCCCGCCAGGAGCGGCTGGTGGGTCGGCACCTGCCACCGGAGCGGCCGTTGCGGCAGCCCCCTCCACCCGAGGCGGTCGGCCGGGCCAGGCCGCCGCCTTCCGCGAGCGCATCGAAACCGAACTCCAGCCGACAGCGGAACAGAAGCAGGCCATCGCCGCGATCATGCAGGAGCGTCGCGCCGGCTTCCGCGAGGCCATGGCCGGCATGAGCGAGGACGAGCGCCGCGCCGTCTTCCGCAAGGCGCGGGCCGACATGATCGCCAAGGTCGCCGCCGTGCTTGACCCCGAGCGCCGGGCGAAGTTCGAGGCCATGATGCAGGAGGGACGCGGCGCACCGCAGCAGGGCACGCCCGGCCGCGTCTATGTGCTCGGCGAGGACGGCCGCCCGCGCGCCGTCCCTGTCATGCTCGGCCCGACCGACGGCGCCTATACCGAACTGCTGTCGGGAGAGCTGAGCGAGGGCCAGGCGGTCATCGTCGGTGGCGGACCGCGCCCCGCGGCCACGGCGCCCGCCAC
>LSIG01000074.1 GCA_001556125.1 Rhizobiales bacterium CCH10-E5 | reverse complement strand
CAACCCCTTGGAATCACGAGTGCCCCAGTCGCTCAACCCTTTCGGGACGGGCTCTGAGTTAAAGACCGTTATACGGATTTATAAGAAAGCCTATACATTTCATTAACCCTCGAAATTTAGCCGCGACCGGGTTCGACACCGCATCCAGCGGGGCCTCTGCGGTCCGGGCGACGAGTCGCGGAAACGGACACGTGGGAGCGCCTATAGTATAAGGAGTCTATTCTGACGTATTCGGCGGCTCTTTTCGATAAATTTGAATCAAAATACCCGACATAATCAGGCGAAAGCTTCGGGCAAGCCACTCCAGATCAGATGAGGCTCGACAGCTTCGCTTGGAGATCGGCAGATGAGCATTTTCGGGATCATGCGCACCGGCGTGTCCGGCATGGCCGCCCAGGGCAGCAAGCTCGGCGCCGTCAGCGACAACATCGCGAACGTCAACACCGTCGGCTACAAGCGCGCCTCGACCGAATTTTCCTCGCTGATCTCCGAAGGGAACCACAGCGAATACAATTCCGGCGGCGTCGAGACCACGACGCGCTACGCGATCTCCGACGAGGGCCTGATCATGGGCTCGACTTCGAAGACGGACCTCGCCATCAAGGGCAACGGCTTCTTCGTCGTCACGGATGCCGGCGGAACGCCCTATATGACCCGCGCCGGCGCCTTCGTGAAGAACGGCAGCCAGGAGCTGGTCAATTCGGCCGGCTTCTACCTGATGGGCTACCCGATCCAGAACGGCGACCCGACCGTCGTCGCCAACAGCCTGGACGGGCTGGAGCGCATCAACCTCGCCAATGTCGCCTATGAAGCCAACCCGACGGAGAGCGGCACGCTCAAGGGCGTGCTCGACTCCAACGCCACGGTGATCGCGCCGGGCACCCTGCCCTCCGACAACGTCGCCGGCAGCACCTATTCGAGCAAGGCCTCGATCGTCTCCTACGACAATCTCGGCAACAAGAAGTTCCTCGACGTCTATATGGCGAAGACCGGCACGGCCCCCGACACCTGGCAGGCGGTGGTCTTCGACCAGGCGACCGCCACTGCCGGCGGCTTCCCCTATGCGGGCGGCCCGCTCGCCAACGTCGCGCTCGCCTTCGGACCGACCGGCCAGCTGACCACCGCGCCGGCCAATTTCACCATCGCCATCCCCGGCGGCGCCACCGCGACGATCGACTTCAGCCAGGTCTCGCAGGTCGCGACCGGCGAAACGGCGCTCGAACTCGCCGTCGATGGCAACGCGCCGAGCGCGGTCGAGAGCGTCGACATCGCCGAGGACGGCACCGTCTATGCGGTCTTCGAGAACGGCGCCCGGCGCGCGACCTACCGCATCCCGCTCGCCACCGTGCCGAGCCCGGACCAGCTGACGCCGCAATCGGGCAATGTCTACTCCGTCAACAACATGTCTGGCGACGTCATCGTCGGCTTCCCCGAGAGCGGCAGCTTCGGCTCGATCCGCTCCGGGGCGCTCGAGCAGTCCAATGTCGACCTCGCCACCGAGCTGACGGCGATGATCGAGTCGCAGCGCAGCTACACGGCGAATTCCAAGGTCTTCCAGACCGGCTCGGAAATCCTCGACGTCCTCGTCAACCTGAAGCGCTGAGCCCAGCCGAAAGCGAGACGGGGACCCATCCATGAGCCTGTCATCCGCCCTGAACGTGGCGCAGTCCTCGCTGACCGCGACCTCGACCCAGACCTCCGTGCTCTCGCGCAACGTCGCCGGCGCCGACGACCCCAACTACAACCGCAAGGCCGGCACGCTGGTGACGACCTATGGCGGGGCGGTGAAGATCGCCTCGATCAGCCGGGCGATGGATTCGGTGCTGTTCGCGGCCAAGCTCGGCTCCACCGCGACCACCTCCGGACAGCAGGCGATGGTCGATGCGCTCGACCAGCTGGAAGCCACGGTCGACGATCCCGAACTCGACCAGTCGCTCGCGGCCAAGCTCGGCGCGCTCACCAACGCCCTCCAGCAATACGGCGTGACGCCGGACGATCCGCTGCTGGCGCAGAACGTGCTGACCAAGGCGACCGAGATGGTCCGCAGCCTCAACGCCGCCAGCGAGGCGGTGCGCACCGTCCGCCAGCAGGCCGATGCCGACATGGCGCTCGGCGTCGAGCGGGTGAACGGCCTGCTCAAGGAGTTCGAGGTCGCCAACCGCGCCATCGTCAAGGGCAGCCAGTCGGGCGCCGACATCACCGACCAGCTCGACACGCGCGACCGCATCCTCTCCCAGCTCTCGGAGGAGATGGGCATCAGCGTGGCCACGCGGCCCAACAACGACATGGTGATCTACACCGATGGCGGCGTGACGCTGTTCGAGACGGTGCCGCGCAGCGTCACGATGGCGCCGAGCTTCGCGCTCGGCGCCGGCACGGCGGGCAACGCGGTCTATGTCGACGGCGTGCCGGTCACCGGTCCCAACGCGATCATGCCGCTGAAATCCGGCCAGATCCACGGCTCGGCGATCGTCCGCGACGAGATCACCGTCACCTATCAGAGCCAGCTCGACGAGATCGCCCGCGGGCTGATCGAGGTCTTCGCCGAGAGCGACCAGACCGGCGTGGGGCCCGACCAGGCGGGCCTCTTCACCTATGGCCCGCCGCCCGGCCCGGCCGCCATTCCGGCGACCGGCGTGACGGTGGCGGGGCTCGCCGGCGCGATCCGCATCAATGCCAACGCCGACCCGTCCCAGGGCGGCGATCTCGACCGGCTGCGCGACGGCGGCATCTCCGACCCGCTCGACCCCAACTACAGCTACAATGCCAGCGGCGCCGCAGGCTTCCCCGACCGCATCCAGGGCCTGCTGACCGCACTCGGCACCAGCCGCAATTTCGACCCCGCCACCGGCGCCGACCCGACCGACACCCTCGTCGGCTTCGCCGGCTCCTCGGTCGGCTGGCTGGAGGCGCAGCGCCAGACCTCGACGCAGACGCTCGGCTACGAAACCGCGCTGCTGCAACGCACGACGGCTGCGCTGTCGAACGTCACCGGCGTCGACATCAACGAGGAGATGACGCTGATGATGGAGCTGGAGCGTTCCTTCAACGCCTCGTCGACGTTGATCTCGACCATCGACCGGATGCTCGAGGCGCTGCTGCAGGCCGTGAGGTAACGACCATGAAGACGAGCTTCATCTCGAACTATTCGCTCTCAGGCACGCTCCGCAACGCCGTCGCCAAGGCCCGCGACAGCCTCGCCGACGCCACCACGGAATCGACCACACTGCGCCATGCCGATATCGGCCTGACGCTCGGCGGCAGCACCGGCAAGACCGTCGGCCTGCGCGACCAGTACGACCGGCTGAACGGCATCGTCGACACCAACGGCCTCGTCGCCTCGCGTCTGGAGGTGACGCAGAAGGCGCTCGACGGCATGCGCGAGACCGCCGAGCAGTTTCTCGCCACGCTGATCAGCGTGCGCGACGGCGACAAGGGCGCCGAGGTCCTGAAATCGGAAGCGAAGAACAATCTGCAGGCGCTGACGGCGTCGCTCAACGCCTCGTCCAGCGGCCAGTTCCTCTTCGCCGGCATCAATACGCAGCAGCGCCCGGTGACCGACTACTTCGCCACCCCGGTCTCGGGCAACAAGGCTGCGATCGACGCCGCCTTCGCCGGCTATTTCGGCTTCGCCCAGAATGCGCCCGCGGTCGCCAACATCACGCAGGCCGACATGACGACATTCCTGCAGACCGTGCTGCCGGCGGAGTTCGCCAACCCGGCCTGGGGCACGAACTGGTCCTCGGCGCTCGACCAGAACATGACCGGCCGGATCTCGCTGAGCGAAGTCGTCGAGGTCTCGACCAACGCCAACACGCAGACCATGCGCGACCTCGCCATGGCCTACACCATGGCCTACGACCTCGGCACCGAGACGCTCAACACCAACGCCTTCCGCGCCGTCGTCGACGCCAGCATCGAGAGCGTCAACAAGGCGATCCTCGGCCTCACCGCGACGCAGGCGCAGCTCGGCGCCATCGAGGAGCGGGTCAAGGTTTCGAGCGAGCGGCTCACGATCCAGCGCGACATCGTCACCAAGCAGATCCAGGGCTTCGAGAACGTCGATCCTTACGAGGCCAATGTCCGCGTCACCGATCTGACGACGCAGCTCGACACCGCCTATGCGCTGACCGTCAGGATCCAGCAGCTCAACATCCTGAAATACATTAGCTGATCCCGCGCCCGGCCGCCGACCTCGCCGCCGGGCGTCCCGCCATCCGCGCTCGCCTCCCGCTCCGGCTCCGCCGGCGCGACCGGGCGGCTGCGCGCCCACGCCCTCCCGTCCACCGTCCGGAGATGCCCCATGTATCAGAGCTCCTATGCGGCCATGGCCGCGGATGACTACGCCCTCGCCCGCGCCCAGGAATGGCGGGCGCTCGACCACGCCGTGACCCTGCTCGAGGAAGCGCGACCCACCGGGGCGGCCTCGCCAGAGACGATCGAGGCGGTCGGCTTCCTGCGCCGGCTCTGGACCCTGCTGATCGAGGATCTCGGCAGCGCCGAAAACGGCCTGCCCGAGAGCCTGCGCGCCTCGCTGATCTCGATCGGCCTCTTCGCCCTGCGCCAGGGCGAGGCGCTGCGGCTGGGACAGTCCGACGACTTCGAGTCGGTCATCGACGTCAACAAGATGATCCGCGACAGCCTCGCCTGAACCGGAGGATGGGCAAGCCGATGAACCTCTCTTTGCGCGCCAACGAGAAGATCTACATCAACGGGGCGATCCTGCGCTTCGACCGCAAGGTCAGCCTCGAGCTGATGAACGACGCGACCTTCCTGCTCGAAACCCACGTCATCCAGCCCGACGAGACGACGACGCCGCTGCGGCAGCTCTACTTCGTCGTCCAGACCATGCTGATCGACCCGAAGAACGCCGGCGCCGCCCGGCTGCTCTTCGACCGCATGCTGATGACCACCGCCTGCATTTTCGAGGATGCCGACGTGCTCCTCGGCCTCCAGGCGGTGGACCGACTGATCGCCGATGAGCGCCACTTCGAGGCGCTGAAGCAGCTGCGGGCGCTTTATCCGGCGGAGGCCGCCATCCTCGCAAGCTCCGGGCAGGCCACGCAGCCTAACCTGTCGGCGAAGCTGAGGCCTGCCGCCGCCGCGCCCCTGCGGTGCGAGGCCGCGCTCGCCTGACGAAACCGGGTCCGCCGCCACCGGCGGGCCGTCACACCGGACCCGATGGAGCCGATCATGGACCTGAGCAGCATCCCGAGCACGACGACGAGCACGAGCTCGAGTTCGACGTCGACGAGCTCCAAGAACGCGATGGGCGACTACAACACCTTCCTACAGCTCCTGATCGCGCAGGCCAAGAACCAGGACCCGACCAACCCGACCGATCCGGCGCAATACGTCCAGCAGTTCGCGGCGCTCTCGCAGGTCGAGCAGTCGGTCACCGCCAACGCCAAGCTCGACCAGATCATCGCCGGCATCGCGGCGCTGAAGCCCGCCACCACCGAAGCCTGAGGCACGCCGCGTGAACGAGGCCGACGCCCTCGACATGATGCGCGACGCCGTCTGGGCGATCATCGTCGGCGCCGGCCCAGCGGTCGCCGCCGCGATGGCGATCGGCCTGATCATCGCGCTGATGCAGGCCCTGACGCAGGTGCAGGAGGCGACGCTGACCTTCGTGCCGAAGATCGTCGTCATCCTGATCGTGATGGCGACGACCGGGGCCTTCACCGGTGCGCATATCTTCGCCTTCACCGAGCGCGTCTACGGGCGCATCGAGCGCGGCTTCTGAGCGCGCGGCGCCGGGCGCGAATCTCCGACGACAGGACAGGGTGCCCAAATGGCCACGCCCCAGCTCATCACCGGCAAGGTCGCGCCCAAGGCGATGTCCGGCGAACCGCCGGCCAGCCGCCGCGACATCGGCTTCGCCGTCGGCATCGTCGCGATCCTCTCGATCCTGTTCCTGCCGATCCCGGCCTTCCTGATCGATCTCGGCCTGGCGCTCTCGATCGCCCTCTCGGTGCTGATCCTGATGGTGGCGCTCTGGATCAAGAAGCCGCTGGAGTTCTCCTCCTTCCCGACCATCCTGCTGGTCGCGACGATGCTGCGGCTCGCCCTCAACATCGCCACGACGCGCGTCATCCTCGCCCATGGCAACGAGGGCTCGCATGCGGCGGGCTACATCATCGACGGCTTCGCCCGCTTCGTCATCGGCGGCGATTTCGTCATCGGGCTGATCGTCTTCGTCATCCTCGTCACGGTGAACTTCATCGTGATCACCAAGGGCGCGACCCGCATCGCCGAGGTCGGCGCCCGCTTCACCCTCGACGCCATCCCCGGCAAGCAGATGGCGATCGACGCCGATCTCTCGGCCGGGCTGATCGACGCCCCCGAAGCGCAGCGCCGCCGCCACGAGCTGGAGGAGGAGAGCTCCTTCTTCGGCGCCATGGACGGCGCCTCCAAATTCGTCCGCGGCGACGCCATCGCCGGGCTGATCATCACCGCCGTCAACATCCTCGGCGGGATCATCATCGGCGTCACCCGTCATGGCATGTCGCTGTCCCAGTCCGCCGACGTCTTCGTCAAGCTCGCGGTCGGCGACGGTCTCGTCACCCAGATCCCGGCGCTGATCGTCTCGCTCGCCGCCGGCCTGCTCGTCTCGAAGGGCGGGACCCGCGGCACGGCCGAACAGGCGATCCTCGGCCAGCTCGGGCATTATCCCCGCGCCCTCTTCGTCGCCTCCTTCCTGATGGTGATCCTGGCGCTGGTGCCGGGCCTGCCGCTTCTGCCCTTCGCGCTGCTCGGCGGGATCATGGCCTTCGTCGGCTACACCATCCCCAAGCGCAACGCCGAGCGCGCCGCGGCCGCCGAAGAAATCCGCGCCATGGAGGCCGAGGAGGCCGCACGCGAGAGCCAGGACACGATCAAGGAATCGCTGCGCACCGCCGAGATCGAACTCAGCCTCGGCAAGCAGCTCGCCGCCGAGATGCTGACCTCGCACAGCGAGCTGGCGCACCGCGTCGGCAAGATGCGCAAGAAATTCGCCCAGCAATACGGCTTCGTCGTGCCCGAGATCAAACTCTCCGACAGCCTGACGCTGCCGCCGAAGCATTACGAGTTCCGCATCCACGGTACCGTCGCCGCCACCGGCGAGATGCGCCCCGGCAGCATGCTGGTCGTCGTCGGCGACGGCCGCCTGCCCGATCTGCCGGGCGAGGAGGTCCGCGAGCCCGCCTTCGGTGTCAAGGCGATGTGGGTCTCGGAAAGCTACGCCAACGAGGTCCGGCGCGAGGGCATGCAGCCGGTCGACCGGCTCTCGGTCCTGCTCACCCATCTCAGCGAGACGATCCGCAAGAATCTCGGCCAGCTCCTGTCCTACAAGGACATGCGCGCGCTGCTCGACCGGCTCGGTCCCGAATACAAGAAGCTGCTCGACGAGATCTGCCCGGCCCATATGTCGCTCTCGAGCCTGCAGGCGGTGCTGCGCCTGCTGCTGGCCGAGCGCGTCTCGATCCGCAACCTCCATCTCATCCTCGAGGTCGTCGCCGAGATCGCGCCCCATGTCCGCCGCGCCGAGCAGATCGCCGAGCATGTGCGCATGCGCATGGCCCAGCAGATCTGCGGCGACCTCACCCAGGGCGGCGTGCTCAACATGCTCAGGCTCGGCAACCGCTGGGACCTCGCCTTCCATGAGAGCCTGCGCCGCGACGCCAAGGGCGAGGTCGTCGAGTTCGACATCGATCCGCGCCTGATCGAGGAGTTCGCGGCTGAGGCGACGACGGCGATCCGCGCCCGCATGGACCAGGGGCAGAGCTTCGTGCTCGTCACCAGCCCGGATGCGCGCCCTTACGTGCGCATGATCGTCGAGCGCATCTTCCCGGCGCTGCCCGTTCTCTCCCATGTCGAGATCGCGCGCGGGCTGGAGGTCAACCTCCTGGGCACCATCTCGTGACGCCGTTCACGCCCGACACGGTGCTGCATGCCTTCCTGATCTTCTGCCGCATCGGCGCCTGCCTGATGCTGATGCCGGGCTTCTCCAGCCCGCGCGTGCCGGTCCGCTTCCGGCTGATGATCGCGGTCGGCGTCACGCTGGCGCTGGCGCCCTATGTGCTGCCGGCCTTCGCCCATCTGGTTTCGCCCGGCCCCGCGACGCTGCTGCGCGTCGTCCTCGCCGAGACGATGACGGGGGCGCTGATCGGGCTGATGGCGCGCTTCTTCTTCCTGGCGCTCCAGACCATCGCGACCGCGATGGCGACGACCGCCGGCCTCGGCCAGCTGCCCGGCCTGCCGGTCGACGAGGCCGAGGCCTCGGCCCCTTTCGTGACGCTGATCACCCTGACGGCGGCGACGCTGATGTTCGTCACCAACCAGCATGCCGAGGTCATCCGGGCGCTGGCGGGCTCCTATACCCGCATCGCGCCGGGCACGCCGCTCGATGCCCAGGCCGGGCTGATCCAGATCGCCGACCGCGCTTCGGAGACCTTCTACCTGGCGCTGCGCGTCGGCAGCCCCTTCATCGTCTATGCCGTGATCGTCAATCTCGCGATCGGCCTGATGAACAAGCTGACGCCGCAGATTCCGGTCTACTTCATCTCGCTGCCCTTCGTTATCGCCGGCGGGCTGTTCCTGCTCTACTTCTCGGGGCCGGACGCGCTGAGCCTGTTCATCACTGCCTTCTCCACCTGGCTGGCACGGGGCTGAGCGGCCATGCAGGGCCAGCGCCTCAAGGCGATCGAGCGGATGCTGTCGATCCAGTCGCGCATCCGCAAGCTCGCGGAATGGCGCCAGAAGGCGATCGAGCTGCAGGCCGCCGCGGCGCGCGCCGAATCGCGCGCGCTGGTCGCCGCGCTCAACGGCGAGGGGCCGACCGCCGGGCTCTTCGCCGACATGACCGCCAGGCGCCTGCACCGGACCGAGGTCTCGGCCGCGCGCTTCGAGGCGGCGGCGATCGTCCAGGCGAAGCAGGTCCTCGCCGAGACGGGCCGCGAGAAGCGCACCGCCCGCCTCGCCGACCATCTCCGCAAGGTGAAGCTGCGGGCCGACCAGGACGGCGCGCTGGTCGAGATCATGGACGCGCGTGAGGGCCGGCGGGCGGCGACGTTCTGACACCGGTTCCGACTCCGCCGCCCGCAAGCCTGAAACAAGCCTGACCCGCCATCATCGTCCCAGATCGTTCAACGACCCTGGAAGGTGACAATGGCGATTACTCCTCCGTCGGACATCGTGCTCGATGTGGCCCGCGCCGCCGATCCGGCGCGCCTGCAGCTCGCCGTCGACCGGCTCCAGAAGCTCGGCAACGGCATCGCCGGCACGCGGTTCGCCGCCGCGGTGGACGAGGCGGCGCCGCCCGGGCTCGCCGGGGCGCGCGAGAAATTCGCCGCTCTTGCGCCGGCTAAATTGGAAGCTGCCGCGCCGGCCGTGCCCTCGAAGACCGCCAAGACCATGCAGCAGTTTGAGGCACAGGTGATCCAGACCTTCATCGAGCAGATGATGCCCGAGGCGACGGCGAACAATTTCGGCAGCGGCACCGCCGGCGGCGTCTGGCGCTCGATGCTCTCCGAGCAGATCGCCAACCAGATCGCCAAGGCGGGCGGGCTGGGCCTGCGCGAGAAAGTCGAGGCCGCCATCGCCGCCCGCAACAACACAAGCGCCGCCGACAGTGCCGTCGCCGCCGCGCACAAGCTGCTCGACGGCCGCATCGCCGGCGCCAATGCGCGCGATCTCGCCATCCCGCTCTCCGTCGAGCAGCGCTTCCTCAACCTGACCAAGCCGGCCAGCTCCGGTGGCGTCGCCCGCTCCAACTTCCGACAGGCCTGAGCCATGATCGAGCTGTCCGAGACGCCCGCTTCCGCCGAGGTCGCGGCCCTGCTTCCCGCGCTGGTGCCGCCGCCCGTGGCGATGCAGGAGGAGCCCGCAGCGCCCAGCGCCGCCTCGCGCGCCATGTGGGCCGTGCTCGACCGCCTCGAACAGGCGATCGACCACGAGACCGGCGAGCTGATGGCCCTGCGCAGCGCCGACTTCAACCGCCTCAACGAGATCAAGAGCCGGCTGCTGCTCGACGCCAGCCGGGCGCTGCGCGCCATGCGCGACGAGGCCGGCGACGGCCCGCTGATCGCGCGGCTCTCGACGCTGCGGCTGAAGCTCGAGCACAACCGCATGGCGATCGGCATGCATCTCGAGGCGGTGCGCGAGATCGCCTCCGCCATGACGAGCACGCTGATCGACGCCGAATCGGACGGAACCTATTCCGCCACCTCGCGCCTCGCGGCCGCGCCGGTCCCCCGGGCCCGCGCTTCATGACCACGGCGCGGCTGCTCGTCCTCGGGGCCTGGATCTGCGGGGTCACGCTGGTCTCGGGCCACCTGGCGCTGACCTGGCGGGCCGAGACGCCGCCGGCCGCCGAGACGCCGTTCTTCGAGGGCCTCGAATACGAGGAGACGGCGCTGATCCATGTGCCGATCATCGCGAACGGGGATGTGCAGGGCTATGTCGCGGCGCAGTTCGTCTTCACCGCCGATGCCCGCACGCTCCGCCAGATGACCGTGAAACCGCACGCTTACGTCCGCGACGAGGCGCTGCGGGCGATCTACTCCAACGGCAAGGTCGACTTCTCCCGGCTGGAGCGCGTCGACATCGACGCGCTGCTGAAGACGGTGAAGACCGGCGTCAACGCCCGCCTCGGCGGCGAGCTGGTCAAGGACGTGCTGGTCAAGGAATTCAACTACGTCCGCAAGGACCAGCTCCGCGGCTGAGAGCGGCCGATCGTCATTGCGAGCGAAGCGAAGCAATCCAGAAGGGCGCGCTCGACGTCCCCTGGATTGCTTCGCTTCGCTCGCAATGACGATGTGGCAATTGGGCGGAGGCTGCCCTCACCCCTGCAGCGTGCTCGCCAGATCCTTGAAGGCATCCGCGCTGAGCGCTGCGCTCATTTCCTGGTGCAGGGCCTCGTAGATCTTCGGCACCAGCACGATCGCCTTGTCGAGCTCGGCATCGGCGCCGGCCTGATAGCCGCCCATCAGCCGCAGGTCGCGCGTGTCCTCGAAGCGCGAGATCAGCGCCTTCATGCGCGACGCCAGCCCGCGCTGCTCCGGCGTCCAGACATGGTGGGCGAGGCGCGAGACCGAGCCGAGCACGTTCACCGCCGGATAGCGGCCCTGGTCCGCGATGGCGCGGTCGAGCACGAGATGGCCGTCGAGCGTGCCGCGGATCGAATCCGCGACCGGGTCGTTGTGGTCGTCGCCGTCGATCAGCACGGAGAAGATCCCGGTGATCGTGCCGGTGCCCTCGACGCCGGGCCCCGCCCGCTCGAGCAGTTTCGGCAGCGTGCTGAAGACGCTCGGCGTATAGCCGCGGGCGACCGCGGGCTCGCCGGCCGCCAGCGCGACGTCGCGCGCGGCATGGGCGAGGCGTGTCACGGAATCGAGGATCAGCAGCACGTCCTCGCCCTGGTCGCGGAAGTATTCGGCGACCGCCATGGCGGTGTTGGGCGCGAGACGGCGCATCATCGCGCTCTCGTCGCTGGTCGAGACGACGGCGACCGCCTGGGCGCGCATCGGGCCCAGCGTGTCGTCGAGGAATTCGCGCACCTCGCGGCCGCGCTCGCCGACGAGGCCGATGACGATGGTGCTGAAGCCCGGCGCCCGCGCCAGCATCGAGAGCAGGCTCGACTTGCCGACCCCGGAGCCGGCGAAGATGCCAATGCGCTGGCCGGCGCAGAGCGGCGTGAACAGGTCGACGACCTTGACACCGGTGCGGATCGGCCGCGTCACCCGCGCCCGCCGCATCGCTTCCGGCGGCGGCCCCTCGGCCGGCATCGCGACATCGCCGGCCGGCAGCGGCCCGCTGTCGTCGATGGGCTCGCCGAAGGCGTTGACGACGCGGCCCTTCCAGCCCTGGGAGGGGCGCAGCACGAGCGGCCCGGCGAGGCTGGCGCGGGCGCCGAGCCCGACGCCGACCGTGGTCGCGAAAGGCTTCACGAGAACGCCGTCGCGGTCGATCCGGATCGCCTCGCAGAGCTCGGCGCGGCCTTGGGTCGAGAGCGCGATGCGCTCACCCAGCCGCACGAAGCGCGAGAGGCCGCCGACGCGCAGCGCCGCCGGCGTGACCTCGCTGACGCTGCCGCTGACCTGGACCAGATCATGCGGCTGCGGCCCGCCGGCCAGGGCCTGTTCGAGACGTGTCAGGGCGTTCATCGGGATGCCGTGCGGCCACTCAGCTCTCGCCGAGCGAGCGGATGGCGCCATCGACCGCCTTCTCGCCCTTGTCGATGGCGTTGGCGGCGCTCTCGAAGGCGCGCGTCACCGCGATCAGCTTGGTCATCTCGCGGATCGGGTTGACGTTCGAGCCCTCGACGAAGCCCTGCCTCACACCATTGCGGACGAAATCGAGGATCGGCGTCGCCGGGCGATCGGGGATCACGCCGGAATTGTCGTGGCGCTGCAGCTTGGCGGCGGGGTCGATGGCGAACAGACCGATCGCCCCGACCTGCTGGTTGCCCTGCCAGATCATGCCGTCGCGCGCGATCACCGGAGGCCCGCCTTCGGGGTCGAGCTGCATCGGCGCGCCGCCGGCGTCGAGCACCGGATGGTCCGAGAGCGTGCGCAGTTCGCCCTGCGGCGTCATCTTCATCCGCCCGTCGCGGGTGTAGACCGTGCCGGCGGGCGTATTGATGGCGAACCAGCCTTCGCCCTCGACGGCGACGTCGAGCGGGTTGCCGGTCTTGTCGAGCCCGCCCTGGAGGCGGCTGATATAGGTCTCCCCCGCCGAGGCGAAGGAGACCGCATCCGGCCCCTTCTTCGACAGGAAGGTGCTGAACTTGACCTCCTCGGCGCGGAAGCCGGCCGTGTTCATGTTGGCGACGTTGCGCGCCAGCGTCTCCATGCGCTTCTCCAGCACGAGCTGGGAGGACAGGCCGACATAGATCGAGGACTGCATGGTCACACGCCTCCGAGGCGGAGATTCTGGATGCTGAACAGGACATCGGTGCTGACGCCCGCCGCGACCGGCGGGCCGACGAGGATGGTCAAAGCGTTGTTGGCCGCGCTCTGGCTGGCGCCGATATCGGCGAGCGAGGTGAAGCGCAGCAGGAAGCGCTGGACGCCCTCGGCGTCCTTCAGCTGGTCGAAATCGAGTTTCTTCGAGATCATCTCCGCCTGCTTGTCGATCGGCATCATCGAGGTCGAGGCGGGGATGCCGAGCGCCGTCTGCACGACCTTCAGCAACGCCGGATCGGCCAGCACTTCATAAGCGTTCTTGAGGCCCGACGCCTTGCGCTCGAAATAGAGCGCGAGCCGGACATTCTCGTTCTGGCCGCCCTGCTGCTCCTCGAAGACCTGGCGCACATAGCGCTCGGTCAACGGCTTCTGCGTGCGGTCGAAGCTCGTCGTCGCCGAGCCGTAGCGGGCGAAATTGAAGGTCGTCGCCAGCTCCTTGTAGCGCGGGTCGGTCAGCTTGTTGGCGAAGCTGGAGGACGAGTCGACGCCCTCGGTCAGGACCTTGCGGATCAGCCCCTTGGCGTAGGTCATCTCCTCCAGCCCGAAGGCTTTCATCGCGTAACGATAGATCCGGTCGTTGCCGAGGAAGTCGTCGATCGATTTGATCTTGCCGATATTGGCGAGATAGTAGGCGCTCTCATTGGCCGTCTGCGGCACCGCGGCCGCCCGCTCCAGCGATTTGGGCAGGTTCCGCGCCACGGCCTGGAACGCCATCGTCGTCGTGGTCATCGTCGCAATCCCGGCAGTGATCCGGGCCTGCGCCCGGACCTTCGTGAGACGTCACGCTCCCGCGCAAGGCTTGCGCGGACCTGACCTTTGTCCCGCGACAGTCGTTTCAGCCTCGCGCAAGCCAGCTCCTCTAGCGCTTCACTTGCAGATTGCGAGAAGGAGCGGCGTCTTGAGCGTATTGGTCGGACTGTTGATTGCGATCGGCTCGCTCATCGGCGGGTTTGCCGCGATGGGCGGGCATGTCGCCGTGCTCTGGCAGCCCTGGGAACTGGTGATCATCCTCGGCACCGCCATCGGCACCTATTTCGTCGCCAACCCGATGAAGACGGTCACCGACACCGGCGCGGCGGTGATGGAGGCGATGCGCAACACCACGCCGAGCCAGGCGCATTACTTCGAGGTGCTCGGCGTGCTCTATGCGCTGATGCGCGAGCTGCGCAACAAGGGCCGCGCCGAGATCGAGCAGCACATCGAGACGCCTTATGAATCGGCGCTCTTCGCGGCCTATCCCAGCGTCCTCGCCGATACCCAACTGACCACCTTCATCTGCGACTATTTCCGCCTGATCATCGTCGGCAAGGCGCAGGCCCATGAGGTCGAGGCGTTGCTGGACGAGGAGATCGGCAGCCAGGTCCAGGACCGGCTGAAGCCCTATTATGCGCTCGGCACCGTATCCGAGGCCCTGCCCGCGCTCGGCATCGTCGCCGCCGTGCTCGGTGTCATCAAGGCGATGGGCGCGATCGACCAGTCGCCCGCCCTGCTCGGCGGCTTCATCGGCGCGGCCCTGGTCGGCACCTTCGCCGGCATCTTCTTCTCCTACGGGGTGATCGGGCCGATCTCGCTCAAGATCAAGGCAGTGCGCGAAAAGCAGCTGCGCGTCTACATCGTCGTCAAGCAGACCCTGCTCGCCTTCATCAACGGCGCCGCGCCCCAGGTCGCGCTCGAATATGGCCGCAAGGTCATCTCCGCCGCCGAGCGGCCCTCCATCGACGAGGTCGAGGACAAGACCATCAGCGGCGCTGGCCAGCGCGCGGCGCCCGCCAATGACCGCGCCCAGAAGGAAGCCGCCTGATGAGCACCGCCGCCCAGGCCATCCGCGAGGACAAGCTCCTCGAATCGACCGGCATCTCGATCGACCGGCTGCCCATGCTGCGCATGGTCTTCGACCGGCTCGCCACCGGCTGTGCCGACGCGGTACGCCAGATGTCGACCTCGCCGACCTATTTCTCCGTCGCCAACGTCCAGAGCCAGCGCATCGGCGACGCGCTCAACGCCCACGCCCACAACACCATCGCCGGCATCTTCCACTCGCCGGAATGGGATTCGCGCATCCTGATCGGCTTCGACCGGGACTTCGTCTTCACCCTGATCGAGGTGCTCTTCGGCGCCGACGGCAGCGAGCGCCCCTACAAATACGAGCCCGACTTCCCCGACGACGAGCGGCCCTACACGCCGATCGAGATCCAGGTCGCGCAGGCGCTCTGCGAACTCGCGGCGCAGAACCTCAAGGCCGCCTTCAGCCCGGTCGCCGATGTCAGCTTCATCTTCGAGCAGATCGAGACGCGGATGTATTTCGCCGCCATCGGCAGCCGCAGCAACCTGGCGGTGAAGTCGCAGCTCCTCGTCCAGGGCCTCGACAATTGCGGGCAGATGTTCGTCATCATTCCGCAGACGGCGCTGAACCCGATCCGCCAGAGCCTGACCCGCGTCGTCTCCGGCCACACCACCGTCAAGGACCAGCGCTGGACGCGGCAGATCCAGACCGAGGTCCACAAGACCGAGGTCCGGCTGCAGGCGATCCTCGAGGAGCGCCCGATGACGCTCGGCGAGATCAGCGCCCTGAGAGTCGGCCAGGTCATCGAGCTGCAGGCCTCGCCGCGCTCTCCCGTCCGCCTCCAGTGCAACGACGAGACCGTCTTCTGGTGCCAGCTCGGCCAGCGCGACGGATCCTATGTCCTGCGCGTGCAGGACAGCGCCAACCAGGAACAGGAGTTTTTCGATGATCTTCTATCTCGGTGAAGCCGTCCTCTTCGCGGCCCTGCTGCTGACCAGCCTCCAGGTCCTGCGCATGCGCCGCGAGCTGCAGCGCATGCGCGCCTATCACGCCGAGTTCCAGCAGGTCTTCGGCAAGACCGAGACCGCGCTCTCCGCCATCCAGGCCACCATCCGCGAGTTGCACGCCAGCGGCCGCGACGTCGTCGAGGAGCTCGGCCAGCGCATCGACGCCGGCCGCCGCCTTGCCGGCGAGCTCAAGCGGGCCGGCGCCGGGCTCGACGCGCCCCATGCCGCCGGCCGCAAGGCCAACGCCGCCTGACGGCCGTTTCCAATCGCTTCCCGCCGGGAGACCACCATGAAGAAGCCGACCAAACCGATGAAGCTCTCCGACCTCGCCCTCTCCGAGGAGCAGGCCGATGTCGCCCTGATGGAGCCGCAGGCCACAGCCGAACCCGAGGCCGCGGAGGCCCCGCCCCCCGCCGACGACCCGCTCAATCTCGAAGCGGTGATGCGCATCCCCGTCACGATCCAGGTCGTGCTCGGCAGCGCCTCGATGCAGGTCGCCAATCTGATGAAGCTGCGCCGCGGCGCGGTGGTGCCGCTCGACCACCGTGTCGGCGAGCCGGTCGACGTCGTCGTCAACGGGCGCATCGTGGCGCGCGGCGAGGTCGTCATCGTCGAGGACGACAACAGCCGCTTCGGCGTCTCGCTGACCGAGATCGTCGGCGTCCAGGCCAAGTTCGAAGAGTGAGGCCGGGCGCACGATGACGGTGATCGCGAAGGACAACCGGGCGGCAGGCCCCGCCATGCCCGCCCCGGCGGGCAAGACGGCGGCACTCGGCGGCGCCGGCAAGGCGGCCGTGCTCGTGCTCGCCATGGGCAAGCCGCTGGCCGGGCGGATGCTGAAGCATCTCGACACCGCCGAGGTCCGCGCCCTGATGCGGCGCGCCTCCGAGCTCGGCCCGGTCGCCGCCGACGACATCGCCGATCTCGTCGACGAGTTCAGCGACCAGTTCTCGCGCGGCATGAACCTGGTCGGCTCGCCCAGCGAGGTGCAGAAGCTGCTCACCGGCGTGCTGCCGCCCGAGGAGATCACCGAGATCATCGGCGAGACCGCCGAGGCCGCCAACCGCTCGATCTGGGACCGCATCTCGCAGATGCCCGAGAGCGCGCTCGCCGGCTATCTCGCCAAGGAGCATCCGCAGACCGCGGCCTATGTCCTGTCCAAGCTCAAGCCGGCCTGCGCCTCGCGCGTGATGACGCAGTGGCCCGCCGACAGGCGCCACGAGCTGATGCGCCGCATGCTGAACCTGAAGCCGGTGGCCGAGCAGCCGGCGGCGATCGTCGAGAAGGCGCTCTACGAGGGCTTCACGCTGAACCTCTCGCGCAACAAGGGCGCCGACACCCATGCCCGCATGGCCGACATCCTCAACAAGATGGACAGCCAGGACATGGAGGAGGCGCTGGGCAGCCTGCAGCGGATCCGGCCGGAATCGGCGGAGATGCTGAAGGGCCTGCTCTTCACCTTCGACGACATCGTCAAGCTCTCGGCCCGGGCCCGCATGGCGATCTTCGACCAGGTGCCGACCGACCGGCTCGTGCTCGCGCTCAAGGGCACGGAGGCCGTCTTCCGCGACCAGATCCTGTCCTCGCTGGCCGCCCGCGCGCGCCGCATCGTGCAGCAGGACCTCGAGAACGGCGAGCCGGCGCTGCAGCGCGACGTCGTCGACGCCCGCCGCGCCATCACCGACATCGCGCTGGAGATGGCCAGCCGCGGCGAGATCGAACTCAACCCCGACCGCGAGGAGGGCGCCTATTTCCAGTGAACGGCACACGGCCGACGGGGAGGTGACGATACGTGTCCGAACAGGACCAGGAGAGCAAGACCGAGGAGGCCTCCGAAAAGAAGGTGCGCGATGCCGTCGAGCGCGGCAACACGCCCTCCTCCAAGGAAGCCCCGATCTTCGCCGCCATCGCGGCGACGCTGATCGCCGGCGTCTTTCTGATGCGCGACGGCGCGGCCGCCATGGCGCGCCATCTCTCCGACTTCCTGGCCGATCCCGCCGGTTTCGACATCTCGACCAGCGGCAACACGACCGCGCTTCTGCTCCACGCCGCGATGCAGGCCGGCCTCTTCCTGTGGCCCGTCTTCGCGCTCTTCCTCGTCTTCGGCCTGAGTGCGGCCTTCCTGCAGCATCCGCCCCAGCTCGCCCTCGAACGGATCACGCCGCAATGGTCGCGGCTCTCGCCGTCCAAGGGCTTCACGCGGATCTTCGGCAGCCAGGGCCTCGTTGAATTCGGCAAGTCGTTGGCCAAGTTCGCCGCCATCACGGTGACCGTCTGGCTGATCCTCAAATCGGACAAGAACACGGTGGTGACGGCCATGCTGAGGGACCCCAGCGCCCTTCCGGAACTGATCCTGACCATCGCGATCCGCCTGCTCTCGGCGGCTTGCGTGGCGACGATCGTGATCGTCGCGATCGACCTGGTCTGGACGCAGAAATTCTGGCGCCGCTCGCTGCGCATGACCAAGCAGGAGGTCAAGGACGAGCACAAGCAGGCCGAGGGCGACCCGATCCTGAAGTCCCGCCGGCTCTCGCTCGCCCGCGACCGCGCCCGCAACCGCATGATGGCGGCCGTGCCCCGCGCCACCGTCATCATCGCCAACCCGACCCATTACGCCGTGGCGCTGCGCTATGTGCAGGAGGAGGGCGGCGCTCCCCTCGTTCTCGCCAAGGGCACGGACCTGATCGCGCTCAAGATCCGCGAGATCGCCGAGGCCAACGACATCCCCGTGGTCGAGGACCGCGCGCTCGCCCGCTCGCTCCACGCCGCCGTCCAGCTCGACCAGATGATCCCGCCGGAATTCTACAAGGTCGTCGCCGAGCTGCTCTGCCTCGTCTATGCGAAGAAGGTGGCGTGACGGCGCGTTGCCGTCTCACGCCGCGGTCTCGATCCGTTCGACCTTGATGTCGTTCTCGTGCGCCCGGACGCGCGCCAGATCATGCGCGGCCTGCATCCGCAGCAAGGTATCGGCGCGCACACCAAAGGCCTTCTCGAACCGGATCGCCATCTCCGCCGACAAGCCGGCGTTGCCGTTCAGAAGATTGCTCATGGCCTGCCGCGTGACGCCCAGCTTCTGCGCCGCAATGGTCACGCTCAGCCCAGAGGGCTGGACGAATTCGGCCTTGAGCCATTCGCCCGGATGGACGGCGAAACTCTCATGCAGCTTGATCGCCATCAGTGATAATCCTCCAGATCCATATCCTCGATCGCGAAGAACGCGTTGATGCGAAACGTCATCCGCCAATTCTTCGTCACCGTCAGCGACCATTCCCCAGCCCGATCGCCCGTCAGTTCATGGGCTCCGTAGTTGGGAGGCGCCTTCAATTCTTCCATGGTTTGGATGGCAGCGAGATAGGCCAGCATGTTGCGAAGCCGCCCGACGAGGTTGCCAGGCAGCCCCCTTGGCCTTGCCGGTCTCGGCAAAGTTCCGCAGGGCTTTGTGCCGGATGCTATCGATCTCCACGCAAGCCAGACTGACCGACATGGCGTCGCGCGTCAAGTGTCGCTTGACGCGTGTTCATTGTGGTTGAGCGTGGCACGGGGAAGCGCCCACGACGCCAGCCCCGCACAAGCTTCGCCCGCTACACCAGACCCATGGCAGGTTGACCCGATGGGTGCGTCCCCGGCGTCAAAGGCATGAAGCCGCCCTGCCATCCCGGTGCAAACCCGGAATGTTCCCACCAATCCCTTCCAGATTGAGGAACATCATCATGACCAGCCTGCTCACCAACACCTCCGCGATGACTGCGCTGCAGACGCTGACGCAGACGAACAAGAACCTCGCCCAGTCGCAGAACCGCATCGCCACCGGCCAGCGCGTCTCGACCGCCTCCGACAACGCCGCCTACTGGTCGATCGCCACGACGATGCGCTCGGACAACAAGGCGCTCGGCGCGGTGCAGGACGCTCTCGGCCTCGGCGCCGCGACCATCGACACGATGTATACCGGCCTGAACGGCACGGTCGAAGTCGTCTCGGAGATCAAGGCCAAGCTCGTCGCGGCCCGCACTCCCGGCGTTGACCGTGACAAGATCCAGAGCGAGATCAAGGAGCTCCAGAGCCAGCTCAAGAACACGGCGGACTCCGCAGTGTTCAACGGCGAGAACTGGATCTCGGTCGATTCGACGGCGTCGAGCTACAACGCCACGAAGTCGGTCGTCTCGTCCTTCTCCCGCGCCGGCGGCCAGGTCCAGGTCGACACCGTCACCGTCGATCTGAACGCGATCAAGCTCTACGACGCGAACCTCGACACGGCCTATTCGGCGCAGACCTTCCCGACCGCCACCACCGCGGCCCGCGATCCCCTGCTCGACGTCGGCGGCAACATCACTGTCACCGTCGGCGCGGCTCCGGCTCTCAACATCGCGGTGGCTGCCGGCACCTCGCTGAAGGACATCGCGAAGGAGATCAACAAGCTCGGCGTCGAGGGCCTGTCGGTCGGCATCAACGCCGCTGGTGACGCCCTGGCGTTCAAGAGCCGCAACGATGCGAACGTCGTGATCGACGCCAGCGTCGCCGGTCTCGGCGCGGCGGTGACGCTGACGGCGCTGGCTGCCCCGGTCGACAGCAACAAGGGCATCCTGGACAAGACCTACGATGCCTATACCGGCACCGCCTGGGAGACCTTCTCCGTCGCCGACATCGACATCTCCAAGCTGACCGACAATGCCACGGACCTCGCCAAGCTCGAGACCTACATCTCGGCCGTCGACGACGCCCTGGGCACGATCACCGATGCCGCCACCAACCTCGGCGCCATCAAGAACCGCATCGGCCTGCAGCAGGACTTCGTGAAGGCCCTGAAGGACTCGCTCGATCGCGGTATCGGCCAGCTCGTCGATGCGGACATGAACGCCGAATCGACCCGCCTCCAGGCGCTGCAGACGCAGCAGCAGCTCGGCATCCAGGCGCTGTCGATCGCCAACTCCGGCAGCCAGAGCATCCTGTCGCTGTTCCGCGGCTGACGCGAAAGGCACCTCCAAACGACAGACAGGGCCGCGCTCTCCCCCGGGAGCGCGGCCTTTTCCGTCGTCGCCCGGCGGGACGCCGCCTGAACCCGCGCAATGCTCGCGCAAGGCTCGCCCAGCACAGTGGCGTCATCACCTGCCACGCATGAAGGAACGACGATGCCGGGCCGGCAATACGCGGAAGAGATCTGGCTCAACCTCCAGCAACTGGGTCCGAAGCGACTGGCCGCTCTGGCCGCGATCGGCCTCTTCGTCTTTGCCGCGATCGGCATCAGCGCCTATCAGCTGAGCCGGCCCGAGCTGACCGTGCTTTACAGCGGGCTGCAGCGCGAGGACGTCAACCGCATCGGCGCGGCGCTGCAGGAATCCGCCGTCGTCTTCGACGTCAATTCCGAGGGCACGCAGATCCTGGTCAAGCCGTCCCAGGCCGCCCAGGCCCGCATGCTGCTGGCCGAAAAGGGCCTGCCGCGCAGCACCAGCGGCGGCTACGAGCTCTTCGACAAGCTCGGCTCGCTCGGCCTGACCTCCTTCATGCAGGAGGTCACCCGCGTGCGCGCCATGGAGGGCGAGCTCGCCCGCACCATCCAGCTCATGCGCGGCGTCAAGGCGGCGAGCGTGCATCTCGTGCTCGCAGACAAGGGGTCCTTCCGGCGCGACCAGCAGCCGGCCTCCGCCAGCGTCGTCGTGCGGACCGAGACCTCGGGCGCCGGCCATGTCGCGCAGGCGATCCGCCATCTCGTCGCTTCCGCCGTGCCGGGACTCTCGGCCGAGAAGGTCACGGTGCTGAACACCGATGGCACCCTGCTCGCCACCGGCGGCGAGCCCGGCCAGATGGCCTCCTCCAAGCTCGCGGGCCTGCAGCAGAGCGTCAGCCGCGAGATCCAGGACAATGTCCGCAAGGCGCTGACGCCCTATCTCGGCCTCGAGAATTTCGAGATCAGCGTCGCCACCGAGCTGAACACCGACCGCAAGGAAACCAGCGAGACGGTCTTCAACCCCGATTCCAAGGTCGAGCGCTCGGTCCGGGTCGTGCGCGAGAACGACACCTCCCAGAACGCAGCCACCCAGGAGCCGACGACCGTCGAGCAGAACGTGCCTGAGCGCGCCGTGCGCGCCGATGGCGGCCAGCGCTCCAGCGAGGAGAAGCAGCGCCGCGAGGAGCTGACCAATTACGAGATCTCCTCCAAGCGCATCCAGACCGTCAGCGACGGCTATTCCGTCGCCAAGATGTCGATCGCCGTGCTGATCAACCGGCCGCGCCTCGTCGAATCGCTCGGCGCCTCGCCCAGCCCCGAGGCGATCGAGGCCAGGCTGGAGGATGTCCGCCAGGTCGTGGCCTCCGCCGCCGGCGTCAACAACCAGCGCGGCGACGCGGTCAAGGTGCTGGCGGTCGACTTCCTGCAGGGCAGCCGCACGCTGGAGCCGACGCCGCCCGTCGGCGTCGCCGAGGCGCTGCTGCGCCAGTCGGGCACGCTGATCAACGCGGTCACCATCCTCGGCCTCGCCGCCTTGATCATCTGGTTCGGCCTGCGGCCCTCGATCAACGCCATCCTGAAGCGCCCCGAGCCCGCCGCCATCGCGGCTGTCGCCGAGGACGCCAATGTCTCGGCGGTCGATCCCCAGCTCCAGCTCGCCGGCGGCGAGATCGGCCTCAACCTGATCGGCGACCTCACCAACGCCTCGCAGCGCTCGCCGCTGCGCAAGCTGGAGCAGCTGATCGACTTCAACGAGGCCCAGGCCGCCGCGATCCTGAAGCAGTGGATCCATGAGGGAGAGCGCGCGTGAAGCACCGGTCCGCCGCCGACTTCATCCCGAGCTTCGAGATCGACGAGGACGAGCTCGGCCTTCTGCCGGAGGCCGGCACGCCCACGCCCGAACCCGAGATCGAGCTGCCGGCCTTTCTGCCGCGCACCCCGCGCGAGCCGCCGCCCGATCTCGACGCCATCTTCGAGAACGGCCGCCAGGCGGGTCTCGCCGAGGCCCGCGCCGAGGCGCAGGCCGCAGCCGCCCGCCAGACACAAGCCGCGGAGACGGCCCTCGAACAGGCGCGGCTCGCCTGGACTGAGGCGGTCGCGACGCCGCTGGCCGCCGAGCTTCCCCGGGCACTCGAAGCACTGGGCGAGAGCCTTGCCGAGACGACCGGGCGGCTGCTGCGGCCCTTCCTCGAGCGTGAACTCAGCGATGCCGCCAGCCGCGCGCTGATCGACCAGATCCGCCCGCTGCTCAGCGGCGGGGACGGCGCGCTGATCCGCGTCAGCGGCCCGGCCAGCCTGCTGGCGACGCTGCGCGGCGTCTTTCCCGCCGGGACGGCGGTCGAGTTCGCCGAGACCGAGGCGGTCGATGTGTCGATCGTCCTCGGCGAGACCGTCATCGAAACCCGCATCGCGGCCTGGGTCGCGCGGCTCCGCGGCCAGGGCCCGGATCGCCGCCGCCGGCCCGCCGCCTGAACCCGCACGCCCGCATCGGAGGCCGCGCCATGGACACCGACCGCCAGGATTTCATCATCCTCCGCCGCAGCGCCGGCCGGCCGACGGACCAGATCAAGACCGGCGTCTGGAAGATCGCCCATGCCGATTTCATGACGGCGATGATGGCGCTGTTTCTCGTGCTCTGGCTGGTCAACTCGACCAATCGCGAGACGCGCCAGACGGTCGCCCAGTATTTCAACCCGATCCGGCTCTCCGATACGACCTCGGACCGCAAGGGCGTGCGCAACCCGCAGGACGCCGAGCCCGGCGAGGTCGACAGCACCAGCCGCCATGACGGCGACCAGGTCGGCGCCGCCAAGACCGGCTCCGACCGGCGGCCGAGCGCGACGCTGAAGGACCCACGCCAGGGCAAGGCCGCCTTCGAGGACCCCTATGCCGTCCTCGCCGAGGTCGCCGCCGCCAAGCCCGAACCCGGCTCCGACCGGGCCTCGACCCTGACGCTCGGGGCCACCGGCAGGCCGGGAATGAATGGCGGCGAGGCGATGCGCGACCCCTTCGATCCGAATTTCTGGCGCCAGACGCCGCAGACCGACAGGCCCGAGCGCCAGCAGGCCTTTGCGGGAGACGCCGCCCCGGCGCCAGCGGCCGCGAGCGAGTCCGCCCCGAAGCCGCAGCCCGCGGGCGAAGCCACGACAACTGTCGCCGCGAACCCGCCCGTCGCCGACCCGCCTTCGCTGGTGGCCGTGGCGACCCCGGCTGTCTCTCCCGCGATGTCGCCGCGCCCGGGGCTCGCGGCCCCCGCCCCGACCACCGTCGCGGCGTCGCGCGCCGATGAGGCGGTGGCCTCGGCCATTGCCTCCGCCATCGCCAGGGGCGGCCCCCAGCGGGCCGACCAGCCGCAGGTCGATGTCCGCAAGACCGACGAGGGCGTGCTGATCAGCCTGACCGACAACGCCAATTTCGGCATGTTCGGCATCGGCTCGGCCGAGCCGCATCCCCAGACGGTGGCCGCGATGCAGCGCGTCGCCGCCGTGCTGAAGGAGCGCGAGGGCGCCATCGTCATCCGCGGCCACACCGACGCCCGCCCGTTCCGCGACGGCCGCAGCGACAACTGGCGGCTCTCGACCTCGCGCGCCCATACGGCCCAGGACCTCTTGGTCCAGGGCGGCATCAGCGCGGCGCGTATCGAGCATATCGAGGGCCATGCCAGCCGCCGGCCGCGGGCGAGCGACCCCAACGCCGCCGAAAACCGCCGCATCGAGATCCTGATCCGGGAGAAGCGCGCATGAGGCGCCTGTTCCTGCTGGCCGTCGCGCTCGCGCTGGCGACACCGGCCCTGGCGGCGCAGGAGTCCGCGCCGGCGCCGGCCCCACCCTATCAGCTCGTGCGCACCCTGCAGTCGCTGCAGAACGAGGCGGCCGCCGGCAACCGGGCCGCCCACGCCGCCCAGACCAAGCTGCTGCGCGATCTCGAACAGGCGATGGCGGCGCAGCCTGCCGCCGTCTGGGACGATCCGCGCAACACCCGCGCCGCCGTGCAATATGTGCTGAGCGGCGGCCAGCCCGGTCCCTTGGCGGATCTGGTCAAGCGCGGCGAGCCGGTCGGACTGCCCAAGGGCCTGGCCGAGGGCGCACTCGCCTATGTCATGGGCGATGGCGGCCGGGCGAAGACGCTGCTGCTGCCGCTCGACCCCGCCGGCCTGCATGAATCGCTGGCCGGCCATCTCGCGCTCGTCCAGGCCACCCTGATCCTGCGCGACGACCAGAAGCGGGCGCTGCAGCTGCTCGACCAGGCGCGGCTGGCCTCGCCCGGCTCGCTGGTCGAGGAGGGCGCGCTGCGCCGGGCCGTCTTCATCGCCGCCGAGATCAACGACCTCGACCGGCTGGAGAAGGCGACCGCCCAGTACATGCGGCGCTTCGACCGCTCGGTCTATGCTGAGCACTTCCGCCAGAGCTTCGCCACCGGGCTGGTGCGCTTCGACATCGGCCGCGACCCGGCCAAGTTCCCCAAGCTGGTGGCGACGCTGCGCGCCTTCGACCGCGAGCAGCAGCGCGCCGTGCTCCTGATCATCGCCCGCGACGCGCTGGTGCGCGGTCGCTTCGAGCAGGCGCGCCTCGCCGCCGAGGAGGTGGCGCGCATCCCCGGCGCCGACCAGGCCACCGTCACGCGCGCCTCCTTCTACCGCGCAGCCTCGCGCATCGGCCTCGACCGGAGCGGCGGCAGTCTCGACACGCTGAAATCCATCGATGCCAGACGGCTGCCGCCGGAAGAGCAGGATATCCTGCGCACGGCGCTGCGCGTCGCCGCCGAGATCGTCGATGCACCTGCGGGCGGCGCCCAGACACCGGGCCCCGCCGCCCCGGCCGAACCCGCCGATCTCGATCCGCGGATGAAGCGCCTGCTGTCGGGGGCCGAGCGCAGCCTCGCCGAGGCGCAGAAGCTGCTCGCCGACCCCGTCTTCACCCCCGTCCGCTCCGGAGAAGCCCGGCCATGAGCCAGGTCGAGACACCCGTTCTGCCATCCCCCCGCGGCGCCGAGGCCGCGAAGAACCCCAAGACACGCCTGACGGCCGGCGGGCGCGAGGAGCGCGGCCAGGCCTTCCGCTCCCTGCTGCAGACGCTCGACAAGGGCGCCGGCAAGGCCGTTGCCGAGAAGCCCACGGAGCCGGGCCGCGCTGAAACCGGCGACAAGGCCGAGGCCTTCCCCGCCGAGCGCCTCGCCGATCTGCTGGCCATGCCCCCGGCCGAGCCCTCTGCCCCCGCTGACGGCGCGGCGGATGCAGCCCGACTCCTCCTTGGCGCGGGCCAGACCCCCGCCCCGGAGACGCGGCCCGAGCCACGCCGCGAAGCCGGCCCGCGCCGGGACGGCTTCGCCGCGCTGAACGGCGTCCTCGCCCGGGCCGCCACCGGCGCGGCCGATGCCCTGGAACCGGCCCCGCGGCCCGCGGCTGCCGAGGCCGGCGTCGCGCTGCCGACGGAGGAGGTCGCGCTGCCCGATCTGCCGGACGCGACGGGCGCAATCGATCCGAAGCCGGCCGCCGCCGAGGCCACAGCGAAGGACGCAGGCCCTGACAAGCCCTTCACCATCGCGTTGATCCGCCAGGAGACGCATCTGCCGCCGGTCATGCGCCTCTCGCCGCTGCAGCAGGTCGCCGAGCCGATCCGGCAGGCGGCCTCCGAGCTGTCGGCGCCGCGCGCGCAGGAGGTTCCCGATCTCGGGACGACGAAGCCCGGCGGCATCGCCGAGCCGACGAAGATCCTGCACATCCAGCTCAGCCCGGTCGAACTCGGCAGCATCGTCGTCAAGCTGCGCATCTCGCAGGGCGGGATGGAGATCAGGCTCGAGGCCAGCCGCGCCGAAACCGCGCAACTGCTTGCGAATGACCGCGAGGCGCTGCGCGAGATCGTCAAGGCGAGCGGCCACGCGCTCGATCAGGTCTCGGTGGAGACCGTCCATGTCGAATCGGCCGGCGCCGATCCACGCCCGGGCCAGGACGCGCCCCGCGACGGCGCGCGCGAGGAGGGGGCCGGCCGCGACGGCCGCGGCTTCGACCCCTCGCGCCAGCAGGACAGGCAGAACGACCGGCAAAATGACCGGCCGGATCCGCAACGGCGGGACGCCCGCCACGACGCCGCCATCAGCACGGAGGACACCCATGATCGCCGCGAAAGCCATCGCCCTGGCCGCGACCCTCTTCGCTATCTCTAGCCTGTTCACGCCGGCCGCCGCCCAGACGGTCTGCGAGGAGCACATGATCCGCGTCTCGAAGGCCTATGACATCCCCGTCGGCGTGCTCTACTCGGTCGGGCTGACCGAGAGCGGCCGGCGCAACTCGCTGCAGCCCTATGCGCTCAACATCCATGGCCGCGCCTTCTTCGGCGCGAGCAAGGAGGAGGCGCTGGCCGAGTTCCACACCTCGCGCGCCAAGGGCAAGAAGCTGATCGACATCGGCTGCATGCAGATCAACCACCATTACCATCGCGACCAGTTCCCCAGCCTCGACGCGATGTTCGACCCGGCGCTGAACGTCGAATACTCGGCCAAGTTCCTGAAGCGGCTGAAGGCCCGCCATACGAGCTGGACCATGGCGGTGGCGCGCTATCACGCCGGGCCGCACAACAACCCGGCCCAGCATCGCTATGTCTGCACCGTCATCCGCAACATGGTCGCCACCGGCTTCGGCCAGTGGACCGATAATGCGCGCTCCTTCTGCGGGGCCAAATACGCCCGCTCCTGAGGCTCTCGACCTCAGCGCAGGAAACGCGGGAAGCGCCGCAGCGACACTGCAAACAGCGCAGCGCCGATGCCGATGAGCGCGAGCAGCTGCGGCCAGACCACGTCGAGCCCCGCCCCGCGGAACAGCACCGCCTGGGCGAGGATGACGAAATGGGTGTTGGGCGCCGCCAGCATGATCGTCTGGACGATCTCGGGCATGCTCTCGCGCGGCGTCATGCCGCCCGAGAGCATCTGCAGCGGCAAGAGCACCATCATCAGGAGCAGCCCGAATTGCGGCATCGAGCCGGCGATGCTGGCGAGGAAGATGCCGAGCGAGGTGGTGGCGAAGAGCAGCAGCGCCGCGCCCAGCAGGAACAGCGGGATGCTGCCTTCGATCGGCACGCCCAGCATCCCCTGGACCACGACGATCAGCGACAGCGCCGAGGCGGCGAGCACGACGAGCCCCATCGACCAGACCTTGCTCGTCATGATCTCGAAGGGGGTCACCGGCATCGCCAGCAGATGCTCGATCGTGCCGTGCTCGCGCTCGCGGATCAGCGCCGCGCCGGTCAGCACGATCGAGAGCATGGTGATGCTCAGCACCACGTTCATCACCGCGCCGAACCAGCCCTTGTTGAGCTCCGGATTGAAGCGCAGGCGCTGGACAAGCTCGACCGGCGAGGCCGCCGCCGCCCGCGCCCGCTGGCTGAACTCCGTGATCTCCGCCCCGACGATGCTCTGGATATAGACATTGCCGCTGAAGGCCTGGGTCATCCGCGTCGCATCGACATTGAGCTGGATCGCGGGCTTGCGACCCGCGAGCAGGTCGCGCTGGAAATTGGGGGGAATGTCGAGCGCGAAGGTGTCGAGCCCGGCATCCATGCGCCGGTCCATCTCGGTGGCGGTGATCACCCGCGGCGGCGTGAAATAGGGCGGATAGAACGCCGTGACGATGCGCGAGGAGAGCGGCGAGCGGTCCTCGTCGACGATGGCGATGGCGGCGCGGTTGAGCGTCTCCGGCACCGCCTTGGTCTGGCTGTAGATCGCCAGCGTGAAGCTGTAGACGATCAGCACCAGCAGGGTCGTGTCGCGCAGCAGACCGCGGATTTCCTTGATCCCGAGATGCAGGATGTTCGCCGGCCGCATCGCTCACCGCGCCTGTTTCTTGAGGAGGAACGTGGCCAGCCCGAGCAGCACCGGCACGGCGATCAGCAGGGGAACGAAGCTGCCCCCGAGATCGCCGAAGCCCAGCCCCTTGGAGAAAGTGCCGCGCGAGATCGTCATGAAATGCGCGGTCGGATAGATCCGTCCGACCAGCGCGCCCACCCCCTGCAGCGAGGAGACCGGGTCGGTCATGCCGGAAAACTGCGTCGCCGGCAGCAGGGTTAGGATCGTCGTGCCGAAGATCGCCGCGATCTGGCTGGTCATGAAGCTGGAGATCAGCAGCCCCATCGCCGTAGCCGCCACCACATAGACGAAGGCAGCAGTGGCGAAGGCGAGGAGATCGCCCGTGAAGGGCACGCGGAAGACGAAGACGGCGAAGAGGCTGAGCAGCAGCGCATTGGCGAGCGCGAGCGCGACATAGGGCAGCTGCTTGCCGAGCAGGAACTCGAAGCGCGTCACCGGCGTGACATAAAAGTTGATGATCGAGCCCAGCTCCTTCTCCCGGACCACGCTGAGCGCCGCCAGCATGGCCGGAATCATCATCAGCAGCAGCGGGATCACCGCCGGCACCATCGCGATCAGGCTCTCGATATTGGGGTTGTAGCGATAGCGCGTCTCGATGCGGAACGAGGCGCTGGCCGCATCCTCGCCCAGCAGCAGGCGCATCTTCTGCGTCAGCCAGGCGGCGTGCAGGCCCTGGACATAGCCCTGCACGGTCTCGGCCCGCTGCGGCATCGCCCCGTCGATCCAGGCCGCGACCGCGACGGGACGTCCGCGCGCGAGATCTCGCCCGAAGCCGGGCGGGATCTCGATGGCGAGCGCCAGTTCGCCGCGGCGCATCCGCCGGTCGAGATCGGCATAATCGGTGATCGGCGCGGTCTCGACGAAGTAGCGCGATCCGGCCATGCCCAGCGCGTAATCGCCGCTGGCGAGCGTCCGGTCGTGATCGAGCACCGCGAAGGACAGCTTCTCGACGTCGAAATTGATGCCGTAGCCGATGACGAACATCAAAAGCAGGCTGCCGACCAGGGCCAGCGTGGCGCGGATCGGGTCGCGCCGCAGCTCCAGCGCCTCGCGCCTTGTATAGCTGAGCATCCGGCGCGGATCGAACAGGCGGCGCTCCGCATGGGGGGCGGTCACCGCCACCGCGGTAGGCTGCGGAGCCACCGGCGCGGGTTGCGGCGGCGCCCCGGCCTCCCCGATCGCCTCCTCCAGATAGCCGATGAAGGCGTCCTCCAGCGTGGCGCTGCCGCGCTGCGCCACGATCGCCGCCGGCGTGTCGCTGACCAGCACCTTGCCGGCATGCATCAGCGAGATGCGGTCGCAGCGCTGCGCCTCGTTCATGAAATGGGTCGAGATGAAGATGGTGACGCCGACGCGCCGCGACAGATCGGCCAGGATCTGCCAGAGCCCGTCGCGGGCGATCGGATCGACGCCCGAGGTCGGTTCGTCGAGGATCAGGATTTCCGGCGCATGGATCAGCGCGACCGCCAGCGACAGGCGCTGACGCAGGCCGAGCGGCAGCGCGTCCGGCAGCGCATCCATCACGGAAGCGAGGTCGAACCGCTCCACCATCTCGGCCACGCGGGCCGGAATGCTCTCCGGCGGCAGCCGGAACAGGCGGGCGTGCAGATCGAGATTCTGCGCCACCGTCAGCTCCGAATAGAGCGAGAAGGCCTGCGACATGTAGCCGACGCGCTGGCGCACGCGCATGTCGCGCGGGTCGACCTCCGCACCGAACAGCCGGGCCCGGCCCTCGCTCGCGGCCAGCAGCCCGGTCAGCATCTTCATCGTCGTCGACTTGCCGCAGCCGTTCGAGCCGAGGAAGCCGAAGATCTCGCCGCGCGGGATCCGGAAGCTGACCCGGTCGACCGCGACGAAATCGTCGAAGCGCATCGTCAGATCCTCGGCCTCGATCGCGATCTCGGCCTCGGCCGCCACGTCGCGTGGCGGGATCGTCACAGCCCGGTGCAGCCGGCGCTTCTCCTCCGGCAGCAGCGCGATGAAGGCCTCGTCGAGCGAGGCCGACCGCGTCTGCGCGAGAAGCGCGGCCGGCGCGCCCGTGGCGAGGACGCGCCCGGCATCCATCGCCACCAGCCAGTCGAAACGCGCCGCCTCTTCCATATAGGCCGTCGCAACGATGACGCTCATGCCGGGACGCCCGGCCCGGATGTCGTCGATCAGCTCCCAGAACTGGCGCCGCGACAAGGGATCGACGCCGGTGGTCGGCTCGTCGAGGATCAGCAGATCGGGATCGTGGATCAGCGCGCAGCACAGGCCGAGCTTCTGCTTCATCCCGCCCGAGAGCTTGCCCGCCGGCCGGCCGGCGAAAGGCCCGAGACCGGTGCTCGCCAGCAGTTCGGCGATGCGCCGCTCGCGCTCGGCCCGGCCCTGCCCGAACAATCGCCCGAAAAACTCGACATTCTCGAACACCGACAGCGTCGGATACAGGTTCTTGCCGAGCCCCTGCGGCATATAGGCGATGCGCGGGCAGGCCGCGCGCCGATGCGCCGCATTCGCCATGTCGCCGCCGAGGACCGTGACCGAACCGGTCTGGATCGCGCGCGCACCGGCCACCAAAGACAACAAGCTGGATTTGCCGACGCCGTCGGGACCGATCAGCCCGACCATGCAGCCCGATGGAAGATCGACGGTCACGCTCTCGAGCGCCCGGGTCTGGCCGTAGCTCAGGCCAACGCCGGCGAGGCTGACGACCGGCGCCCCGGCCGCAGCCGGAAGCGCGCTCATTGAACGAGGCCGGTCTGGAGGCGCTGCGGCCAGGCCGCTTGCGGATCGAGCTGGACATAGGCCACGCCCGGCAACCCGGTCTTCACCTGCTGGATATGCTTGCGCAGCAGCGCGGGCGGAATCCGCGCCTTGATGCGGAACATCAGCTTCTCGCGCTCCTGCGTCGTCTCGACGGTCTTCGGCGTGAACTGGGCGACATCGGCGACGAAGGAGATCGACGCCGGGATGACGAGCCTCGGCGCCGCGTCGAGCACAATGCGCGCCTGCGCGCCCAGGGCGACGCGGCCCGCCTGCCCGGTCGGCAGGAAGAAGGTCATGAACACGTCCTGGAGATCGACCAGGTTGAGCACGCGTCCGCCCGCGGCCACGACCTCGCCCGGCTGGGCGACGCGGTACTGGACGCGCCCGTCGCGCGGGGCCTTCAGCGCGCTGTCGTCGATATCGGCATCGAAGCGCCGCACCGTCGCCTTCGCGGCCGCCACCGCGGCCTGCGCCCCGACGACCTGGGACACGGCCGAGCTGATCGCGGCCTCGCTGGCGGCGAGCTGGGCCTTGGCGGCGCCGACGGCGGCGGTGGCGCCCTGCGCCCGGGCCCGGTCGTCGTCGAGCACCTGGTCGGAGACATTGCCGCGCTCGGAGAGCTGCTCCGACCGGCCGAGTTTGCGGCGCGCGGCATCGAGCTCGGCCTCGCGCTGGGCGACGACGGCGGTCGCGGCGGTTTTTTCGGCCTGACGCTGGACGACGAGACTTCTGGCCGTATCGACGGCGATCACCGCGCGCTCGTCCTGCGCCTGCGCCTCGGCGCGCTGGGCCTCCAGCGTCTCGGTGTCCATCCGCGCGACGATCTGGCCGGCCGTGACGAAATCGCCCTCATTGGCCAGCATCTCCTTGATGCGGCCGGAGACGCGCGCGGCGACGTCGATCTCCACCGCCTCGATACGGCCATTGCCGCTGGCAAGCCCCTCCGGCAGGTCCCCGGCACGCAGACGCTGCCAGGCGAGATAGCCGATTCCGGCGGCGAGGAGGGCGACGACCGGCAGCAGCCAGCCGGCTTTCGGGAGCTTCATCGGATCAGCCTTCCGCGGACGGGACGACGGGCGGACGCATCCGCGGCGCGGCAGCACCACGGAGGGTCGTGAGGGTGGCTTGCGCGGGACGGCTTCGCCCGTCTCGTCCCCGCGACGGCAGGGTCCGACGGGCGCCGCCCGTCAGCGTTGATCGAGGTCAACACGCGCGGCTGGCGGCGCAGCTAGCGTGGCGACAACCTGCGACGATGCCTGTGGCGGTGAAGCCGATCGGCCGGTCGGTCCGGTGCACCCAGATGGTCGAGGTTGAAGGATTGCCGATGACCGTCCCTGATGCGCTCCTGCCCTCGCCCACCGGGACGCAGGCCGATGCGCTCGGGCTGGAGGCCTTCGCCGCGATCGACCGGATGCGCGAGGCGCTCAGCGCCCAGTTCAGCGGCGGCCTTTCCCCGGCGGCACTGGCGCTGGCTTGCCTCGACTGGTCGACCCATCTCGCGGCCGCGCCGGGAAAGCGCGCGGAACTGGTCTGGAAGGCGGCCCGCAAGGCGACGAAGCTGGCCGGCCATCTCGCCGCCTGCGGCCTCGGAGCCGGGGATGGCGCCTGCATCGAGCCCCTGCCGGGGGACGAGCGCTTCGCCGGTGAAGCCTGGCGGCACTGGCCCTACAATCTGTGGGCACAGTCCTTCCTGCTGACGCAGCAATGGTGGCACAACGCCACCCGCGAGGTGCCGGGGGTGACCCCGCATCACGAGGAGGTCGTCGCCTTCGTCGCGCGCCAGCTGCTCGACATGGTATCGCCCGCCAACACGCCCTTCACCAATCCGGAGGTGGTGGCGCGCATGCTCGAAACCGGCGGCGCCAATCTCCTCGCCGGCTTCCGCAACGCGCTCGAGGACGCCGGCCGCCAGGCCTCGGGCCAGGGGCCGGTCGGCAGCGAGGCCTTCGTCGTCGGCCGCGACGTCGCGGCAACGCCGGGCAAGGTCGTCTTCCGCAACCATCTGATCGAGCTGATCCAGTATGCGCCCGCGACCGAGACGGTGCAGGCCGAGCCGGTCCTGATCGTCCCGGCCTGGATCATGAAATACTACATCCTCGATCTCTCGCCGCGGAACTCGCTGATCCGCCATCTCGTCGCGCAGGGGCACACCGTCTTCTGCATCTCCTGGCGCAATCCGACGGCGGCCGACCGCGATCTCGGCCTGGACGACTACCGCCGCCTGGGCGTGATGGCCGCACTCGACGCGATCGCCACGATCCTGCCGGGCCGGGCGATCCATGCCGCGGGCTACTGCCTCGGCGGCACGCTCCTGACCATCGCCGCCGCCGCCATGGCGCGGGCCGGCGACCGGCGGCTGGCCTCGCTGACCCTGCTGGCCGCGCAGACGGATTTCACCGAGCCCGGCGAGCTCGCCCTCTTCATCGACCACAGCCAGGTCCGCCTGCTCGAAAGCGTGATGTGGAACCGCGGCTATCTCGCCTCGGACCAGATGGCCGGCGCCTTCCAGATGCTGCGCTCGAACGACCTCGTCTGGTCGCGGCTGGTTCACGACTACCTCATGGGCGAGCGCACGCCGATGAACGACCTGATGGCCTGGAACGCCGATGCCACCCGCATGCCCTACCGGATGCATGCCGAATATCTGCGCCGGCTCTATCTCGACAACGACCTCGCGACCGGCCGGCTGCTCGTCGACGGCCGCCCCGTCGCCCTGCAGAATCTGCGCCTGCCGCTCTTCGCCGTCGGCACCGAGCGCGACCATGTCGCGCCCTGGCGCTCGGTCTACAAGATCCACGCCCTCGCCGACACCGACGTCACCTTCGTCCTGACCAGCGGCGGCCACAATGCCGGCATCGTCAGCGAGCCCGGCCACCCGCACCGGCACTATCGCATCGCGACGCGCCGTCACGATGATGTCCGGATCAGCCCCGATGAATGGGTCGAGCAGGCGAGGTCCTGCGAGGGCTCCTGGTGGGAAAGCTGGGTCGCCTGGCTCGACGGGCATTCGTCCGGTCGCGTCGCGCCGCCTGCGATGGGTGCCACAGAGGCGGGCCTCGCGCCCGTCGCGGACGCGCCCGGAACCTATGTGCTGCAACGCTGAGGACGCCATGGACCAGATCATCCTCAGGAACCGCACCTTCGACGAACTGGCCGTCGGTGAGAGCGCCTCGCTCCAGCGCAGTGTCGGACGCGACGACATCGACCTCTTTGCCGCCGTCTCGGGCGACCTCAACCCGGCGCATCTCGATGCCGGCTTCGCCGCGGGCGAACGCTTCGGCCATATCGTCGCCCACGGACTGTGGACCGGGGGCCTGATCTCGGCCCTGCTCGGCACCCGCCTGCCCGGCCCGGGCACCATCTATCTCGGTCAGGACCTGCAGTTCCGCCATCCGGTGGCGCCGGGCGACACCATCACCGCCACCGTCCGGGTCCGCGAGAAGCGCGCCGACAAGCGCATCGTCGTCCTCGATACCACCTGCACCAACCAGGACGGGGCACAGGTGCTGGCCGGCACCGCCACCGTGATCGCGCCGCAGGCCAGCGTCGCCTGGCCGAGCCCGCATCTGCCCGAGGTCGCGCTGCGCCGGCACGACCGCTATGACGCCTTCGTGCGCGACGCCCGGGCCCTGCCCTCGCTGCGCGTCGCGGTGATCCATCCCTGCTCGCCGGAGGCGATCATCGCCGCCGTCGAGATCCGCGACGAGGGCCTGCTGGCGCCGATCCTGGTCGGGCCGGAGGCGAAGATCCGGGCCGCCGCCGAGGCCGCCCGCGTCTCGCTCGACGGCATGCCGATCGAGGCCGTCGAGCACAGCCATGCCGCCGCCGCGCGCGGCGTCGAACTCGCCATGGCCGGCAAAGTCTCGATCCTGATGAAGGGCAGCCTGCACACCGACGAACTGCTCGGCGCGGTCGTTGCGGCCGGTTCGGGCCTGCGCACCGAGCGCCGCATCAGCCATGTCTATGCGATGAGCGTGCCGGCCTATCCCAAGCCGCTGATCGTCACGGACGCCGCGATCAACATCCTGCCAACGCTCGAGCAGAAGCGCGACATCTGCCAGAACGCCATCGACCTGCTGCACACGCTCGGCATCGCGGAGCCGCTGGTGGCGGTCCTCGCCGCGGTCGAGACCGTGAATGCGCGGATGCCCGCGACGCTCGACGCCGCGGCGCTGACGGTGATGGCCGCCCGCGGCCAGATCACCGGCGCCCGCGTCGACGGGCCGCTCGCCTTCGACAATGCGATCAGCCCCGAGGCCGCCCGCACCAAGGGCATCGTCTCACCCGTCGCCGGCCAGGCCGACATCCTGCTGGTGCCCGATCTCGAGGCCGGCAACATGCTGGCCAAGCAGCTGATCTATTTCGCCGGCGCCGATGCGGCCGGCCTGGTGCTCGGCGCGCGCGTGCCGATCGTCCTGACCAGCCGCTCGGATTCGCTCAAGACCCGCATCGCCTCGGCTGCGCTCGCCAAGCTCGTCGCCTCGCGGCGCGGGCCGGGCATCCCCGCCAAGGGAGCCGGCGCGTGAGCGAGGGCGAGAGCGGCCGCCTCCTGCTGACCTTCAATGCCGGCTCCTCCACGGTGAAGCTCGGCCTGTTCGCGCTCGGACCGCAGGGACCGCAGCGCATCGGCAAGGGCATGATCGACTTCCGCCGCGCGCCCCTGCGCTTCGAGCTGACGGAGGGACCCGACCGTTTCGACATCGCCCTGGAATCCGGGCCGGGAGAGGAACTGGACGACGTGCTGAGCGAAGCGCTGCGCCGGCTCTCCTGGCATGTCGATCTCGACGCCGTCGCGGGCATCGGCCACCGCATCGTCCATGGTGGCGACGGTTTCGCCGGTCCCGTCCGCATCGACGAAGCGGTCGTGACCGCGCTCGAAGCCCTGACGCCGCTGGCGCCGCTGCATCAGCCGCAGGGCCTGCGGCTGGTCCGGGCGGTCGCGCGCCTGCGGCCCGGCCTGCCGCAGACCGCCTCCTTCGACACCGCCTTCCACCGCAGCCAGGCCGACCTCGTCCGCCGTTTCGCGATTCCCCGTGCGCTGCACGAGCAGGGCATCAAGCGCTACGGCTTCCACGGCCTGTCCTACGCCTTCATCGCCGCCGAACTCGCCCGCCGGCGCCCCGATCTCGAGGGAGCGAAGGTCGTCGCCGCCCATCTCGGCAGCGGCGCCAGCCTCTGCGCGCTCGAAGGCGGCCTCAGCCGCGACACCAGCATGGGCTTCTCGGCGCTGGACGGCATCCCGATGGCGACACGCTGCGGAGCGATCGACGCGGGCGTGCTGCTGCATCTGCTCGGGCCGAGGGGCCAGAGCGTCGCTGAGGTCGAGGACCTGCTCTATCGCCGCTCCGGCCTGCTCGGGGTCTCAGGGATCAGCGCCGACAGCCGCGAACTGCTCGACAGCGAGGCTCCGGAAGCCGCGGAAGCGCTCGATCTCTTCACCTTCCGCATCGCCGGCGAGGTCGCGCGGCTGGCGACAACGCTCGGCGGGCTCGATGCGCTGGTCTTCACAGCCGGCATCGGCGAGCACCAACCCCGCATCCGCGCGGCGATAGCGAACCGCCTCGCCTGGCTGGGGCTCACGCTGGATGAGAACGCCAACGCGGCCAATGTCGGGACAATCTCCGCCCCCGGCAGCCGCGTCGAAGCCTTCGTCATCGCCACCGACGAGGAGCAGATCATCGCCGAGGAGGCCTGCACGCTTCTCGGCGCCGCCTGAACCGGCTCAGGCGAGCCGCTCCAGCGCACCGCGCAGCAGCGAGACCATCTCCTCGATCTGGGACGGCTCGCAGATCAGCGGCGGCGACAGCGCGATGACGTCTCCGGTGACGCGGATCAGCAGCCCCTTCTCGAAGCAGTCGACGAACGCCTCGTAGGCCCGCGCGCCGACAGCGCCGGGGCGCGAGGCGAGCTCGATGCCGGCGACGAGCCCGATGGTGCGGATGTCGATGACATGCGGCACGCCGCGCAGCGCATGCAGCGCCTCCTCCCAGAGCGGTGCAAGAGCCTTCACCCGCGTCAGCAGCCCCTCGCCGGCATAGATGTCGAGCGTGGCGAGGCCCGCCGCGCAGGCCACCGGATGGCCGGAATAGGTGTAGCCGTGGAACAGCTCGATCGTGGCTTCGGGCCCGTTCATCAGCGCGTCATGGACCTTGCGCGCGGCGAAGACGGCGCCCATCGGGATCGTGCCGTTGGTGATGCCCTTCGCGGTCGTCATCAGGTCCGGCATCACGCCGAAATATTCGCTGGCGAAGGGGGTGCCGAGTCGGCCGAAGCCGGTGATGACCTCGTCGAAGATCAGCAGGATGCCGTGGCGCGTCGCGATCTCGCGCAGCCGCTCGAGATAGCCCTTGGGCGGCACCAGAACGCCGGTCGAACCCGCCATCGGCTCGACGATCACCGCCGCGATCGTCTCCGCCCCGTGCAGCGCGACCAGCCGCTCGAGATCGTCGGCGAGTTCGGCGCCATGGTCGGGCTGGCCCTTGCTGAAGGCGTTGCGCTCCAGATCATGCGTATGACGCAGATGGTCGGCGCCCGGCAGCAGCGGGAAGACGCGGCGGTTGTTGACCAGCCCGCCCACCGTGATGCCGCCGAAGCCGACGCCGTGATAGCCGCGCTCGCGCCCGATCAGCCGCGTCCGCGTGCCTTGGCCGATGGCGCGCTGATAGGCGATCGCGATCTTCAGCGCGGTGTCGACCGATTCCGAGCCCGAGCCGGTGAAGAAGATCCGGTCGAGTTTCGCCGCGCCCTCTCCCGGCGCGATCGCCGCCAGCCGCTCGGCGAAGTCGAAGGCGATCGGATGGCCCATCTGGAAGGAGGGCGCATAGTCGAGTGTCGCGAGCTGACGCTCGACGGCTTGCGTGATCGGCTGGCGGCCATGGCCGGCATTGACGCACCAGAGGCCGGCCGTGCCGTCGATGACCTTGCGCCCGTCCTCGGTGGCGTAGTGCATCCCTTGCGCCGAGGCGAGCAGGCGCGGCGCCGCCTTGAACTGCCGGTTGGCGGTGAAGGGCATCCAGTAGCTGTCGAGCGAACGGGCGTTCTGCAGGGCCTGCGGTGGCGTGGCGATGGTCATGGGTGATCTCCTCTTCCGGCAGGGAGCACCGTTTGACCAATCCGAACAAGTCTGTTTCGGATTTCCAGCAAGCGCTTGTTTTTGCAGAAAGCAAAGTGAGAATGGTGCGGATATCGACCAGGGAGACCACGCCCCCGTGAGCGACACCGACATCGGCGCGCGGCTGCGCTATCTGCGCACCCGCCACGGGCTCTCGCAGCGGGCGCTGGCGAAGCGAGCCGGCGTGACCCATTCCACCGTCTCGCTGATCGAATCCAATGGCGTAAATCCCTCCGTCGGCGCGCTGAAGCGCATCCTCGACGGCATCCCGATCGGCCTCTCCGAATTCTTCGCGCTGGAGCCGGACCGGCCGCGCCAGGCGTTCTACCGGGCAGACGAACTGGTCGAGATCGGCAAGGGCGGCATCTCCTACCGCCAGATCGGCGAGAACCTCTTCGGCCGCGCCCTGCAGATCCTGAAGGAGCGCTACGAGCCCGGCACCGACACCGGCCGCGTGCCGCTCTCGCATGATGGCGAGGAGGGCGGCATCGTGCTCTCCGGCCGGCTCGAAGTCTCCGTCGACGACGAGCGGCGCATCCTCGGCCCCGGCGACGCCTATTACTTCGAGAGCCGCCGGCCGCACCGTTTCCGCTGTGTCGGCCCCGTGGCCTGCGAAGTCGTCAGCGCCTGCACGCCGCCCTCCTTCTGATGCGGGCGCTTGACCACGACACGTCCCGTGCCCACCTTGAGCTCCAGTGACTAGAGGTTTGGAGTAACCCATGCCGAGCGCGACCACTGCCGAGCGCGTGATGCCGATCGGGGCGCTGGCCGATCGCACCGGCGTCAAGGTCGAGACCATCCGCTATTACGAGCAGGTCGGCCTGCTGCCGCCACCCGAGCGATCGGAGGGCAACCAGCGGCGCTATGGCCGGCGCCATGTCGAGCGCCTCGCCTTCATCAAGCATGCCCGCGACCTCGGCTTCGCCGTCGAGGCGATCCGCGCTTTGCTCAGGCTCTCCGACAATCCGGCCATGGCCTGCGACGAGGCTCATGCCATCGCGGTCGCCCATCGCGACGACGTCCGCCGCAAGATCGCGCGGCTGCGCTCGCTCGAGGCCGAGCTGGAGCGCATCGCCGCGACCTGCTCCGGCGGCGTCGCCGCCTGCGACTGCGCCATCATCGAGGCGCTGGCCGATCACGGACGCTGCAGCCACGCCGCGCATTGACGCTGCGGCTCTCGCCCGGGCCGGGTGCCATTCTCCCGCCTCGCCTGTGGAGAAGCGCAGTCACCGCCCGCGCCAACCCGCACGGGCATTGCGGCCCGAGCCCGTCGAACGATAGCCTCCGCTCAAACTGTCGGGAGCCACCATGTCCAGCGACTTCGCCACGCCGCCCGGCCTGAGGCATCGCCAGATCGCGGTGCGCGACACGACGCTGCACGTCGCCGAGGTCGGTTCCGGGACGCCGGTGTTGCTGCTGCATGGCTGGCCGGAGTTCTGGGCGACCTGGCTGCCGTTGATGAACCGGCTCCATGGCGGTTTCCGGCTGATCGCGCCGGATTTGCGCGGCTTTGGCGACAGTGCCAAGGCGACGGGGCCGCGCAGCGATGTCGGCGCCAACAGCCATGCCGACGACATGGCGTCGCTCGTCGTCGCGCTCGGCTTCGACTCGGTCGGCGTGGTCGGTCACGATGTCGGCGCCTATGCCGCCCAGGCGATGGCGCGGCGCCACCCCCAGCTCGTCGAGCGGCTGCTCTTCTTCAACTGCCCGACCCAGAGCATTGCCGGGCGCTGGGTCCATGACGGTCATGTCAACGAGATCTGGTACCAGTCCTTCCAGCAACTGGCGCTGGCGGAGGCCCTGATCGGGCTCAGCCGGCAGTCCTGCGCGCTCTACTTCTCCCATTTCCTGACGCATTGGTGCCATCGCAAGGATGCCTTCGATCCGGCCCTCGAACTCTGGATCGACAACTTCATGAAGCCCGGCAATCTGCGCGGCGGCTTCGACTGGTATCGCAGCCAGAACGCCGCCCGGCTGGCGGCGATCGATGGCCATCCCACGCCTTCGGTGCGCATTCACCAGCCGACGCGGGTGCATTGGGGCCGCCATGATCCTGTGCTGAAGTCGGAATGGGCCGCCTATGTGCCCGAACATTTCGATGATGCGGAGATCACCTTCTGCGAGAGCGCCGGTCATTTCGTCCATGTCGAGGCGCCCGACGAGGCGGCAGAGATCTTTGCCGATGTCTTCGGCTGAGCGCCGCCTGCTCTTCAGACCCTCGTTTCCCGACGAACCATGCCTAGATAGGCTCTGCGGCGGATGACGGGCGTCCGGTGCGCGACCATCGGAGGACAGGCGATGCCGAGACAGCGATCCCGACCGGGAAGGCGCAACGCGGCCCGACTTGCAGGCTGCGAGAACAAACCCTGATTCCCGCCGCGTCAGCGATTCGGGCCCGCTTCGTTCGGGACTCGTTCCGCCTCCTAGTTCCTGCTGGCACCATGCCGCAGCGGCCCGCTTGAGGGACGCCCGGCCCGGCACTCACCACGATCGGCGTCGGCCTTGCTCCCTCCACGCTCCCTGCCGCCTTCGGCCCGCTCCAACGGCGTCACCGCCGTCCTCGGGCCGACCAACACCGGCAAGACCCATCTCGCCATCGAACGGATGGTCGCTCATCCCACGGGCATGATCGGCCTGCCGCTGCGCCTGCTCGCCCGCGAGGTCTATCAGCGCGTCGTCGAGAAGGCGGGGGTCGAGGCGGTCGCGCTCGTTACCGGCGAGGAGAAGATCAAGCCGGCGAGGCCGCGCTTCTGGGTCTGCACCGTGGAGGCGATGCCGCGCGATCTCACGGTCGACTTCGTCGCCATCGACGAGCTTCAGCTCGCCGCCGATCTCGACCGCGGCCATGTCTTCACCGACCGGCTCTTGAACCGCCGCGGCCGCGCCGAGACCATGCTGATCGGCGCCGGGACGATGAAGCCGGTGATCGAGCAGCTCATCCCCGGCGTCAACGTGGTGACGCGTCCGCGGCTCTCGCAGCTGATGTTCGCCGGCGACCGCAAGATCACGAGGCTGCCGCCGCGCTCGGCCATCGTCGCCTTCTCGGTCGAGGAGGTCTATGCCATCGCCGAGCTGATCCGCCGGCAGAAGGGCGGCGCGGCGGTGGTGCTCGGCGCGCTCAGCCCGCGCACCCGCAACGCGCAAGTCGAGATCTACCAGTCGGGCGACGTCGATTATCTCGTCGCCACCGACGCGATCGGCATGGGGCTCAACCTCGATGTCGACCACATCGCCTTCGCGGCCGACAAGAAATATGACGGCCACCACTTTCGGAAGCTGCACCCCGCCGAGTTCGGCCAGATCGCCGGCCGGGCCGGGCGCCATCTGCGGGACGGCACCTTCGGCACCTCGGGTCGCTGCCCGACTTTCGAGGCCGATCTCGTCGAGGCGATCGAGAATCATCGCTTCGAGCCGGTGCGGCAGCTGCAATGGCGCAACACGGATCTCGATTTCCGGTCGGTCGCCCAGCTTCTCGACAGCCTGAACCTTCAGCCGGGCGAGGCCGGGCTGACGCGCGCTCTGATCGCCGAGGACATGAACACGCTGGAGATCCTGGCGCGCGATCCCGACATCAAGGCGCTGGCGCAAGGAAGGCCGGCGGTCGAGAGGCTCTGGGAGGTCTGCGGCCTGCCCGATTATCGCAAGATCGCACCGCAGCAGCATGCCGACCTCGCGACCACCCTCTATCTGCGCCTGATGCGCCATGGGCGGCTCGATATCGACTGGTATCGCACCCAGCTGGCGGCTCTCGACCGCACCGATGGCGAGATCGACACGCTCTCCGCACGCATCGCCCAGGTCCGCACCTGGACCTTTGTCGCGAACCGCCCCGACTGGTTGCCCGATCCTGAGCATTGGCAGGGGGTGGCGCGTCTTGTAGAGGACAAGCTCTCGGACGCTCTGCACGAGCGTCTGGCCAGCCGATTTGTCGACCGGCGCACCAGCGTGCTGCTGCGCCGTTTGCGGGAGAATGCGATGTTGGAGGCTGAGGTCACCACGACGGGCGACGTGCTCGTCGAGGGCCAGCACGTCGGAATGCTGCAGGGCTTCCGCTTTACGGCGGACCCGAAGGCCGGCGGGCCGGAGGCGAAGGCCTTGAACCTGGCCGCCCTGAAGGCGCTGGCGAGCGAGATCGAGGCCCGCGCCGCCCGCGTCGTCCTCGCCGGAGACGACGCCTTCGTGCTCTCGCATGACGGGCTGCTGCGCTGGGTCGGCGAGCCGGTCGCCCGTCTCGTCGCCGGCGAGAAGGCGATCGAGCCGCGGCTGCGCCTGCTCGTCGAGGAACATCTCACGGGTCCGGCCCGCGAGCAGGTCGAGGCGCGGCTGCAGCTCTGGCTGAAGAACCACATCACCCGCCTGCTCGGCGCGCTGCCGCTGCTGGAGGAGGCCGCGACCCTCACCGGCATCGCCCGCGGCATCGCCTATCAGGCGGCCGAGGCGCTCGGCGTGCTCGAACGTGCCAAGGTCGGCGAGGAGATGAAGGCGCTCGACCAGGAGGGGCGCGCCGCGCTGCGCCAGCTCGGCATCCGCTTCGGCGCCTTCCACCTCTATCTCCCGGCCCTGCTCAAGCCTGCGCCCCGCGCGCTGGCCGCCCAGCTCTGGGCGCTCAAGCATGGCGGCCCCGAATTGTCGGGGCTGGACGACATCGCCCATCTCGCCGCCTCGGGCCGGACCTCCTTCCCGGTCGACAAGGCGGTGCCGAAGGGGCTCTACCGCGCCGCCGGCTACCGCGTCTGCGGTGAGCGGGCCGTGCGCGTCGACATTCTGGAGCGCCTGGCGGACCTGATCCGTCCTGCCATCGCCTACCGCCCCGGCGTCACGCAGGGCACCCCGCCTGCGGGCTCGGCCGATCAGGACGGCTTCGTCGTCACCGGCGCGATGACCTCCCTCGTCGGCTGCGCGGGCGAGGATTTCGCCTCGATCCTGCGCTCGCTCGGCTATGTCTCGGTCAAGCGGCCGGGTCCCGCCATCACCGTGCCGCTCGCTGCCGCTCCGGCCAAGCCTGCGCCGGTTGAAGCCGCACCGGGCGAAGGAGCGCCTGAGGCGTCCGTCGAGGGGGGAGAACCTGCGGCCTCCAGCGATCCCGCCGACAGCGACTCCGCCTCGGCTGCGGCTGGCGTGGCTGCGGATGAGATGGCCACCGCTGAACTGGCCGAGACAACGGCCGCCGCCACTCTCAGCGACGCGCCGGCTGCCGAGACGGCTGACGCTCCGATCCTGACGGCGCAGGAAATGGATTCGGCCCGGGAGCCCGTCCCGGCCGACCTGCTCTCGGCCCTGCCCGCGACGGCGGCGGAACCGGTCGCCGAGCCTGCCGCAGAGGCTCCCGCCGCCGCCCCGGCGGCTCCGGCCGAACCCGAGATGATCGAGGTCTGGCGCCCGCACCGCCACCAGGGCGGCCGGCGCCCCGAGCCCGCGCGCGGTGCCCGCGAGGGCACCCCCGGCGAGCGTCAGCCCGGCGGACGCCGCGGCGACCGGCCCAACCGCGGTCCGCGCCCTGGCGGTCCGCGCCGCGAGGGCGAGGCACCCGTCCCCGCCCAGGCCGCCTCCGGCGATGCCGCAGCGGCGACGCCGCGTCCGGAGCGCGAGCCGCGTCGCGACGACCGGCGCCAGGATCGGCGCGACGACCGGCGCGGACAGCGGCCTGACGGCCCGCGCCCGGAGGGTGGCGGCCGGCCGGAGCAAGGCCGTGGCCCTCGGCCCGATTTCAAGCGCGACGGACGCCCGGGCGGCGGCGGCCAGCGCCGCGACGACCGCGGCGGCGAGCGCTTCCAGCAGCCGCCGCGCCCGCGGCCGGCCGATCGCGAGGCCGATCCGGATTCGCCCTTCGCCAAGCTGGCGGCTCTCAAGGCCCAGATGGAAGGCCGCAAGGGCTGACGCGATGCCGGGCCGCCCCTGAGACGCGATGCGCGAGGACCGCCAAAGGCTCGACAAATGGCTCTGGTTCGCGCGCTTCGCCCGGACGCGCCCCGCCGCCGTGCGCCTCGTCGAGGACGGGCATGTCCGCCTCGACGGTCGCCGGATCCTCAACCCGGCCCAGGGGCTGAAGCTCGGCGACGTCCTCACCCTAGCCTTGCCGCACGCTACCGCCGTGGTGCGGGTTATCGGCCTCGGCGAGCGGCGCGAGGCGTATGAAAGGGCAAAACTGCTTTATGAACGCCTCGACGAGGGCGGGCGCGGCGATCCGCCTCTTGCCGAGGACGAGGGCGGCAGCTAAAACGAAATTGATTTGTACACAAACGATCCCCGCGGAAGCTCGGCGGGGTGCGCCGTGGCGGGACGGGACAAAAGAGAGGGTCCTGCTCTCGAGACGACCCAAACGGTCTTGAACCGGACGGGTTTGAGCGCTTTATGGGCGGCGCTGGGAGACGGGAAGGACCTGCGACATGACCTATGTGGTCACCGAGAATTGCATCAAGTGCAAGTACATGGACTGCGTCGAGGTTTGCCCGGTCGACTGCTTCTATGAAGGCGAGAACATGCTCGTCATCCATCCCGACGAGTGCATCGATTGCGGCGTCTGCGAGCCGGAATGCCCGGCCGAGGCGATCAAACCGGACACGGAGCCCGGCCTCGAGAGCTGGCTGCAACTGAACGCGAAATACGCGGCGAGCTGGCCCAACATCACCCAGAAGAAGGACGCCCCGCCCGACGCCAAGGCCTTCGACGGCGTCGCCGGCAAGCTCGAACAGTTCTCGCCGAATCCCGGTGAGGGCGACTGACTCTGACGGCGCTCCGGACCTCGACCGCGGCGTTAACCACAGAGCGGCTGTTCGCGCGAGGCTTGCGCCGAGCTTGCGTTTACCTTTGATTCGGCGTGTTTTTTATGCTACATCATAGCCCCAGTCGCATTCGTTCCGCATGCCCCTGCGAGGTTTTTCACAAACGGGGCGCCCCCAGCCAGAGATGATGAGAGCCGCCGGCGTCGTCGCCGGAGCTTCCCCTGTCTTTGTCTCGGCGGCGTATCAGAAACGACCGGCTGAGGGAGCGTGGGGCGAGGGCGAAAGCCAGCGTCCCAGGCAGAGTGTTTCCGGTCGGTCGGCCGGAGATTGAGCATCGCGAGCCCGCGTCCAGCGGTCCGGTCAGGAGTCTTAACGGCATGTCCACGGTGAAGAAAGCTGTCGTGCGCCAGGGTTTCAAGACGGGCGAGTTCGTCGTCTATCCGTCTCATGGCGTCGGCCAGATCACGGCGATCGAGGAGCAGGAAGTCGCGGGCTTCAAGCTGGAACTGTTCGTCGTCAGCTTCGCCAAGGACAAGATGACGCTGCGCGTCCCCACCGCCAAGGCCGCCAGCGTCGGCCTGCGCAAGCTCGCCGATGCCGAGAGCGTCACCAAGGCTCTCACCACGCTCACCGGCCGCGCCCGCGTCAAGCGCACCATGTGGTCGCGCCGCGCCCAGGAATATGAGGCGAAGATCAATTCGGGCGATCTCGTCGCCATCGCCGAGGTCGTGCGCGACCTCTACCGCTCCGAGGCGCAGCCGGAGCAGTCCTACTCCGAGCGCCAGCTCTACGAGGCCGCCGTCGACCGCATGACCCGCGAGATCGCGGTGGTCGACGACGTCACCGAGACCGAGGCGCTGAAGAAGATCGAGGCGCAGCTCGCCAAGTCGCCCCGCCGCCCGGCCAAGGGCGAGGTGGTGGAAGCCGCCGAGGGCGACAACGACGACCTGCAGGAAGAGGCCGCCTGATCAGGCCCTCTCCTTCGCGAGACCAGACGAACCCGGCGGGCGACCGCCGGGTTTTTTCATGTCAGGAACCCTTCGGTAGAACGTTCCAGAGCGGTCCGGAGCCGTTACGCCGCCCCCGTCTCCGCCGCCAGGAAGGCGACCGCCTTGTCCCAGGCCTGTTTCGCCGCCGCGGCATTGTAGCGCTCGGCGCTGGTATCGTTGTGAAAGGCGTGGTCGACGTCGGGATAGACGATCACCTCATGGCGGATGCCGGCAGCCTTGAGCGCCGCCTCATAGTCCGGCAGTTGCTGGACGAGGCGCGTATCGCGCGCCGCGTGCTGGATCAAAAGCCGCGCCTTGATCTGCGGCACCTTCGCGAGGTCGGGCGAGCGGCCATAGAACACGACGCCCGCCGCCAGCTCCGGCACCGAGACGGCGAGGTCGTTCACCACCCCGCCGCCCCAGCAGAAGCCGACCGCGCCGGTCTTGCCCGTCGCATCCGGCCGGGCGGCGAGGAGCTTCAGCGCCGCCCGGCCCTGGCGCAGCACGTCGTCGGCAGCGAGCTTCGGAAACAGCGCACGCGCTTCGTCGGGATCCTTCGGCGTCCCGCCCAGCGGCGTCAGGAAATCGAGGCCGAGCGCCGTGAAACCCGCCAGCGCCATCCGCCGCGTCACATCCTCGATATGCGGGTTGAGGCCGCGGTTCTCGTGGATGACCAGCACGCCGCCGGGCCGCCCGGCCGCCTTGGGCGCAACGAGATAGCCCTTGAGCGCGACGCCATCGACGCTCGTCTCCAGCCGCTCCGCGTTGAGCCGGCCATCGTCGGGGGCGATCTGCTGGGCCTGGGCGTAATTCGGCTCGAGCACAGCGAGCGCCGCCTCGGCCGCCGCAGTTGACCCCGCCAGCACCATCAGCCGGTTGAAGAAGACCCGCCGGTCGAGCGGCTTGTGGGTGTATTCGTCATAGAGTTCGACGATGCGACGATCGAGCGCCATGGCCATCTCCCGCTGCGACGAGGGCCACCCGCCCCGCCGCCGATCGCGCCAGCTTAGCCGCTGGCGCCCGCAGGTCACGGCCCGACACCGCGCATCGCGCCTTCGTGAAGGGCTTCGCGTGCCCTATTCCGCGACTATCTTGTAGCGCTGGCCTGGGATGAGGGCGCCGCCCCGCTCGATGCCGTTCAGCACCATGAAGAGCTCCTGCGCCCGCTCCTGCTCCGGCATGCGCGCCGCCATGGTCGCGGGTGTGTCGCCGGCGGCGGCCGTCACGATCCGCACCGTCACCGGCCGCACTGCCTGCGCCTCCTCCGGGCTCAGCACCCGGAAGCTCGACAACAGCGCCCGCATCGGCCGCTCCGGATCGGCCCCGCCTTTTGCCGCGAGGATAAATCGATAGACGCGATTGCCCGCCTGCACGGCGGCGAGGCGGAAAATCCAGTCCGTGCCCTTGCCGACCGCGATGACACCCGGCTGGCCGGCGATCTCAAGCGGCTCGATCGCGCTCGTCTCGACACCCTCGATCCAGCCGGCGGCGACATAGGATTCCAGTGTCTGATCGGGCTTGAGCGTCACCGAGTCGAAGCGCAGCGCCTGCGCCCCGTTGGCGCTCAGCCCGATCACCATGTCGCGCGCCGCCTCGAGGCTGAAGCCCTCCGGCGCGGTGAAGCCGATCCGCAGCGCACTGTTGACGTAGCGCCGGCCCCGCACGACGCCGTCCCGCGGTTCGTCGCCATAGGCGATGCCGTCGATCGCGGCGAGCCAGCGTCCGGCATCACGCTCGCCGAGGCCCGGCGCGCCGATCTGCCGGGCCGAGGCTGTGACGGCAGCGATCCGCTCAGGCGTCTGCGGGTGGCTGGAGAGCATGTCGAGCCGCTTGTCGTCGGCGGTCTGGTTCTGGCCGCTGTTGCGAAACGCGGTGTTGCGCCCCAGCGCCGCCAGGAAGCGACCGGCGCCATAGGGGTCGTAGCCGGCTCGCGCGATGGTCCGGACGCTGATCTGGTCGGCGTCGAGCTCCTGCTGGCGCGAGAACTTGGCGAGCGAGAGTTTCGACACGGCCTTGACCGCAGCGCCCTGCTGCGGATCGTTCAGCACCTGAGACACGACCTGGCTGACCAGCGCCGATTCCAGCTCGCGCTCCGCCCGCTCGACCGCATGCTGGGCGGTGACGTGGCCGATCTCATGGGCGAGCACGGAGGCGATCTCGGAGGTGTCGTTGGCCAGCGCCAGCAGGCCGCGGGTGACGTAGAGCCGGCCGTTCGGCAGTGCGAAGGCATTCACCGCCGGCGAATTCAGAATGGTGATCTCATAGGTGCCGATCCGGCCCTCGCCGGCCTTCGACAGACGCTGCACCACCTCGTCGAGCAGGGCGCGGGCGCGCGGCGCGCGATATTCGCCGCCGAAGGCCGCCAGAAGACGCTGATGCTCGCTTTCCGAGGCGCGCTGGATCGTGCTGACCCGCGGCGCGATCTCGCCGTCGGAGGCCTGCTGCGGCGGCAGCAGCACGCTCTGGTCGCCCGCGCAGCCGAGCAGCAGCAACGCCGGCAACGCCAGCGCGGCGATCCTGGCCTTCGGCCACCGATCCTGTCGCCAGAAGGCCCGCATGCGTCAGTCGATCAGGTCCAGAGCGAGCGGGGACGCCACGTCGAGCAGCAGGCCGTCCCGCCCCGAGAGGACGCCGCGCGCGCGCAAGCGTTTACCGCCGAGCCCGCTCGCGGTCCAGCCTGCGTCCTTCAGCTCGCGCCAAAGCGACTTCGACAGCACGATCGAGGCGGCCTCCCCACGCCGGCGCGAGAAATTGACATAGGTTCGCTGGCCTCGCTCCGCCACGGAGGCGACGCGCCCGGTCAGCAAGACCAGACGCCCCTCATGCGCCCGGAGCGCGGCGAGATCATGGCTGTCCAGCGCGATTTCGTCGGTCGCTAGCGGTGCCGTGGGCGGGGGTCTCACGGTGGCGGCGGCCTGACGGCGGCGCGCTCCGCCGGCGAGCGCCGGCGGCGGGCTGCAGCGGGCCGGGCGCGCCTCCGGCAACGCCATCGCGGCGCCCTCCGCGACGAGCGCCTCGGCCAGTCCGCGCGCCGGCGCCGCGCCGCTTTCGAAGAGCCGTGCCGGCAGGCGCCCCCAGCGATCCGCTTCACCCAAAAGCACGAGAGCGAAATCGGCCCCGCGCCGACGCAGCACACCCGCGGCGAAGCGCTGCGCCTCCGCATCGTCCTGTCGCGGCGCCAAGCCGACGAGCCGCAGCCGGCGCCCATCCGCCAACACCGGATCGCCGGCCTGGTCCACACCGGCGAGCCGCACCACGGGGCTGTCGGGCGACAGCTCCGCGCAGCCATCCGCCGGCTCGGCGGCGGCCGCGAGCGCGGGCAGCAGCAGGAAAGCGGCAAGAAGAGGGTTCACCGTCATGCCGATTATGCTACACGGATCGACGCGCGTCCCGGTAGCTCAGCAGGATAGAGCAACGGTTTCCTAAACCGTAGGTCAGGGGTTCGAATCCCTTCCGGGACGCCAGATCTGCCGCTTCCGGCTCTCCCCCATCAGCCGTCTCACAGCTCGGACGTCCGCTCATCTTCCTCGTCACCCCCAGCCCGCCAGGCGCCCGTCAGGGTGAGGCTCGCGCTGTAGATGACCCGCCCGCCGGCATCGCGGACGCGGACCGCGAATTCGCGCTGGTCGCCGTCGGGCAGAACCTCGCGAACCATGTCGGGCAAGGCATCGAGGGCGAGATAGCGCGCCGCTTCGTCCCCCGTCAGCTCGACGCCGTCCTGGTCGATATGGGAGAAGCTGCCATCGGAACTGTCGATATAGTAGCGGGGCATCTGGCAGCAATCTCCGGGCAGGGGCATCGGTTCCGTCAGCGCGGCATCCTGATCAGGTTGAGATAGGTCGGGTCGAACTGGGACATCCGCGCCAGCCCGTCGAAATCGAGGATGCTGACGGCGCTGCCCTTCCAAGACACAAGGCCGGTCGCCCGCAGATCCTGCAGCGTGCGGTTGACGTGGACGAGCGAGAAGCCGAGCGCGTCGGCCAGTTCGTTCTGCGGAACCGGAAACTCGAAGCGGCCTTCGCTGGCGAGCCCGACGGCCTCCAGCCGCAGATAAAGCTCGCAGATCAGATGGCCGAAATGGGCCGTCGCCGAGCGCCGCCCCGCAGAGGTGATCCAGGCGCGCTGAATGGCCCCGTCGACGACGGTGGACAGCCAGAGCAGCCGGCCGAGATGAGGCGATCGCTCCATCACCCGCAACAGATCGCGATGCGGCACATAAGCCGCCTCGCAATCGGTGAGAGCGACGACGCTGTGGTCCATCACCTTCAGCAGAAAGGCATGGAGATCGACGAAGTCGCCGGGGATGTGGAGCGCGGTGATCTGGCGCTTGCCGTCATCGAGCAGCACCTCGCGCGCTGTGACGCCGCTCAGAACGACGCAGCTCTCGGTCGGTCGCGAGTGCTGCGCGACCAGTTCCTCGCCCTTGCGCAGCTGGCGGCGCCGGAAACTCAGCCCGTCGAGCAGCGCCGCCTCTTCGGGATCGATCTCGTCGCGCAGGGACAACGACGTGACGAGGGCTTGCAACGGTCCTGTCTTGCCCATCTCGGCCATGAGCGGTTCAACGCGGCGGCCGCGGCATCGTTCCCCGCGCAGCCGCAGCGACGATCAGGCCAAGGTCCGCGCCTTCGCCAGCTCCGCCTCCAGCAGCAGGATCCGTCTGTCGCGTTCCGCCAGCGCCGCCGCGATGTCTTTGGCGGGAATCAGCTGCGGAATGTGTTGCGGACAATTGGCGTCCCAGGCCGCGATCGTGAACAGCACCGCCTGCTCCGGCGTGCCCGCATAGCCTTCGGGCCGCAGCCTTTCGAGCAGGGCGGGATCGTCCTCGACCACCCGCGCCGTGCCCCAGATCTTGATCCGCTGCCGGCGCGCATGATCGATCAGGAAGATATGGGCCTTGGGGTTCTCGGAGAGATTGCCCTGGCTGACATATTGCCGGTTGCCGCGGAAATCCGCGAAGCCGAGCGTCCGCTCGTCGAGAACGCGCAGAAACCCGGCCGCCCCACCGCGATGCTGGATATAAGGCTGGCCATCGGCGCTGGCTGTCGCCAGGAAGAAGCTGTCGCGCCCGGCGATGAAGGCGGCCAGCTCCGGCGTGACCGTCGTCTTGAAGCCGCCGCGCTCTTCCATTCGACGATAACCGCCGCGCGAGCCCTTGCGCTGCTGCACCGCCTTGACGGCAGGAGTAAAGGCGACGTCGCTCGAAATCCTGTCTTGATCCATGACACCCTCCCTGGCCCCCACGCGATCGGCGGCCACGGCGAGAAGATGACAATTGCGCGCTGAGTAGATAACATAGTCAATCTGCACTTCATTATTGCGCCAAGCGGAGCAATTGATGGACCGCTTCGCGACATTGCAGGCTTTCGTTAAGGTCGCCGAGGCCAAAGGCTTTGCCCCGGCCGCCCGAGCTCTGGGCCTGTCTCCGTCGGCCGTGACGCGGCTCGTCGCTGCGCTCGAGGACCGGCTCGGCAGCCGCCTCCTCCAGCGCACCACCCGCGCCGTCACCCTCACCGACGAGGGCGAGCGCTATCTGCCGCTGGCGCGGCGCGTCCTGGCTGATCTCGACGAGGCGGATGCGTCATTGCTCGCGACGCGGGCCGAGCCGTCGGGCCGCCTCGTCGTCGCCGCGCCGCTCGCCTTCGGGCGCGCCCATGTCGGCCCGCTGCTCTCGGCCTACCTCTCGCGCCATCCCGCGGTGCAGGGGGAGTTGCGGCTCGGCGACCGCATCGTCAATCTCGTGGAGGACGGGATCGATCTGGCCGTCCGTATTGGCGATCTCGGCGATTCCAGCCTCAAGGTCAGGCGTGTCGGAGCGACGCGGCGCGTGCTGGTGGCCGCACCGTCCTATCTGGCGGCGCATGGCGAGCCGGTCCGGCCGGACGAGATCGCGGCCCATCGCTGCATCCATTTCGCCGGCTTCAACGCGGTCCCCGAATGGGTGTTCGAGCGGCAGGGCCAGCGGCAGCGCATCGGCTTCTCACCGCGTTTCGTGACGAACGCCGCCGAGACGGCGATTCAGCACGCGATCAATGGCGGCGGGCTGACGCTGGTTCTGGCCTATCAGGCGGCACAGGCGATCCGGGAGGGACGGCTGCGTGTGCTCCTGCCGGACCATGAGCGTCCGCCCTCGCCGATCCAGATCGTCTATCCCTCGGCGCGGCTGCTCTCGGCCAAGGTGCGCGCCTTCATCGACATGGCGGCGCGTGAGACGCGCTGGTCCTTTCTCGACCTTGGCTGAAGCGATGGACGGCGCGCCGCTCAGAGCAGGCCGCCCTCCTCGATCACGCGGATGCCGATACGATCAACCGAACCGCCGCCCGACGATCCCGTCTCGATGGCGAGCTCGCCGTTGCGGACGCGGAAGCGGATCGTCGGCGTGCCGTCGCCACGCCAGTCGGCCGTCTCCCCGTCATCCTCGTACAGCTCGCCTGTCGCACCCTCGACCAGCCCGCAGGTCAGGACCTCGCGCTCTGCGCTGATCCCCGTGGCATCGCCCAGCGGGATCAGCGCGCCCGCCCGCAGGAAGACCGGCAGCCGTCCGAGCGGCGCCGCGACGGTCGCCACCGCGCCGCCTGCGAAATGCCGGCCGTCATGGCCGTCATACCAGCCGCCGGGATGGGCCGGCAGATAGACGTGGCGTTCGGTCGCGCCTTCTTCCAGCACCGGCGCGACCAGCACATCCGACCCGAGCATGAAGGCGTCATCGGTTTTCACCGCCGTCGCATCCTGCGGGAAATCGTAGAGCAGCGGCCGCACGGCCGGGATGCCGTCACGGCTGGCGCGCCACATCTGGGTGTAGAGGTAGGGCATCAACCGGTAACGCAGTGCGAGCGCGGCGCGCACCTGCGGCACCATTTCCGGATACATCCACGGCAGGTTGACGACGCCGTCATCGTTCCAGGAGTTCATCACCATGCGCGGCCAGAGCGCACAGAACTCGTTGAAGCGCACGAAAAGCTCGGGCCCCGGCGTCGGCCCATGGAAGCCGCCGACATCATGGCCGATCGAGAACATGCCCGACAGGCTCATGTTGAGGCCTTGCGTCAGGTTGTAGCGCAGCGTCTTCCAGGCGGTCTCGTTGTCGCCGGACCAGGTCTGGGCATAGCGCGAGATGCCGGCGCAGCCTCCGCGGGTGATCGCATATTGCCGCTTGCCGGGCGCCCGCGCAGCCTGTGTCTCGTGCGAGAGCTTGGTCATCAGCAGCGCCTGGGCCGGGCGCGCCAGCGCCTGCCGGAAGGGACGCCCGTCGCCATCACAGAGCGCGTCCTCGTCCCAGATCTCGTATTCGTTGTTGTCGTTCCAGACGACCGTGAAGCCATAGTCGAGCAGCGCCGTCTCGATCCCGTTGCGCCACCAGGCCCGGCCCCTGGGGTTCGTGTAGTCGAGATGGAAGCCGAGACCGTCCCAGAACTGCGCCACGGCCGGCTTGCCCGTATCGCCGTCGCGCACCAGGAAATCGCCGTCGAGCGCCTCCTGCAGGCGCGGATGGTCGTCGAGCAGGCAGGGCTTGAGATTGGCGACGGTGAAGATGCCCGCCTCGTTCAGCCGGGTCATCGTCGCCTTGGGATCCGGGAACTTGTCGCGATTCCAGTTGAAGGCGTAGCGGCGATGGCCGATCTGCGTGTAGCCCGAGCCAAAATGGAAGCTGTCGCAGGGGATGCGATGCGTCTCCAGTTTGCCGATGAAGTCGCTGATGCGGGCATCGGCATCGGGCGCATCCGCGATCGCCATCGAGGTCACGCCGAAGCCATAGGACCAGAGCGGCGCGAAGGCCTGCCCCCCGGTCAGCCAGGAGAAGCGCTTGACCACGTCCGGCACCGTCGGCCCGGCCATCACATAGTAGTCGAGATCGCCGTCATCGCCTTTCCAGGAGCGGAACAGGCCGTGGTAGTTGTCGAGCGTGCAGCCGAAATCCACGCTGCCTGTCGAAAGGTTGTCGTAGAAGACGCCATGCGCGCCCACAGGCCCGTCGACGATGAAGAAGGGCAGCATCTTGTAGAGCGGGTCGGACAGCTCGGCATCGAAGCCGCACGGATCGACCGCGTCGATCGCGAAACGCCGCCCCGTCCGGTCGAGCGGGCCGGCCTTGTCGCCCAGCCCGTAATGCCGCTCGGTGTAGTCGCGCGCCATGTAATGCGCGAGCGCGCCGGTGCGCGGCGACATCAGATAGGCCTGGGTCGTGCGGTCCTGCAGGAAAGGCTTGTCTTCCCCGGCGCGGAACCAGGCGATGCCGAAGGGCGAGAGCGTCACCTCGGCCGACAGCCCCGCCGTCGACAGCACGACCTTTCCATCGCTTTCGACGAGACTCGCCTGCGGGCAAGCGAAGCCTTCGAGGCTGTCGCGCGGGCGCCCCTCATAGGGCGGCTCCAGCCCGCCGGGCGCGATCGACCAGCCCCGGTCCAGCCGGTAGCCATCGCGCGGCTTCAGCGTCACGCGGCCGATATCGCCCTCCAGGATGCGGACGGCCAGCGTCGCCCCGAGGCCGACATCGAACAGGGCAGCTTCGCCGTCGCGGCCGAGATAACGGCCTTGCGTGAGGGCTTTCATGGGATGGTCTCCGAATCAGAAATTAAATCCGCGCCGTCGTCCCGGGCGACCGGAGGGAGACCCGGGACCCATTCCGGAACCTCACCTGCACGCGCTCCGGAATGGATCCCGGATCGGCACCGCTGTGCGGCTTGCCCGGGGTGACGGTGTGTTTCCAAGACAGTCGATTCAACGGCGAACCGCCCGGCCCGCCTCGTCGAAGAGGTGGATCTGGGCCGCGGGCAGCGCGAGCTGGACGGTCTCGCCGCGCTGATGGGCGCTCTGGCCCTCCAGCTTGAGGGTGATCTGCGGCAGGCCGGGCGAGGCGCCATAGAGATAGCTTTCGCCGCCGAGACGCTCGACCAGTTCGATCGACAGCGGCAGACCCTCGCCCGACGCGAGCCGCACATGCTCGGGCCGGATGCCCAGCGTCGCGGCCGCGCCCGGAGGGACCGCCCCCGTTTCGCAGGCGATCTCGTGGCCATGTTCGCCGAGACGAACGACGCCCACCCGCGCCACGACACCGGGCAGGAGGTTCATCCGCGGCGAGCCGATGAAGCCCGCGACGAAGAGGTTGTCCGGCCGGTTGTAGAGCTCGAGCGGCGTGCCGACCTGCTCGATCCGGCCGCCCTGCAGCACGACGATGCGGTCGGCCAGCGTCATCGCCTCGACCTGGTCGTGGGTGACGTAGATCATCGTCCCGCCGATCTCGGCATGCAGCGCCGCGAGCTCCTTACGGGTCGCGACGCGCAGCTCGGCATCGAGATTGGAGAGCGGCTCGTCGAACAGGAAGATCTTGGGGTCGCGCACGATCGCACGGCCGATCGCGACGCGCTGGCGCTGCCCGCCCGAGAGCGCACGCGGCTTGCGCTCGAGATAGTCGGTCAGCCGCAGCATCGCCGCCGCGCGCCCCACGCGCTGGTCGATCTCGCCGCGCGGCAGGCCCATATTCTCCAGCGCGAAGGCCATGTTCTTGTAGACGCTCATATGCGGGTAGAGCGCATAGGACTGGAACACCATGGCGAGCCCGCGCTCGGAGGCCGGCAGGCCGGTGACGTCGACGCCGTCGATCATGACGGAGCCGGCCGTGACCTCCTCCAGCCCCGCGATGACGCGCAGCAGGGTGGATTTGCCGCAGCCCGAAGGCCCGACGAAGACGACGAATTCGCCGTCGCTGACGGTGAGGTCGATGCCGTGCAGCACATGCGTGGCGCCGAAGGATTTGCGCACGCCGGAAAGGGTCAGGCCGGCCATGACTACTTCATTCCCGTATTGGCGATGCCGGTGGTGATGAACCGCTGCAGGAAGACGAAGACCAGCGCCACCGGCAGCAGCGTCACCACGGTCATCGCGAGCAGGTAGTGCCACTGCGTCTGCAGCTCGCCCTGGAAGGCGTTGAGGCCGATCTGCAGCGTGTAGGATTCGGTCTTGGTCAGAACCGCGAGCGGCCAGAGGAACTCGTTCCAGCGCCACATCACCGAGAAGATCGCCAGCACGGCGAGGGCCGGCGTGGCCAGTGGCATGACGATGCGCCAGTAGATCTGCCACTCGGAGGCCTTGTCCATGCGCGCGGCCTCGATCAGGTCGCGCGGCAGCGTCAGCATGTATTGCCGCAGCAGGAAGACGCCGGTCGGCGTCGCCGCGCCCGGCAGGATCACCGCCCAGAGCGAGTTCACCAGCCCGAGTTCGGTGATGACCAGATAGACCGGGACGAGGATGATGGTGATCGGAATCATCAGCGTGCCGATCACCATCAGCATCACGGTGTTCTTGCCGCGGAATTCGTAGATCGACAGCGCATAGGCCGCCATCGAGTTGATGATCAGCGTGATGATCGTCGCCACCACCGTGACGAAGACGGAGTTCCACAGGAATCGCGTGAAGGCGAAGCGCTCGAGCGGCTCGGTGTAGTTCTCGGTCGCGAGCTTGAACGCTCGCACCGGCGTCCGCTTGTCGATCGGCACGCGGATCACCTCCGCCGGGTTGGCGGGGTCGACCATCTGGGCCTGGATGCCGATGCGCCGCACCTGCGCCAGCACCCGCGCCGTGCCGTCCGGCATCGTCACCTCGAACAGCGGCAGCGGCTGGGGGTGGCCGGGGACCGCGACCTCCTTCTGCGACATCGGCAGCAGCGAGGGCGGGAATTCGAGCAGCCCGGCCTGCGTCTTGAACGAGGACAGGGCGAGCCAGACCACTGGTCCGAACATCAGCACCACGCCGAGCGCGAGATAGGCGTAGGCCGCGACATCGGTCCAGTGCCAGCGGCCGGGCTTGCGGCGCGCCGTGGCGAGGCGGGTCACGAGGCTCATGCCTCACCTCTGCGGCGGCTCGCGGCGAGCTGGGCCAACGTCAGCGCGAAGAGAACGACCCCGAGCACGACGGAGGCCGCCGCGGCCAGCCCGAAATTCTGGACCTGGTTGGAGAAGGCCGTCTCGTAGATATAGTGGACCACCATCAACGTCGCGGTGCCCGGCCCGCCGCCGGTGAGGACGAAGACCTCGTCGAAGGTCTGCACGCCCTTGATCAGCGCCAGCACGATCACGACGATCATGTTGGGCCAGAGCAGCGGCAGGGTGATGCGCCAGAACACGCGCCAGCGCGGCGTCGCATCCATCTCGGCCGCCTCGTAGAGATCGGCGGGGATGGCCTGGAGACCGGCGAGCAGGATCAGCGTGTAGAAGCCCATATGGGCCCAGACCGAGACGAAGACGACCCAGAACATCGCCCAGCTCGGATCGACCAGAAACAGGATGCGCTCGCCGCCGAGCGAGGTGATCCCCGCATTCAGGAGGCCGTCGCGCTGCAGGATCCATTTCCAGGTCAGCGCCACGACGACGGGCGAGAGCAGAACCGGGAAGAAATAGACGGCACGAAAAAAGCCGCGCGCCTTGATCTTCATGTTCAGCACCACCGCCGTCACCAGCGAGAACAGCACCATCGCCGTCACCTGGAAGACGGTGAAGCGGGCCGTGTTGGCGACGCCGCGCCAGAAATGGTCCTCGCGGCAGGAACCGGGATCGAGGAAGGAGCCGCAGTCGAACAGATAGGAATATTGCTGCGCCCCGACATAGGGCCGCTGCGAGGGAAACAGCTCCGCGCCGCCGGTCACCGAGAACACGACGTTGATGATCAGCGGCAGGAAGACGAACAGGCCGAAGAAGCCGATATTCGGCAGGAGGAAGACATAGGCCATCCGCCGCTCGCCGATGAGACGCTGCAGCGCGCTCATCGGCCAGTCGACGAGCCGCATCAGCAGCGACAGCGGCGCTGCGAGGAGGCGTGCGGCGCCGCGAGGCGCCGCCGTATCGGCGGAGGCCATGCGGGCTTACTTCTTGTTGCGCTCGGCGATCTGCTGCTCGACGTCCGAGGCGATGCGCTTATAGGCCTCGTCGAGGCTGGTCTCGCCCGAGATCGCCTGTCCCACCCGGCTGATCGCCGCATTGAAGATGATGCGGTTGTTGACGTAGCCTTGCAGCTTGTAGGCGACGGGCGAGAGGTTCGCGACCTGGTCGGAGAAGACCTTCAGCGCGGCCTTGGCCTGGGCGCTGGCGTCCTTGTAGTCGAGGCCCTTGGCGGCGATGCCGAGATGGCCCGGCACGAACAGCGAGCGGGCATAGAACTCGCTCAGCACCGGCTCGCTGGCGAGATACTCCATCACCTTGGCGACGGCTTCGGGGTTCTTCGTCGCCTTGATCGCGACGAGGCCGGCGCCGCCGGGCATGCCGGTGCAGGCCGCCGCGCCGCAGGGCGAGGGCGCCGCCACCCAGTCGAAGGCGTTGCCGACGGTCTTGTCGAACTGCGCGATCTGCCAGGAGCCGGAGACATACATCACGACCTGGGCGTTCTTGAACTCGTCATTGGCGCCGCGATAGGCCGCGCCGGAGACCGAGCCCCAGAGCTCCTTGGCCATGACGCCGTCCCTGTGCCAGTCGAAGACCCGCTGCGCCGCGCGCTTGAAGCCCTCGTCGATCACCGCCGGCTCGCCCTTGGCGTCGAAGACCTGGGCGCCTTCCGAGACGGCGAGGCCGAAGAAGCGGTGGCCGGAGCGGTCCATCGCGATCGGGAACGGCGCCTGCACCTTGGTCGCGACCGCCTTGGCGGCCTTGGCCCAGTCGTCCCAGCTCGCCTTCGCGCCGGGCATGGCGATGCCGGCCTGCTCGAACAGCGTCTTGTTGACCAGCGGCCCGGTGACGGTGAGCTGCGTCATGAAGCCGGTGATGGCCTTGTCGTCGCCGGCCGGGCGCATCCAGGGCAGGAACGGCCCGAAATTCTTCTCCCAGTAGCCGGCGTCCTTGAGATAGGGCCGCAGATCCAGCGCATAGCGGGCGATGCCGCCGAGATCGACCACGCGGGCGATGTCGGGGCCCTGGCCGGAGGCGAGCTGGACGGGCAGGTTCTCGGTGATCGCCTTGTAGGGCACCTGGTCGAGCACGACCCTGATGTCCTTGTTCTGCGCCTCGAAGCGCTTGAGCAGGTCGGAGACGACCTCGCCCTCATTGCCGTCGGAATACCAGGCGATGCGCACCGTGGTCTGCGCCTGGGCGGCGCCGGCGATGAGGCTCGCGCCGAGCGCGAGCGCGGACAACCAGTGTTTGCTCTGCATGTGCGTCCATCCCTGATCGTTGGCGGCGCCTCTCGGGCGCTCTCGCCAAATTAAGGCAAACGTTTGCCTTGCTTGTCAACGCGAGAAATCTGCATGATGGATTCGAGGCCCGCCCGAGCCGGCGGCGCCATACGGACCCATGACGACCAGACCCGCCCGCGCCGAAACGCCCCTCGCCTCGCTCGCCACCGTCGCCCGTGCGGCGGGCGTCTCGGTCGCCACGGTCTCGCGCATCGTCAACGGCAAGCGCGGCCGCGCCTCGGCCGAGACGGTGGCCCGCGTCGAGCAGGCGGTGGCGAGGCTGGGCTATCGCCCCAATCCCGTCGGCCGTGCGCTGAAGCAGCGGGCGAGCCGCGTCGTCGCCCTGCTCGCGCCCAATCTCGACAACCCGGCCATGGCGGCGATCGCGGTCTCGACCGAGGCCGCCCTGCGCGACGCCGGCTACGTCACCATCCTCTGCGACACCCATGACCGGGCGGAGCTGCAGGACGAATATCTCGCCGCCATGCGCAGCCAGTTCGTCGCGGGCTATGTCATGGTCAGCGCCGTCGCGAGCCGGGGGCTCGAGGCCACGCTGCGGCGCGGCGACCCCATGGTCTTCGTCGCCCGTCGCAGCCCGCTCGGCGGCGGCGCCTTCGTCGGCATCGACGACCGCGCCGCGGGGGCGGAGGCCGCCGACCATCTGCTCGATCGTGGCGTCGCGCGCCCGGCCGTGCTGATGGCGGCGCAGAACGCCTCCAGCACCGGCGAGCGCGCTGCAGGTTTCATCACGCGGCTCGAGCAGCGCGGACTCGCGCCGCAGGAGATCCGCCGCGCCAATGCGCAGGGGCTGAACCATATCGAGATCGGCTATGCCGCCGCGCGGGCGCTGGTGGCGGAGGGCGGCTGGCCGCAGGGCCTGTTCTGCGTCAGCGACCTGATCGCTTACGGGGCCTATCGCCTCGCGAGGGAGGCCAGTGTCGCGGTGCCCGGCGACTGCCGAATGGTGGGGGTCGACGGCAACGCGATCAATGCCTGGCTAGCGCCTTGGCTCACATCGATCCGTATTCCGTACGAGGCCTTCGGCGGGCATATCGTCGCCCAACTCGGCCAGCTCTGGGGCGGCGGCACGGGCTCCCATGTCCATGTCCGGCACGGCCGCATCGGCGACGAGCCGCCAGCCGCCTGAGACGACAGACAGCACAGCGGAAGACATGGACTGGGAAGTTTGTGCGTCCGGCTGACCGGAGAGCCAGGCCGGACCGGATCATATCACGGTCAACAGACTGGGAGATAATGGCGCGCCATTCAGGATAAAACTGCGAACACTTATGTATTTGAAATATCGATATAATTTAAGCCGATCTTGTGTCCGTCGTCAGATGATTTGAGACTGTTTCGGCGTCTCAGGAACGGAGGTTCTGGCTCATCTGGGTTTGAGGTTATGCGGCCTGCAGCTGATGCTGCAAGCGTCTCTCCTGGATGGTCTGGTGCTTGATCCTTTCGCGTTCGGTGAGGATGGCTTGCCCGCGGCTGAAGTAGACATCGGCGGGCGTTAGGTTGCCGAGGCTCTCGTGGTATCGGGCATGGTTGTAATGCTCGACGAAGGCGGCGACCTGCCGTTCGAGATCGCCGGGCAGATAGTAGTTTTCCAGCAGGATGCGGTTCTTCAGGGTCTGGTGCCAGCGCTCGATCTTGCCCTGCGTCTGGGGATGATAGGGCGCGCCGCGAACGTGTTTTATGCCCTTGCCGTCGAGCCAGGTGGCGAGGTCGGCTGAGATGTATGAGGCGCCGTTATCGCTCAACAGTCTCGGCTGATGTGCGACCGTGATCTGGTCGAGCCCCGATGCCGCCAACGCCAGATCGAGCGTGGCGGTGACGTCGTCAGTGCGCATCGTGGCGCAGAGCTTCCAGGCGACGATGAAGCGGGAGAAGTCGTCGAGCACGGTCGAGAGATAATACCAGCCCCAGCCCGTGATCTTCAGGTAGGTGAAGTCGGTCTGCCAGAGCTGGTTGGGCGCCGTCGTCTTGTCCTTGAACTCGGGCGCCGCCTTGATGACGATATAAGCCGGGCTGGTGATCAGATTATGCGCTTTCAGCAGCCGATACACCGATGCTTCCGAGACGAAGTAGCGCTTTTCGTCGGTGAAGCGCACCGCCAGCTCGCGTGGGCTCAGCTCCGTCTCGCGCAGCGCCAGGTCGATGATCTCGGCCCGGATCGGGGCGGGGATGCGGTTCCAGACACGATCTGGCCGCGAGCGATGATCTGCGAGCGCCTCGACCCCGCCGGTGAGATAGCGATCGTACCAGCGATAGAACGTGGCGCGCGGGATGCCGAGGGTCGTGTCCCATAGCGTGGTGTAGCTGAGGGTGGTCATCGGCGATTGCCGGTTAGGTTTGGGTTGCGAACGCCAACCCTGAACCGAGAGATCCCCGATGACCGACGAGATGATGAACCTGCGCGGGCTGCTGGAGAAGAGCCC
>LSIG01000073.1 GCA_001556125.1 Rhizobiales bacterium CCH10-E5 | reverse complement strand
AGCGCCGCGTTCTGCTGGGTCATCTCGTCGAGATGGGCGACCGCCTGGCTCATCTCGTCGACGCCGCTCGCCTGCTCGCCGGATGCCGCCGAGATCTCGGCGATGGTCGCGGCGACCTTCTGCGAGGCGCCGAGAATCTGCTCCAGCGCCTCGCCGGCCTGCCGCACCAGCTTCACGCCTTCGCCGACCTCGGTGTTCGAGGAGGAGATCAGCGCCGAGATGTCCTTCGCCGCGGCGCCCGAGCGCTGGGCGAGGGTCCGAACCTCCGAGGCCACGACGGCGAAGCCCTTGCCGGCGTCGCCGGCGCGGGCCGCTTCGACCGCGGCATTCAGCGCCAGCAGATTGGTCTGGAAGGCGATGTCGTCGATGACCCGGATGATGTCCGAGATCTTCTGCGAGGCGCTCTCGATGCGCGCCATCGCGTCGACCGCCTGGCCGGCGATCGAGCCGCCGTTCTGCGCCGCCTCCATCGCCTCCGTCGCGATCGCGGCCGCCTGGCGCGAGGCCTGGGCGGTCGCCTTGACGGAGGCCGCCAGCTGCTCCGTCGTCGCCGCGGTCTCCTCCAGGCTCGAGGCCTGCTCCTCGGTGCGCTTGGACAGATCGTCGGCGCCCATATTGATCTCGCGCGCGGCGAGCCCGACATCCGCCGAGGTGACCTGGATGGTGCGCAGCGTCGCGGAGAGGCGGTCGACCGTGTCGTTGATCGCGCCCTTCAGATCGGCGAAGCGGCCGCGATAGGCGGCATCGACCCGCACCGTCAGGTCGCCGCTTGCGACCGCCGAGAGGGTGCGGGCGAACTCGCTGGTGGCGGAATCGACCACCGCATTGATCTCGTTGATGCCGGCGACGAGCTTCTGCATCTGCGCGTCGGCCT
>LSIG01000072.1 GCA_001556125.1 Rhizobiales bacterium CCH10-E5 | reverse complement strand
GAGGGGGACTTGGCGGAGGGGGGCTTGGCGGAAGCAGGCATCGCCGCACTCTCCGACAGGACATCGCCGCCTTCAAGGCCGGGAGGCCTTGAAGGCGGCGAGGGGTTCGCGGCGGGCAGCGTCAGGCGGCGGCGGGGGTGCCGAGGGCCGGCAGCCGGGCAGACTTCAGGGCCAGCGCGCCGTCGCCGAGCAGGCCATGGGCGAGGGCGGTCAGGGCCAGGAAGGCCGGATATTCCCAGCCGCCATTCGGCGCATTGAAGACCCAGCCATTCGGAGCGTGGACGAAGAGTGCGCCGAGCAGGATCGGCAGCAGCAGCAGCGAGACATAGCGGCCGTAGAAGCCGACGAGGATCGCGAGGCCGCCGATGAGTTCGGCCAGGATGATCGGCCAGGCGAGGAACGATGGCAGGCCGACCTGCCCGAGGAAGCCGGCGAAACCGGCCGGGGTGAAGATCGCGATCTTCAGATAGGCATGGGCGATGAACATCAGGCCGAGCGCGATGCGAAGGCCGAGCGCGGCATAGGGAGCGAGGCGTGTGTCGATCATGGGGGCAGTCTCCTGAACGGGACCGGGCTGGTCTCGCCCCAAGAGATCGCTCTCGCATCGACGCAATGCAAATGGCTTGATCTCAATGTCGACATTGCGAATGAGCAATGGTGTTGCGCTGGCTTTTCGGCGCCGTCGGTCCAATCTCAGCGGCAACGGGGCGCCGCCCCGGTTCGAAAGGACCACCGCCATGCAGATCAACGGCATTCATCACGTCACGGCGATCGCCGGTCCGGCCCGCCGCAATCTCGACTTCTATGGCCGCGTGCTCGGCCTGCGCCTCGTCAAGAAGACCGTCAATTTCGACGATCCGGGCACTTATCACCTCTACTATGGTGACGCTGCCGCGGCGCCAGGCTCGATCCTGACCTTCTTCCCCTGGGAGCATGCGGCTCCGGGCCGCCTCGGCGTCGGCGAGACGCAGGAGACGGTGTTCCGCGTCCCGGAGGGCGCGATCGGCTATTGGGCCCATCGCCTCGTCGAGCACGGCGTGCCCCATGACGTGCCGGTGAAGCGCTTCGGCGAAACCGTGCTGGCCTTCCGCGATCCCGACGGGATGCGGCTTTCGGTCGTCGGCGTACCCGGCATCAAGGCCGAGCCCGCCTGGGCCGAGGGCGGCATCCCGGTCGAGCATGCGATCCGTGGTTTCCACGGCGTCAGCCTGCTCGTCGCCGATGCGGCGCCGACCGGGGCGATCCTGAGCGACGTCTTCGGCTTCCGCGAGATCGGTCGCGAGGAGACGCTGGTGCGCTACCGCGCCGACGGCGCGCCGATGGGCGATGTCGTCGACCTGCGTATCGCCGGCGGCTTCCTGCCGGCGCGGCAGGGCGCGGGCTCGGTGCACCACATCGCCTTCCGCGCGGCTGACGACGCGGCGCAGGAGGAGATGGTCCGCAAGCTCGCGGAGAACCACGGCATCCGCACGACGGAGCAGCGCGACCGGAATTATTTCCGCTCCGTCTACTTCCGCGAGCCCGGCCATGTGCTCTTCGAGATCGCGACCGACGTGCCGGGCTTCGCCGTGGACGAGCCGGCCGACAGCCTCGGCCAGGCGCTGAAGCTGCCGCCGGGTCTCGAGGCGCAGCGTGCCCGCATCGAGGCCGTGCTGCCCGCTCTCGCCTGATCGCCACCCTGCTCCGCCTTCGGGCGGGGCAGGGCGGTGTCACCTCTCACGAAAGGAGGATGTCCGATGGACACCACCGCCACCACCGACTTCGTTCACATCCACGAGCCCGGCTCCGATGCCACCCGGCCGCCGCTCCTCCTGCTGCATGGCACCGGCGGCGACGAGCGCGACCTGCTCGGCCTCGGCCGGGCGGTGGCGCCGGGGGCGACTCTGCTCTCGCCGCGCGGCAAGGTGCTCGAAGGCCCGATGCCGCGCTTCTTCCGGCGTTTGTCCGAGGGCGTGTTCGACGAGGACGACCTGCGTCGGCGCACCCATGAACTCGCCGATTTCGTCGAGACGGCGCGGGAACGCTACGGCCTCGCCCAGCCTGTCGCGCTCGGCTTCTCGAACGGCGCCAACATCGCGGCCAGCCTTCTGCTGCTGCGGCCGCAGGTCCTGGCCGGAGCGGCGCTGCTGCGGGCGATGTCGCCCTTCGCGGAGCCGCCGCAGGCAGATCTCGGCGGCAAGCGGGTGCTGATCCTCTCCGGCGCGATGGACCCGATCGTCCCGGCCGCCGATGTCGGACGGCTGGCCAGGACCCTGTCGACGAATGGCGCGACGGTCGATCATCGCACGCTGCCGGCGGGCCATGGCCTGTCCCAGGCGGACATCGACCTGCTCGCGGGCTGGTTTGCCGCCTGAGCGGCGAGCGCGACGAAAAAGGGCGGCGCCGCGCGCCGCCCTCGATCTCTCAGGCCGACGGCGCAGCCGCCTTGCGTCGCGGCGTCTTCGGCGCGGGTGGAGCCGGCGGTGGCTCGGCGGCCTGCTTGGCCAGCCGCTGGGCGCGCAGCGCCTCGATCTTCTTGCGGGCGGCCGCCTCCTCGGCGGCGATGCGCCCGCTCGACTTCTGCTTCTCGCGCGGCGCTTCCTGCACGGTGTTGACGTCGTGCCAGGCGCGCGGTCCCCGGTTGTCCCCTACCATCGTTCTCGTCCTTCTCTCGCACGCTGATGGCAGAGCTTACCTGCGATTGCGTCAGGATACGAGCCACGTCGCAGGGTTTTGAGAGGAGAGGCCCGGAAGACGGATTCAGGCCAGCAGCGGCAGGGCGATCGCCATGGCGATCGTCAGCACCATGACCATCCGCAGCAGGACCGCTTTCTGGCCCGAGACGCGAAACGAGACGGAACGCGGGGACGCAGGCATGGCGACGGGCTCCGGCGAAGCAGAGCGCTAACGTTTCGTCATTTCCATGACGCAGCAAGAGCAGGGTCGCTGCGAGCCTGTGGACAAACCGGATCACGGCCGACCGCGAGGAGGGGGAAGCGGATCGGCAAAAAATGGTCGGAGCGAGAGGATTCGAACCTCCGACCCCTTGTCCCCCAGACAAGTGCGCTAACCGGGCTGCGCTACGCTCCGACGGGTCGGCTTATAGTGGCGGTGTTCCGCGGATGCAATCCGCTTGCGTCGGTTGTTTTGGGGCGCGACCCGTCAATCGTTCCGCACCTTTGCCGAGGCTGGCCGAAACCGGCCGATGTCAGGGCCCATTAACTGTCGAAACACTCGGTGATTGCGGTTTTCGGGCAAATCCGCATTGTTTTGAGCGTTCCCAAAGGGTGGAGCAGGCGGAGAAGACCATGTCACTGGCGACTGTCACGGCCGATCCGATCCGGCCCGCTTCGCGTGCTCATGCGAACCCGAACCGGTCCGTCGAGGGATTCTTCCGTGAACTCGCGCCCGACTGGCATTCGCAATGGGCCTGGGATCATTACGAGCCGACGATTCTCAATCTTGCGCGGCAGTTCGGCCTGCGCCGTGTCTGCGAGATCGGCGGAGGCCGCGATCCGCTCTTTACCGCCGAGCAGGCGGCCGGCCATGGCATCGACCTCATCGTCAACGACATCGACGCGGGCGAACTCGCGTTGACGCCGGCGTGCCTGAAGACGGCGCGTTTCGACATTGCGGGCGATCTTTCCGAGCCGGACATCGCTCGCGGCGGCTATGATCTGATGGTCTCGCGCATGGTCTTCGAGCATGTCGAGGATGTCGAGCGCGCCTGGAGCAACATCCACGCCTTGCTGGCGCCGGGCGGCGTTGCGCTCGCCTTCTTCCCGACGCTCTGGGCCCCGGTCTTTGCGCTCAACCACATCCTGCCCGAGAAGGCTTCGCGCGCCATCGTGCATGCGCTGTTTCCGGCGCGGCGCGACGGTGGCGGCGATCCGAAGTTCCCGGCCCATTATGACTGGTGCCGCGGCAGCCGGGCGACGCTCGCGCCGATGCTGAACCGCGCCGGCTTCACCGACATCCACATTCAGCGCTTCTGGGGACACGGCTATTTCGACCGGATGCCCGGGCTGAAGCAGATCGACCACGCCTTCAACGCGCTGGCCGCGAAGATCGGCTGGGATTTCGTGACGACCTACGCTTATGTCGTCGTGCGCAAGGATCGCGGCTGAGGCGCCGTCTGCGGCGCGGCGGGGAGGGCGGCGAGCCCCCAGACGAGACCCAGCATCAGATACATGTGACGCCAATGGTCGGTATCGATCTGCATCCCCTGCAGGATCGTGACGAACAGCACCGACCACAGCGCGATGGCATGGGTCTGGCGCGGCGTGCGCTGGAACACCAGCCGCCAGCCGACGAGGCAGGTTGCCGCCATCAGCGCCAGCCAGGAGAAGCCGCCGAGCCAGCCATAGGAGGCGAAGGCGTTAATGTAGACGTTGTGCGGGTCCTCCGGAAACAGCCAGCGGAAGCGCAGCGGCCCGAAGCCGTTGGGCTCGTCCAGCAGCAGCGGAATCGAGCGCAGCTGGTTGCCGAAGCGGCCCGTGACGCCGCCGTCGTAATCCTGCACGAGGTTGGCGCGCACCTCGAAGACGCTGCGAATGTTCTCGAAGGACAGTGCGAAGAGCAGGGCGACGACCACGAAGCCGAGCGCCAGCAGCGAGAGACCGATGATGCGCGCCCGTCGCGCCGCGCTCGGCGCCGTCAGGAAGGTCAGCGCCACCATCAGCAGCGTGGCGGCCACCAGATTACCCCAGGCGCCGCGCGAGAACGTCAGGAACAGCGCGACCAGCGGCACGCTCATCAGCAGAAGTCCCCGCATCAGGCCGAGCCGGCCGATCAGAACATGCTGGAGCAGATAGACGATCGGCAGCACCAGGAAGGGCCCGAGCACGTTCGGGTCCTTGAAGGTGCCCGAGGCGCGGCCATAGAGCGTGAAGATCGAGCCGAGGCCGGCGATGTCGAAATAGCCGAGGATGCCCGCGAATCCCGCGCCCCAGGCGGCGAACAGATAGCCCCGGCGCAGCGTCTCCAGGCGCCCCACAGGGTCCTCCGCCATGATCCCTGCGAGGAAGACGGCGGTGATCATCAGATAGACCGAGACGGCGGTGAACCGCACCGCCGCGGCATCGTCCATCCAGGGGATCAGCGAGAAGGTGCCGCCGATGTTGTACAGCAGCAGCAGCAGCGCCAGCGGCAGCAGCTTCTGCGAGAAGCGGATGCCCGTCAGCGCGAAGACGAAGACCGCGAGCAGGAACACGACCTCGTAGGGCGAGGGCTCGATCAGGGCCAGCCCGCTGCAGGCGGTCAGCAGCCAGAGCACGCCGCGCTTCAGCGTCGCATAGGAGATGCGCAAGCCGCCGCGCCGCGCCGGCTCCGGGCTGCTCCTGTCGGCGACCGCACTCAATACGCGTTCTCGCTCTTCGTCATCAGCGAGAACGGCGTCTTGATGAGGATGTAGAGGTCGAGCAGCACCGACCAGTTCTCGATGTAGTAGAGATCGTGCTCGACGCGGCGCTGGATCTTGTCCTCGGTGTCGGTCTCGCCCCGCCAGCCATTGACCTGCGCCCAGCCGGTGATGCCGGGCTTGACCTTGTGGCGCGCGAAATAGCCGTCGACCACCTGCTCATAGGCACGGTTCGAGGCGGTGGCGTGCAGCGCATGCGGGCGCGGGCCGACCAGCGAGAGATTGCCCTTGAACACCACGTTGAAGAGCTGGGGCAGCTCGTCCAGCGAGGTTTTGCGGATGAAGCGGCCGACGCGGGTGACGCGCGGGTCGTCCTTCGTCACCTGCTTGGCGGCGTTGTGATCGGTCATCTCGTGATAGAGCGAGCGGAACTTGAAGACCTCGATCTGTTCGTTGTTGAAGCCGTAGCGCTTCTGCCGGAACAGCACCGGCCCCTTCGAATCCAGCCTGATCGCGATCGCCGTCGCCAGCATCACCGGTGACAGCAGGATCAGCGCCAGCGTGCCGACGACCTTGTCGAAGGCCCATTTGACGACGATGTCCCAATCGGCGATCGGCCGGTCGAAGACGTCGAGCACCGGCACCGCACCGAAATAGGAATAGGAGCGCGGCCGGAAGCGCAGCTTCGACATATGCGCCGAGAGCCGGATGTCGATCGGCAGCACCCAGAGCTTGCGCAGCATCGCCAGCAGCCGCGCCTCGGCCGAGATCGGCAGGGTGAAGATCACGAGATCGAGCTTGGTGCGTCGCGCGAACTCGACCAGATCGTCGATCGTGCCGAGCTTGGGATAGCCGGCGACCAGATCGGGCGAGCGGTCGTCGTTGCGGTCGTCGAAGACGCCGCAGATCCGCAGCCCCGTGTCGCGCTGCGCTTCCAGCGCCTTGATCAGCGCCTCGCCGCCTTCGCCGCCACCGACGATGGCGGTGCGTCGTTCGAGCCGCCCCGAGCGCGTCAGATGTCTCACGGCGAGCGTCACCGCCAGGCGCTCGCCCAGCAGGGCGGCTGCGCCGACGCTGTAGAAGCCCAGCAGCCAGACGCGCGAGACCTGATCGCCGATCTTGAGGAAAAAGAAGGCAGCCAGCGTGATCAGGAACAGCAGGGTCCAGCCGCTGGCCAGCCGCACCGCCATGGCGATGAAATTCCTGAGCGCGCCGACATGATAGAGATGCAGCGCCTGAAAGGCCGCCAGCGCCCCGACCGCGAGAGCCGGAATCGTGATCTGGTAGGGCAGAATGCTTTCGGTCGTGCCGGCGGCATAGAGCCAGTAGATCAGCCCGCCGGCGCCGACGATGGCGATGACGTCGAGCAGGCGCACCAGCCCCTCGATCATCACCGGCGACAGCGTCGGCTTCACGGGGATGGCGGCGATGCGCTCGGCCAGCGGATGAAACACGCGCGTGCCGCTGCGGGCCGGCCCGAACATGTCGGGCGTCGCCGAGGCGGCGGCATCCGCCTTCATCAGGTCGCGGACATCGAAGGCACCCATGACGTCACATCCCCGTCGCGGTCGGCGGCGCCGGATGCGATCATCACCGGCCCGCCGATCTTGCCGCTGGCCTACCGGAAAATGCTCACGGAAGGCTTAATCGGACGCATCGCTGTTTCCCTGAGCACGGTGCGGAAGCTGTGCTGCCGAGCTCGGTGCCGCCACCATCGCTTTTCGTCTGCTCCGGAAGGCCGGAATTGTCTTGGTCTAACAAGGTATTGATGCAGTTTTTGAGCCGACGAAATGCCTTCGATCCAGATCGGGGTCGGTGCCTGTAAGTGATGAAAGGTTGACGAAAAGCAATCGCGAGGCTATATCCACCGGCGATGAGTGTCTGAGAAGCATATTTCTGGGTGATTGCCGCTGCGGCCTGAGAGCTAATGGCGCGCACGTCGCCGTGCTGCCTTGCGGTTATCCTGCGGTGGCCTGTTCTTCCGGACGCTGATTTCAAACCCGAACTTTTGCTGATCGTCCGGCCTCGCCCCCGCGATGGCCGCCGCCCGATCGGCCCGTGTGCTTCATGTCTTCCCATTGGTTCTTCCTGCTCGCGGCGATCGCCGTCGAGATCGTCGCGACGGCCGCGCTGAAATCCGTCGTGTCCGAATCCTGGCTGGTCGCGTTCCTGCCGCTCCTTCTCATCGGTCTCTCTTTCGCGCTGCTTAGCGTCGCGCTGCGGGTCATCCCGCTCGCCGTCGCCTATGCGGTCTGGGAGGGCTTGGGCATCGTCGGCATCGCCGTGATCGGCCATCTCCTCTTCGGTGAGCACCTCACCCCGGGGCGCATCGTAGCCCTGGCCGCGATCCTCGCCGGCATCCTGCTGCTCGAGCGCGGAGTCGGCGAAAGTCCCGATGCCGCTGCGCCGCACCAGGGGAGGCTCGCATGACCTCCGCCCTCTTGCCGCAATGGCTGGCCATCGCCTGGCTCGCTCTGGCGGTGGTCCTCGAAGTCGCCGGATCCTGCCTGCTCAAGCTGTCGGACGGGCTGCGCCGGCGTCTCCCGGGCGCGCTCGGCATCCTGCTGGTCATCGGGGCCTTCGCCGCTCTCGCCCAGGCGATCCGCGGCATGGACCTCTCGGTGGCCTACGCCGTCTGGGGCGGAGCGGGGCTGGTGATCACGGCTCTGGTCGGCGCCTTAGCCTTCGGCCAGCGCATCAGGCCGAGCGGCTGGGCCGGGATCGTTCTGGTCGTGGCCGGCGTCGTCGCACTGAAATCGCTCTGACGGCTCAGCCGCCTGCGCGTTTCGCCAGCGCGTCGCGATAGGCGTCGAGCACGCCGTCGATCATCGGCGCGAGACGGAAATTCTCGCGCACATGCGCCGCGAGATCGGCGGCCTCGGCCGCGCGATCGGCTTCCGGCGCTGCCAGCAGCTTGGCGATCGCCGCCGCGAGGATGGGGGCGTCGTCGGGCGGGATCAGCCGGTGGCGATGGCGTGGTCCGTAGATCTCGTTGATGCCGCCGACATCGGTGGCGACGAGCGGCTGCGCCGCCGCCGCCGCCTCCAGCACGACATAGGGCAGCGATTCCGCCCGCGACGGCACCACCATGACGCGCGCGCGAGACAGCGCCTGCCGAATCGGGCCCGGCGGCTCGAACACGCATTGCGCAGCGACGCCGCGGGCGATGGTCAGCGAGCGCAGTTCCGCCTCGTCGGGCCCCGAGCCGACGATCAGGATGCGCGGCGTCAACCCGTCCCGCGTCTTCAGCAGGCCGAGCGCTTCGATCAGCGTGTCGATGCCCTTGGCCGAGCGCAACTCCCCGAGATAGACGAGGTCGAAGGCCGCCTCGCTGTGGTCGATCGGCTCGAATTCCGGGTCGGATACGCCGTTGAGGACGATGCGGTGGTCCGTCCTGGGTTCGTGGCCGATAGAGGCCTCGAAGCGCCCGGCGATGAAGCGGCTCTCGAACAGGAAGATGTCTGTGGCGCGTTCGAGCAGCCGCTCGACCGCCATGTAGACCTTATGCTCGGTACTCCCGGGCTTGTAGTTGAAGCTGCCGCCATGAGGCGTATAGGCGGTGATGTAGCGCCGCCCGGGGCTGATGAGCGCAGGCATTCGCCCATAGACCCCGCCCTTGGAACCGTGGCAGTGCACCACATCCGGCGCCAGCTCGCGGCGCAGTGCGATGGCGGAGAACTGCGCGCGCGCATCGGTGAGGCTCGGATAGCGCGACATCGGCACGCGTGTGATGCCCAGCGAGAGCCGGCCCGACAACTCGGCGAAAACGGCGTCGGCGCGGGTCCCGCCCGTGCTGGCATCGCAGAAGATGCCGACCTCATGGCCTCGCTCCGCCTGGCCGCGGGCGAGGTCGAGGACATGCCGGAACAGTCCGCCGAGCGGCGCCCGGAAGACGTGCAGGATCCGCAGCCGCGCGGCATCCGTCATCGGGGATCTCCGCGCAGGCTCAGAACCAGCGTTCCTTGATCACGATCGTGTCGCCCGGCTGCACCGGATAGGTGATCGGGACGCTCGCGGTCACGAGCCGGTCGTCGATCTGCCGGGTCACCTCCGCGCTGCTGCGCTGGCCGCGAGGGGTGAAGCCGCCCGCGATCGCCACCGCGGTCTGCACGGTCATGCCGTGGACGTAGGGAAACTGGCCCGAATTGGTGACTTCGCCGAGGACGAAGAAAGGTCGGTAGGTGTCGACCTCGACCGAGACCTTGGGCTCGCGCAGGAAGCCGGCGCGCAGCTTGCCCTCGATCGCCCGTTCGAGCTGCTGCGTGGTCCGGCCCTGCGCCTCGACGGTGTCGATCAGCGGCATCGCGATCCGGCCCGAGCCATCGACGGCATAGATGTTCGAGAGATTGTCCTGTCCGAAGACGATGATGCGCAGCCGGTCGCCGCTGGCGAGGCGGTAGGGGCCGGCAGGCTGGGCCAGGGCGTATTCCGAAGGGCCGACGCGCGGCGCGCAGGCGCCGGCCGTCATGGCGATGGCCAGTGCGAGAGGGGCGAGACGACGACTCATCACAAGCGATACCCATGCGAAGCTGCGCGAAGCATGGGCGCGATATGGTTAAGAAAAGCTTCCGGGCGAGCGCTTTCGCGCCGCTTCGGGACGAAGGCGCCCGCAGGCGCTTAACCCGGCAATAACCTTACTGCGCTTTCATCCCTTCCGCGTCCTGTCCGGGGCGCGTGCGTTTTGCGTGAATGGATGGGTCATGACCGCTCACACCGAGAGCCTCGTCAGGGATGATCTGCGTGAGCCGGCGGCGCGCGACGACGGTCGCGGCGAGATGCTCGATCTCTCCGCGCTGTGGGAGGCGGTCAAGCGCCGCCGCGGCTGGATCATCGGCCCGACGCTCGCCGTGCTCGGCCTGTCCTTCGTTGCCGTGAACCTGGTCTCGCCGCGTTACACCGGCGAGGCGCGCATCCTGCTCGAGAACCGCGGCACCTTCTTCGCGCTGCCCGGCCAGTCCGCCGATGCTTCGGCCCAGTTCGATTCCGAGGCCGTGCAAAGCCAGGTCCAGATCATCATGTCGCGGGATCTCGCCCGCGAGGCGATCAAGCGCATCGGGCTCGTCGGCAATCCCGAATTCGATTCCGGCGCCGGCGCGCTGAACGCGCTGCGCAAGATCGGCGTCCTCGTCGGACTCGGCGGCCATCCGGCCGACCGCTCGCCGGAGGATCGGGTGCTGGAGAAGTACTACGACCGCCTGCTGGTCTATCCGGTGGGCCGTTCGCGCATCGTCGCGGTGGAATTCACCTCGCAGGATCCGGCGCTGGCGGCCAAGGGCGCCAACATCATCGCCAATGTCTATCTCGAGCTGCAGGAGGCGGCGAAGCAGGACTCCGCCCGCAGCGCCTCCTCCTGGCTCTCGACCACGATCGAGCCGCTGCGCCAGCGCGTCACCGAGGCCGAGGCCAAGGTCGAGGCGTTCCGCTCCCGCAACGGGCTGCTCGTCGGCAGCAACAACACCACGATCAACGCCCAGCAGCTCGGCGATCTCTCGGCCCAGCTCTCCGCCGCCCGCAGCCAGCAGGCCGAGGCGCAGGCGAAGGCCGGCCTGATCCGCGAGGCGATCAAGCAGGGCCGCACCTTCGAAATCCCCGACGTCGCCAACAACGAGCTGGTGCGCCGGCTGATCGAACAGCGCGTCAATCTGCGTGCCCAGATCGCGCTCGAATCCCGCAACCTTCTCTCCGAGCATCCCCGCATCAAGGAGCTGAACGCTCAACTCGCCGATCTCGAGGGCCAGCTCCGCGCCGCGGCCGAGCGGGCCGTCCGGACGCTCGAGAACGAGGCCAAGATCGCCGGCCAGCGCGTCGAGAGCTTCACCGCCGCCCTCGACGGCCAGAAGAAAAGCGTCTCGACCGGCAATGACAGCGAGGTGCAGCTGCGCGCGCTAGAGCGCGAGGCGCGCGCGCTGCGCGAACAGCTCGAGCAGTACATGCTGCGCTACCGCGAGGCCGTGGCCCGCGACACCCAGAACGCCACGCCCGCCGATGCCCGCGTCATCTCCCGCGCCATCGAGCCGACCGAGCCGTCCTTCCCGAAGAAGCTGCCGACGGTGCTGGTGGCGACGCTCGCGACCTTCCTGGTCTCGCTGGCGACAGTCGTCTCGCGCGAATTGCTGAACGGGCAGCGCAATGTGCCGGCTTCGGGGTCGCGCCGCACGCCGGGCTGGGTCGGCGGCGGGACCACGGGGGCGCCGCGCCGCGAGGAGCCGCAGACCGACACGAGGCGCGAGCGCGTCGCCGGCCTGCTCACCCATGGCGGGCGGCTGGGCCAGGTCACGATCGATCTCGTCCATCCCGAGCAGACCCTGGCCGATCTCGCCGAGCGCATCGAGGAGCCGGCGCGCGGCATGGCGCCGATGGTGCTCGTGCTCGACGGCGCGGGGGAGGGCGCGACCACGCCGCATGATCTCGCCGATCTGCTCTCCCAGCGCTGCCGCTGCATCATCGTCGACCTCGCGGCCGACGAAGGGCGCAGCCAGCCCGGTTTCTCCGAGCTGCTCGCCGGCGAGGCGCTGTTCTCCGACATCATCACCCGCCAGACCGGCTCGCGGCTGCACCGCATCGGTCCCGGGCGCGCGGGCCGCGACGCGGTGCTGGCGGCGCCCGACCTCGTCGAGGTCGCGCTGGACGCGCTCTGCGAGACCTATGACTGGGTCTTCGTCGCCGCTGTCTCCAACGACGAAGCCTCGGTGCTCGCGCCGCTGGCGAAGCGCGCCCAGGGCGGGCTCGTCATGGCGGGCCAGCTCGGCAACGGCCATGCCGTCGAGGCGGCCTATCGCCTGGCCGATCTCACCAAGGCGCCGGTGACGCTGATGCTCGATGCGCCCGAGCCGGCGCGGATGGGCGAGCTGCGCGAGCGCGACCCCGCGCCGCTCTGACGGCGGCTACTCCTCGGCGGCGGGCTTGCGCCCGCGCCGCAGCCAGCCCGAGATGCGGTGGGCGAGCTTCAGCGCCGTCGGCGAGGCCTTGATGCGTCGTTTGATCTCGCGCTTGGCCCGGCTGAACAGGGCAAACGCCCGTCCCTTGGCCGTCAGCGGCAGGAAGGTATCGACGAGATCGTCGCGCTCGTCGCAGATCGTCGTCTTGTAGCGCGCCTCCCCGACGCCGAGATCGAAGACCGTGACGCCCTCCCGGCATTTCAGCTTGATCAGCTCGACCAGCAGGATCTCGCCCGGGCTGCTCTTGGCGACCTCGCTGTCCATGTCGAAGGAGGTCGCCATGCCCGAGAAGCGCGCGCCCTGCACGGCGCCGACATAGGTCGCGACCGATTGCCCCCCGACATCGAGGGAATAGAGCTCGAGCGCGGGCGCGGTCTCGCCATCCGCCCGGGCGCCGCGCTCGATGAAGCGGCGCACCGCGGGCGGTGCGAACGGATCGGCGATGCCCATCATCGCGAAACGCGCCGCCTTCTGGCGCAGGAAGGCGTCGATGACGCGGGCGATTTCCTCCGGCGTCCGGGCCCGCACCACTTCGGAGGGACCATAGGCCTGGAAACGGTTGCGCTTGTTCTTGAGCTTCTTGTGGGCGTGGCTGCTCATCGAGCGCCGCAGCGAACCCTCGGCATCGCCGGGCGTGAGGGCGAGCTTGTAGGCTCCGCTCGGGCTCGGGCCGCCGGCGAGCTGGGCCAGCGGATTCGGCACACCCTGCCACTGCGTCGGCTGGTTCACGAAGATGAAGGCGTCGAGCCCGCCGATGGCCGCCCCGATCTCGGCCAGCATCAGCCGCGCGGCGGCAGCGTCCAGCCCGGCGGCGAAGGCCGGGTCGTAGAGCCCCATATGGTAGTTGGCGTGCTTGCCGCCGATGAACTCGGCGAAGCGGATGCCATTGCGGCGGGTGATGACGAGCGGCAGGATCGCCAGCGGTTCGCCGGTCGCGCCGCGCAGCACCGCATGGCGGAACACCATGCGCTCGGCCCGGCCGACCGTCTCCGCGAAGGCGCGCACCCAGCCATGGGCCTGGTAGGGCGTGACCAGGGCGCGCTGCTCCAGGGCCCGCCAGTCCTCCGCGAGCGCGGCGATGTCCTCCACCACCGACAGGCTGGCCCAGCCTCTCGTGACGCCGGCCTCGCGCGCGACCGGCTGATCGCCGAGGCGAGGGGGGGCGGATGGACTCTGTTCGACGAGCGCTGACATGGATCTGAAAGCCTCGGGAGCAACGGCAATGCCGCCTCCTTAACCCGCTATTGTGAACGGACTGGCCAAGATCGCCCGAGATCGCTCGCGATGGCGCCGCCATCGGACAACAGCGTTAGCGGGCGGTTGCCGCGGAACGGACAGATGAACCTGCGCCACCTTGCCTTCTCCGCCGTCTTCAGGGCGATCGCGGCCACATGCGCCGACCGCTGGGGCAGGGGCCTCGCGCAGGGCCGCGGCGTGATCCTGACGCTGCACCATGTCCGGCCGCGAGGCGCGGGCGGCTTCCGGCCGAACGGCCTGCTCGAGATCACGCCCCACTTCCTCGACCGCACGCTCGCCCTGATCCGCGCCGAGGGCTACGATCTAGTGTCGCTGGACGAAGCGCTCGTTCGGCTGGCGGCACCGCGCCCGGGCCGCTTCTTCGTCGCGCTGACCTTTGACGACGGCTATCGCGACAATGTCGAGCACGCCTGGCCGGTGCTGGCGAAGCATCACGCGCCGTGGACGCTCTTCGTCACGCCGGGCTTCGCCGACCGCACCGCGCGGCTCTGGTGGCTGGAACTGGAGGAGGCGATCCGCGCGCTGCCGGCGCTCTCGCTTTCCCTGCCAGACGGCCCCTTCACGGCCAGGACGGCCAGCGAAGCCGGCAAGCAGCGCGCTTTTGAGGCGCTCTACTGGCGTCTGCGCAAACAGCCGGAAGCGATTCTGCTGTCGGCGATTTCCGATCTCATGGCCCAGGCCGGCATGGATTCCGCCGCGCTCGTGGAGCGCGAATGCCTGCCCTGGGAGACGCTGCGCGCTTTGGCCGGCGCGCCGGGCGTCACCATCGGCGCCCACACGCTGACGCATCCGATGCTGGCCAAGCATGACGAGGCCTTCGCCCACGCCGAGATCACCGAGAGCAGAACCCGGATCGAGGCCGAGCTTGGCCTCCCCATCCGCCACTTCGCCTATCCGGTCGGCGACCCCACCTCGGCCGGTCCGCGGGAGTTCGCCATGGCGAAGGCGGCAGGCTTCGCCAGCGCGGTGACGACGCGGCCGGGCCATCTCTTCGCGGAGCATGCCGACCACCTCCACGCTTTGCCGCGCGTCTCGCTCAACGGGCTGCACCAGAGCGAGGCGGCCGTAAGGGCGCTGCTGTCCGGGTTGCCGTTCTGGCTCTGGAACCGGGGGCGGCGGGTGAACGCCGAATAGCGCCGGACGTCATGGTCGGGCTTGTCCCGACCATCCACGTCTTTGCTGGTCGGGACCTGAGTTCAAGACGTGGATGCTCGCCACAAGGGCGAGCATGACGGGTGCGCGCTTCAGACCCGGTCCTTCCGCTCCATCCACTTGATCAGCGGCAGCAGCGGCAGCACCCAGACCAGGCCGAGCGCGATATAGGCGATGGTCTGCACGAATTTCGGCGCCTCGGTGATGCGCCCCTGCGCCAGCGCCATGGCGACGAGAGCGTAGACGCAGACGAAGACGATGATGACGACGGCGCCGATCAGCTTGCGGTGGGTCTGTCTCATCGGGCGGTCTCGTCCTGGTTCTCGGCGCGGGCGCCGGCCTGCGGCAATGCGGGCGTTGTCGGCTCCCGGCGCGCCGACTATCTGTCACCTGCTCCCGCGCTTGTGAAGCCAATCCGATGCGACCGAAGGCCCCGCTTCCGTGACGATCGCTCTCGACAGACACCCCTCGATCATCCTGCAGGGCGGCCAGCATGCCGGGGTCAGGCGCTGGCTCTGGGCCGTGGCGGCGCTGGTCTTCGTCATGGTCGTCGTCGGCGGCGCGACGCGGCTGACGGGCTCCGGCCTCTCGATCACGGAATGGAAGCCGATCACCGGCGCCCTGCCGCCGCTCTCGGCCGAGGCCTGGGCGAGTGAATTCGCGAAATACCGCGCCAGCCCGCAATACCAGCTGCTGAACCAGGGCATGAGCCTCGGCGAGTTCCAGTTCATCTACTGGTGGGAATGGGGCCACCGCCAGCTCGGCCGCTTCATCGGCCTGGTCTATCTCGGCGGCTTCCTGGTTGTCGCAGGCCTGCGGCTGCTGTCCTGGCGCCAGACCCTGGTGCTCTTCGGCATGGGGCTGCTGCTCGGCCTGCAGGGCACGATCGGCTGGATCATGGTGGCGTCCGGCCTGCAGCCCGGCATGATCGCGGTCGCGCCGGTCAAGCTGACGCTGCATCTGACCTTCGCCGCGCTCTTCTTCGCCTCCGTCGTCGCCTTCGCGACATTCCTGACCCCGCCGCGTCGGGCCGAACCGGCGCAGGGCCGGGGCATGGCCTGGCTGCTGCTCGCGCTGCTCTTCGGGCAGATCGCGCTCGGCGGGCTCGTCGCCGGCTCGCGCGCCGGGTTCGTCTACAACACCTGGCCGCTGATGGACGGCGCGCTGGTGCCCGGCGCCGAGACGCTGTTCGTGCGGCCCGCCTTCTGGGAGAACTTCGTCGACAACGCCGCGCTGGTGCAGTTCAACCACCGCCTCGGCGCCTATCTGCTGCTGGCGCTGGCGCTCTGGCACATGGTCTCGCTGCGCAAGGCGGCGCCGGGCTCGGGCGGGGCCAAGCGCGCGACCGCTCTCGCCGGCCTGACGCTGAGCCAGGCCGTGCTGGGCATCGTCACGCTGCTGCTGGTCGTGCCGCTCTGGGCCGGCCTCGCCCACCAGGCGCTCGGCTTCCTCGTGCTGGCGATGGGCGTCGTGCATGTGACGCGCAACGAGGGCGCCGCGCGGGGGTGAAGCACGCCGTCATTCCGGGGCATTGCGAAGCAATGAGCCCGGAACCCATGACCGCCGAGCACCCAAGGAAAGGCGACCGGCGGCCGCGTGCTTTCTGCAGCCGCCTGCGGTTATGGGTTCCGGGCTCGCCCTGCGGGCGCCCCGGAATGACGGCGTGGCTATTGACGAAGATCAGGCCAGCGCTTGATCCAGATCGTCGATCAGATCCTGCACATCCTCGAGCCCGATCGACAGGCGGATGACCTGCGGGCCGGCGCCGGATGCCGTCTTCTGCTCGTCGCTGAGCTGGCGATGCGTGGTCGAGGCCGGGTGGATCACCAGCGAGCGCGTGTCGCCGATATTGGCCAGATGCGAGAACAGCTTGAGCTCGGTGACGAGGTTGACGCCGGCGTCGTAGCCGCCCTTCAGGCCGAAGGTGAAGACCGCGCCGGCGCCCTTCGGCGAGTAGCGCTTCGCCAGCTCGTGGTATTTGTCTCCGGGCAGGCCCGGATAGCTGACCCACTCCACCGCCGGATGCTTCGAGAGATGGGTCGCGACCGCGAGCGCGCTCTCGCAATGGCGCTGCATGCGCAGCGGCAGCGTCTCGATGCCGGTGAGGATCATGAAGGCGTTGAAGGGCGAGAGCGCCGGGCCCATGTCGCGCAGGCCGAGCACGCGGGTCGCGATGGCGAAGGCGAAATTGCCGAAGGTCTCGCCGAGCACCATGCCGTTATACTCCGGCCGCGGCTTGGAGAGCATCGGGTAGCGGTCGTCGCCGACCCAGTTGAACGAGCCGCCATCGACGATGATGCCGCCGATCGAATTGCCGTGGCCGCCGAGGAACTTGGTCAGCGAATGCACGACGATGTCGGCGCCGTGCTCGAAGGGGCGGATCAGGTAGGGCGTCGCCATGGTATTGTCGACGATCAGCGGGATGTTGTGCTTCTTCGCGATCTTCGAGATGCCGGCGATGTCGACGATCACGCCGCCCGGATTGGCGATGGACTCGATGAAGATCGCCTTGGTCTTCGGCGTCACGGCGGCCGCGAAGGCCTCCAGATCGTCCGAATCGGCCCAGATCACGTTCCAGCCGAAGTTCTTGTAGGAGTGGTTGAACTGGTTGATCGAGCCGCCATAGAGCTTCTTGGCGGCGACGAATTCGTCGCCCGGCTGCAGCAGCGCATGGAAGGTCAGGAACTCGGCCGCATGGCCCGAGGCGACGGCGAGCGCGGCCGTGCCGCCTTCCAGCGCCGCGACGCGCTCCTCCAGCACCGCATTGGTCGGGTTACCGATGCGGGTGTAGATGTTGCCGAAGGCCTGCAGCCCGAACAGCGAGGCGGCATGGTCGACATCGTCGAAGACGAAGGAGGTCGTCTGGTAGATCGGCGTGGCGCGCGCGCCGGTGGCCGCATCCGGCGCGGCGCCGGCATGGATGGCGAGCGTATGGAAACCGGGTGCGCGGTCGGTCATCGTCTACTCCCTGCGATCTTCTGAATGCGAGACATTGCGTTCGTTTTATCGAACGGTCCCGGCAGCGTCAATTCATCGGCCGCGCGGGTCTTCACGTCCCCGGGCGGTGGATCGTCAGCTTCTGGAAGCCCTTGCCGGCGAGCACCGGCTTCTTCGACGACAGGATGCGCGAGTTGATGCCCTGCCAGCCGATCTCGCCCGAGAGCCGGCCATATTCGATCTTGGGGCAGCGGTTCATGATCACGGCGACGCCCTTCGCCTCGGCCTTCGCCGCCGCCTCGTCATTGCGCACGGAGAGCTGCATCCAGATCACCTTCGGCAGCGGATCGAGCGTCAGCGCCTCGTCGGTGAGCGGCCCGGCGGCCTCCGAGTTGCGGAAGATCTCGACCATGTCGATCGCGCCCGGCACATCCTTCAGCGAGCCATAGACGGTCTTGCCCAGCAGTGTCTGGCCGGCGAGGCCGGGATTGACGGGGATGACGTCATAGCCCCGGTCGAGCAGGTATTTCGTCACGATCCAGGACGGCCGCGCCTCGTTGGCCGAGGCGCCGACCAGCGCGATGCGCTTGGTGTCCTTGAGGATCTGACGGATCTGGGCGTCGGGATAGGCGTCGTGGGACATGGAAAAGGCTCTGATCCGGCAAGGAGAGGCGCGGGGAACCCCTCTCCCGCGTGGGAGAGGGGCAGGGGTGAGGGCCGGACGGCAAACCAGTGAAACGATAGCGGGCTGGGGCAGAAATCTGGTCCAGGGGCCGACACCTCACCCCTGCCCCTTTCCTTACAGGAGAGGGGGTCCCCGCGCCTACCCCTCCCACACGGGCGCACGCTTTTCCACGAAGGCGCCGATGCCCTCTTCGGCATCGCGCGCCAGCATGTTCTCGACCATCACCGCCGAGGCGTGGTCGTAGGCCGCCGCCAGGCCCATCTCGCGCTGCTCGTAGAAGGCGCGCTTGCCGATGCGGATCGTGCCTGAGGATTTCGAGGCGATCACGCCGGCGAGACGCTTGGCCTCCGCCAGCGCGCTGCCGGCCGCCACCACGCGGTTGACCAGCCCCATCCGGGCGGCCTCGTCGGCGGGCACCATCTCGCCCAGCAGCAGCATCTCCATGGCGTGCTTGGCGGAGAGGTTGCGCGTCAGCGCCACCATCGGCGTCGAACAGAACAGCCCGATATGGACGCCCGGCGTGCAGAAGCGGGCGGCATCGCCCGCCACGGCGAGGTCGCAGCTCGCCACCAACTGGCACCCCGCCGCCGTCGCCGTGCCCTCGACGGCCGCAATCACCGGCTGGGGCAGGGCGGTGATCTGCTGCATCACGCCCGAGCAGCGCCCGAGGATGTCGGTGAAATAGGCGCGCCCGCGATCGGGATCGGCGCGGTGCGCGCTCATCTCCTTGAGGTCGTGCCCGGCACAGAACACCGGGCCTTCGGCTGCCAGCACGACCGCCTTGACGCTCCGGTCGGCGGCGATGGCTGTGAAGCTATCGGCCAGCGCGGCCAGCATCGCCTCGCTGAGCGGATTGCGCGATTGCGGCCGGTCGAGCGTGAGGACGGCGATGCCCTCGCTGTCCTCGCGTCGCAGCACGGGGGCCGCTTCAGGGCGGGCATGGGCGTTCATGGCGGTGACCTTCGGCGTTTCCCTGTGCGTTTTGCGGCATTGTCCGCCGCGCTCCCCCATGCTGCAAGGGGCATCTCCTCATCGCTGCCTGTGCCGGACCGCCCGAGATGACCCTGTGCGACCCCACGCCCCGCATGAACGCCGCGCAGCTCGAGGCCTTTCTCGACGAGGTCTTCCCGCAGCTGCACAGCGGCGGGCGCACCTATTTCGTCGAGGAGGTCGGGCCGATGAGCGCCCGCATGCGCTGCGACTATCACGAGAAGCATCTGCGCCCCGGGGGCACGATCTCCGGCCCGACGATGATGGCGCTGGCCGATCTCGCGCTCTATGCCGCGATCCTCGGCCAGATCGGCCCGGTCGCGCTCGCGGTGACCACGAGCCTGTCCTTCAACTTCCTGCGCAAGCCGGCGCCCGCAGCCCTGATCGGGGAGGCGAGGTTGCTCAAGCTCGGCAAGCGGCTCGCCGTGGGCGAAGTCTCGCTCTACTCGCAGGGCGAGAGCGAGATGGTCGCCCATGCGACGGGGACCTATTCGATCCCCGCGGAGCGCTGAGGTCAACGCGGCGTCATTCTCGGGCCTGACCCGAGAATCTCCGGCTCGAGAGGCTCGGGTCAAGCCCGAGCATGACGAACGAGGTGCGGTATTATGATACCGTTTTCGGCATTTCTCTGAAAACAATGCGTTTTTCGGTTTCCCGAGTGCCGAACAATGCTTGACACCGGAGCGGCGTGCCCCTATCCCCCGCTCACACCGCCGCCGGTCCGCCGGCGGCTTGTCCTTTTTTCAACGCTCCGAAGGGTGCCCGCGATGAAGACCATCTCGCTCAAGCCCGCCGATGTCGAAAAGAAGTGGGTTGTGATCGACGCCTCCGGGCTCGTCGTCGGCCGTCTCGCCTCCGTGGTGGCGATGCGTCTGCGCGGCAAGCACAAGGCGGCCTACACCCCCCATGTCGACTGCGGCGACAACATCATCGTCATCAACGCCGACAAGGTGGTCCTGACCGGCCGCAAGCGCGACCAGAAGGTGTATTACCACCACACCGGCTATGCCGGCGGCATCAAGGAGCGTTCGGCCAAGTTCATCCTCGAGGGGCGCTTCCCCGAGCGGATCGTCGAGAAGGCCGTCGAGCGCATGCTGCCCCGCGGCCCGCTCTTCCGCCAGATCCTCGGCAACCTGCGCGTCTACAAGGGCGCGGAGCACCCCCATGCGGCCCAGTCGCCGGAGACGCTCGACGTCGCCGCGCTCAACAGCAAGAATGCGAGGGTCTGATCATGGCTGAAGTTCTCCAGTCTCTCGCCGATCTCGGTGGCGTCAAGACGACCCAGGCCGAGGCCGCTCCGGTCCACGTCAAGAAGGTCGACGCCCAGGGCCGCGCCTATGCCACCGGCAAGCGCAAGAACGCCATCGCCCGCGTCTGGATCAAGCCCGGCACCGGCAAGATCACGGTCAACACCCGTGACCAGGAGGTCTATTTCGCGCGCCCCGTGCTGCGCATGGTCCTCCAGCAGCCGCTGCAACTCGTCGATCGCATGACCCAGTACGACGTCGTCGTCTCGGTCAAGGGCGGCGGTCTCTCCGGCCAGGCCGGCGCGGTGCGCCACGGCATCTCCAAGGCCCTGACCTTCTACGAGCCCGAGCTTCGCGGCCCGCTCAAGAAGGAAGGCTTCCTGACCCGCGACTCGCGCGTCGTCGAGCGCAAGAAGTTCGGCAAGGCCAAGGCCCGCCGCAGCTTCCAGTTCTCGAAGCGCTGATCGTTTCCAGACTGTCCGATCTATGGAAAGGGCGGCTCGCAAGGGCCGCCCTTTTCGTATTGACTGAGCCTCCAGCCCTCATCCTGAGGAGACCGCGCAGCGGTCGTCTCGAAGGATGCTTCAGGACGCTACGGTGGCATCTGGAGCATCCTTCGAGACGCGGGCCGCGGGCCCGCTCCTCAGGATGAGGGCTCGGGTCTGAAACGCGAACATCCAAGGAGCCGCCATGTCCCGCCCTGTTCTCCTCGTCACCGGCGGCAGCCGCGGTATCGGCGCCGCCATCTGCGTGATGGCCGCGCAGCGCGGCTATGACGTCGCGGTGAACTATCAGAGCGCGGCCAAGGCGGCGGCCGAGGTCGTCGCGGCCTGCGAGGCAGCCGGGGCGAAGGCGGTCGCGCTTCAGGGCGACATGGCGCGCGAGGAGGACATCATGCGCGTCTTCGAGGCGGCGAAAGAGGCGCTTGGGCCGCTGACCCATGTGGTCAACAATGCCGGCATCACCGGGCGGGCAAGCCCGCTCGCGCAGGCGGATGCGGCCGTGATCCGCACCTGCATCGACGTCAACGTGACGGGGGCGATCCTTGTCGCGCGCGAGGCCGCACGCGCCTTGATCGCCAACGGCACGGCGCAGGGTAGGGCGATCGTCAACATTTCCTCGGTCGCGGCCACGATCGGCGGTGCTGGCGAATATGTCTGGTATGCCGCCTCCAAGGGCGCGATCGACAGCCTCACGCTCGGACTGTCGAAGGAGCTGGCGCCCGGCATCCGCGTCAATGCGGTCGCGCCCGGCATCACCGAGACCGATATTCACGGCGTCTCGACCGGCGACGCCGCCCGTGTCGGACGCATCGCCCCGCTGGTGCCGGTGCAGCGCGCCGCGACCGCCGAGGAAATCGCCGAGACGGTGCTTTTTCTGCTCTCCGATGCGGCGTCCTATGTGACGGGCTCGATCCTGCGCGTCGGCGGCGGGCGGTAGCAGGTCATTGCGAGCGCAGAGAAGTCATCCGGCCTCGCGCGCTCGACGTTTCCCTTGGATGGGTCGCTGCGCTCGCCCTGACGGACGGGGTTTTCTCGGAAGAGCGGCTGCGATAGGCCACGACCATGCGTGTCCTCCTGACTCTCATCGCCTTCGGCATGATCGCCGTGCCGGCCCTGATCGCGCTGGCCCGGCGGGACCTGCCGCGCGGGCGGCGCATCGCCAGCGCGCTGGTGATCTTTCTGGCGCCGGCCGTTGCGCTCGGTCTGATCCATGGCGTGCCGGAACTGGATGGGCGCGCGCTCCAGAACCCGGTCGCCTGGACGACTCTGCGGCTGGTGCTCTCGGCGCTGGCGCTGATCCTGCCCTGGTGCCTCTATGTCTGGCTGATGGGGCGCCGCCCGTGAGCCGGGGAGAGCGGCGATGACCGAGCAGGCTGGCCCGGGCTCGATCGACCACGCTTTCACCGGCGAGCGCCGCGGCGGTGCGGGCGACCCGACCTATGCAGGCGCGCTCTCCTTCATGCGCCGGCGCTACGGCAAGGACGTCGCCGGCTGCGATCTCGTGATCTGGGGCGTGCCCTTCGATCTCGCGGTGACCAACCGGCCCGGCGCCCGCTTCGGCCCGCAGGCGATCCGCCGCGCCAGCGCGATCTTCGACGGCGATCCGCAATACCCCTCCGGTCTCGATCCCTTCGCGCATCTCACGGCCCTCGACTATGGCGACTGCCTGCTGCCGCGCGGCGACCTGCCGGGTTGCGCCCGCGCCATCGAGAGGGAAGCCGCGGGCATCCTCGCCTCAGGCGCGCATCTTGTGACGCTGGGCGGCGACCATTTCGTCACACTGCCGTTGCTGCGCGCCCATGTCGCCCGCCATGGCCCGCTCGCCCTGATCCAGTTCGACGCGCATCAGGACACCTGGGATGACGGCGTCGGCGCCATCGGCCACGGCTCCTTCGTGCTGGAGGCGGTGCGCGAGGGGTTGATCGACATCGAGCGCTCGATCCAGATCGGCATCCGCACCGTTGCGCCGCGCGATGGCGGCATCGCGATCCTCGACGCCTACACCGTCCATGAACTCGGCATCGCGGGCACGCTCGCGCGGATCCGCGAGCGGGTCGGGGAGAGGACGGCCTATCTGACCTTCGACATCGACGCGCTCGATCCCGCCTTTGCGCCAGGGACGGGCACGCCGGTCTCGGGCGGGTTGTCGTCAGAGCAGGCGCTGCGCCTGGTCTGGGGCCTGCGCGACCTCGACATCCGCGGCATGGACCTCGTCGAGGTCTCGCCGCCTTACGACCATGCCGACATCACCGCGATCGCGGGCTCGACCCTGGTGCAGCACCACATCCAGGCATTGGCGCTGAAGAAAACGCGTTGAATCGGATTGTCCGCCGGTCACGCCAAGCGATTCGGATCGTTCAGAAACGCGTTTCCGTCATGGTCGGCACAAGGCCCACCAGGACGCTGGTCGTCGCTCCGCGCCGCGTGAGAGTGACGATGCAATTGACAGCGCCCCCTCCCTCCCTCATATCCCGCCCATGACCATGAGCCTGTCCCGACGTCGCCCTGTCACGGCCGCCCCCGCGCGACCGCGATGACGCTCGGCTTGCAGTCCGACTGTCCGCGACCGCGCCCGGAGCGCGGTTTTTTTATGCCCGAAGCCGGCCAAGCTTCTTGAGCCGATCCCCCAGACGCCTTGCGAGGGTCCGATGAGCCAGAACCCGAAATCCATCTTCATCGACGGCGAAGCCGGGACCACCGGACTCGGCATCCGCGACCGGCTGGCGGGGATGCCGGGTGTCGTCGTCCGCAGCATCGATCCCGAGAAGCGCAAGGACCCGGTCGCCCGCCAGGAGATGATGGCGCAGGTCGATCTCGTCGTGCTCTGCCTGCCGGACGACGCGGCGAAGGAATCGGTCGCGCTCGCCGACGCGCTCGGCGCGAAGTCGCCGAAGATCGTCGACGCCTCGACCGCCTATCGCGTCGCGCCGGACTGGGTCTACGGCTTCGCCGAACTGGAGCACGGCCACGCCGCGACCATCGCCAAGGCCACCCGCGTCTCCAACCCCGGCTGCTATCCCACCGGCGGTATCGCGCTGCTGCGGCCGCTGGTCGATGCCGGTTTCATCCCGCAGGATTACCCCGTCACCATCAATGCGGTGTCGGGCTATTCGGGCGGCGGCAAGAGTATGATCGAGGCCTATGAGGCCGGCACGGCCCCGGCCTTCGAGCTCTACGGCCTCGGTCTCAAGCACAAGCACCTGCCCGAGCTGCAGCGCTATGCGCGGCTGTCGCGGCGGCCGATCTTCATTCCCTCCGTCGGGAATTTCCGGCAGGGCATGCTGGTTTCGGTGCCGCTGCATCTCGACACGCTGCCGGGCAAGCCCAAGGCGGCCGATCTCGCCGATGCGCTGGCCGAGCACTATGCCGGCTCGACCTATGTCTCGGTCGTTCCCGCCGCGCAGACGGGCGGCAAGCTCGAGCCGCAGGCGCTGAACGACACCAACAAGCTGGAACTGCGCGTCTTCGGCGACGACGATCTGCGCCAGGCGGTGCTGGTCGCGCGGCTGGACAATCTCGGCAAGGGCGCTTCGGGCGCTGCCGTGCAGAACATCCGGCTGATGCTGGGGCTGCCGGAGAAGTGAGCCGGCCCCTGCGGCGGTGGTAACAAAAAAGGGCCGCGCGAGCGGCCCTTTTCCATGTCCGAGCGGAGAAATCTCAGCCCTGATAGGCCTTGAAGTGCTGCTGCTGCTCGCCGAGGCCCTCGATGCCGAGCTTGACGACCTCGCCGCCTTTCAGGAAGCGCGGCGGCTTGAAGCCGAGACCGACGCCGGGCGGCGTGCCGGTGGTGATGACGTCGCCCGGATCCAGCCGCATGAACTGGCTGATGTAGTGGACGAGATAGGCGCAGCCGAAGATCATCGTCTTGCTCGAGCCGTTCTGGACGCGCTCGCCATCGACCTCGAGCCACATGGCGAGGTTCTGGACGTCCTTGACCTCGTCCGTCGTCACCAGCCAGGGGCCGAGCGGGCCGAAGGTCGGGCAGCCCTTGCCCTTGGCCCACTGGCCGCCGCGCTCGATCTGGAACTCGCGCTCCGAGACGTCGTTGCAGACGGCGAAGCCCGCGATCGCGGCCATCGCCTTGTCTTCCGGGATGTAGGAGCCGCCGTCGCCGATCACGATGGCGAGCTCGACCTCCCAGTCCGTCTTCTTCGAGCCCTTGGGAATGATCACGTCGTCGTTGGGGCCGACGATGCAGTTCGGCGCCTTGTTGAAGAGGATCGGCTCCTTCGGGATCTCGGCGCCGGTCTCGGCCGCATGGTCGGCGAAGTTGAGGCCCACCGCGATGAAGTTGCGCACATCGCCGACGCAGGCTCCGATGCGCGGCGCACCGTCCACCTTCGGCAGCGTCTGCGGATCGAGCGCCTTGATTTTCGCCAGCGAGCCCGACGTCAGGGCCTTTCCGGCGACATCCGGAATGATGCCGGAAAGGTCGCGCAGGACGCCCTGGGCGTCGAGGAGGCCCGGCTTTTCCTGGCCAGCAGCCCCGTAGCGTAGCAGTTTCACGTCGTTTCCCCCGTTTCAAACGATCTAATTGGGAGGCGATCCTGACAAGACGCCGTCGCGAAAGACAAGCCCATTCGCGCGCATGCCCCGGATGCGAGGGGCTGCCCATGCGATTGTTGCGGGAATGCAACGAAGCCCGCGAAAGCGGAGTGCCCGTCTCGTGGGCGCCGCTGTCTGGAAACGCGCCAGAAACACGAAAACCCGCGATAGTTCGCATGTAAACGATATCTTTAGCGCGGCGTTGAAGCCGGCAACAGGAAAAACGGACAAGTTCGGGGCATTTTCGTGCCTTCCCCATCGTCAAAGTCGGCGGCCGCAGCAAATTCGGCGACTTCGCGGCGGCATTGCGGCGAAGGGCGGCTCGCGGCATGCTCGGATTCGAGACGGGCGTTGCAGCCCGAAGAAACGAAAGACGGGATGGATTCGATGAAGGGCATCGTTCGTACAGCCGCCGCAGCCACGGTCTCGGTCGCGGCCCTCCTCGCCGCCAGCGCGGCCCAGGCCAGCTCCTTCGCCATCCGCAGCGGCCAGAGCGCCGAGGGCCTCGGCATGGCTTATGCGGGCGCGGCTTCCGGCGGCATCGGCATGGGCGCAATGGCCTGGAACCCGGCCACGATCACCATGTTCCCCGGCCGCAACAGCCAGTGGAACTTCACCTATCTCAACGCTAACGCCTCCTATGATCCGACCTTGCCTACCACCGTCGGTGGGTTTCCGATCCAAGCTCTTGGCGGCAGCCCCGGCGGGAGCGGCAACATCGGCGGCGACGGTGCCTTTATCCCGGCGTCATATTCAAATTGGCAGCTCACCGATCGGTTCTGGGTTGGCTTGACCACAGGAGCTCCGTTTGGTCTGCGGTCCAAGGCCGATAATCAGTTTTATGGCGGCCAAGTCTATGGTCGCTCCGCGACGCTGCGGACGATCAACGTCTCGCCGACCATTGGCTACAAGCTAAATGACTGGCTGTCAGTGGGTGCGGCCTTCCAAGTTCAATACTTGAAGACTAATTTGAAGAATGCAGCCGGCATCACTGCCGCCGCTCCGAACACGATATTAAAAGGTGACTCGGTTGATTATGGCTTCCGCGTCGGCGCGACGTTGACCCCGCGCGAAGGCACGACAATCGGTCTCGCCTATCGCTCCTCGATCCGGCAGACGCTCGAAGGCACGATCTCGACGGTGGCCGGCGTCGGCCCGATCAAGGCCAATCTGAACCTGCCGGATTCGGTCGTCTTCGGCGTGTCGCAGGTCATCAACGACCAGTGGCAGGCCCATCTCGGCGTCGAGTGGACCAACTGGAGCCGCTTTCGCCGCATCCCGATCGTCAGCCAGATCAGCGGACTGCCGATCTCGAGCCTCAACTTCGTCTATGACGACAGCTGGTATTTTAGCGGCGGTGTCGAGTACAAATACAATCAGGCCCTGACGCTGCGTGCCGGTATCGCCTACGAACTGTCCGCAGTAAACGACACCAACCGGACAGTCTTCATCTCGGACAACGACCGACTTTGGCTCTCGGCGGGCGCGAGCTATCAGGTCACCGATAAGCTGAAGCTTGATCTTGGCTACACTTACATTCACGTAACCAAGGCATCAGTGAACTACCGCGGAACCCATCCGCAGCAGGGGACGTCGCCTGTGTTTTTCACCGCCGAGGCCAAGCCCTACATCCACATCGTCTCGGCCGGCCTGACCTATCGCTGGGACAACCCGGCCCAGACGATCCCGGTGCAGCCGGCGGTTCGCAAGTTCTGAGCGCAACCACAGCGTCTCACGAGAAAGCCGGCCCCCACGGGCCGGCTTTTTTGATGAGAGAATGCCAGCGGGTGGAAATGTCGGGAGGTCACGCCTTCTTCAGCACATAGGTCCCCGGCGCATCGGCGAGGGCCGGCAGTTTGCCGGCTCCCGGCACCCGCGCCTTGACCCGCTTCGGCGCCTGCGCCTCGACCCAGGAAAACCAGTGCGGCCACCAGGAGCCGGGATGCTCCTGTGCCGCCGCGATCCAGTCCTCATAGGTTCCGCGCGCCGGCCCGCCGGTCCAGTACTGATACTTCACCTTGCCCGGCGGGTTGACGACACCGGCGATATGGCCCGAGCCCGCGACGATGTAGTCGACCGGCCCGCCGAAGCATTGCGAGCCCGTGAAGACCGAGCGCGCCGGGGCGATGTGGTCCTCGCGGGTCGCGAGGTTGTAGATCGGGATCGTCACCTTCTTCAGATCGAGCCGCTGGCCGCCGACCACCATCTCGCCCTTGGAGAGCTTGTTCTCGAGATAGCAGTTGCGCAGGTAGAAGGAGTGGTTCGCCGCCGGCATCCGCGTCGAATCGGAGTTCCAGTAGAGCAGGTCGAAGGGCCTCGGCGCCTTGCCCTTCAGGTAGTTGTTGACCGCATAGGACCAGATCAGGTCGTTGGGGCGCAGCATGTTGAAGGCGCCCGCCATGCGCGCGCCGTCGAGATAGCCGCTCCTGGTCATCTGCTCCTCGACGGCCCGGATCTGCTCCTCGTCGACGAAGACGGATAGCTCGCCGGCCTGCGCGAAATCGACCTGGGTGGTGAAGAAGGTCGCGCTCTCGATCCGCTTGTCCCCAACCGCCGCCATATAGGCCAGCGTGACGCCGAGCAGCGTGCCGCCGACGCAATAGCCGATGGCGCTGACCTTCTTCTCGCCCGTCGCCTGCTCGATCGCCTCCAGCGCGGCGAAAACGCCCTCGCGCATGTAGCTCTCGAAATCCTTGCCGGCATGGCGCTCGTCCGGATTGACCCAGGAGATGCAGAAGACCGTCAGGCCCTGCGCCACGCACCAGCGGATGAAGCTCTTCTCGGCATTGAGATCGAGGATGTAGAACTTGTTGATCCAGGGCGGCACGATCAGGAGGGGGCGCTTCAACACCGTGTCGGTCGCCGGCGCGTATTGGATCAACTCCATGATGTCGTTGCGCCAGACGACCTTGCCCGGCGTCGAGGCGATGTTGACCCCGATCTGGAAGGCGCCGGGATCGGATTGGCGGATCTTGAGTTCGCCCCGGCCGGCCTCGATGTCCTCCGCCAGCATCTTCATGCCGCGCACGAGATTCTCGCCGTTCTGCTGCAGCGTCTCGCGCAGCAGTTCGGGGTTCGTCGCGACGAAATTGGAGGGCGAGAGAGCGCTGGCGATCTGCTTCACATAGAAGCGCGCCTTCTCGCGGGTGTGGGGATCGAGATCCTCGGCCCGGTCGACCATCGATTCGGCCCAGCGCGTGCCGATCAGATAGGCCTGCTTGACGAAGTCGAACATCGGATGCGCCGACCAGTCGGGATCGGCGAAGCGCGCATCGCGCTTGTCGGGCTCGATCACGGGCTTGGCCTCCTCGCCGCCGGCCCGCTTGAGCATCGTGCTCCACAATGTCAGGAAATCGCCGGTGAGCGAGGCCTGCGCCTCGATGATCTTGCGCGGATCGGAGACCCATTTCTCGGCGACGCGGCCGAGCGTCTTGACCATTTCACTGGCTTCGTCGGCCTGCCCGCCCTTGGCCTCGCCGCGCTCGATCGGTTTCAGATAGGCGGCGGTGACCTTGCCGTATTCCTCGACGAGCCGGCTCATGTTCTGGGCGAAAGCGTCGAGATCCGGCACCGGCACCTCGGCCGCGCCGTTCGCACCCGCGGACGTCTCCCCGGTTCGCCGGTCCATCGCGCTCTCCCCGTCGCACGTCTTCTGTTGGGGCTGCTGTCTGCTCCCCATTTTGGTCCTATTAAGGACGTAGCGGATATCGGCTACAAAGAGAATTCCGCAACAGGCCGGATCGACCCATGCCGCAAGCCCGACTCCAGTCCACGCCGCTCCTGCCGCTGCTGATGCTGACGGGTCTGGCCGTCGCAGTGGCGGGCTGCGCCGGCGAAACGGGCAAGAGCGTCGCGGAGGCGGCGGGAATGGCCACCACAGCCGCCGAACCCAAGCCCTTCGTGCGCGAAACCCGACCGTCGGATCCAACCTATATCCCGATTGGCACGACCGTGCAGGTGAACCCGCTCTGCGAGGGAGACACGCCGAGGCCGGCTTTCGTTCCGCAGGGGCAGGCGGCCCGCTTCCTCTACCGCCCGGACGGTCGCAAGCCGAACGAGGATTGCAAGCCGCGAGCCGAGTTCAAGAAGATCGAGGCCGAACTCGAGGCCAAGCGCAGCGCCAACGAGGCCGCCGGCAACGTGGCGAAGACGCTGGGCTCCACGCCCGCCCCCAAGCCGGCCGCGATTCCCACCAATTGACCTGACCGGCGCTCGGCGGCCGCCGCGCAGGCCGTGCTACGCTCGCGATTGAATCTTGCGTTTTCGGTCCGCCCGTGACCAAAGATGCGGCGAGAGGCGCGCTGCGCGCAACGATCTGAATCGCGGGGAGGGCGCGGCACCGTCGGGGCCGGCCCGGGCGTTCCCGCAGGCATGATGCCGGCCCGGCCGGCGAAGGAACTACTCGAATGGCCGATTTTCACCGCATCAAGCGCCTGCCGCCCTACGTCTTCGAACAGGTCAACAAGATCAAGGCGGCCGAACGCGCCAAGGGCGTCGACATCGTCGATCTCGGCATGGGCAATCCCGATCTGCCGGCGCCAAAGCATGTCATCGAGAAGCTGGTCGAGACCGCCGGCAAGCCGCGCACCGATCGCTATTCGGCCTCCAAGGGCATCGGCGGGCTGCGCCGCGCGCAGGCGAACTACTACGAGCGCCGCTTCGGCGTGAAGCTCAATCCCGATACCCAGGTCGTCGCGACACTGGGCTCCAAGGAAGGCTTCGCCAACATGGCGCAGGCCATCACCGGGCCGGGCGACGTTGTGCTGGTGCCCAACCCCAGCTATCCGATCCACGCCTTCGGCTTCCTGATGGCGGGCGGCGTGATCCGCTCCGTACCGGCCGAGCCGACGCCGGCCTTCTTCCCGGCACTCGAGCGGGCGATGATCCATTCGGTCCCGAAGCCGATCGCGCTCGTCACCTGCTATCCGGCGAACCCGACCGCCTACACCGCCTCGCTCGATTTCTACCGGGACCTCGTCGCCTTCGCGAAGAAGCACGAGCTGATCCTGCTCTCGGACCTCGCCTATGCCGAGGTCTATTTCGACGAGAACGACCCGCCGCCTTCGATGCTGCAGGTGCCGGGCGCGATGGACGTCACGGTCGAGTTCACCTCGATGTCGAAGACCTTCTCCATGGCCGGCTGGCGCATGGGCTTTGCGGTCGGCAACGAGCGGCTGCTGGCGGCGCTCGCCCGGGTGAAGTCCTATCTCGACTATGGCGCCTACACCCCGATCCAGGTCGCGGCGGCGGCCGCCCTCAACGGCCCCGACGATTGCATCCGCGAGATGCGCGAGATCTACCGCAAGCGCCGCGACGCGCTGGTCGAAAGCTTCGGCAAGGCCGGCTGGGAGTTCCCGGCTCCTGCCGCCTCGATGTTCGCCTGGGTGCCGATCCCAGAGAAGTTCCGCCATCTCGGCTCGCTGGAGTTCTCGAAGCTGCTGATCGAGAAGGCCGAGGTCGCGGTGGCGCCCGGCATCGGCTTCGGCGAGCATGGCGACGACTTCGTACGCATCGCCATCGTCGAGAACGAGCAGCGCATCCGCCAGGCTGCCCGCAATGTCGGCCGCTTCCTCAAGGGCGCCGACCACACGCTGCACAACGTCGTCCAGATGCCGAAGGCGGGGTAGGAGGGTTCCGTCGCGGAGCGTCATGCTCGGGCTTGACCCGAGCACCTCGTGACACGCGGCGCTGATGCTCAATCTGCCAGAGATTCTCGGGTCTCCGCTGCGCTGCGCCCGAGAATGACGGCAGCCTTCCTCTGGACCCCGAACCCGAAACATGGGAACCCGTCGCCACGGACGAACCCGTCCGGAACGGGGCTTTCACGCGTGATGTTCAGCAAAGGCCGTCTGCTCGCCGGGGGCGTGGTTCTCTTCGCGCTGGTCTGCCTCGTCAGCACCTATGATTTCTCGCGCGGGCGCGTGCCGCAGACGAACTCGCCGCTGATTTCGGATGTGCTCGCCGCGACCACCGCCCGCGAATGCGGCCGCGACGCCACTGAGGTGGTCGCCCGTCATCTGCCGCCGGGCATCGAGCAGGCGGCGGCTGAAAAGATCCTGACCGAGGCGGTGATCGAGCCGCCGAAGCCCTGGTTCTGGACGCCGGTGAACGAGAGCGCCACGAGCTGGAACGGCGACACGCTGGAAGCTTTGCGCACCATCAAGATCACGGCCTTCGGCACCAATCTGCTGCGCGTCCACCTGACCTTCGGGGAGGGCAAGCTGCGCCGCCTTGCCGCTGAGGTCGTCTGCCGGTTCGGCTGAGCGCAAGGCGGGGCTTCGCCGTTGACTCGCACGCGCCGCTCATGCGACGCCGCCGCCATGACCAGCGCCCCTGCACAGCCCGCCGCCACCCCCCTTCGCATCGGCCTCGCCGGGCTCGGAACCGTCGGCGCCTCGGTGCTGCGAATCCTGCGCCGGCAGGAAAACGCGCTGAGCGAACGCTGCGGCCGCGCCATCCGTGTCACTGCGGTCTGCGCCCGCGACCGGAACCGCGACCGCGGCGTCGATCTCGGCGGGCTGGCATGGTTCGACGATCCCGTCGCCCTCGCGCGCTCACCCGAGATCGATTGCCTGGTCGAACTGGTCGGCGGCTCGGACGGCCCGGCCAAGGCCGCGGTCGAGGCGGCTCTCTCGGCCGGCAAGCCGGTCGTCACCGCCAACAAGGCGCTGCTCGCCCATCACGGCGTCGCGCTCGCCGCGCTGGCCGAGGAGAAGGGCGTCGCGCTCGCCTTCGAGGCCTCCTCGGCCGGTGGCATCCCGATCGTCAAGACGCTGCGCGAGGCACTCGCCGGCAATACCGTGACGCGGCTGTACGGAATCCTCAACGGCACCTGCAACTACATCCTCTCGCGCATGGAGATGGAGGGGCTGACCTTCGAGGCCTGCCTGAAGGACGCCCAGCGGCTGGGCTATGCCGAGGCCGACCCGACCTTCGACGTCGAGGGCTACGACACCGCCCACAAGCTCGCCATCCTGACCAGCCTCGCCTTCGGCACGAAGATCGACGCCGAAGCGATTCATGTCGAAGGCATTTCCTCGATCACCCCGCTCGACCTGAAGATGGCCGACGAACTCGGCTACCGGATCAAGCTGCTCGGCGTCGCCGAGCGGACCAAGGCCGGCATCGAGCAGCGCGTCCACCCGACCATGGTACCGAAATCCTCGGCCATCGCGCAGGTGATGGGCGTTCTCAACGCGGTCACAGTCGATGCCGACGCCGTGCGGGAACTGACCCTCGTCGGCCCCGGCGCCGGCGGCGACCCCACCGCCTCCGCCGTCGTCGCCGACATCGCCGACATCGCGCGCGGCACCGCCGGGCTGCCCTTCGGCCTGCCTGTGGCGCGCCTGGAGGCCGCGGCCCGCACCCCGATGCAGCGCCACGAGGGTGGATACTATGTCCGCCTCTCGGTGGTCGACCGCCCCGGCGCCGCCGCCGGCATCGCGACCCGCATGGCCCAGGCCGACATCTCGCTGGAGAGCATCGTCCAGCGCCGTTCCCCGGCCGCCGCGGCGCAGGATCCGGCCGGGCGCTCGGGCACGCCGGTGCCTGTCGTCCTCATCACCTACGCCACCAGCGAGGCCGCCATCCGCTCCGCTTTGGAGCAGGTCTCGGCCGATGGGCATATCGCCGAACCGCCGCAAGTCATCCGGATCGAACGGGAGTAGGGTTTTCGGCGTTGTTGACGCCGTGACCGCTCGCCGCCATCCGCAAAACCAAAGGGAACCGCTCATGTCCGACGATCTCCGCATTTCCTCCTCCCAGATCATCGAGCGCTATCTCTCGATGGAGCTGGTGCGCGTCACCGAGCGCGCGGCCGTCTCGGCGGCGCGGCTGCGCGGCCATGGCAACGAGAAGGCGGCGGACCAGGCGGCGGTCGACGCGATGCGCCGCGAACTGAACCGCCTGCCGATCGATGGCGAGATCGTCATCGGCGAGGGTGAGCGCGACGAGGCGCCGATGCTCTTCATCGGCGAGAAGGTCGGCACCCGCCAGGGCCCGAAGGTCCATATCGCCGTCGATCCGCTCGAAGGCACGACGCTCTGCGCCAAGGACATGCCCGATTCGATCGCTGTGATGGCGATGGCTGAGGCCGGCAAGCTGCTCAACGCGCCCGACGTCTACATGGACAAGATCGCGATCGGCCCCGGCTATGCCCGCGGCGTCGTCGACCTCGACGCCTCGCCCACCGACAACATCCACGCGCTGGCCAAGGCCAAGGGCGTCAAGCCGAGCGAAATCTCGACGCTGATCATGGACCGCCCGCGCCATGCCAAGCTCATCGAGGAGGTGCGCAAGACCGGCTGCTCGATCCGCCTGATCACCGATGGCGACGTCGCCGGCGTGATCTATTGCACCGAGCCGCACAAGACTGGCATCGACCTCTATCTCGGCATCGGCGGCGCGCCCGAGGGCGTGCTGGCGGCGGCGGCGCTGCGCTGCGTCGGCGGCCAGATGCAGGGCCGCCTGATCCTCGACACCGAGGAGAAGCGTCAGCGCGCCCTCACCATGGGCGTCACCGATCCGAACAAGAAGTACAGCATGGAAGAGATGGCGTCGGGCGACACCATCGTCTGCGCCACCGGCGTCACCAATGGCGGCATGCTCCGGGGCGTGAAGTTCGGCAAGGACGTGATCGAGACGGAGACGATCGTCTATCGCTCGATCACCGGCACGGTCCGCCGCATCCACGGCGAACACCGCGACTTCGGCAAGTTCAAGCTGGATTGATCCGCAACCGGCGACCAACCTGATCGCGACGGCCGGGCTTGCCCGGCCGTTCTGCATTGGAAGTCGTGGTGAGCCGCAGGCCCACGGTTGACGAAAGGCCTCGCCTGCGCGACGCCCTGCGCCCATGAGTCTCAACCCTCCGCGCGCTTTTCTCGGCGTCACCCGCTCCGCGCTGGGCCGGCCCTGGCGCGACCGGCTCGACGCCGCCGGGCTCGGCCGGGCCGAGGCGCTGGCGCAGGTCGAAGGCATTCCCGACATCCTGGCGCGGCTCCTGGCCGGCCGCGGGGTCGAGCCCAACGAGGCGGCAACCTTTCTCGAGCCGAAGCTGCGTGACCTGCTGCCCGATCCGGGCACGCTGATCGACATGGGGCCCGCTTCCGAACGCCTCGCGCGCGCGGTCGCGACCCGCGAGCGCGTTGCGATCTTCGGCGATTACGATGTCGACGGCGCCTGTTCGGCGGCGCTGCTGGCGGGTTTCCTATCCGCAGGCGGCGCCCAACCACGCATCCACATCCCCGACCGGCTGATCGAGGGCTACGGCCCCAACAGCGAGGCCATCCGCCAGCTCGCGGCCGAGGGGGCGACGCTGCTCGTCACCGTCGATTGCGGCACCACCAGCCACGAGCCTCTGGCCGAGGCCAGGCGGCTGGGTCTCGACGTCGTCGTGCTCGACCATCATCAGGCGCCCGAGCGGCTGCCGGAGGTTGAGGCGCTGGTCAATCCGAACCGGCAGGACGATCTCTCGGGGCTCGGCCATCTCTGCGCCGCCGGCGTCGTCTTCCTGGCGCTGGTCGCCACCCGTGCCGTGCTGCGCCGCCAGGATGTCTGGGCGGCCCGCGGCGGCGAGCCCGATCTGCTCGCAGCGCTCGACCTCGTCGCGCTCGCCACCGTCGCCGACGTCGTGCCCCTGCGCAGGTTGAACCGGGCCTTCGTGCGCCAGGGCCTGGCCATCTTGCGCGGTCGCGCCCGGCCGGGCCTGGCGGCGCTGATGGATGTCGCGGGGCTCGACGGGCCGGTGCAGCCCTGGCATCTCGGCTTCCTGCTCGGCCCGCGCATCAATGCCGGCGGCCGCATCGGCGATGCCGGCCTCGGCGCCCGCCTTCTGCTGACGGCGGACGAGATCGAGGCGCGCGGCATCGCGGGCGAACTCAACCGGCTGAATCAGGAACGCCAGGAGATCGAGCGCCAGGCCGTGATCGAGGCGATCTCGCAGGCCGACCATGCGCTGATGCGCGATCCCGCCGCGGCGGTGCTGCTGGCGAGTTCGCCGGACTGGCACCCCGGCATCGTCGGGCTGGTGGCGGCGCGGCTGAAGGAGCGCTTCCGCAAGCCGGCCTTCGCGCTGGCACTCAATCCGGAGGGCGGCGCGACCGGATCCGGCCGCTCGGTCGCCGGAGTCGATCTCGGCCGGGCGGTGCGGGCGGCCGTCGAGGCCGGGCTCGCGGTCAAGGGCGGCGGCCACGCCATGGCGGCCGGCGTCACCCTCGCGCCGGGGCAGGGCGATGGTTTCCACGCTTTCCTCGCCCAGCGGCTCTCCGCCGAGGTCGAGGCGGCCGGCGAATCGGAAGCGCTTTTCGTCGACGCCGCGCTGAGCGCCGGCGGGGCGACCCCGCGGCTGCTCGCCGAGATCGAGCGCGCCGGCCCCTTCGGCCAGGGCAGCCCGGAGCCGGTCTTCGTCTTTCCCGCCCATCGCCTCACTGATGCGGTCGAGATCGGCAGCGGCGGGCATGTCCGCGTCAAGCTGAAGGGCGGCGACGGCGCCCGCGTCGGCGGCGTCGCCTTTCGCTGCGCGCAGGAGCCGCTTGGCCGCGCCCTGCTGGCGGCCCGCGGCGAGAGCGTCCATCTCGCGGCCACGCTGAGCCTGAACCGCTGGGGCGGGCGGGAGACGGCGGAGCTGCGTGTCCTCGACCTGGCGAAGCCGGTCTGAGCGGCTCCGTCGCCCTCCGGACTGGTCCATCCCTCGGCGAGAGGCCGCATGTCGCAGCCGCGCCTCGGGAAAAGCCCAAACGCGCGCTTGCGGAGCCGCGAGCCTGCCACTATACCTCGCCCCGCTTCGACACGAACCGCCCGCGGTTCGGAAGCCCGCGACCTTCGTCTATCGGTTAGGACACCAGCCTTTCACGCTGGGGAGACGGGTTCGACTCCCGTAGGTCGCGCCACTCATGTGGCTAAGTTGTTGATTTTTAACAAAATCACTGATAGAAACTAGGGCTCGGGCGGCTCTGGTAGGATTCTTGGTATGAATCCTGGTATGAATCAGTGCCGAGCAGGGCGCTGATGGGACGGTCTTCAACCTCAGGCATGATCTATTTGGTGAAGCGTCCCGAGGGGGGCTTCAGCTATGTTCGCCACCTGGCCAACGGACTGGCTGAATCGGTTTCGGGAGATCTGCAACTCTCGTGGTCGACCCAGCGGCGCAAGTTGGGTGGCCGGCCCGTGATCAAGGTCTCCTTGGCAACCAGCGACCTGTCGCTCGCGCGCCAGCGGTGGCTTGAAGTCCATCCTCAGGTCGAGCGCCTGATTGATTTCGCAAAGGCAACGTTTCCACGCAAGCGCGGGCGTCCGCCCTCTGCCACACGCCTGCAGGCTCTACCCCAGGAGACGATCCGGCAAATAGCGGATGACGTCTATTATCAAATCCTGGCCTCGGATGACGAGGAGACGTTGTATCGGCAGCCATCTGACCTGACCGAAATTGCCTACGGCGATATGGCGGCGTGTGATGAACCTGTCAGCCTCGATGACGCGAAGCGGGAAGCCCATCTGCGCGAGTTGGACCACCTGAAGGCGCATGTCCGCCAGGTCGACACCTACGATTTCGACGGCGCTAGGAAAGTGCCATCGCTGGAAAGCCTGACCAGAGGCGGGTTATCAGTCGATCAAGCGCGCTCTGTCAGGAGCGACCTCGAAGCCGTGATCGGGGAAAGTGCGGTCGAAGCCGTGCTCGCCGAGATCGGCGTTGATCTGCCGCATGGCCATCCCGACCGTAGGCTTCTCGCTCTCGAAGTCATACGCGCCGGCATCAGGGGCCACCAAGCCGTGCTCGATCGAATGAATGGGGGTGCTTTGCCGACACCGCCGCGAGCGCCGCGGTCGGTCGTCATGGAAGCAGAGCCGGGTTTGAGGTTGGTCGAGGCCTACCAAACTTGGAAGACGGAGCGGAAGCCGTCGGCCCGCACGGCGGAGGCTTATCGGCTCTACGTCGATCGATTCATCGAAATCAACGGCGATATCCCACTCTCAGTGATCTCGAAGAAGCATGTCCGCGCATATCGCGATGCGCTGACCGGATGTCCCCGACAGATTCCGAAAGACATGGCCGGGCGACCCTTCTGGGAACTCCACAGCTGGGCTGCGTCAGAAAGCCAGCCGGTTCTGTCGCGTGCAACGATCAACGACAAGGCGATCGGTGCCATCTCCGCTGTGCTGGCCGTGGCTGTACGCAACGGAGAGATCGAGACCAATCCCTGTGAGGGGATGAAGTTCGCTCTTAAGGAGGGCGAGGTTTCGACCCGCAAGCCCTATGGCGATGGCGACCTCGAAAGGCTTCTGGCATCCCCTGTTTACGCCAATGGTCAACGGTATGATGCGGGCGGTGGCGAGGCTCAAAAGTGGCTGCCGCTGATCAGCCTGTTTTCGGGAGCACGCCTGGAGGAAATCGGCCAGCTCCGGTTGGTCGACATCAAGAGCGAAAATGGCATCGCCTACTTTGATATGCGAGAGATCGACGAGACACCCGGACAAAGCACGAGCCGCAAAACCAAATCATCGCGCCGGCGGGTGCCCATCCACCGGGTCCTGATCGGGATGGGGCTGCTCACTTACGCCGAGGAACAAAAGAAGCGCAGCGTGCTGCGGCTGTTCCCGGAGTTGCGTGAGTATGAGGGCAAGACCACCCACTATTTCAGCAAATGGTGGGGGCGCTACGCCAGGGAATTCGTGACGAAAGACCCCGACAAGACATTCCACAGTTTCCGTCACAGGGCTGTCGACGAGCTTCGCAATCGGGCGCTCTATCCTGTCGCGCAGGCCGTTCTGGGACATCACCTGGGCGATACAACGAGCGGCTATGGCTCCGGATTCGATCTTGGCGCTCTGAACGAGGCTGTTCAGTCGATCGAGTACCCGTACTTCAAGGCGAATAAGGCCTAGGCGGGCTGGCTCCCAGCAAAAGCTGAGGGCCGGGGCACGGAAACCGTAAGCGGAGGTACGGTGCCCCAGATGTTATGTGCCCCGACATGTTGCGGAGACGTAGCGGGGACGATGGCGAGGCGAGAGCCGGTTGAGCAACAGGTGCGAGCCTCAACTGGACTGGGAAGGCCTATCGGCTCCACCACCACGTCTGGGAAATTGGCTGCGGGTACGCCAGTCGGGGGGCTGGCGCTGCGTTTGACCCATGACCCAGTCGTAGACGATGCGTTCCAGAATGATGAGGAGCCGGTCGGCATCCTCGCCCGTCGGACGGAAGATGTAGATCTCTTCCGCCTTGTCGATACGAACCATCGGACCGAACTTGTAGCGGGTCCACCGGATCTGCTGCTTCGGAGCGAGCGACAGCATCGCGCAGTGTTCCCGTCCGGCACGCGTCTGCAGGAAGCTGTTGAGGCTGGCGTTTCGGATCCGCTGATGCAGCAGCTTTTCGAAGACCCGCTTGCTCATGTCATGGGGGCGACGCAGCGCGAAGAGATGACCGTCCAGGCTGACGGGCGAGCCGGGCAGGGGCTGTCGCCGCGGAGCGAACTGCTGGAATTCCCAGTCCTGGAAGCCGGGTTCCTGCTGATGCCCATCAGGCGTCAGGACATGCGAGGCGTAACGCATCCGATTGAGGGCCTCGAGCCGGCCGCGCGGATCAGCGAGCTCGGTCGCGGAAAGCTTGTACAGCGGCATATGGAGACGGTCGGCGACACTTTTGAGACCGCTCGCTCGGTTAGGCGTGTCGAAGTCGACGCCGCAGCAGGCAACGTAGGGATACGTCCAGACGCCCGGCTGGTAGCGGTTGATGAAGCTAGGATCGGTGAAAGCCGAATCGGGGAGGGGCCGGATCCCTGGGCCGCCGACCCGCGGCCACTGGGTTTTGAGATAGCAGGAAACGGAGGCTGCGCTGCCGACCGGCTGTAACCTGCGGAGCTGGGGAGTGGGTGTCCCCGGAATGGTCATCGTCATTGTCTGGATTCGTCTTTCTGCTTCTAATCGTCGGCTGGAGGTTCCTTAGGGGTCCGACCGTCCCTCACTCGCGTGCCTTCTCTCCCTTCGATGCTGATCGGATGAACCCGATCGGCCGTTTCGCGGCCTCTTTTCCGGCCAGCAGGACCTGCTCGGCCCCACGCATATCAGCGTCGATGAGGTGTCTTCGACCGGCTTCGCAGGCGAAACCCATGGCGATGGTCCAGAGCCGCGAAAGGGTTCGCGGATTATGCCGGGCTGTGCCCTGAAACAGTGCGATCTCGGGTTCGGCGAAAGCACGGCCAGCGCGGAGGTTTGCCTCATGGAAGATGCTCTGCTGGATGGCGAGCATCTCGGCCTCCTTCGCATCGACCTGGAATACGATCAGCCGGTCGACGATGCTCGGCGGCAGGGGATCGAGGCTGTTGGCGGTGGCGAACCAGAAGATGTGGTCGGCCCGGCTCGGCAAATCGACAAACTCGTCGACGAAGCAGGCCGCGTTCTCGCGCTCCAGCAACGTGTGGAGGACGTTGATGGGTGTCTCCGACGGGTTGATCGGCGAGGCCTTATCGATCTCGTCGATGACGATGAGCGGACAGGCGTGGGTGCCTTCGATCAGGAGCTTCACCACCTTGCCGGGAGCCGATGCCTTCCAGACGGGCGACAACCCGCTGAAGGTCGATCCACGATCCGTCATCAGATTCATCGCAATGACCTCGCAAGGGACGGCCAGCGCCTCTGCGAGCTTGCGGGCGTAGAAGGTTTTGCCGATGCCCGGCGGGCCGACCACGACCGCGGGGTCGAGCCGCAAGGGCGTGTTGGTCACTCGGCTCAGCGTCGCTGCCCTGGCCACCCAGGCCGTGACCGCGGCGAACTGCGGGCAGATCAGGTCGAGCGCCTTCAGACGCTCGATGATGGCCTCATCTGCAATCACGAGTTTGCGCCATGGCCCGCGGCTGTCGTGGAGCATTCGGCTCCAGAGCCTGACCTGCCGGGCCTGCGCGGCGTCCTCGTCAGTGTTGCCTTCAGCGGGGTCGCCGATGAAGCCCTCGCCATGACCCAGCCGACGCGCGAGCCGCTCGGTGTCGAAGATTTCGATCGCCGGTCCGGTGGGCTCAGACAGCTCTTGATCGGGGTCGGTCTCAGGGTGCGCAGGTCCGCCGTCGGGGCGCTGGTCGCGCAGCAGGTCGATCAGAGCGCGGCGGCCATGGTCGCGCCACGCCGCGACAGCGTCGATGTCGCCTTCCGAATGAGACTTGAGCCCAGTCATCATGCGCCTCACAGCTCGACGCCGCTGAGCGCGGTGAGGAAGGGCGGACCCTGCCGCGCGATGCGGCGTCCGACCCCAAGCGCGATCTCGACCAGGGCCCGCATGTGATCGGGATCGCCGTTGTGTCCGGAGATCAGGCGCTCGGCTTCGATCTTTGCGACCAGATCGTCCGCGCTTCGCGCGGGCCACAGGCCGACGCGGCAGAGCTTCGCATAGGCGAGGACGAGCGCTCCGCGCGTCGCCCCGTACCAGCTCAGGCCGACCTCGTCGGACTCAGACCAGGCATCGACAGAACCCAGGTGGGCTCTGGCCTCGTCCAGCAAGGCGACGAGGTCCGGAGGCTGCCTGAACCAGGCCTCAAGTGCGAGAGCGTCCTCCAGCCGGTAGCTGTCGGGCGCGGTGCTGTCGCCTTCCAAGGCCTTGCCGCAGACCCCGCCAAGGAACCGTGTCGCGGTCTCCTGATGCTCCAGCGGGACGCGCCCGTCGCGGGTTAGGCCCATGGTGTCAGTAGTGCCGGAGCGCTGCAGAGCGCGCATCATCAGCTCGGTGGCATGGACGCCCCTGCCGCCCCGATACTGCTCATCGCGCTCGCGCGACAGCATGGCCCGCGCGACGCGATCCTCAGGGGAGATCACCGGCACCAGCAGCATGGCGATTTCGTCGGCGTGCGCGAGAATGGCGAGCGCATTGCCGGTGTCGACGCGTTCCTCGAGTGCGGAAGGGTCAGCCTCCGCGAGTGCGAGGAAACGCGCATACTGTTCTGCATGAACGAGAGCCCGATCGCGCAGGTCGAGAAGTGGCGGCAGGCGGTCGAACAGCGCGGCATGGCGCTCTAGGTCATCGGAGACATCAGGCAGCAGCGTCTCGATAGCGGCGAGCTCATCGATGACAAAGGCTGTCTCCGAAGAGAGGTTGAGGTCACGAAGCGTTGCGGTGTTGATGTCGGTCATGGTCCAGGTTCCGGTAGGGTTGGCTCGGTTGAGCTGCACCCAAGTTCCTGCCGTCACGATCAAAGGCGCGACGGAGACCGCCGCGCCTTCAGAAGCGTGTTTGGGACTGCTACGAAGCCTGACGCGTTCAGCGCCCCATGCCATGGCCACTGCGGGCGGCTGCCCATTCGATGGCGGCGCGCAGATGCTCGGGATCGCGATGGCGCGGCGCGAGCAGATCGAGCGCGGCGCGCTGGATCGAGACCTCGTCTGTGTCGCGAGCCGGCCACAGGACCAGCCGTGCCAGCCTTCCATAGGCGAGCAGCATCGCGCCCCGGATCGCGGCATCGAGCAGGCCCGGGTCGATGAGCCGCTGCCGCACGCGCCGCCAGCTATCGACCTGAGCCAGCAGGGCGCGCGCGCCGGCGAGCGCATCGCCGGGATCGATGCCCGTCTCCAGCCAGAGCTGCAGCGACGGGGCCAGCGCGAGCGGGTAGGCCGCTGCCTCGCCTGGCTGTGCGGCGAGCCCCTCGGGCGACGCCTGCGGCAACCGGGGCGGTCGGACATTCTGTTCGCTCATCGCGACGAGTGCGCCGCCGCAGATCGCGTCCGCCTGCTGGCGAAGCGCCTCGTCGCGCGAGCGGCTCGCCTGCGCGCGCAGCGCTCGACGGAAGCTCGCGAGCGCCCGGTGATCCTCGTCATCCCGTGGTGCGATCAGTATTGTCGCGACATTGGCGCTGTCGATCAGTAGCGCTAGCGCCCTGGCGCAGTTGAGGACCACGGCAGAGGCCGTGATCTGCCCCTCGCGCACCTGATCGAGCAGGCGGCTAAGCTGATCGGTATGGAAACGGGCGCGGGCGCGGACGGCGACCAGCGCAGGCCGGTCCTGCCAGACCGCAGCGAAGCGTCGCAGCGCCGGTGCGTCATCATCGATGAGACGCTCCAGCGCCTCGAGCTCGTCGTTGACAGGCGCGAGCGGCAGGCGTCTGCAGGCCGTCCACGCAGCATCCCGCTGGCGCTCATCTTTGTCCGGGCCGTCGGTGTGCGGCAGGGTCGGCTGTGGAATGTCGATCTTCATGGTGTCTTCTCATCGGGGTCAAAGCCGGTCGGCTACGCTCCTCCCCGTCATCCCTCGCATTGGACAAAGACGCTGCCAGCAGCGGCGCCCTTCCATCGCGACGGGCAGCGTTTCCGCAGGGTGCGCCGGTCAGCGCTGACGCTCGCGGTCCGCAATCCGGCGCTGCATCAGCCGAAGCTCCTTCAGCCTCTCGGCGGCGGCCTGAGCGAACCGGACGACGTCGCGCAGTCGCTCATCCTGAAGTCGATTGGTGATCGCGTTGATGCGGTCTCGAACCGTCTGGTCGTCCCTGGTGGCGGCGGCGGCGATCAGGCAGGCCCGCGCCAGATCAGCCGCGGCCAGCAGCCTGGCGCCGTGGCAGGCGCCTTGAAGCTGGTCGAGGCGTTCGCGATCGAGCTCATCTGCCTCGCTGGCAACGGCGAAGCGATCGGCATCGTCGAGCTGCAGGCTGGCGCGCTCGATCAGGGTGCCCGCTGGCGCGAGGTTGCGCAGGAAGGTCATCAGGCTCAGCCCCTGCTCGAGCCCGACCATCGCCGGCTGCCCCTCCCGGACCTTGTCGAGGCCGGGAACCGTCGCAGCGTCGAAGCTCAGGTCGGCGGGGGAGGTGTCGGCCATGCCCGGATAGGCGAAGGCCTTGCGGGCGAACGACGCGAACGTGTGGTCGCCGCCGACAGCCGCGACGACGTCGTCGAGAACGCGTCGGCGGGCCGCGAAGTCGCCCTGCGAGCGCGGCGGTACCAGCGCGACCGTGATGGTCGCGGCCGCGTCGAGCAGCGAGAGCGCGATCAGCACGTCGAAGAGATAGGTGACCTGCTGGGGTTCGGAGATGCCGGCCAGCGCGACGAAACGCGTGACCTCGTCGGCGTAGCCGATGGCGCGGGAGCTGATCTCGCCGAGCGAGAACGCGTTCGCCGCGAACGCGGCATAGCCCTGCTCCAGCCCGGCCTTGAGGGAGAGCTGGTTGGCGAAGCCCGCGAGGTCGTCGGTGACGGGCCGAAGCGGCAGGTCGAGCTCGATGTCGGCGAGCGACAGCGGAAGAAGAGTGTTCATGGTGTTCGTCCCAGGTTCGTTGGGGTCACAGCCACGCGGCTGCGCTGTCCCGTCTGGTCCCGGAATCGAAGAGGCGCCCGCGCGCGGACGCCTCCCTTCATGTCGTCAGATGGACTGTTCTTCGCGCCTATTAGACCAACTCTGACCACTCGAAGACGAGCCGGTCGCGGCTGTCCGGCGGCAGCGATTTGACCCAGGCCGCGTCAGCCGTGACGTGCCGGATCGCCGCCTGCATGTGCGCGGGGTCGCCGATCTCGCCGCGCAGGTTGATCAGCGCCACGACCGCCTTCTTGGTCGCCAGCGCGGCGCGGTTGTGTACCGGCCAGATCATGACCTGCGCTGCCGCGAGGTAGCCGGCGATGCGGGCGCCTTCCGCCGCCACCATCAGTTCGCTCGCATTCTCCGGACCGCGCTGGGCCAGCGCGATCAGCCGGTCGCAGCTTTCGAACATGGTCTGGGCGCGCTGCAGAAGGAGGTCGAGATCGGGGGCGGCGCTCGCGTAGCCGACCCAGTCTGTGATCTGCCGATGCGCGAAGGCGGGCGGACCGCCACGCAATTCCAGGCCTGCGGAGAGGTCCCAGCGCTCGAGCGGCCAGGTCGCCAGCCCGCGGCTGTCGCTCTCTGGCGCCGTTTGCGCTGGAGGCAACATGAGCGCCGGCACGCTGAAGGCAGTGCGCTTCCAGCGCAGGCGGCGCGCCAAAGTCGCGTCCATCGTCGAGACGAAGCTCTGGTCGCGGCGATGGTGCAGGGCGCCGGTCTGCTCGGCGAGGGCGAGCTTGGCCTCGGCCTGGTCGAGGTCGTCGCTTGGCCAGATCGCGGTCAGCGCGACCAGGCTCAGACTCATGATCTGAAGCCCGGCGCAGGCGAGGTCGTAGTCGCGCTCGCCGAGTTCTTTGGAGAGATAGAGCCGGAACTCCTCGTTCGACAGGTTTTTGGCGTTGCGCGCCGCCGTCTTCAGGTCGATCGGCTGGCGCCGGAACGCCACCAGCTCCGCGACGCTCGGGTCATCGCCGTTGATGATCTCGACCGCCGTCGCGATCGGATCGCGCAGCGCCCGGTTGGCGGGCTCCTCCACGGGGCCTGCGCCGCGCTTGGCGAGCGAGCGCCCGCCATCCTCAGTCTTCCTGGTCATTTTGAACTTTCCTATGGGGTTGCGACCATCTGGCCGCATGTCTCCCTCCGCTCCTGAGAAACGCAGATGGCGTCCTCGCAGGGACGCCATCGCCATGTCCTCTCTCCGGCGATTCCGTTACACAACCGGGATCCACTGCGGGTGGAGCTCGAGCGTTGCCCCGAACCGGAACCGCCGTGCGATGAAGTTGGCCTCGCTGACCAGATGCCGGATGGTGGCCTGCTGATGCAAAGGATCGTGCCGGCAGGCGCGGTCGTTGATCAGCGCTACCAGCCTGAGCTTGGCCTCGGCGTCGGCCGAGTGCAGCATCGAGGGCCAGATCGCGGCCCTGGCCGCGGCGAGATAGGCGAGAATGCGAGCGCCCTCGGCAGCCCGGCGCAGCGCCGCGCTGTCGGGCTCGTTGCGAAGGGCCATCACCGTGAGGCGATCGGCGATCGCGATCATCGCGCTGAAGCGGTCGACCAGCGCGGTCAGGTCAGGATAGGCGTCGACGAAGGCCTTCCACCGGGCGATGCCGCGTGCATCCAGGGTGGCCGGCCCGCCGGCCAGCGGCACAGCGTCGACGAGATCGAACCGCGACAGCGGCCAGCTCGCGAGACCCCTGTCGGTGGGCGCCGGTCCGGGAGGGCCTGGAGGCACGACGAGCGCGCCGACGTCGAAGGCGGCGCGGTGGAGCCTGATGCGGGCCGCGTCCTCGATCGAGAGCAGCGGCGCCATCCCGAAGTCGGTGTCTTCGTAGTGTGGCTGCGTCTCCCGAGCGAGCGCCCGTTTGGCGTCGGCATCATCGATCGAGTCCGTCGGCCAGATCGCGACGATGGCCGCACAGCTCAAGCCGACGATCTGCAGGCCGACCTCTGCCATCCGCTCCTCGTAGGTCCGTTCGAGGCCGAGCGGCATTCGGTCCGCCTCGTCGTTGCAGCGCTTCGCCTCGCGCGCGACGATTCTGAGATCGGGCGCGTGATCGCGCACCGCGATCAGCTCGGCGAGCGAGGGATCGTTGCCGATGCTGCGGGTCGCCTCGGCGAGCGGGTCGCGGATCGGCCCGAGTGGCCGGTTGCCGTGGCTTTCATCATCGGTCGGCATCGGCGTGATGCTCCGGTCCTGGTCGTTGTTCGTCATGGTCTTTTGAATCCTGTGGGTCACAGCTCCATCGGCTGCGCGTCCCCTTCCTCCTCCCGGAATCGACAAAGGCGCCGTCGCCGGCGCCTTCTTCATCGTCATTCGTCCGGGCTGTTCGGTTCAGGCCGGGAGCTGGAAGAACCGGCTCTGCTCGCAAAGCCACCGCTCGATCGCATCGAGATGCGCATGTCGGGCGGCATCACCTGCAGGATGCATCTGTCGCAGCAGCGCGACCTCGCTGAGCGCTTTCGGCAAGGTCAGCCACGGCACGTCGGCTTGCGTCGTCAGCCGGTCGCGCAGCCAGGCCTGGCCCTTCTGCCAGCCCGCCGGCGACAACGTCTGCGGCGCCTCCAGCAGCGCCAGTCGGTTGGCGAAGGCTTTCAGCCGCTCGTCGCTGAACCCCGCCGCGATCGCGGCCCGGTCCTCCCAGGGCGAGGCATGCCAGCGGGCGCAGGCCCGGGCATCGTCGTTTGAGAGGAAACCGCCGCTGTAGAGCGTCGCCTCGGGGTAAGGCGACGACTCACGATCGGCGAAGCGATTGGCAAGAGCCGCCGCGAGGTTCTCCCTGAAGCCGGCGTGCTCGCGGACGCGGGCGGCGCGCTCGTTGTAGAGCGCGAGATCCCGCTGGTCATCCGGCAGATTGTGGCAGCCCTGCTCGTAGGCGATGAGGATCGGCTGGGCGTTGGTCTTGATCGTCCGGATCGGACGCACGCCCCGCTGC
>LSIG01000071.1 GCA_001556125.1 Rhizobiales bacterium CCH10-E5 | reverse complement strand
CTCGCCTCATCGGTGCAATGTGACCGAAGATGCAGCGAGATTGCGTCAGACCCAACCTTCAACGCGATAAGCGCCCCTCACAGGGGCAACATTGCAGGCGATCTCACAGTCCTGCATGGAGCCAGGCAGCCTCGTCGGGCTTGTCGAAGGCCACGCAATCGACCACGAGGCTACCCCCGGTTTCGATGTCTGGGTCCGTGGATCGGCCCGCGGCCGGGCGTGAACTGCCCGGACGTGACACAGGCGTAGGTGCGGCGGCGATCCGGCTGCCTCGGCGACAAAGCTGCAGAGAGCGACGCCCGGGCGTCCTGTGGCCGATAGGCTGTCTGGTCGTCAGACCCGCTGCACCTGCGGATGGGCCGCGAATGGATCGAGCACATCGACATCGCAGCCGCGAATGTCGTCGACATTGCGCGTGACGAGGACAAAGCCATGGACGCGGGCCGTTGCGGCAAGGGCGCGGTCGCGCTGGTTCTTGTCCTTCGCGCCGAGCAGCCTGGCCCACTCGGCCGCAACGAGACCGTCAATCGGAATGATGCGGGATCCATACGCCGCTTCCAGGACTTGGATGCCCTCGAGAATGGCGGCGGCGCGTTTCGGGTCAGTACGGCTGAGGCGCTCAGCGCCGCGACGCTTCTCGAAGAAGGTCATGGCGCTGATCCGCAGATCATCCGTCGATACCGTCGCATACCAGGCGAGGACGCGCGCGTGGCCCTTCGGATGCAGCTCGCGCAGCACATTTTCGTCGAGAAGGTAAATCGTCACGGAATCGGCTGCGGCGCCAATGGCCCGGAAGCCGATTCCAGGTCCCAGATGCCGGTGGCGGCAAGGTCACTCAGCATCCGCTTCAGGCTGCGCGCCGGCAGCGGCCGGCCAGGCTTCGGGTAGACCTTGGCATATTCCACAGCGGCCTCGACCTGGGCCGGCGTCAGACCCGGATAATCCTCGATGATCTCGGCGACGGACTGGCCGGCGGTGAGAGCCGCCACGGCATGGACCGGCGCGGCCGTCCCGCGCAGGATCGGATCGCCGCCCTGAGCCTCGTCCACGAACGCTTTTACCTCGTCGAGCTGCCGCAGGCGCTCCGCGATGCGCTGGTCGATCTCCGTCAGCCTGATCTCCATCAACCCGAGTTCCAGCCGGTGGGCCTGAGGGGGAAGGCGGCGAACCGCCTCATAGATTTTCTTGCGGGCGGCTGGCGTCAGATCCTTCGCGATCGCGCTTGCGACGGCAAGGAAGCGCAGCTCGGCGGGGCCGACCTTGCGAAGCTGGAGTTTGCCGCGGCGCTGGAGCCTGGCCTTGATCACGCCGCGGTCGACGGCGCGGTTGATCGCCGTGCTGGACTGTCCCACCACATAGCCGGCCTCGTTCAGCGTCAGGCTGACAGCTTCTTTCACCTTCGCCTCCGTTGATAACTCGTCTCAAGATAGGGAAGGGATAGGTAGGTATCAAGCACCTGCCGACCCCGGCAACGCGAATCCAGCAAGATAAGGGAGACGGAACCCGGTGAGCCGAGACGCTGGGGCGCTCGGATTTCCTCGACACGTCTGTTTCGTCTGATCGGATTGAGATCGAGCCCCGGAGAAAAACATGCCCATACTCGCATGGCATGACGCCAAAGAAGCGGCCATCGAGCGCCTCGCCACCGCACCTGGCCCCATCGACATCATCGTCATGGATGTTGAAGCGCTGACCATGCTGGTGAGCGCAGACCTGATTTCCGGTATCGCTGGACTCGGCGCTGAGATCCGGATCGTGATTCCAGACGCGGTCTGGTCGGCTCTCGCCGTGGCGGGCTCGGAAGCGACCGCCCGCCGGCTGGTCCATGTCAGCCGCGAACGGTTTCCGCAGGTGACGCTGGCCCCGACCTTCATGGACATCCGGCAGCGCTGGCTCGTTGACATGGGGGTCGGCCAACGGATCGCCTGCGAAGGCATGACGCGCGCGGCGGCCGCCGAGGTCGTCGAGCACTACCAGGGTCTCGATTCGGATCTCGACATCATCCTTGTCCTCGGCGACGGGGCGTTCGGCAAGACTGTCCTGCTGCTCCCGGAGTGCATCTTCGCGCTTCCGGTCGGTGATCTTGCCGAATTCCTGGAAGCGCGGCCCCGTCCCTGAACGGTCGCCGCGCTATAGGAGAATCCCAGAAGAGTTTGGGCTGTGGAACCTCACGACGAGGAACCCCCGGGACCATGCGCGGACTCCATAGACAGGAAGCCGTCTCGGGAGCTGACACTCCGACGACGGATTTTCCGATGACCGACACCAGCACCACGCCTCCGGGCAACGACACCGCACGCCCGGACCATGACGACCTGATCCGCTACCAGCGGATCTATCTCGCCGGGCTCTCTCATGCCGAGCTCAATCTCTGCTGGGAGCGCGCCTACGCTCACGCAATGCTGCTCGAGCAGGAGCCGGATCGCATCCATGACGACCATGGCGGGCTTTCGGGCCGGCAGCTCGGCGAGGGAGCCCGCCAGCTCGCCCGCCATTACGCCCTGCTCCTGGCCGAGAAGCCGGCCAGGTCGGCCGAGGTGCTGAAACTGAAGATCAGCGTCTATCAGACGCTCACCTTTGACATGGACGAGATCCGTCGCACGCACACGGCCGAGATGATCGAAACCGCGATGCATTACGACGCGGCGGCTCTCGGCATCACGCTCGAGAAGCTCCCATCCGTGCCGGCTCCCGGCGGCAGCTCGCACTGAGGGCGCCGTCATGAGCTACGTTCTTTTTGACCTCGAGACCACTGGCCTCGATCCGAAGTGGAACGCGCCGGTCCAGGCCGCGTTCCTGCGCTGCGACGACAATCTCGACATCGTCGAAGAACTCGAGCTGCGCTGCCGACCGCCAGCGCATGTCGTGCCGTCGCCCGCGGCGATGCTGGTCACCGGCCTCGCGCCGGGTGATCTCGACAGCGCCAATCTCTCCCATCTCACGATGATGGAGGAGATCGCGGCGAAGCTCGCTTCGTGGTCGCCGGCGACCATGGTGGCCTACAACGGCCTCACCTTCGATGAAGAGCACCTGCGCCACGCGCTGTTCACGACGCTGCATCCGCCCTACCTGACGCAGAGGCCCGGCAATGGCCGGGCCGACGTCCTGGTGATGGCGCGTGCGATCGCGGCGCTGCGGCCCGAGGCGCTGACGGTGCCGGTCATTGGGGCCAAGCCGAGCTACAAGCTCGGCCCGCTCTGCCGGGCGAACGGCATCGACCTCGCCGAGGACGCGGCACATGACGCCATGGCCGACATTCGCGCCACGCTGGCGCTGATGAAGCTGCTGCGGGAACGGGCACCGGATCTCTTCGCAATGCTCATGGCTAATGCCAGGAAAGACGTTCCCGCGGCCCTGTTGCGCGAGGAGGAGATCCTCGTCCTCCACAACGGCTTCAGCGGCCCCGCCCCCGTTGCCGGCATCATGGCGTCGCCGACGAACCCGTCGGCATGGGTCGTCGCGGATCTCACGATCGATCCTCAAACCTATCTCCGTCTGTCGGAAGCCGAGCTCGCCGCCCTGTTCACGGCGAAAGGCCGGCGCCCGTTCCGGAATGTGAAGGTCAACGCGCAACCGGCCCTGTTCCGGTTCGCGAATGCCGGCCACGCCCTCGCGCTGGACACACCTAGCGAGGCCGAGATGCTCCGGCGCGTCACGCAGATTCGATCGGACGAGACCTTCCCGACCCGACTGCGAAGGGTTCTCGCAGGCCGCTTCGCCGACCGCGAGCCGTCGCCCTGGCCCGAGGGGCGACTGTACGACGGGTTCATCTCGCGACCCGATGAAGGTCACATGCGCCGCTGGCACGAGATCGGCTGGGATCAGCGCTACCGCTTCGCCAATGAGCTCTTCAGCGACGAGCGGCTCAAGGCCTTCGCCAACCGATTGATGCTGGAGCATGCGCCGCAGCACATGGCCGAGGATGCGCGCCGGCAGGGCGAGGCCTGGTTGCGCGAGCGATTGACCACCGCCGACGAGGTGCCATGGCTCACCTTGCCGAAAGCGTTGGCCGAGGTCGCAGAACTCAGGTTGCGCGAGATCGGCTCCCCCAATCGCCTCGCGCAGCTCGATGCCATCGAGGCATGCCTGGTCCGCAGGCGGGACGCGCTGCGTTCGACCGTAGATGGCGCAGATTTCGGGCCGCGGCCGGCTGCCGCCTGATCGACGACAGCATCATGACCAACACAGCGACGGGCGCCCTCTACGGGGCGCCCGTTTCGATTCCAGGACGAGCGGGAGGAAGGCGCAGCCGGGATGGCTGTAACCCCCATGAACAGGGACACCATCATGACCAGGAAGACCGAGGGCGGCCGTTCGCTCGCCCCTCATTCTCGCCAGACGACCGATCAGGCCCTGCGCGATCCGCTGACCTTGCCGTCCGGCTTCACCTCCGATGATCCGAGCATCGACGAACTCGTGGCGTTCCGCCGGCAGGCCATCGACCTGAAAGCCGCCGCCCGGCGCGCCAAGGAGCTCGACAACGAGGAATTCCGGCTCTGGCTCGCCCGCGAGCTCGGCGACGCGACCCAGGACCAGGCCTGCTCCGGCCTGCAGATCATGAGCCTCGCCTTCGCCGCGCTGACCGCGATCTGGCCCGCCGACCATCTCGATCAGGCCGAGGCCAAGCTCGCGCTCGCCGAGCACACCGGCGCGCGCCTCGGCCAGCGCGAGTCCGATTTCGTCAGCATGATGGATTTCGAGCTGGGGCGCCGGCTGCGCTGGAAGCGCACCGCCTTCGCCATTCCCGGCCTGATGCTGCCGCCAGCGCCGCCGACGCCGCGGGCAGACGATCGCGGCCTCGCGGAATGGCCGCTTGAGCGCTTCGATCTCGTCGCCGGCTTGCCGCTGCGCGGCGGCGTCCCCGCCTTCGCCGATCGCGAGCTCCATCTCTGGGCGTCGTTCGCCAGGGCTGCGCCCGATCTGGACCAGCTCGTGCGTCGGGCCAGGACGATGTTCGAGATCAGTGATCGCCTGCTCACGCTCGCCGCGACGGGACCGGAGAATGCATCCGAGCTGATGGTCGCAGCCGAAGGCGCCCGCATCGCCGGCTACCTCGCGGCCGCGCAGGTCATGATCTGGCCGCCGCGCGGGGCTGCCGGCCTGGCGGCCAAGAAGGCAATCGTCGCTCTGATCAACCAGCGCGGCGAGGCCGATGATCCCGTTGAAATGCAGGCCGCGATCCGGCACGTCGCGGCTGAGGCCGTCTGGCTGAAGTCGCTCTCGTCCGACATGCGCGAGCGGCTGGCATTCGACTGGTGCGAGATCGTCTGAACCCCGCCCGCGTCGTCGACCGCGGTCCATCGCAGGCAAGAGGCGGCGTCCCCAGGGCGCCGCCTCGTTCGGTTTCGAGAGGAAGGAGGAAAGCGACTGCCCGGAGCAGCTCACCCCTGAGAAACGAGAGAATACCGAACATGTCCTCCAGCACGCCCAGCTCGCTGTCCGACCTGAAACTCGATCCGGTCACCTTCCCGATCACCGATGAACTGACCGGGCTGGAACGGCTCCTGCCCGAAGGGCCGGACGAGATCGAACGCTTCGCCATCCTCGCCGGCCAGACGCCGTCGATCCTCGACATCCGCGGCCGCGCCCTGACGCATGAGAGGCAGATGGACCGCTTCATCATCCTGATGGGCGATGACCCGGAGGGCCTTGAGGCCCGCCTGGATACGGCGAGGGCGCTGACGATCCTTGCACGTGCCGGCCATCTCGCACAGATGCTCGCCCCGGCGCGGTCGGAGGAAGACCGCTGGGCTCAGGCCGAGATCGCCCACGTGCACAAACGTGCCGCAAGGCGCAGCAAGAACAAGAGTGAAGCCGATCTTCTGCTGCGTTTCGCCAGCGGGACGCCGCCTCGCGTCAAGGGACACCGCCTTGATGACGCAGCCACCCTCTCGGATTCCGTCACCGCCATGGCGCGCTATGTCGGCGCCATCCTGCCCGAGCCCACCGACGATCGCAGTGTCCGGCCGGGGGAGCCCGGTACCTACCGGCTGGAGAACGCGCGCAGCCTCGAAGGGTATTTCGTCGCGCCGCCCGACCTGACGGATCTTCTGACGCAGGGGCACGGACTCCTGCAGCGGAGCGATCGCTGGTCGCAGGACGAAGATCATCCCGCCGAAATGGTCGACGCTGCCCGTCGGGCTGCGCTCATGCTTGCCTATGCCCGCCTCGCCAGGGTCGGTCTCTGGCCAGCCCGGAGCGAGGCTGATCTGGAGGCGAAGTCGGTGGTGAAATCTCTCGTTGCCTTCCGCAGCAACGATCCTGACCATCTCCGGGCTCTGGTCTTGCTTGCTCTCGACACCGGCGATCTCATCGCGCGCCAGAGCGACCGCTTCATGTCAACCACGTCCGTCGAGCTGTAGCTCACGACATCATCGCGATCATCACAAGGCGGCACTTCCTGGTGCCGCCTTTCGTGTTGACCCTGCCGCAGGGAAAATCCGGAGTCGGGATCTGCGGACGCTATCCACTCCGTCTGGCAGTGTTCAAGGTACAATCAATTCTTCAAATTTCTGAATTAATTCCAGTTGACCACCTGTCAGGCAATTTTCTGAATGAGAACAAAAAAAGAACTTGAAACTGAAAGGCCTCGTCGACATCATGCAATACAGAACGAATTGAGGCGGTCCAGCCCGGTCACGGCGACGGTTGCCTTGCAGCGTTTCAGGGTAGCGGTCGTTGATGTGCAATTGGAGACTGAGATATGCCTGATCAGAACGAAGAGAGTTTGTATTTCGAAATCGACGACAGCGTGCTGGAGAGGGCCTTCTTTGCCCTGGGTACGAAGGCGGAAGCCGAAAAGTGCCGCGCGCTCTACACTGAGACCGCCGCGATGTATTCCGCGGGGGACTTTGAGTATCGCGTGAGTGAACTGACCAGGGAGGAATACAACGAAGCTTGTCTCGAGCTCGACGACTGCGAGGCGTTCGCCGAGCCGATGTGCGTCGTCATCGAAGGGCTCGAAATGAAGCTCCACGAACACTGGCGGGAGGCCAAGTACGAACTGGAGGGCGAGATCACGGAACTCGTGGCCAGTATCGGCGATATCGAGGACGACCTCGATGAGAAGCGGGCGAAGGTGACGCTGCTGGCATCCAAGCTGGAAGCACGCAGCTCCTCTGCTGCGTGACGCAGGACGCTACCGTCAACGACACCTCGTGCGACCAGGCCTGGCTTATCCGGCCAGCGACGTTAGGGACCCTGGCAGGCGCCTCCACCGAGGCGCCTGTTTCGTTCTGGGCCGGAGATCGGAGGCGTCAGCCGATTGGGAATCGGCGCGCGTGCCGTGGCGCTGCTGCACTGGAAGAAGGCCCGTGACGCCGGGCGGCCGGCACCTGTCGGCGTGAGGAAGGGAGAGAAGGAAACGACCTCAACGGGAGGTCACCCCTGAAAACCCTGTGGAACATCCATGTCGATCACCATCAGCACCACCTCGCTCGCCGACATCGCGCTTGAGACCGACCTCCGTCCCGTCATCGACGATCTCGACGGCCTGTCGCGCTGCCTGCCGCATGGGGGCAGCCGCGAACATAACTATGCCGATCTCGTCACCAGCCTTCCGCCGGTGAGTGACGTCGCCGGCCGGGCACTCGGCTTCGCGGCCGAGACCCAGCGCTTCCTCGCGCTCGCCGGGAATTCGCCGCCGGCCCTGGTCTCCAGTTTCCTCGAGGCGCTGACGGCGCTGTGCCTGCTCAATGTCGCCTCGGCTCTCACCATCGCGATCATCCTGCCGCAGGGCATCGATGGCGTCCTCGCCCGCGCGCTGGTCGCCGACAGCGTCGATGCCTCGCTGCGGCAGGGAGACGACGCGGCGATGGGGCAGACCGCGGCGCTCGCCTTCGCGATCGGATCGGCAGGCTTCGATATCGCCGAGGCGAGGCGCAAAGCCTTCGTGGTCGAAACGGCGCGCGTTCCCCGAACAAAGGATCTGCGCGAGGGCGAGCCGGCGATGCTCGCGATCGAGCAGGCGCATAGCCTCACCGCCTTCCTGCGCAGCCCGCCATGGCTCGACGCTTTGGCGCAGAGGGCAGCGCTCGAACTCTACGATGCCGATCGCTTCGCCCAAGCGATCAACGAGGGTGATCCCGGTCATGAGACTCTCGACCATCTCGAGCGCGCCCGTCAGGGCGCTTCGCTGGTCGCGGCCGCCGATCTCGCCCTGATCTGCCTCCATGCCGATCTCGTCACCGACGGACGGGCGATAAAGGAGAAGGCGCTCGCGCTCACTGAGCGTCTCGGCGAACCGCGCCTGCGCAGCATCGTCGCCTTCGCGGCGCTCGCCGGCGATGCCATCGGCGATCTCCACAGGTCGCGGCGCCGGTTCATCGACGAGGCCAAGCTGCTGTCCTGACCGGCGTTGGCCGAGATCGGCTGACGGCCGGATTGCAGCATCCATCCCTGGCTACCTGGAGAGGCGCACCCTCGTGGCGCGCCTTTCGTCATGGCGAGGAGGAGACGGTGAAAGGGCGGATAGGCCGACCCCTCAGGACAAGTTCAGATCATGACCGACAACAACGCACCGTCCCTGCGCGATCTCGTCTTCACGACCGGCACCGTGCCCGTCATCGACGAGCTTGCCGCGCTCGACAGGCTCCTGCCGGAGATGCCGGACGCGCTCGAACGCCATGCCGCGCTGCTCGAGCGGCTGCCGCCGATCCTCGACCTGCGCGGAAGGGCTCTTGTTCATACGCAGCAACACGAGCGCTTCCTCACCCTCGCCGAAGCCGATCCCTCGGCATTGGAGCACCTGGTCGATATCGGCAATGCGCTCGCCGTCCTCGCGCATGCCGGCGGAATCGCGATGCTGCTCGTTCCGCCGGGTTCGCCCGAAGATCGCTTCGCCAAGGCCCTGCTCGCGAAAGAGCGCGTCGAGCAGTATCGCAATGGTACCGGCGTCCACGATCCCGAGCTGATGCGCCGGGCGCTGCAGCGGTCCTTCTCCGACAGCAGCCCGCGCCTCATCATCGGTGCGCGCGTCCCTCCCGGCCTCCGGGAGGCGGCGCAGCGCTTCACCGGCGCCGTCCTGCCGCAGCCGGATGCCGGCGATGGTAACGGCCCCGACGTCTATCATCTCGAACATAGGCTGGGGCTGGAAGCCTGGTTCGACGATCCGCCTGATCTCACCCTCCTGCTCGGCGAGGCGCGGGACCTGTTCGCGAAGATCGAAACATGGTCGCGGGCCGAGCCCCTCTCTCCCTTCTGGTACGGCGCCCGTCGCGGCGCACTCATCCTTGCCTATGCAAAGCTCTGTCGGATCGGGCTCTGGCCGGCGCGGGTCCCGGCCGATCTCATTGCGAAGATGGAGGTTGAACGCCTCATCTCCGAGCGCGCTGGCGATCCCGATGCGATGCGGGCCCTGGTCGAGATCGCGCTCGGGGTCGGGCGCCGCATCGCCAGGCAGAGCGGACGCTTCCTGACCATCCTCGGCGGCGTCGAGCTGTGAGGCCAGTCATGAGCATCGCACCTCAGGATCCCATTGAAGCCTACGAGAACCGGCGACATCTCGACCTCCAGTTCCTGCTTGCTCATTTGCGTGACCAGCGTCCCGACGGCGGAGACACGCAGTCTGTCGAGCAGCCTGCTCGCCGCGCGCCAGATCAGGCCGGTCCCTCGATCGAGATCTACGATGCCGATCGGCTCGCCCGCCGTCTCGGGCATGGCGATGGCTTCGTCGGTGATCCGGCCGAGAACGGCGGCGACGAGGACACGGCGCAAGCGCGCCAGGTCAGGCTCTGGAACCGGATGCAGTCCGACGAGCGCGGCCCCTGGCGCAAGCTCGTCATCCCGGACGAGGCGATGATCGTGCGCCTCGCCAGCCTCGATGCGACCTGTCCGCAGTTCAAGGAGGTGACGGCCTGGATCGTCCGGGCGGCTGGACTGGCCCTGGCCACGGGCACGCCGCTTCGGCTCGATCCCGCCGTGGTGGTGGGGCCGCCGGGGATCGGCAAGACCTTCTACGCCCGCAAGCTCGCCGGGGCGCTCGGCGTGCCGAGCGAGGTGATCGCGATGAACCTGATGACGGATCGGGGCGCGGCCTTCTCCGGCCTTGCCCCAATCTGGCGGGCGTCATCGCCCGGCAAGGTCGCAAAACTCCTGATCGAGGGCAGCCATGCCTGTCCGCTCATCGTCATCGACGAGATCGAAAAGGCCTCGCCGATCAATCCGAGCGAGACCCCGGAGAATGTGCTGCACTCGCTGCTCGAGCGAGAGAATGCCGCCCGCTTCGTCGACGAGTTCGTCGATCTCCCGATCCGCGCCGATCACATCTTCTGGCTCGCGACCGCCAATAGCCTCGATCCCTTGCCGGCAAGCATCGTCGACAGGCTGATCGTATTCCAGGTCGAGCAGAAGGAGGCCGAGATGCTGGTGATCCAGAAGAGCATCTTCCACGAGGCGAACCTGCGGGTCGGACAGTGTTTCGCCGAGCCCAACATCGCGTTGTTCGAGGCTACCGCTGGACACAATCCCAGGACGCTCTCGCGCCTCTGGGACATCGCGATGGGATTCGCCTGCGAGCAGGGTCGGCGGCACCTCGTCGTCGACGATGTCCAAAAGGCCGAGAACGTGCTGCTCGCGGGGAAGGAGGGCGTGAGGCGGCCGATCGGGTTCATGCGGCCGGCAGAGACAAGGGGAGAAACGGCAGGGCGAGGGTGAGAACGGGAATGCCCCCGGAAACCCCGCACGAACGAAAGATCATCACCATGACGAATTCCACCGGCCAGACCATCACGCCGCCGCTGCGCCGCATCCGCGAAGAGGGCAGCACGGCTGCCGTCACGCACTTTGTCGACACCCGGTGGCCCAGGATCGGCGGCGAGGAGCTCGCCCCGCTTCAGGAGCGCGCCTTCCTCGATCCTGAGTTCGCCGAGGCCTACCAGCCCGGGCATGTCGTCTATGTCTATGTCGCCGGTTCCGGCGACACGCTGAAGGCGCCCGACCAGCCGACCGGGTTGCATGGTCTGGCGCGCCGCTTCGCCATGCCCCTCTTCAAGATCTCCGCCACCGGCGCCGAAAATGCACTCGCCCGTATCGCCGACCTCAACCTCGAGCGGTACGCCGGGATGTACCGGGCGCAAGCTGGCCTCGCCTGCGATCCAGGCTACGACAACTGGCGCCTCGTCCTCATCCACTCCTCGCGCAAGCCGCTCCCGGAGGCTCCCGTCGAGGCGCGCCCGCGTGTCATCCGTGTCATGCTGCCCAGCGGCCTTTCGATCATCGGCTTCGAGAAGGAGCTCCATGAGCGGTTGAGCCCGGCGGCCCTCGGCGCCTGGATCGCCTCGCCGGCTGGGCGCAGGCACTGCGCCGATCTCGGCCTTAATCCGCGCGAGGCCATGCGCCTCACCGGCTACAACACCGGCGAGGGCGAGCGCGTCAGCCGGGCCGACGAGCTCTACATCTTCAAGCCGCGCCTGCATGGGGCGCGCCTGCTCACCATCGTCGAGCGCATCGTCCATGATTATGTCGTGCGCGATGTCGCCGGTCAGAGCCCGAGCTGGGGATGGGTTTCCGTTAACCAAGGCTACCGGCGCCATGCCTGCCCCCTGGACGGCGGCTTCGCGGAAGTTGCCGTTCGTGCTACGTTCTAAACGTATCGAGACCGATTCGGGTCGCGGTCGAAGGCCAGCGGGATTCCTCCACACACTGGGATACCCCGCCCCTTCGGCTTCCGATGGAAAGCGCATGTTGCCGCGCGCTCGATGTCGTCAGGCAACGCTATGCGGTCGCCGGAGGCCGCATGGGTACGCCACCGGAGGGTCTTGGCTGCGGAGCTTCGGGCTCCGCCGCCGCGATGTTGGAACGAATTCGGGGTCGACGTAAACAGATCCCGCTGGATAGTAGCGTTGAGACCCGCGAACCCAGCCGTGCCGGGGAAGTGCCATCCCGGGCGAATTCGAGTGAGGCACGGAAACTATCTCGCCGAGAGGCGGGATCTTCCGTGGATTCTGCTCGATGCTCGTAATGCGTGGCGAAGGCGCCCTGCGCGCCAATAGGGCCATCCCGCTAATTTTCGTCCCCGGAGTACCGGTGCGACGGTCCTGGAAGAGCCGGGGTCATCATGACCATGGCTAGAAAAACCCCGTTCAAACAGGTTGATGTGAAGCGCGCCGTAGCCGGCGTGCTCGCAGCGGGCGTCCCGATCGGTCAGGTCAAGATCACGGAAGATGGCGACATCATCATCTCCGCGTGTATCGCCGATCCCAATTCCCAACCTTCCAATCCCCTCGATCAGTGGCGGCAGCGTCGTGCGCGTGAAGTTGAAGGGCGTTAATCGCGTCCGGAAGCGTCTCGCGGATGGGACGGTCCGAATCTATCACTATCACCGCGCAACCGGCGAAAGGCTGGAGGGAAAGCCCGGCTCGGCAGAGTTCCTGGCGTCCTATACGAAGGCGGAGCAAGCCTCTGCACAGCGTCACAAGGGAACGTTCAACGACCTGATTCGCGCCTACACAGGCTCGGTCGAGTTCGCAGAACTCGCGGCCTCGACCCAGGCCGAGTACAAGCGCATGCTGACGAAGGCGGAGCCGCGCTTCGGCTCGATGCCGATTGCGGCCTTGAACGACGCCCGCGTCAAGGATGACCTCCTGGGGTGGCGCGACGAAGTTGTCCGTTCCTCGGGAAAGCGCGAGGGAGACAATCGACTCACGACTATCTCAGCGATGCTGAGTTGGGCCGTGAGCCGCGGTAAGCTTACCGCCAATCACATCCTCGGCTTCAAGCGCCTTTATTCCTCCGACCGTTCGGACATCCTCTGGCTCGAGGAGCATATTCGCGCCTTCATGGCGGAGGCGTCGCTTGAGATGCAGCAGGCCCTCATCCTCGCGCTCCACACCGGCCAGCGCCTAGGCGACCTGCTCCGGGCCGCGTGGACGAACTACGATGGCGTGTTCCTTCGTATTCGCCAGTCGAAGGGCGGCGTGGTGGTGACGATTCCCTGCACGAAAGCGCTGCGAGCCATGCTGGACGCCATGCCGCGAAACGCCGCAGTCATCCTTACGTCGGCGACGGGGAAACCTTGGAAGAAGCGCTACTTCTCAGATCAGTGGAAGGAGGCGAGCGATGCCGCTCGCTTGGCCGACCTGCACTTTCACGACCTGCGGGGCACCGCCATCACCATGTTGGCGGAGGCCGGTTGCACAGTTCCGGAGATCGCCGCGATCACCGGCCATTCGCTCAAGACGGTGACCACGATTCTGGAGAAATATCTCAGCCGGACGAGGGCGCTGGCGGAGGCTGCGATCGAGAAGTTCGAGAACGCACCGGCAACGGGTTTTGCAAACCGTCTGCAAACCGGACCGGTTGGGAAGTCCGGCACTTAGTCTAAGTCTTTGAAAGCAATGGCGCGCCCGAAAGGATTCGAACCTCTGACCCTCAGATTCGTAGTCTGGATCAGAATTTAGCAATTTCAGCTACTTAGTTGAGATGCGGCTGTAAAATTCAGATGCCAACGTCATAGGCAAATGCTGTGCTTTCCAACCAAGCGCGATGACTCGAACGGCCGCGTCAACTGGCGGGATAATGGGTTTTGTCCAGGAGAGTTTAGCGAGTTTGACCTGCCACTGAGTTTTTCCTCCACGCGGAGTTAGAGTCCGGCCCTGACGAGGACGGACAGATGAAGCGAGCCAGGTTCACCGAGGAGCAGATCATCGCGGTGCTGCGCGAGCATGAGGCGGGGGCGAAGACCGCCGATCTGGCGCGCAAGCATGGCATCTCGGAAGCAACGCTGTACAACTGGAAGGCCCGCTATGGCGGGATGGATGTTTCCGAGGCCAAGCGCCTGAAGCAACTCGAGGACGAGAACACCAAGCTCAAGAAGCTGCTGGCTGAGCAGATGTTGGATGCAGCCGCACTCCGCGAGCTTCTCGCAAAAAATGTATGGTCCGCCCCGGCGTTGCAAGGGATTTGGACGTCTGTCGGGCGCAGTTTGCGTAAATGTATCCGGCCTCTCGCGAGTGAGCCGCTGTTGCGGCCAGGCCATGATGAGATGCGCGCCGGTTGTTCCCAATAAATCGTACGGGCCATGACGCCCGTTAATGGGATGGTCCGCCCCGTCTCCCCGCCTCATTCTATCGAGGCATCGTGCGAAGAGGAGACCAGCATGACCCAGCGCAACAAGCCCCGTGACGCGGCTGTCTTCGGGATCGACATCGGCAAGAACACCTTCCACGTCGTCGGGCTGGACGGCACCGGGGCGCCAATCCAGCGCGCTACATTCCGGCGGGACACGCTGCTGCAGTTCTTCGAGCGCGCAGCGCGGACCGTGATTGGGATGGAAGCCTGTCCCGGCTCCCAGTGGCTCGCCCGCAAGCTGAAGGCTTTCGGACATACGGTGCGCATCGTCCCGGCCAAGTTCGTGAAGCCGTACGTGAAGTCCAACAAGAACGACATCATCGACGCCGAGGCGATCGCCGAGGCCGTGACACGCCCGACGATGCGCTTCGTCGAGATCCGATCACCGGAGCAGGTCGACCTGCAAGCGCTTCACCGCGTCCGCGATCGCCTCGTTGCCCAGCGCACGCGCGTGATCTGCCAGATGCGTGCTTTTTGCCTCGAGTACGGGATCGCGATGCATCAGGGAGCAGGGAAGTTCAAAGCCGACCTTCCCCGCGTGGTTGCCGACAAGGAGAATGACCTCAGCCCGGCGATGCGGCGATTGCTCACCGAGCTATTCGACGACGTCAAGAACCTCGAGGGCCGGATCAAGGAGGTCACCGGAGAGATCGAGGACGTCGCTGCGGCCGACGATACGGCGCGCCGCCTGATGACGGTGCCAGGCATCGGGCCGCTCGCCGCGACAGCTCTGCTGGCGGCGGCCGGCCGGGGTCTGCAGTTCCGCAAGGCCCGCGATATGGCGGCCTGGATCGGCCTCGTGCCGCGGGAGTACTCAACCGGCGGCAAGACGACCTTGCTAGGCATCAGCAGGCGAGGGAGCTCGTATCTGAGACGCCTCCTCATCCACGGTGCCCGATCGTGCCTGCTCCATCTGGACCGGTCCCGCGATCGGCTCGGGAGCTGGATCGACGGCTTGCAGAGCCGGATGCACAACAACAAGGCCACCGTGGCGCTCGCCGCCAAGATGGCCCGCGTCGCCTGGGTGGTGATCACCAAGCCGGGCGCAACCTACGAGCGGCGTGGGCCGGTGGCAGCCTGATCCACGCCTTCGACCAGCTGCGAGGCACGGGATAGTGATGACGAGACAGTTGATCGGCGCACCGTAAACTCTGGGCAAAAAAGCGGGCTTTCAGCCCGAGCCAGTTATTCGAGAACGGGGCGCGCGGATCTCATCATGGCCTGGCTGCAAAAACAGCCCACTCGCGAGAGGCCGGATACATTTATGCAGACTGGATCGTCAGACCGAACCTGAACCTTGCAACGACGGGGCGGACCATACATTTTTTGACAGGGCTTACAACCAGCGGATCGACTGTTCCGACATCACTCCTTGACCCCGCAACCTGGTGAGAACGCGCCGATCAGGCCTTGGTCGGTTCGACACGTTCGTAAAGATTGCCCGGCCGCGTGAGCACGGCCCACGCCATCCGGGCGATTTTGTTGGCGAATGCGACAACCACCTTGTTGCGGTGCATCCGCTGTTCGAGCTGGCCGATCCACTCGCCCATCCGGTCGCGCTCTCGGTTGAGATGAGCGATGCACGAGCGTGCACCGTGGATAATCAGGCGCCGCAGATAGGGGTTGCCGCGCTTGCTAATCCCCAACAGCGTTGTCTTGCCGCCGGTGGAGTTCTGGCGAGGAACGAGGCCGAGCCACGCGGCAAGATCCCTGGCCTTGCGGAATTGGCGGCCATCGCCGATCGCCGCGAGTAATGCCGTCGCTCCAAGCGGTCCGATCCCCGGGATCGACATCAGGCGCCGTGCGGCATCGACCCGATCGGCAATCGCCTCGACCTGCTTGCTGACGGCGGCGAGCCGCGCATCGACAACGACGAACTCGTCCCAGAGCTCTCGCAGGAGCGTTCGCATCATGGGCGTGAGATCGTTGTCCTCGTCGGTCAGGATGCGAGCCATGTCGAGTTTGAAGACGCCCGCGCCTGGCCGCATCGCGATGCCGTATTCCAGACAGAAGGCGCGCATCTGGCAAATGAGCTGTATCCTGTTCGCGGAAATCCGGTCTCGAATCCGATGCAGTGCCTGCAAATCGATCTGGGCTTCCTGCCTGATCTCGACAAAGCGCATTGTCGGACGAACTACCGCTTCAGCGATCGCCTCCGCGTCCCGCGCGTCGTTTTTGTTCGACTTGACGAAGGGCTTCACGAACTGGGCTGGAATGATCCGGACCGTGTGGCCCATCGCTGCCAGTTTACGTGCCAGCCATTGGGCGCCCGGACAGGCCTCCATCCCGATCAAACCCCGCGGCACCTGCTCAAAGAACGGCAAAATGGTGGAACGGGTCAGCTTCGCCCGGCGCAGCGGCTTGCCGGATTTATCGGCTGCCATGACGTCGAAGCGGGTCTTGCCGAGATCGACGCCGAAGACGGCGGCATCGGCGAATGGGCTTCTGGACATATCGGCTCTCCTTCCGCAGGGAATACGACCAACTGCATCATTGCAGCCGGAGAGCCGGGGCGGGCCATCTCATTAATGGTAGGGCCCGCCGCCAAGCGCGAGGCAGTCGCGCATCTGCGGGCCGTGATGGGCCTGTCGGAACGGCGGGCCTGCAGCATCGTCAGCGCTGACCGGAAGATGGTCCGCTACAAGTCGTGCCGGCCGCCGGACTTGGCCCTACGAATGCAGCTGCGGGAGCTCGCCAATGAGCGGAGGCGCTTTGGCTACCGTCGGCTGTTTGTTCTGCTGCGCCGCGACGGCGAGCCCTCTGGGATCAACCGCATCTACCGGCTCTACCGCGAGGAAGGCCTGACAGTGCGCAAGCGGCGCGCGAGACGCCGCGCAGTCGGAACAAGGGCACCGATCCTCGTCGAAGCGAAGGCCAACGCACGCTGGTCGCTGGACTTCGTCCATGATCAGTTCGCTTGCGGCCGGCGCTTCCGCATCCTCAACGTCGTCGACGACGTCACACGGGAATGCCTTGCGGCCATTCCCGACACCTCGATCTCGGGGCGACGCGTGGCACGCGAGCTGACGGTGTTGATCGAGCGTCGGGGCAAGCCGGGCATGATCGTCTCCGATCATGGAACCGAGTTCACTTCGAACGCCATGCTTGCGTGGGCGCAGGAGAACCGGGTCACCTGGCACTTCATCGCACCCGGCAAGCCCATGCAAAACGGCTTTTGCGAAAGCTTCAACGGCCGCATGCGTGACGAACTGCTCAATGAGAGCCTGTTCTTCGGCCTCGATCATGCAAGGATCAGGATCTCCGCCTGGGCCGACGACTACAACCTCCGGCGCCCCCACTCGGCGCTCGGATACATCCCGCCGGCGGCCTATGCCGCCAAGCTCTCCACCGCTGCGCAATTCCGCGCAAAACCCGCCGAGGCTCTAATCGCCGCTGGATGACAGATCAGGGGCAGGTCAGCAAGGAGGCCATGATGGGGCCCGGACATTTCACGGACGATTTCAAGCGTGATGCGGTCGCGCAGATCACGGAGCGGGGCTATCCTGTTGCAGAGGTGTCCAAGCGGATCGGCGTTAGCCAGCACTCGCTTTATGCCTGGAAGCGGAAGTTCTCGAAGCCATTGGCCCCCGCTGATGTTGACCAGGCTGCGGAGATCCGCCGTCTGAAGGCAGAACTGGTGCGGGTCACCGAGGAGCGCGACATCCTAAAAAACGTATGGCTCGCCCCGCCTGCAAGGGATTTCTTTCCGGCTTTTCAGTCTGCGCCAACGTATCCGGTCTCGAGGGCGTGCCTCGGCCAAGATGGAGCTTTCGCGCGTACCGATCCTCATAAAGCCGTCGGCGTCTGGCGCCATTTTTTTAATCAGGATCGCGGCACGCCGTTCGACTGTCAGGCCATCTTTCCAGTCCACTCACAGACAACGCTGGCCTGAAGGACGCTCCCCTTCGGCCAAGCTCTGATCATCCAGCTGGCGCCATCACCTCCACCTGGAAGGGACGCCCGCTTCTCAAAACGGCCCAGATGATCCTGGCCATCTTCGCCGCAAGCGCGACCACGGCGGTGTTGATATGCGTTCGCGCGAGCAATCCGCGCAGCCATTCGCCGAGCAACGTCCGCCCCTTTGCCAGGGACGGCAAGGCCGCTCGCGCGCCGTGGATCAGTATCCTGCGAAGGTAGCCGTTGCCGCGTTTGCTGATCCCCAGAAGCTTAGGTTTGCCGCCGGTCGTCATCTGGCGAGGTACCAGGCCGAGCCAGGAGGCAAGATCCCGGCCCCGGCCAAACGTCTCTGCCCGTCCCACCGAGGCGACGAAGGCGGTCGCATTCAATGGGCCGACCCCTGGGATCGTCGAAAGGAGCTGCGTTGCGGCATCTTCACGTGCAATCGCAACGAACTCGGCATCGAATGCGCCGATCCGCTCGTCAAGGGCGCGCCATTGGGCTCGCATGTCCTCGACCAGCAGTCTGACCCGACGGCTGATTGCCACCTCGCCAGCAAGGAGCTGATCCAGTCGAAGTTCGAGCTTGCGCCGCCCCTTCGCCATCACGATCCCACGTTCGAGAAGGATCGCTCGCAACTGATTGATCAGCGTCGTGCGCTCGCCGACGAGCCGATCCCGCGCTCGATGCAGGCTCTGCATGTCGAGCTGCTCGTCGCTCTTCAGCTCAACAAAGCGCATCGTCGGGCGGGTGGCTGCTTCCGCGATCGCCTCGGCGTCCCGATCGTCATTCTTCTGGGCCTTCACATACGGACGAACATACTCTGGCGACATCAGTCGCACATCGTGACCCTGCCCGCGAAGCAGGCGGCCAAGATGATGGGCGCCGCAGCAGGCTTCCATCGCCATGACGCAGCTCGCCATTCCTGACGCCAGCTTCACGATACTGTCGCGCCGCATCCGCCGACGCAGCAGCACCTTCCCCGCGCCGTCGAAACCCACCACGCTGCAAACGTCCTTGCCAAGATCGATTCCCAGAACCTTGATCTCATTCATCGGCTCACCTCCGTGCCATGTTCGGCCGACGCAATCTTGCGCCGAGGGAAAGGGGCGAGCCATTCCATAAAGCCACCGCGTATTTCGCCAAGGATGCAAAGTGAGATACGCGTTTGTGGCAGAGCATCGCCACCAGTTCCCGGTGCGGGCGATGTGTCGCTACCTGCGCATCCAGCCCAGCGGTTTCTATGCCTGGCTGAAGAATCCGTTGAGCCGGAGAGCTCGGGAGGATGCGCGCCAGATCGAGCTTCTCGATAAGGCCTGGAAGGAAAGCGGCCGGGTCTACGGCTACCGCAAGCTGCATGACGACCTGCTCGATCAGGGCGAAACCAGTTGCGCCAACCGGGTCGCCCGCCTCGCCAGGCTGGCCGGGATCAAGGCTCAGATCGGCTATCGACGCCGGCCGGGATCTCATGGCGGCAAGCCGTCGGTCGTGGTCGATAACACCCTCGCCCGACAGTTCGATGTCGAGGCGCAGGACACAGCGTGGGTGACGGACATCACTCGGCGTAATTGATCGCTCCCCCTTTCCGACGCCATGCTGAGGCTGCCGAAGCGAGGAGAGCATGATGGAACGCTACTTTGCAGGACTGGACGTTTCGAAGGACGAGACGGCGATCTGTATCCGGGATCACGACGGCAGATCGGTTTTGACAACCAAGAAGGCGACGGACGCCGATGCGATCACCGACGCGTTGTCGGCCAGCGGGTTGCCAATTGTCACGGTCGTGATGGAGACTGGCCGCATGGCGAACTGGCTCTATCATGAGCTCGCCGGTCGCGGTGTGCCGATCGTGTGCGTTGATGCGCGCCAGGCACATGCGGTGCTCAGCCAGATGCACAACAAGACCGACGCCAACGATGCCGCGATGCTGGCCGACCTTGCCCGTACCGGCTTTTATCGCAAGGTCATCGTAAAGAGCCAGGACGCTCAGGAGCGCCGCGCACTGCTCCGGGCTCGGGAGGTTGCGATCAAGACCCGGATGAACGTCGAGAATACGATCAGGGGGCTGCTGGCCAGCTTCGGCGTGGTGTTTCCGAGACATCTTCGCACCTTCGAACAGCGCACGGCCGACGCCGTGGCGCGCGCGCCGATGCTGACGGACATCATCCTGCCGTTGCTCCGGATCCGTACCGAGGCACTGCGTCAGGTCGCCCAACTGTCAAAAGCCATGCTGAGACATGCGCGCGAGGACGAGGCCTGCCGACGCCTCATGAGTATCCCAGGGGTGGGAGCGGTCAGCGCTGTGACGTTCGTCGCGACCATCGACAATCCCGCGCGGTTTCGTCGCTCCCGCTCGGTGGGCGCCTATGCTGGACTGACATCGCGCCGCTTCCAGTCCGGCGAAATGGATTATGGTGGCCGCATCTCACGACGTGGCGACCAGATGTTGCGCACCGTACTGTACGAGGCCGCCAACAGCCTGCTATGCCGCGCGAAGGCGGTCAGCGGGCAGGGACTGAAGGACTGGGCGACGGCGTTGAAAAAGCGCCCCAGCCATAAGAAAGCGGTCGTTGCCTTGGCGCGAAAACTCGCCGTGATCATGCATGCCATCTGGCGCGACGGTACCACCTTCAAGCTGGACACCCGCAAGAACCGGTTGATTTCTGGCGGTACGGTAGGGTCGGCGCG